>SFFL01000017.1 GCA_004557825.1 Bacteroidales bacterium | reverse complement strand
ACACAATGCAAAAAGCACTCAAACGTATATTCGACATATTTTTTGCACTGACAGCCATCGTGGTCCTCACACCGCTTTGGCTGGTGATTGCTATATGGATTCTGGTCACATCGCCCGGAGGCATATTCTTCCGTCAGAAGCGCACCGGTTACAAAGGGCGCACTTTCGAGCTGCTTAAATTCCGCTCGATGTACATCAACCCGGAGGCCGACACCGCCCAGGCCAACGCCAACGACCCCCGCATCACTCCGATTGGCAGAATCCTGCGCCGCACATCGCTCGACGAGCTTCCACAGTTTGTCAACATTCTCGTAGGCGATATGTCGGTGATAGGTCCGCGCCCCCACATGCTGGTTCACACCGATTTCTATTCCACACGGATTCCCGATTATATGCGTCGCCACGATATGCGCCCCGGCCTGACAGGCTTGGCACAAGTCGAAGGGTTCCGCGGCCCCACTCCCGAAGTGGAGAATATGGCCAAAAGGGTCAATGCCGATCTTGAGTATATCGACAAATTCTCAATCTGGCTCGATATCAAAATTCTGTTTCTCACCATTTGGCGTATCGTCACTTTCAAACTCTGATGCAGTGGCTTAATGATGCAGTGGCTTAATAATCTTTTCACGGAGCAGACTCCTCTGCAGGCGCTTATTGTGCTGTCGCTGATTATTGCCGTAGGTCTCGGCCTGGGCAAACTGCGATTTCGCGGCGTGTCGCTTGGTGTGGCATTCGTATTTTTCGCCGGCATCCTTGCAGGTCACCTCGGGCTGGCCATCGACCCCGCTATGCTCGCCTACGCCGAAAACTTCGGTCTGGCCCTATTTGTCTACGAACTTGGTCTGAAAGTCGGCCCCGGCTTCTTCAATACCTTCCGCACCGGAGGCGTGCGCCTTAATCTCCTCTGCATCGTAGTGATTCTGTTAGGCACGGCTATGGCCATTGCCTTCAGCTTCATTCCAGGCCAGAACATCGGCGATATGGCCGGTGTGCTCGCCGGCGCCACCACCAACACCCCCGCCTTAGGCGCCGCTCAGCAGTCGCTCGCGCAGTTAGGCCAGTCAGTGCAGGATGCCGCACTCGGTTGCGCCGTCACCTACCCGTTAGGCGTGATTGGCGTAATCATCGCCCTCATCATCATCCGCCGACTCTTTGTGCGCCCCTGCGACATGCCGCGCCCCGAGAGCGATGAAGCCAATCACACCTACATCGCCACCTTCCGCATCTCCAATCCTGCAATTTTCGGTATGTCAATCAAGCAGATTGTTGAGATAGCACACTGTCACTTCGTGATTTCGCGCCTATGGCACAACAAGAAAGTGGTTGTGCCCGACTCGCATACGGTACTCCATGAGGGCGACCGTCTGCTGGCCATCACCACCGACACCGAAGCGCCCGAGCTGCGTATGGTCTTCGGCACTCAGGAGGAAAAGGACTGGAACCGTGACGACATTGACTGGAACGCCATCGACTCTACGCTCGTATCGCGCCACGTCGTAATCTCCAAGCCTGGTATCAACGGCCGCAAACTCGGCTCGCTGCACCTGCGCAACAGTTATGGCATAAATATTTCCCGCGTGATGCGCGCCGGTGTGCAGCTGCTCGCCACACCCGACCTTGTGCTGCAACTGGGCGACCGCCTTACCGTGGTGGGGCGTCAGGAAGCAATCGACGAGGTAGCAAAACTTCTCGGCAACACCGACGCCGACCTGAAGGATCCGAACCTCGCCGCCATCTTCATCGGTCTGGTGCTCGGCCTGATTCTCGGCGCCATCCCCATTATGCTTCCCGGGCTCGACACCCCGGTGAAAATCGGTTTGGCCGGTGGTCCTATGATTGTCGGAATACTTGTAGGGCGCTTCGGCCCGAACTTCCATCTGGTCACCTACACCACTCGCTCGGCCAACCTGATGCTCCGAGGCATAGGTCTGTCGCTCTTCCTGGCCTGCCTCGGCCTGGATGCCGGTGCCGGATTCCTCGACACGATTATGCGCGCCGACGGTATGCTCTGGATTGGTCTTGGTTTCCTGATTACTATGATACCCGTGCTGATTATGGCACCGGTGACTATGCGCTGGTGCAAAGTGGATTTCGGCCGCGCATCCGGTATGCTTTGCGGCGCTATGGCCAATCCGATGGCGCTCGACTACATCAACGGCACCCTCCCGGGCGACAGCGCAGCTGTCATCTACGCCACTGTCTACCCCGTCACGATGGTGCTCCGGGTAGTACTGGCGCAAATTATAGTCCTCACTTTCAGCTGATTTCCCCACTTCCATCACCGTCAGCTGACTTCCCCACTTCCATCACCGTCAGCTGACTTCCCTACCTTATCTTATTTAAGCTGATTTCCCTTATTCAGGCAGCCACCCTTTGCTGTTTATTCAGCGGGGGTATCCTCCTCCGGTATTCTGAAAATCGAGAAATTCACCGACCCGTAGGCGCGGTGCTCCAGGAAATGGGGCAACGATGAAAAATCGTGTTTTCCGGAATGTTCGATGATAAATACAGAACCGGGATGCAGCAATTTTGAGGCCAGCACCTTTCCGGGAATCTCGGCAAAACCGGGCAAATCGTATGGAGGGTCGGCAAACACCAAATCATAACTATGGGGCGATGCCTCGATAAAGCGAAGCGCATCACCTTTCACCAGCCGGTGCCCCGGGTCGCCAAGAATACCTGCCACTTTGCGGATAAAATTAGCCTGCGTAGTGGCCTTCTCCACCGAGGTAACACTTCGGCAGCCACGCGAAAGCAACTCAAACGACACCGCGCCGGTGCCGGCAAACAGGTCAAGCGCCTCGGGGGCATCACCCTCGAAGTCGACCAGATTCTCCAGCACATTGAAGATATTCTCGCGGGCGAAATCGGTAGTTGGCCGCGCCGTAATATTTGTGGGCACATCGAATCTGCGGCGCCCGTATTTTCCTCGGATTATTCGCATTTTCCGGTAATTCTAATCATTATCATTTTCTCACTCGCCAGCTACCTTAGCTAAATTAGCTATCTTAGCTAAATTAGCTAAATTAGCTAAGATCTTTTATTAGCTGCCTGTTACACCAGCGGCGCCACTATCAGTTCGAAAGGTGTGCGCAGCGCTGCTCTGCCCGCCTTGAACATCGCCGAAGGCACAATCGCCGGCATCACGTAGCGCACGTGGCGGCGAAGGAGTCCCGACACCGCTGTGCGAGCCTCAGGCTCTCCGGCTATGATTATCTCCTCGGTATCATCTATCGAGAAAGCCGTGCGGGCTGCCATCACATAATACAGCGCATCCCTCGGGTCGCGTACTTTGTAGGAATTGAGCAGGAGCGGCGCACCCTGCCCCAGCACCACCACATCGGCGCGCGAGTCGTGGAGATTCACAAACATCTTGCCGCGGGTGCGCAGCCGGTTGCCGGTATTGAAGTAAAGCGCCTGCGGAGCAAGCGTGTGAGTGATTCGCGGATTGTTGAAAGTGCGCCTCAGAAAGTTGAGAAACTCCTTGTCAACCTCCATCGCCACACTGCAATGAAGTCCCTGAAGATGCTCGGTGAGCAACTGGCCGCCGGTGCCCTCAGGATTCGGTGCCGGGAAAGCCTTGCTGAACGCCTCAAGCGCCGCATCTTCGCTCAGTTCTCCCTCGGAGGGAATCACCAAGAATCGCTCCTGCGGCAGGAGCACCGTCACCGACCGGAAGTCGGATGTCAGCAGCGAATTGCTGTAGACCGCCTCCTGGAAAGCGCTCAGCGCCGGCATTGTGGCATCCAGCGGAATATCGCCGGAGATAAGCGCGTGATGCTCAAAGGGTGAAAAGGCCATAACGTGGAGCGACGAAGCCACCGGCTCCATCAAAAGCTGCCACATCTGCGGCGATTTTATCATCTCCTTATCAAGCGTCATCGGCTGTGTCTTTTGCTAATATCGGCTGAGTCTATCGCTAATATCGGCTGAGTCTTTTTCTAATATTGCCGGGCGGTACGCATACCTCCGCGACCGGTAGTCTGGAAGCGGCTGTTGCCGCGCTGGTTGTATCCGGCGTTATTGTAGGATGAGCCGTTGCCCCAGGCACCCTGTTCGGGGTCAAAGCCGTTGCCAAACTCATCTTCCATATTCTCTTCATCCTGTTCGGGTGGCAGGTTCTTCAGATCCTTAGGCTTGTTCTTCTTGATTTCCTGCGGTTTCTGCTGATCCACCGCCGTTTCAAGCAATGCCCAGTCCTGCTCCAGATCCCAGTTTTTCTTCAGCACGAGCTTTTTGGGATAATAGAACACATCCTCGGGCAGGCGCTTCTGCTCCACACTTCCGGTGGTCCAGAGGCTGTCGCCATTGGTGTCCATATATGCCCGCGCATAATATGTGCCCGGCTCGATATATCGGAATGTGGCCGTACCTTTCTCCACGCGGCTCACAGCCACGGGTTCGTCGGATTTCGACAACAGTTCCACATACACCGCCGTGGAATCAGGCAATCCAAGCTCGCCCAAATCGGTGAGATTCATATAGATTACCCCGTAGTCCTCCATCTTCTTGGTGGTAAACTCGTGGGTAAACGGCTTGTTAAACTCTCCGTAGATGTTGCTTATCCCGGCAGAATCCACAATGAACCGGTATTTCGTGCCCTCCACCCATTTGCTGCGCAGCATCAGTTTGCGGGGCGACACACTGTCGGGAAGCAATGTGGCATCGGCGACACGCCGCCACAAGGTATCTTCAGCCATTTCAAGGCGCCATACCTTATCCGACACCGGCGCCAGCGGCTCTCCGGCGGTAAAGTCAACCGGTTTGTTCAGATCCTGTGCCGACGAGCCCTCTGCCTTGAAGTTGAGGAATGTAATCTGAGGCAAAGAGTCGGCTGCCTCTTCCTCCTTTTTCTTCTTTTTCTTTTCGTCGACCTTCGGGCGCTTCCAGAACATCTTCAATGTATCGGTCTGCCATACAAGGTTGTCGAGCGTATCGGTCTTCCGGTAACGTGTCTCCAGCAGGATAGAATCCTGATTCACCAGCATCGTATCGGCCAGCCAGTACACCATCGAGTCGCGTTCGGCGCGCATCTCCAATTTCGACAGGCCACTAAGATCTCTGCCGGCAAAAGCGCCGTTAAGCACCCTCAGCCTGGGCATCGAATCTACCGGCGCACCAAATTTCAGCTCTATCTGCCGCTGCGACGTGCGCTTGTTGTCGCGCAGGTATTGCGATTTGTAATTCTCATTAAACCAGGTCAGCAGCAAATCATCAGGCAGATAATGCCACGCCTTGCGGGGCACTATCGAATCGGTGCCGTCGCTGGCGCGGAGTGTATCGGTCACCTCAATCTCCGTCACCGACGGGCTCACCGTCAGCGGAAAAAAGGCCACATCCTCCGAGCGGTCCCAGTGCCAGTCGCGGTTGCGGTCGTCGATGGCATACACGCGATAGTCGCCGGGGCGCAGACCGCGGATGGTGAACTGCCCTAACTGGTTGGTTTTCGCCACTCTTTCAAGCGGCAACGTCTTGATTGCGGAATCGGCCGGATTAGCGTACACGCCCACAATCATCCCCTGGGCCGGCTCTAAGTTGCGTGCCTTGAACACCATACCCGAAATTGTGAGGGTGTCGATATATGGTCCGGTGGAAAAATCGTAAGCGAACCCATCGAGCGGATTATTCTCGTTCAGGTCGCGGATAGCATCGGCAAAATCAATAGTATAGGTTGTGGAGTCGCGCAGCGTATCGCGAAATTCCACCGTAAGGTGCCGGCCGTTGGCGCTCACGCGCGCATTTTCCTTCTGCACCGGCGATACCACCACCTTGTTGTTGGGGTCATCGAGATTGATATTCTCGTTAAACCAGATGTCAATACGGTTGCGGTCGACATTGATGGCGCCCGGCTCCGGCGAAGCTCTTACATATTCGGGAGGGGTCACGTCGCGCGGTCCTCCCTCGGGGCGACCGATGGAGGCACAGGCTGCAACCATCAGGGCTATCGCCCCAATCAGTAGCGTGCGCATTATGGAGGACGAACGCATATTTATTGTCGAACCGACTCTTAGTACCCCGGAGCAGAATCGAACTGCTATCTAATGTTTAGGAAACACCTATTCTATCCGTTGAACTACCAGGGCAAAGCGATTGCAAAGTTACGCTTTATTTTCGGGATAAGCAAACGAAAACATACGTCAGACCCGACTTCGGGTCGAGATGCGGACCGTCGGAGGCTGTTTCTTCCCACTGCGAGGGATCAACCTCCGGGAAAAATGTATCGGCATCGGGAGCCTCGGCCTCCACATAGGTCAGTTCCAGCCGGTCGGCCATCGGAAGCGCCTGCGCATAAATCTGACCGCCGCCGATGATAAACGCCTCGCTCTCACCTGCTTCCGACGCCATTCTGATAGCATCCGCCACCGAGACGGCCCGCTCAGCGCCCTCAAATGTGCGGTCGGCGCTACGGCTCACCACGATGTTGCGACGGTTGGGAAGCGCCCCCTTTGGCAGCGACTCAAAGGTCTTTCTTCCCATTATCACCGTATGGCCGGAGGTGAGCTGCTTAAACCGCTTCAAGTCAGGCGACAGGTGGAAAAGCAGGTCGCCGTTGCGGCCGATGGCATTGTGCCGCGCTACAGCGGCTATTATCGAGACATTCATTATTGTTGATATTCAAAGAGTTACGTTGCACACGCATATTTAAAATCACACTCCGGCACTGCATCACACACTCACCGTGGCCTTGATGTGTGGCAGCGGGTCGTAGCCTTCGAGAGTGAAATCGGAGTACTGGAAATCGAATATCGACTTCACTTCCGGATTGATTTTCATCACCGGCAGCGCGCGCGGAGTGCGTGTAAGCTGTTCGCGGGCCTGGTCGAAATGGTTGCGGTAGATATGTGCGTCGCCAAGGGTATGCACGAAATCGCCCGGCCGGAGTCCGCACACCTGCGCCATCATCATCGTGAGCAGCGCGTAGGAGGCGATGTTGAAGGGCACGCCCAGGAAGCAGTCGGCGCTGCGCTGATATAGCTGGCAGCTAAGGCGCCCGTCGGCCACATAAAACTGGAAAAATGCGTGGCAGGGGGGCAGATTCATCCTTTTCAGGTCAGCCACATTCCAGGCGCTCACGATTATGCGGCGCGAGTCGGGATTGTGCTTGATGTCCTCCACAGCCTGCGAAATCTGGTCGATAAATTCGCCGTCGTAGCCGGGCCAGGAGCGCCACTGATAGCCGTAGATATGTCCCAGGCTGCCGTCGGGGTCGGCCCATTCGTTCCAGATTCTCACCCCGTTGTCCTGCAGATACTTCACATTCGTGTCGCCTTTCAAAAACCAGAGAAGCTCATAGATAATCGACTTGAGGTGAAGTTTTTTGGTGGTAAGCAGAGGGAATCCCTCCTCAAGGTTGAAGCGCATCTGATAGCCGAACACCGAACGGGTGCCGGTGCCAGTACGGTCCGATTTATCGGTGCCGTGGTCGAGTATATGCTGCAGAAGATCGAGGTACTGACGCATTTTATAGTTTGGTAATTATTGGTTTATATCATTGATTGTTAGACTATTACATCAACCACAATGGCCTTGTACGGCTTTGCCGGGCAAACGTTCTGGCAGGCGCCGCAACCGATGCAGGCCGTGGTGTCGACCACCGCCATCATTGGCGATGTGCTTCCCCGGTAGCCCGACGGTGGCAACGGACGCGGCTTCAGGCTTATGGTCTGTTTGGGGCACACCTGCGCGCAGGCGCCGCAACCTATACAGTTGGCCACCTCCACCCGGGCGTGACCGATTATGAAGATATGTTTTTCCTCAACAGTGAGGGGAGAGAGCGCCGTTGTGGGGCAAATTTCCGTGCAGCGGGTGCAGTTATAACGGCAGAAGCCGCGGTCGTAATCCATCACCGGATGCAGCAGATGCGCCCAGCCAAGTTCGCGAGCCGAGGGCCGCAATACATGGGTAGGGCATTGCGCCACACACAGGCCGCAACCTGTACAACGCTCCAGAAAATCATCCATCGACCGGCTTCCCGGAGGCACCACAGGATGTGTTGGATGTATGTCTACCTTACCCTCGGAGGGAGGGGCCAACCGGTCGGCGGCTTTGAGGATTGTGGCGGCGGCAGGCGCCAGCCCCACTATCAATCCGGTGGCCAAAAATTGTCGGCGGTCAACCTTTACCGCACCATCAGCCGCGTGGTCAGCTTTCACGGCATCGGATGTATGGTTTGCCTTCACCGCGCCATCAGCCGCCGGGGAGGAGATCTGTGCGCCGGAAGCAGTAGCAACCCCGGTGCGTATGCGCTGGAGCATCGGTATCGAGAGCCGTTTATGGCGGAAAGTATAGCGTATGGCATTCTCGCTGCACACATCCACGCAGTCGAAGCATACCACGCAGCGCGACCCGTCGACGGTGTGGTCGTCGGGCGAAATGCACTGCGCCTTGCACACATGCTCGCAGCGGCGGCAGTTGACACACAGGTCGGTGTCGATATCGAAATGAAAGAAGGAATAGCGGCTTATCAGACTGAGAGTGCCACCCACCGGGCAGAGGGTGTTGCAGTAAAGTCTTCCTTTGCGCCACGAGGCCACGGCGATGGCCACAAGCGTTACGAGCGCCACGGCGAATGAGGCCAGCGAGGCTGTCACCACTCCCCCGTCGGTGCCGAGCTGCACCACCGGTCCCAGCAGCGATGTCACCATCCTGGCGAAGGCCGAGTACGGGTCGAGCAGCGCCAGCAGCAGTGTAAGTCCGGCGGCAGCCGCAATCACCACCACCGATAGCGCACCATATCGCAGGCGATTGTTGGCGGGAGCAAAATGATAAGGCTTACGCAGACGTTGCTTGCGGGTGAAACGGGGAATACGCGCCACGGCATCCTGCACCGCACCCAGGGGGCAGACGGTCGAGCAGTAGATTCGTCCGAAAAGCAGAGTCAGCGCCACCCATATCAGCAGTGCGCTCACACTCATTCCCAGCACGAGCGGCACAAGTTGCAGCCCGGCCACCCAGCCCAGTTTCAAGGCTATTGCCCAGCCGGATGCAGCAAGCAGCGTGGTGCACATCAGCAGAAACACCGTCTGCACCACCACACGCGCCACGCGGAGTATGCGCCCCGTGCGCCATTTTCGCTGCATCATATACACTTGTTTTCTAAAATCATTTATTTCAGACCGCCGGAATCGTTTATTTCAGACCGCCCTGCAAAATCACAGATATTTATCGCCGAGAGTCATTTTCACATCATTTACCATCTGCTTGATGCGCTGCTCCTCGCTCTTGGGACAAATCAGCAGCACATCGCCGGCATCGGCCACAATGTATCCTTTCAGCCCGTATACTACCACCAGTTTCTCGCCATCTACGGCAAAGATATTGTCGGTGGCATTGAACGCCATCACCGTACAGTTCTGGGTGACGTTGGCGTCGCGGTTCTTTGGCGAATTGTCGTAGAGTGCGCTCCAGGTGCCGAGGTCATTCCAGCCGAAATCCACAGTTTCCACATACACATTCTTGGCTTTCTCCATTACGGCGAAGTCGATGGAAATGCTTATGCAACCGGGAAAATTCTCCACTATAAATTGTTTCTCGGCCGGGGTGCCAAATTTATCAAGCCCTTCGTCGAAGCTGCGCGACAGGTCAGGCGCATTCTGTTTCAGGGCATCTATGATGCTCTTGACCGACCAAAGGAAGATTCCGGAATTCCAGAAAAATTCCCCTGTCTCCAGGAATACCTTTGCCAGTTCGAGTTTCGGCTTTTCGGTGAATGTCTTCACTTTGAATATGTTACCGTCGACCGGCGCACCCACTTGGATATAGCCGTAACCGGTCTCCGGCCGCGTAGGCTTGATGCCGAGGGTGAGCAGGGCGTCGTGGTGTTCCACGAAATCAAATCCGCGGAGAATCGACTCCTCAAACAGCGCCTCGCGGGTAATCAGATGATCGCTCGGAGCCACCATTATGCTGGCCTCAGGGTCTTTGGCCGCAATATGATATGCTGCCCAGGCAATGCAGGGGGCAGTGTTGCGCCGCGCAGGCTCCAGGAGGATGTTGTCCTCCGGCACGTCGGGCAACTGCTCGCGGATAAGGTCGAGATACCTGGCATTGGTCACAACCAGCACATTTTCGGGGCGCACGATGGGAAGAATACGGTCGTAGCTCATCTGCAGGAGCGTACGGCCGGTACCGAGGAAATCTATAAATTGCTTGGGACGCGACTCACGGCTGTAGGGCCAGAACCGGCTTCCCACGCCGCCGCACATTATCACACAATATCTGTGAGGGTTAATCATATATCGGTCAGTCTATTTCGTTAATATAAATGCGTCTGAGCACCTCTGAAGGGGGTGCCGACCTGTTTTTTCTGAGGTGCTAAGATAGAAAATAATATGCAGATGTGCAACTTTTCAGGTCAATTTTGCCTGCTTTACGACCATTGCACCCGAAAAAGTGTTATATTTGCAGCAATCCATCTTTACTATTGGTATCGAACCATCTTCACTATTTGCAGCAAACGCACTTTTCGTATGAGACAACTATCCATATTCTTCCTTCTGATATTCTCCCTGGCGACAGCATCCGCCCAGACCCCGTACGACCGTCTGGAGCTGAAGGCCAACCGTTTCTACTCCCAGAAGGAGTGGGCTCAGGCCGCCGCAACATTCTACCAGATGTTAGAGCAGAGGCCCGACATATCGCAGACCTACGGCAAAGCCATCGTAGCCAACGCTATGCGGGGCGATTCGGTGGCGGAAATGGACCTGATGGGCAGAGCGATGAAAAATAAAATCCCCTTCGATTCGGTGCTTTCGCGGGTGATGACAGAAAGTTTTTCGCTTGGTCGCAGCAATCTCTACGGCAATTTCCTCCTGCACGTGCGCGAAGCATACCCCTGGATGCGCCGCCCGGCCGACAACTATCTTCTCCGCTATTACATCTTCCGCCGCGACGGTGCCAAGATGATGGAATACAGCAGCCGTATGCTGCAGGGCGCCCCCGACAATGTGGGTTTCCTTTCCTCCTACGCACGCGGCGCTATGCTTTGCGGTGAATTCGACAAAGGAATAGCCACCTACAAGCAGATTCTCGACCTCGTGCCCGACGACTACGACGCCCTCCTTACCTTAGGCAATTATTACAACGAAAAAGGCGATACCGCCCAGGCTCTCCCCTATCTCCGGCGCGCCGAGGCCATCCGCGCCACTCCCCACCTCACCTCCACTATCGCCCGCATCACCGCTCATCCCCGCAAATAGCCGCCCTTCCTCGCAAATAGCATCCCAGCACCCGCCCTCAATTAGCTAAATTAGCTACCTTAGCTAAATTAGCTACCTCAGCTACCTTAGCTAAAATTAGTTTTTCCGATAATTTTAGCCCAGGTTATTTGCGGTGGAAATCGGCGGGGATGTCGCCCCATATATCGGTGGCCCATCGCAATATGGGATTGCGCGGATTATGGCTGCAAATCCACACATTGGCCCGCGCTATCAACTCAAATATTTTTTTATTTTCGGCCGTTGGCTGCAGTTTTGTGCGGCAACCACGGTTGCGTACCCATGCCACGGCATTGGCCGAGTCGGTATATATCGGCGTAGTGGAATCCCCCTGTTTATCAAGCATCGCCAGGCCGTGAATCAGCGCAAGATACTCAGCAACATTGTTCGTGCCACCGGCAAGCGGCCCCACGTGGAACAGTTCCACACCATCGGCCACCCGCACTCCGCGGTATTCCATCGCACCGGAATTTCCGGAACAGGCGCCGTCGACGGCTATAGCCGAAAGGTTGATTTCCGGGATCTGTGAATAATCTACCGCCGGCTTAAACGGCACACCCGACGGATTGCTCAGCGCCGGGGTCGGGCCTCCCAGCTGCCCTCCTGCGGCACCACTCTGCGGCGCAGCTGTCGACCCGGCGATATTTGCTCCATAAGAATCTGAGGAAGCACAGGCGATATTTTCTGCATTATGCACGGCTATACGGGTGAGCAGTGTCTCGGTAGCCTCATCCTCGGCCGCACGGAATGCCTCCACGGCTGCCTGCATCGTGGGGAACGACTTATATTTTGCGCCGGAAAAACCGGAAATCTGCTCCTCGCAGTCCTCCCAGGTCTCATACACGCCCGGCTGACGCCCTACCCATACTGTATAAAATTTTGCCTTTGCCATTGTTTGCAGAAATGTTAAGCCGCAACTGATAAAGCCGCAGACTGATAAAGATGTTTTGCTCAGAGGCCGCAGCCTGATATTTAGCTCAGAGAGAGCAGCAGGTTGATATCGGTGTAGCGCACTCCGGCAATCTCGGCAGCCTTTCGGTTGACCACCTTGCCCAGGAACGTAAGCGCTGCGCGCTGCATCCCACCCGTGAGCTGGATGGCCGACGTCCGATAACCGGTGTGGACAATCTCATCGAGCATAGTAATGAAGGTATCGCTCAGCGCCATAGCGGCTGTGCGCGGCACTGCACTGCCCACATTGTAGTGGCAGCAATGCTTGCCGGAGGTCTGCGGGCAAGCCTTGCTGCACCCCAGATCCACGAGCGGCATAGCGGGGAATGCCCGGCCCGGCTCATCGGTAAGGTCGTAGACGAGCACCCCTTTCTTCATAATCCGCTCACCCTCAGCATCGACCACCACACGGCAACGGAGCGACGTGGCAATCACCACATCGGCCGTGCGCAGGGCATTTTCAAGCGCATTGGGGTGAACCGACGACCCGATTACACCTTCACCGATTCGGCGAAGGGCACGGCGCAGACGGTAGACATCATCGTCGAACATTCTCACTGTAGCGCCGAGGCCCACGGCCGACCGGGCCGCTGCACATGCCGCCAGATTGCTTCCTAAAATCACTACCTCGCACGGAATCACGCCCGACACGCCGCCAAGCAGGATTCCTTTGCCGTTGACCGGGTCGGCCATCATCGACGAGGCAAGCACAGTGGCTGCCCGGCCGTCGATTTCCGACAGAATATCAGCGAACGGGAGATGCCCCGCTTCATCGGCTATCAGGTCGATGGCAATGTTGATGATATGCCGGTCAAGGAGCCTGCGGATAACCTCCGCGGCATTGTCGCGCGAGAAATTGGCCAGCGTAAGCAGCAGCGCCCCCTTGCGCAGTGAGGCTATATCCTCCAGCGGAAGCGGTGCCAGATGTATCACGATATCCGACTCCAACGTGCGGCGACGGGGCACAATCTCGGCTCCGGCGCGCTGATATGCAGCGTCGGTGTAATGGATATGCGCGGCTGCGTTTTCCTCCATTATCACGCGGAAGCCACGCTCCACGAGAGAGCTTACCGCCTCCGGGGTAAGCGGAAAACGCTGCTCCGAGCTATTGACGCATCGCGGCAGCCCGATGGTGAGATTGCGCGAAGCCACCGCTGTGTCGCAGGGTGCTTCTTGAGGGGTAGGACAGTTCATATTCTGCTATGATTGTTTGCTGCTATAGTTGATACTTTGACGGAGCAGCAGCTATGAGTATTTGCTGCCTCAGGAGCGTGCTCCCGGCAGGAATTTACGTATAAAGAAACGGCACGACGCCTCTATCTCAGCCTCATTTTCAAGCCGGTCGGAAGGGAAGCTGTACTGCGCCTTGCCGTATGCCTCGGCTCTTTCGGCCAAAGCAGAATCGATGTAAGCGGCCACTTCATCGGCCGACATACCGTTGAGCTTTGGCCGCTGTGCCTGAGCTTCGAGCAACCGCCGCAACAACGTCGGCCTCCTGGCACTCAGAAGCACCGTGGTGCCGCACCGGTTCATCAATTCCATATTTCCTTCGGCGCAGGGAGTACCACCCCCGCAGCCCACGATTACATTGCTGAGCGAAGCTACGTCGCGCAAAGCGTCGGCCTCCATCGTGCGGAACACCTTCTCGCCGTAAGTGGCGAAAATCTTCGACACCGACATACCGGCGTGGCGCTCGATCTCCTCATCGAGGTCGATATAGGTCAGCCGGGGCAGACGCACCGCAAGGGCACGGCCAAGTGTAGTCTTGCCCGCGCCCATAAAACCTATCAGGAATATCGACTTGTTCACGTAAAGAATTTCAGCTTGTTCACGCTGACAAAGAGCACGCTCGGCACAGATTGCGCCGTGGGCTTAGCCCTTCTTGTTCTGCTCTTTCAGCAGGTCACGGATCTCCGTAAGGAGCACCTCTTCCTTCGAGGGAGCGGGGGGAGCTGCCTCGGCTTCGGCTTCAGCCTTCTTGGTGGCGTTCTTGAGCTTCGTCATAAAGCGGATGGCCATAAAGATGCAGAAGGCGATGATCAGGAAGTCGACGATGCTCTGCACAAACACGCCCCAGGTGAGAGCCACTTCGGGGTTGACCACGCCGCCGGCTGCGGTGATGGCGTCGGCAGCCGACTGTGTGAGGGTATTGCCGTCGGCATCGGTGAGATGACGGAGTATGATTTTCTTGTCGGTGAAATTCACACCGCCGGTAAGAATCGACACTACCGGCATAATCACATCGTTGACAAGCGAGCTGACAATTTTGCCGAAAGCGCCGCCGATGATTACACCGACTGCCATATCGACGACATTACCTTTCATCGCGAATTCTTTGAATTCTGTAAGTAATTTACCCATTTGTTATTCGATTTTTCAGATGTATAAATGATTACAGTTGCTAAAATTATATTCGCCGGAGAGAGCCGGAGAGAGTGTGTAGAGAGTAAAAACAACTGCTTTGCAGTGCTACATCTCGAAGATTGTGGCGAAGAACGCAGCTGCCGCCGCAGCTATGAGCAATATGGCTATCAGGCCGATGAGCGAAATCACCAGACCGGCTATCGCCAGGCCCCGAGGTTTGCGGAAAACGCCTATCAGCGAGAATATCAGGCCAAGAATCCATATAATCCAGTCGATCACCGGGGTCCAGCACAGAAGCAATGCCACCAGAGAGAGCACGAATCCGGCCACGCCTATACCGTTTGACTGCGACGGCGGCGCTGCCACCGTCTGATTTATATAGATGGGCTGATTACCCTGCTGACCATAGCCCTGCTGACCATAGCCCTGCTGGCCATAATATAGCGGCTGCTGACCATAACCCTGCTGGGGGTTCTGACCTTGCTGCTGACCATAGCCCTGCTGTGAATTATAACCCTGCCGAGGGCGATATGGTTCGTCCTGCGGTGCATATTCCTGCTCCCGGCGGGAATCGTAGGGCGACCGGTAAGGCTGTCCCGACGGCTGGTAGCGCGAACCACCGCGCGGTACGGGAGGATTGTTCTGATTATCCATATATGTGATGATTTTGAAAAAATATTCTTGAAAACGAGTTTCTTATTCTTGAAAAACTGAGTGTTCAGAGCAGATTATTTCACCGTCCAGGTATCTCCGGCGAGGAGCATCGAGCGCAGAGTGGTGAATCCCTTGCGGGCTTTCACTTCTTCCACCTGGCGGCTCACCTCTTGGTCGTAGACGGGAGAATCCACGTCGCGGATTACGCCCATCGCCATCGGCAGCTCCGAGCCATCCATCATCGCCAGCTGCTGATGCAGGAAGTTCAGCGGCGAGTGCGCGTCGTGCACAAGCACATCGTCGAGAGTGTAGCCATCCTCGCCAACCGTCACCGCTTTCAGCTGAAATCCGTCGGCCACGAGGCCCTTCTCATTATTCTTGCCGAAGAGCATTTTCTGTCCATGCACAAGGTGGATTGTGCGGTCGGCCCTCACCTCCTTATCGGTGATTCCGGCGTGAATACCGTTGTTGAAAATCATACAGTTCTGCAGGATTTCCACCACCGAGCACCCTTTGTGCCGCGCGGCGGCAAGCATCACTTCGCGGGCCACAGGCAGATCCACGTCGATGGCACGGGCGAAGAAGTTGCCTCGGGCGCCAAACACCAGTTCGGCCGGGATGAAGGGGTCTTCAGTCGTACCGTAGGGCGACGACTTCGACACGAATCCGCGGGCCGATGTGGGGGAATACTGCCCCTTCGTCAAGCCGTAGATGCGGTTGTTAAGCAGCAGGATATTTATGTCGACATTGCGGCGCACAGCGTGGATGAAGTGGTTGCCGCCGATAGCCAGTCCGTCGCCGTCGCCAGAAATCTGCCATACGGTCATATCCGGGTTGGCCACCTTGAAACCGGTTGCCACTGCTGCGGCACGGCCGTGGATGGTGTGAAAACCGTAGGTATTCATATAGTAAGGCAGGCGCGACGAGCAACCGATACCGGAAATCACCGCTGTCTTTTCGGGAGCAATTCCCAGGTCGGCCATAGCCTTGTTGAGCGAATTGAGCACGGCGTGGTCGCCGCAACCGGCGCACCAGCGCACCGGGCTGTCGTTCTTGAAGTCGGAGGCTTTATATTGAGCGGAAGCGCATTGGCTCTGTGCAGCTGCGCACTCCCTGTTATCTGTCATACATTCCATAATCGTAGGTGGAAATCTCTAATTTTAGGATAACTCTAATTATAGGATAACTCTTACTATGATTTATTCTGTCTCAATCTTTCCGGCAAGGATTTCCTCAACCTTGGCCACAACCTCCGATACGAGGAATGGCTGCCCCTCCACCTTATTGATGCGGCGGAAAAGGCGGCGCGGGAAACGGGCCTGCAGATAATCGGCAAACTGCCCCGTATTGAGTTCGGCAACAATCAGATTCTTGAAACGGGCAAAAATCTCGGCAGTGTTGGCCGGCAGCGGATTGATGTAGCGGAATTGTGCCAGCGCCACTTTGTGGCCGCGGCGGCGCAGCTCCTCGGCAGCGTCGTAGAGGTGGCCGTAGGTGCCGCCCCACCCTATCAGCAGCGTATCGGCATCCTCGCTGTCGCACCGGAGGGTCTGCAGCGGTATGTCGTTGGCGATGCGGGCGATTTTCTCGCGGCGCAGCTGCACCATCTTCCCGTGATTGGCAGGGTCGGTGGATATGCCGCCAGAGTGCTCATCTTTCTCCAGGCCGCCGATGCGGTGCATCAGGCCGGGTGTGCCGGGCACAGCCCAATAGCGGGCCAGCGACTCGGCGTCGCGCATATAGGGTGTCCACTTTTCGCGCAGTGCCTCAGGCACATAGCGCGGATGGATTTCGGGAAATTCGTCAGGTTCGGGGATGCGCCAGGCCGATGAACCGTTGCCGATGAAGGCATCGCTCAGCAGCACTACCGGGGTCATATGCTCCACTGCTATGCGCGAGGCCTCGAAGGCCATATTGAAGCAGTCGGTGGGCGATGTGGGTGCCACCACAGCGATAGGCGACTCGCCGTTGCGGCCATAAAGTGCCTGCGCCAGGTCGGTCTGCTCGGTCTTGGTAGGCAGACCGGTGGAGGGGCCGCCGCGCTGCACGTCGATTACCACCAACGGCAACTCCGCCATCACGGCCAGTCCGATGCCTTCGCTCTTGAGCGCCAGGCCGGGACCTGAGGTGGATGTGGCGGCGAGGCTGCCGGCAAACGATGCGCCGATAGCAGAACATACGCCGGCTATCTCATCTTCCATCTGGCAGGCTTTCACGCCCAAGTCCTTTCTCTTGGCCAGTTCGTGGAGTATGTCGGTGGCAGGGGTGATAGGATAAGAACCCAGATAGAGTGGTAGCCCGGCCTTTTCTGCGGCAAGAATCAGGCCCCATGCAGTGGCTTCATTGCCCTTTACATCGGTATATGTACCCGGCACAATCGGCTCGGTCTCAACCTTATAGGTCGATACCGACGCGTGTATATTGTGGCCGTAATCGTATCCGGCACGGATTACCTTGGCATTTGCCTCGGCCACCGCCGGCTTTTTGGCGAATTTCTTGCGCAGCATCTCCACGGCGCTCTCCACCGGCCGGTCAAACAGCCAGCAGATAAGCCCCAGGGCGAAGATATTGCGGCACTTCAGTATGCTTTTCTGATCCATTCCCGAATCGGCAAGGGCGGCTTTCGTCATCGAGGTCACGGGCACTTCCACCACCTGCGAGGTGATGCCAAGCTCGCTTATGGGGTCGTCGGTGGCAAACTTTGCCTTGCGCAGATTCTCCTCGCGGAAGGAGTCGGCGTCGGTGATAATCACACCGCCGGGCTTCAGAAAATGATGATTCTGCTTAAGCGCTGCCGGATTCATCGCCACCAGCACATCGCAGCGGTCGCCGGGGGTATGCACGCCCGAACCGATGCTCACCTGGAAGCCCGAAACGCCGCCCAGCGAACCCTGCGGGGCGCGGATTTCGGCAGGATAGTCGGGGAATGTGGATACAGAGTTGCCCATTCCGGCCGACACATTCGTGAATATGTTACCGGCAAGCTGCATGCCGTCGCCGGAATCTCCGGTGAATCTTACGGCTACTTTTTCCAGCGTCTTTATTCTTGAATTTTCGTTGTTCATGATATTGTTCCTATCCGTAGGATATTATCGGTTAATTGATAGGTTTCCGACTACAAAGTTAACTTTTTCCTGTGTATTTTACAGTCTTTCCATAAAGTTTTCGTAAATTTGCGCTAAATTTTTCGCGAACGTGAGTCAATTTCAAGCCATCCGCCAATCCCTTGCGCCCGAACTCGAGCAGCTTAATGCCCTGATTTCGGACACTCTGCGCTCGCCCAATGAGCTGATGAACAAGGTAGTGCAGCACTATCTTGAGCAAAAGGGAAAGCAGATTCGGCCTGTGATGGTCTTCCTGTCGGCGAAACTGCTTGGCACCGTCAACGAGAATGTGATTCGCGGAGCCGTGGCCGTGGAGCTGCTCCACAACGCCTCGCTCATCCACGACGACGTGGTCGACGACACCGTCACCCGCCGTGGCGCCAAAACCATCAACGGCCTTTGGGACAACCACCTGGCTGTGCTCATCGGCGACTTCTTCCTCTCCAATTCACTCCTTCTGGCATCGCAGACAGCCGACATCCGCATTGTCGACTCCATCGGTTCGCTGGGCCGTCTGCTCTCAATCGGCGAGCTTGACGAAATCTACACCGCCCGCTACAACCATCCCGACGAAGAAAATTACTTCAATATCATCTACCGCAAGACGGCCTCCCTCTTCGTAAGCTGTGCCGAAGTCGGAGCATACGCCGTGGGCGCCACCGACGGCAAGCAGCTCGACGCGCTGCGCGAATTTGCCCGCCTGCTCGGCCTCTGCTTCCAGATTAAGGATGATATTTTCGATTACTTTGCCGATGCTGAAATCGGCAAACCCACCGGCAACGACCTCCGCGAGGGCAAAATCACCCTCCCCTTGCTCCACGTTCTGCTCACCGACAGCAGCGACTGCCACGGCGAAATGGTGGAGCTGGCAAGCCGTGAGAATCTTAACACCGAGGAAATCAACCGGCTCATCCGCTACGCAGTCGACGGCGGCGGCATAGAATACGCTGAAACCCGTATGCGGCAGCTTCACGACCAGGCTACCGAAATTCTCTGCGCCAACTTCCCCGCCTCCCCCGCGCGCGAATCCTTTATCTCCCTCCTCGATTTCATCATCACCCGCGCCCTCTGAGCAGCCAGCACCCTTTCATATCTTACCATCTTTCAAGCTATCTCAGACTTCCAAACTATTCCACCAGCCTTCTAAGCAAAGTTATTTTGGAATACCAATATTTATTCCTTAATTTTGCGCATGATTCGTTTTTATCACGTGAATTATGAAAATTATTATTGCCGGGGATGGCGAAACCGGCACACACATAGCCAATATACTATCAGTAGAAGGACAGGACGTAGTTCTCATCGGTTCCGACCGGGAACATCTCGCAGGACTTGAAGCCGTAAGCAATTTCATAACTTTCGACGGCAGCCCTCTCTCACGCAGCAATTTACTGGAATGTGGCGTAAACTCGGCCAATTTGTTTGTAGCCGTCACTCCAGATGAGAACGCCAACCTTGTGGCTTGCCAGATAGCTAAGGACTGCGGCGCCGAAAGATGTGTGGCTCGCGTCGACAACAGCGAATACGAAGCACCTGCCGACAGTGCTATGTTTCGGCGCTTCGGCGTGGATATGACCATCTACTCCGACAAGCTTGCTGCTGAAGAAGCTTACCGGTTTATTGAAAACAGCTGGGCCGTAGACCGTTTTGAGCTACACAACGGTGCGCTGGTAGTTGTGGGAGTGCGTATGAATGCCGGAGGGAGTATGTGTGGCAAGCAGCTGCAACAAATTTCCGGCAACCCGCGTCTGTTCCACGTTGTGGCCATAAAACGCGGCGACTCTATGATAATTCCGCGCGGCTCCGATGTGCTCCGTCAAGACGACATTGTTTATTTTGCACTTACTGAGGATAATTGCCGTATATTGCCTCCTTTGTGTGGCCAAAGCACCATCAGTGTGCGCAAAATTATGATTACCGGTGCCGGACGTGTGACTGAGAATCTTCTGGAAATGTTAGGGCACCGCTATCAGGTAACTGTAATTGACCCTGACGCCGACCGCTGCGACTACATAGCCTCGCGCTTCGATAATGTCGTGGTTGTAAACACCAAAGCAAATGACATCACGGCCCTTACCGATGAGGGTATCGACTCTTGCGACATTTTCCTCTCACTTACAGGCAGTTCGGAGAAAAACATTGTGGCATGTATGGTGGCACGCGAGCACGGAGTGCCTCGCACGGCGGCGCGTATCGAGGAATTACAGTACATCGACGAAGCCGAGAGCCTTTCAATCGACCGCATCATCAACAAAAAGATTCTGAACAGCGGTAAAATTATGGCTATGTTATTCGATAAAGACATGTCGGCTACTCGCCGCCTGACCTTTGGACAGGCCGAGGTGGCCGATATTGTGGCAAAACAGGGTGCAAAAATCACTTCGGCAACACTGGCCGAACTGAAGTTACCACGCGATATCACCGTGGGCGGTGTTATACGCGGCAACCGTGGCTTCTTTGCTGAAGGTCGCACACAAATTCTTCCGGGCGACCACGTGGTGATATTCTATTCTCCCGGCGCTCTGAACAAGGTCAGCCGGTATTTTAATTAGACGCTGGTTCCGACGTTAATCTTACTCCAATTCCGACGTTAATCTTAAGAATTATGGCAGCTTCTTTATCGTATGGTTCGATTATACGCACACTCGGCAATCTGATATTAGTGGAAGCCGGGCTTCTCGCAGTGCCACTGATTGTCTGCATTCTATACAGCGAGAGCGACTGGGTCGGATTTGCCTTTGCGGCAGCGGCAGCACTCGCAGTCGGCTCCGTGACAGAATTTTTCACCCGCAAATATCAAAGCCCTCTGCGTAGCCGGGAAGGGTTCCTGATTACCGCAGTGATCTGGGTAGTATTCGCCTTTTTCGGCGTGATACCATTTATGCTCAGTAGCCATCCGCTTGGATTCTGCGATGCATTTTTCGAAGTAATATCTGGCCTTACCACCACCGGAGCAAGCATTATTACCGACATAGACAGCCAAAGCCACGGAATATTATTCTGGCGTGCCTTTCTTCAATGGATTGGCGGTCTGGGCATTATCCTTTTTATGCTGGCGGCGCTTCCTGAGCTGAACAAGGGCAACGGCATATCAATGTTTCAAGCCGAAGCTACCGGAATCACCCACAGCAAGCTGCACCCGCGAATACGTCAGACGGCCCTCTCAATCTGGGGCGTTTATTCTTTGCTGACAATAGTGTCTATCGTGCTGCTGTATGCCGGCCCGATGAATCTCTTCGACAGTGTATGCCAGACTTTTGCCGCCGTTGCCACAGGCGGATTCACCACTCACAACCAGGGGATAGCCTATTGGAATTCCAGTTACATTTACATCATACTCACAGTGATTATGTTTGTAGCCGGTATGAACTTCATCTTGCTCTATACGGCAGCTAAGAAAGGGTTCAAGTCAATATTGCACAACGATGTATTCAAAGCCTATGCTCTGATTGTAATGGCAGTCTATATCGTAATGCTGGCAAATGCTCTTGCCCAAGGCTTTGGCGACAACCTGGCTGACACGCTGATTTATCCGCTCTTTCACATTGTATCGGCCATCACATCCACAGGTTTCGGAGCACCTGGCGCCGAGAGCTGGGGAACGTTGGCGCTTCTGTTCACTTTTTTCCTGATGTATGTGGGCGCGTGCGCAGGCTCCACTACAGGCGGTATGAAAATCGACCGCATCCTGGTGATGTACCGCAACACCATCAACCAAATCAAAAAGACGATTTCCCCGAAACATACATATCTTGTGCGCCTCAATGGTGTAGCGATCGACCGCGATTTAATCTCCCGCATTACCGGGTTTGCATCACTTTACCTGTTGCTTCTGTTTATCATTACCGGAATCATTGCGGCATACGGCTACAATCTCACCGACTCTGCGTTTATCGCTACATCCTGCCTCGGGTGCAATGGCCTGGGATACGGAGCCACAGGCGCTGGAGGCTCTTTTGCATCCCTGCCCGACACGCTGAAATATATTCTTTCGCTGGTGATGCTCATTGGCCGTCTCGAACTGTTTGCATATATTGTTCTTCTGTTACCCTCGTTTTGGAAACGGTAACCATCGATAGAATACAACAGTCACCGATAGGAAACGGTAGTCAAAGATAGGAAACGGTAGTCAAAGATAGGAAACGGTAGAAGTCGGTTTTTACCGGGCCAGCCAGCTGCGGCGACGGGGGTCGGCCATTTTCTCGATGGCATAGCGCAATGTGGTGCGCGACATCGCTGTGCAATGCTTTTCTAAAAACGCCTCCAAGGCATCCATATCCTTTTTCCCTACCTCGCGCAGCATCCAGCCCGTGGCCTTATGAATGAGGTCGTGTGGGTGCGGCAGCAGTATTTCAGCCAAGCGAAGTGCATCTTCCGTCTCCCCGGCGCGTATCAGTCGCCAGGTTGACACGATGCCAATGCGTTGCTCCCACAGATTCCGCGAGCCTACCAACCGATAAAGCACATCCCTGTCGGGCATACTGCCGTCGGCTTTCGGGTGCAGCAACCATTCCCCCAAAATCTTCGGGCAGGTCAAATCCACGAGGTCCCAGTTGTTGACCCGCTCGGCCCTATCGAGATAAAACCTGACGATTCCCTCGCGGCGAAGCGACTTTTGCACACGCTTCTCCTCACTGCCGCGCCGGGCGGGCAAAGCCGCCTTCATCTCCTCCACAAGCAACAGCAATGCGGCAAGCCTCGCCTCGTGCCAAGGAGATGCGAGTAACTTATCTATTTCCTGAAACGGCACATCAAGGCGCGCCTGCTTCACAATCAGTCTCACCTGCGGCACCCATAAGCCCAGGAATCGGTCACCTTCGCCATACTCCCCTTCTCCGGTTTTGAAGAATCGCATCAACTGGCTGGCCTGCTGCGCATCACGCATAGGCTCCATTGCATCAAGTATATCCTGTGCCGTAATCATCGCCGAACTATATATAAAAGATTTACCCTGCAAAAATACAAAAAATATAGGGGCGCACGCGAGGTGCGTCCCTATAAATTGATATTTGATTATCTTATCAGCTAAATTGATTTTTGACAATCTTATCAGTCGGCAATCTTGGCCTTGATGAACTCGCGGTTCAGGCGGGCGATATTGCTCAGAGAGATGTTCTTGGGGCATTCGGCGGCGCAGGCACCGGTGTTGGTGCAGTTGCCGAAGCCAAGTTCATCCATCTTCTTCACCATTGCGCGGGCGCGACGTGCGCGCTCTACCTGGCCCTGGGGAAGCAGTGCAAACTGGCTTACCTTTGCCGATACGAAGAGCATTGCCGAGCCGTTCTTGCAGGCTGCCACACAGGCGCCGCAACCGATGCAGGTAGCGGAGTCCATAGCCTCGTCGGCAACTTCCTTCGAGATGGGCAGGTTGTTGGCGTCGGGAGCACCGCCGCAGTTGAAGCTTACATAGCCGCCGGCCTGCTGGATCTTATCGAAAGCCGAACGGTCTACGATAAGGTCGCGGATGATGGGGAAAGCGGCCGAGCGCCACGGCTCGATGGTGATTTCGTCGCCGTCGTGGAATTTGCGCATGTGCAGCTGGCAGGTAGTGATGCCCTGAACGGGTCCGTGGGGATGACCGTTGATGTAGAGCGAGCACATACCGCAGATACCTTCGCGGCAGTCGTTGTCGAATACTACAGGCTCCTCCCCTTTGTCGACGAGCTGCTGATTGAGCATATCGAGCATTTCCAGGAAAGAGGACCCGGTGGATACATTATCAAGGTGATATTTGACGAACTTGCCGGGTTCCTTGGGACCACGCTGACGCCAAATCTTGAGGTTTACGCTAATTGTAGTTTCCATAAAATTTCAATGTTATATGGGTTCAACGTGGATGGATTACGACTTATAGTTACGGGTCTGAACCTTGATGGCCTCATACTTCAGCGGCTCCTTCAGCAGGATAGGCTTCTCATTGTCGCCGGTGTACTTCCAGCAGCCGACATACATATATTCTTTGTCGTTGCGGGCAGCCTCGCCGTCGGCGGTCTGATATTCCTCGCGGAAGTGAGCGCCGCACGATTCGTTGCGGTGCAGAGCGTCGATAGCCATCATACGAGCGATTTCGAGGAAGTCCTCCAGACGGAGAGCCTTCTCCAGTTCGGTATTCAGGGTATTGCTGTCGCCCACGACGCGCAGGTCGCTGTAGAATTCCTTCTTGATTTCGGCGATTTCGTCGATAGCCTTCACGAGGCTCTGGAGCGTACGGCCCATACCTACGAGATTCCACATTATGTGGCCCAGCTTCTTGTGCAGCTGGTCGGGGCTTTGCTTACCCTTGATGGCCATCAGGCGGGCGATACGTTCGCGTACACCCTTCTCAGCTTCGTCGAACTCGGGAGTGTCGGTCTTGAAGCGGGGAACCTTGATCTGGTCGCTCAGATAGTTCTGCATCGTGTAGGGAAGCACGAAGTAACCGTCGGCCAGGCCCTGCATCAGAGCGGAAGCGCCCAGACGGTTGGCACCGTGGTCGGAGAAGTTGCATTCGCCGATGGCGAAGAGGCCCTTGATGGAGGTCTGAAGCTCGTAGTCAACCCAGATGCCGCCCATGGTGTAGTGGGACGCGGGGAAGATCATCATAGGTGTCTCGTAGGGGTTGTCATCGGAAATCATCTGATACATATCGAAGAGGTTGCCGTAGCGGTCGGCTACTGCATCCTTGCCCAGACGGTCGATGGCATACTTGAAGTCGAGGTAAACGGCGTTGCCTGTACCTACACCGTAACCGGCGTCGCAGCGCTCCTTGGCGGCACGCGAAGCGATATCGCGGGGGCAGAGGTTACCGAAGGCCGGGTAGCGGCGCTCCAGGTAGAAGTCGCGGTCCTCATCGGGAATGTCGGTAGGTTTCTTCTTGCCGGCGCGGATAGCTTCGGCATCTTCCTTTTTCTTGGGCACCCAGATGCGGCCGTCGTTACGGAGCGATTCGCTCATAAGGGTGAGCTTCGACTGGTCTTCGCCGTGAACGGGGATACAGGTGGGGTGAATCTGAGTGAAGGCGAGGTTGGCCAGGTAGGCGCCCTTGCGGAAAGCCTGGATGGCAGCCGAACCGTTGCAGCCCATAGCGTTGGTGGAGAGGAAGAAAGCACGGCCGTAACCGCCGGTGGCGAGAACCACTGCGTGTGCGGCGTAGCGCTCCAGCTCGCCGGTGACGAGGTTGCGCATAATCACACCGCGGGCGCGGCCGTCCACGATGACGATGTCGAGCATCTCGCGGCGGGTAAAGCTCTTGACGGTGCCTTTCTGAATCTGACGGTTGAGCGAGGAGTAGGCGCCCAGCAGAAGCTGCTGGCCGGTCTGACCCTTAGCGTAGAATGTACGCGACACCTGAGCGCCGCCGAAAGAGCGGTTGGCCAGCAGGCCGCCGTATTCACGGGCGAAGGGCACACCTTGTGCCACGCACTGGTCGATGATATTGTTCGACACCTCGGCCAGACGGTAAACGTTGGCTTCGCGGGAGCGGAAGTCGCCGCCCTTCACAGTGTCGTAGAACAGACGGTAAACCGAGTCGCCGTCGTTCTGATAATCCTTGGCTGCGTTGATACCGCCCTGGGCTGCGATGGAGTGTGCGCGACGGGGGGAATCCTGGATGCAGAAGTTGAGCACATTGAAGCCCAGCTCGCCAAGGGTGGAG
Source organism: Bacteroidales bacterium (assembly GCA_004557825.1). Taxonomy (GTDB): domain Bacteria; phylum Bacteroidota; class Bacteroidia; order Bacteroidales; family Muribaculaceae; genus UBA7173. Next base: position 15,511 of record SFFL01000017.1, on the reverse strand, counting down.
GCTGCCGACGCACCTGCCAGACCGGTACCTACCACGATGATGTCGAGGTGGCGCTTGTTGGCGGGGTTGACAAGTTTCTGATGAGCCTTGTAGTTGGTCCACTTTTCAGCTACGGGACCTTCGGGAATCTTGCTGTCGATCGTATATTCAGGGAGCTTCGACGACTCGATGTCGGCGTAGTCCTTCATAATGGGGGTAGAGTCGATCATACCCTCCAGTTTCTTGAGATCTGCCATATCTGAGTTGTGGTTTATTCGTTAACGGTTTCGTTTTGGGGGCACTGCTCGGTGCAGTTGTTCTTCTCGCAGGCCTCTTTAGTGCAGGGCACGCCCTCGCACTTCATAGCGCAGGGGGCTACCTGGCCAAGCTCTTCCTCTTCAGCTACGATGGCTGCCTCTTTATCGGAGGTCTCAAACATAGTAGCATACTGCTCCTGCAGGGCGGGGTCGGAGGTGTAGTAGCCGCGGTTGGCCTGTACGGTGAATACGATGGCTTCAGCCACGAACAGGGCGATGACGATGGTCACCCAGGCGTTGCCGATTTTCTTCAGGCGCTCCTGCCAGATCTTGCCGCTCCAGCCGCAGGTCTGGAACATCGACCAGAAGCCGTGGGTGAGGTGGAACCAGAGAGCCACGAAGCCAATGAGATAGCAAGCCAGGAAGATGCCGTTGCGGAAGGCGATTTCAAGGAACCAGGTGCCGGCGGCAGCAGGTACTACCTCGCCGTTAGCGCAGTCGGTAACCTCGAAGCCGGCTACTTCGGCCAGCTGCATCTTTGCCCAGAACTGAATCAGGTGAAGCACCAGGAAGGCCAGCACCACGATGCCAAGCACGAGCATATTCTTCGATGCCCATTCTACCTGGGGAGGACGGGAAGTGACATCGTAGCGCTCCGAGCCACGGGCCTTGCGGTTCTGTACTGTAAGCCAGAGGGCATACACGATGTGAAACAGGAATGCCACGGCGATGATAGCCGAGCCAACCAGTGCGTACCAGTTGGCACCGAGGAATTCACAGACGACGTTATAGGCGGTAGGCCAGAAAATCGCCACACCGTTCATCAGGCAATGGAACGTCACGAATAGGACGAGGAAGGCGCCAGTCAGCGACATAACGAGCTTCCTGCCTATGGATGAGGATGTTAACCACATAAGTGTTTTGAATTAGAGTTGGGGTGTTATTAAAATGATGTATGTTTACAGCGTAGTATGCCTCCCCTGCAAAAGGGTTCACAAAGGCTTTATAGCGAATTTATCCCACAAAATTAATGAATATCCCGCGAGTTTACAAGAATTAACGAATTTTTTCTCCAATCCACCCCCAAAAAACCGTCAAATGCGGAATGCGGAATGCGAAATGCGGAATTCTCAAAATCTTCATTTTCAATTTTCAATTTTCCAAACCATCTTCCCCGTTTGTGTGTTTCGATAAAAAATACTACCTTTGGCGTTATATATTTATAGAGCGCCGCATCAAAACGGTGCTATCATCCTGAAAACTTTAACTATTCCACCCCGGAACTATGTATAAACGACTGCTTTTATCCCTGCTGGCGGCATCATCGTTCACCGCCATATATGCCGAATATATCCCTCCCGACGCCGCGCTCTCACGCGCTCTGTCGTCGGAGACTTCGCTTCCCGCCCGCGCCCGCGCTAATAACGGTGTAATGACCCTCTCGCACACGTTCAACACCATCTCCGGCACTCCCGCAGTGTATCTTTTCCGCAACGCCGACAATGCCCTCCTCCTCCCCGCCGACGATATGGCGCATCCCGTGCTGGCTTATTTCGACGGCAATGCCAAGGGAGAAATGCCTCCGCAACTACAGTGGTGGATTGATCAGTATGCCCGCCAGATAGCTTACGCCCGCGAGCACAGCAGCTCCACCCCTATACCCCTGGCTTCCGCCCAAAGCGCACAGGCCAAGGCCAACGCCGAGAAAGCGCCGATTGCGCCGCTTCTCACCACCACATGGGACCAGGGTGAGCCCTACAACAATCAGTGTCCTATGGACGGCTCGCAGCGCTCCTACACAGGCTGCGTCGCCACTGCTATGGCGCAGGTAATGAAGTACTGGAACTATCCCGAATCGGGCACCGGCTCCATCTCATACACCGACCAATTCTCCAATACAACCCGCACACTCGACTTCACAGGTAAGAAATTCGACTGGGGCAATATGCTCAACAGCTACGACGGCTCCTACACCACCACACAGGCCAATGCCGTGGCGTGGCTGATGAAAGCCTGCGGCTTCGCCACACAAATGAACTATTCCGCCCAGGCCTCCAGCTCATACACTGCCTACGTAGTCACAGGCGCTAAAGAATACTTCAAATACAACACCAAGGGCACTATGCTTAGCCGCAATCTGATAGGCCGCGTAGAATGGGAAAATCTTGTTTACGAGAACCTCTCGAAGGTCGGACCGGTGCTTTACGGCGGCGATGACCGCACCTCGGGCCACGCTTTCGTGTGCGACGGATACTCCTCCGATGGCTTCTTCCACTTCAACTGGGGCTGGAGCGGCATGTTCGACGGCTATTTTCAGCTCGACGCGCTCACACCCATCGGCCAGGGCGCCGGCGGCAACTCCGGCGGCTTCAATTTCGGCCAGGAAATTATAGTGAATTTCTGTCCGCCCGATCACGCCACAATCTCCACCCCGGAATTCTGCCCCATCACCCTCCTCGGTTCGCTGGCTGTGGAATCATTCAACGGGAAGAATATCACTTTCACTTCTACACTTGCTACCGACCATAGAGTGGCCGTTTACAATGCCGAAAGTTATGAAGTATCGGCCCGCCTGGGTATAAAAATCATAGATAAGGCCGACAACTCCGTGTCGTATCAGAGCAACTACGAAACTCAGGATTGGCCCACTAACGCAGGTATCGACCAAATACCGGAAAGGCTAATCCTGGCAGCCGGCAACTACCGTGTATCTCTGGTGGCCAGCATCGACAACGGCAGCTGGGAAGACTTAGCCTGCGACCTGTCGTATACCGACTATATCGACATCACAGTAAATTCCGCAGGCAACATCACCGAGGCCAAAGCTCCGGAAGTGGAGTCTATCGAAATCACTGACCTGAAGCTTGATTCAAAGCTCTGCTGGAATACCCCCTTCCGTGTGTCGTTCTCAGCCAAAAACAAAAAGGACTCGGAGACCATCGACGGTCTGCAGCCCGTAATCTTCACTATCACATCGAGTGGTGCGGCATCAATAAAAGCCTACGGCACAAACTATTACGTCGACCTTCTCGGCAACGAATCAATCAGCCGCACCATCGACACCCCGATGACCACCGCTGTAAATTCCTTCACCGGGAAAGCTTATTTAGGCCTCGTTTCCCTCAACACCAATGCTATTATAGAATACATCTCAGTGAATGTGGAGAAAACGCCCGGCACACCGGAACTGTCAGCCACGAAATTCAGTTTTGTGGGCAACCCCAAGCAGGCCAACGCACTGGACCTGCAATTTGACTGCGGTGTGCAATGCACCTCCGGCTATTACACCAGCCCGATATGTGTATATATCAGCACCTCCGGCAGCCAAACCTACGCCGCACAATTCTTCTCCGACCAAACGTACTATCTCTCCTCCGGTGAAAAGGCTTCTTCGATAGTGAAAGGTTCGCTCCCCAACGCCTACATAGGCGAGACCTACATAGCCACACTGGGCTATATATCCGGACAGTACGTAATGCCGCTGCACAAATTTGAATTTACCATCGCAAGCAAGAACTCCGGCATCGAGGGCGTTGCCGACGAAGCCGAAGCTCAGCCGGTGGCTGTAGAACTTTACACCGTCGACGGGCGGCAGATCAGCAAGGCCGACGCCGAAGGCCGCGGCATCGTGATTGTCCGCTCAATCTACGCCGACGGCTCTTCCACGGTCAAAAAAGAGGTTAGATAACTCCGCGCAACAGAATTCTATCAGAGCATTGGATTTCTGCTCCGCGCAACAGCTATAAACACGTGCAACACGACCTAAAACTAAATATTCTCGGATGCGGCTCGGCCACCCCCTCGCGCCGCCATCTCCCCGCCTGTCAGGTGCTGGAGCACAACGGCCAGCTGCTGATGATCGACTGCGGAGAGGGCGCCCAGCGCTCGATGATGATGCATGGGCTCCCATTCACCCGGCTGCGTCACATCTTCATCTCGCACCTCCACGGCGACCACTGTCTGGGACTGCCCGGCCTGCTCTCCACTCTCTCGCTCCATCAGATGGGGGGCACTCTCACGGTGCACACCTTCGCCGACGGTGCCGAGATTTTCCAAAAGATTCTCGACTTCTTCTGCCGCGAACGCACATTCAACCTGGAGTTCAACATTCTCGACCCTAACTCCCGGCAGATTGCTCTCGACGGGAAAAGCCTCACCGTGGAATCCTTCCCGATGCATCACCGGGTGCCTACGGTTGGATTCCTCGTGCGCGAAAAACCGAAGCCACGCCACATCATCGCCGACGCCATAAAGTTTTTCAACGTCCCGGTATCGCAGATCAAGTCCATCAAGGATGGCGCCGACTTCACCACAGCCGACGGCCGGATTATCGAGAACTGCCGTCTCACCACCGACCCAACCCCCTCGGCAAGCTACGCCTACTGCTCCGACACTCTTTTCGACCGCTCGCTGGCCGATGTAGTGCATGGCGTGGATGTTCTCTATCACGAAGCCACCTACACCGACGAATCTGCAGCCAAGGCCCGCGACCGTTTTCACTCCACAGCCTCGCAGGCAGCACAAATTGCCCGTAAGGCTCAGGTGGGCCGCCTTATTCTCGGTCACTACTCCAAAGCATACAAGGATGAGCTTCAGCACCTTGCCGAAGCCCGCGCTATCTTTCCCAACACTATCGCCGCCGTTGAGGGTATGAAAATTGAGATATGAAAACCGTCCGATTGCTCACGATACTGCTCTGCGCCTTAGCTGCCCTGACATCTTCGGCGCAGATTCCCGACAAAGATTTCACCTTTGTCACCCGCGAAGGAAAGCAGACCTCGCTCTACGCCGAACTGCGCGCTTTGCCCCCCTCCACCCGGGTCAATCTCCTGCTGTTCGACCCCGACTGCGACACCTGCCACGCCCTCGCCGACTCCCTCCGCGCCGCCACCCCCGCCCCGGTGCCCCTATGCTGCAAGAACTGCACACAGGGAAGCCCGGCAAAAGGCTGCTGTGGAGTACGTGCTCCTGAAAGCCTCGCGCAAGGCTGCTGCAAGGAAGGCGGCCGGGAGGCGGTTTTCGCAATCTTTCCCACAGATGAGCCACTTTCGCCCGACGAGCCTGACGCTGCTGCCTATGCCTCCTTCTCGACCTCCCTCCCCGCCGACTGGATTGTTGGCGTAGACAACGGCTCGATTTTCGACACCGACGCCTGCCGCTGGGACACGCTCCCCCTGCTGCTCACCTTCCGCGCCGGCGATGTGCCCCCAATAAAGTAGCTATCTTAGCTCAGATAGCTAAATTAGCTAAGTTAGCTAAAATTTTCCGCAAACGCTTCTTCCCAGATATGCCCGACCAATCATCTTCCGCAAAGCCGCTGCGCTTCTTCGTTTCCGCCGGTGAGGCCTCAGGCGACCTCCACGCCTCCGGCCTGATTACCCGGCTGCGCGAACAAGCTCCACAATCGCAGTTTACCTTCCTCGGTGGCGACCTTATGGCCGCAGCCGCCGGATGTGCCCCGCTCATCCATTACCGCGATATGGCATATATGGGCATTGCCGAAGTGCTGCGACACCTGCCTGAAATCGCCCGGAATATGCGCGTGGCCAAAGAAGCTATCGAGAAGGAGCGCCCCGATGCGCTGATTCTCATCGACTATCCCTCATTCAATCTCAAGCTCGCCCGCCACGCCCGCAAGCTTGGTATCCCCGTATACTACTACATCGCCCCGAAGGTATGGGCATGGAAAGAATGGAGAATCAAAGAGATGCGCCGCGTGTGCACGAAGATTCTGAGTATTCTCCCCTTTGAGGAGGAATATTTCCGCCGCCATAACCTCGATGTGGAATATGTAGGCAACCCCTCGGTAGAAGAGATTGAAAGCCGCAGGCAGAACATCCCCTCCCGCGCCGAATTCACCCTCCGTCACGGTCTTGACGGCAACCGTCCGTTCTTGGCGCTGGTGCCCGGCAGCCGCAAGGGGGAAATCCGCGGCAACCTCCCCTATATGGTTGAGGCCGCCCTCCGCTTCCCGCGCTACCAGCCTGTGATATCCGTTGCACCGGGCATCACCCGCGAGTTTATCCGGTCGCTCGACATCCCCCATATCGGCGACATTCCGCTGGTTGAGAATACCACCTTCGACCTAATGGCCCACTCCGAGGCCGCGCTCGTCACCTCCGGCACCGCCACCCTTGAATGTGCGCTCTTAGGCACCCCGCAGGTGGTGCTCTACCGCTCCGCCGGGTCGAAATTCCTCTACGGCGTGATGAGCCATGTGCTGAAATGCCCGCACATCTCCCTTCCCAACCTTATCGCCAACGGCCTCTTCGGGGTGCGCTACGCCAATGAAGTAGTGCCCGAGTTGCTGATGCACCAGGTCAACACCAACAATGTGGCCCGCCATCTTGAAGCCATCCTCCCCGGCTCCCCCGGCCGCGAAGCACAGCTCGAAGGCTACCGCCGTATGCGCCGCCAGCTCGAAGTCGGTGCCGCATCCCCTGAAGCATCCCCTGAAGCGTCCTCCGAAGCATCCCCTGAAGCATCTCCTGAAGCCGCCGGGAACCAAGCTGCCGGAAACCGCGCTGCCGCCGCCATCCTCGCCGACCTCCGCCGCTAAAAACCGGCATTAGACATTTGTAATATATCATTCAACAAATATCACATTGTATTATACGCGCTCGTAATGAGCGTGTATATTTCTGCTATGCCATTGAACCGCTTTTCACTAATTTTGCATTTGTAATTCTTCAACTAAATCTATTTCATGAATACACGCCTCTCCGCTCTCGCCGCTATGCCTCTGGCACTCTCGACATTCGCGGCAGACAATCAGCCCAAGCGCCCAAACATTCTGGTGATTATGACCGACGACCACGCTTATCAGGCCGTCAGCGCTTACGGGCACAATCTGGTACACACCCCCAATATCGACCGAATCGGTCGCGAGGGCATCCGTATGGACCGCGCCTATGTGGCCAACGCCATCTCCGGTCCCTCACGCGCCTGCATCCTTACCGGCAAATACAGCCACATAAACGGATTTACCGACAACTCGCGCACCTTCGACGGCTCTCAGCAGACTTTCCCCAAAGTGCTGCACAACAACGGCTACCAGACCGCGATGATCGGCAAATGGCACCTCAACTCCGCCCCGCAGGGATTCGACACCTACAGCATCCTGATCGGTCAGGGCGAATATTACAAACCTCAGTTCTACGAGAATGGCGACACCATCGTGGAGCCGGGCTACGTGACCGACGTCATTACCGACAAGGCCATCAACTTCGTAGACCACGCCGACAAGGACCGCCCCTGGGCGATGCTCTACTACCACAAGGCTCCCCACCGCAACTGGATGCCGGCTCAGCGTCATCTTGGCCTGTACGCCGACAGCATTTTTGCCGAACCGACCAATCTGCTCGACGACTACAGCGGCCGTGGTAGCGCCGCCCGCGGACAGGAGATGGAAATCGGCCGCGATATGTGGCCCGAATGGGACCTCAAACTTATGACGCCCGAGGAGCTTGCTGCCGACTACACCATCACCCGCACCGGCGATGCCAACAAGGATGACGTGGCCGCCGCCAACGACCGCCGCGCCGCCATTATGCACTTCCAGGAGATGTACAACCGTATGGAACCTGAGGAGAAGAAGCGCTGGGATGCCGCATACGCTCCGCGCATCGCCGAGTGGGACAGCGTAAAGAACCTTTCTGCCGACCAGATTACCCGCTGGAAATACCAGCAGTATATGCGCGACTACGCATCCGTGGTTCACGCCGTCGACGAGAATGTAGGCCGTATGCTCGCCCATCTCGATTCCATCGGTCAGCTCGACAATACCATCATCGTCTACACCTCCGACCAGGGCTTCTTCCTGGGCGAACACGGATGGTTCGACAAGCGGTTTATGTATGAGGAGTGTCAGCGCACACCTATGCTCATCCGCTATCCCAAAGCCATCCCGGCAGGAAGCACCTCCGAGGCGCTGGTGATGAACCTCGACCTCGGCCCCACCTTCATCGATATGGCCGGAATCAAGGTGCCCTCCGATATGCAGGGGCTTTCAATGAAGCCGGTGCTCACCTCCGGCGGCAAAGCGCCTGCCGACTGGCGCAAAGGGGTTTACTATCACTATTACGAATACCCATCCTGGCACTCGGTTAAGCGCCACTACGGCATCCGCACCGCCGACTACAAGCTCATCCACTTCTACAACGATGTCGACGAATGGGAGCTTTACGATATGCGCCGCGACCCCAACGAGATGCACAATGTCTACAACGACCCGGCCTACGCCAAGGTGCGCGAAGAACTGCACAAGCAGCTGAAAGAGCTGCAGAAGCAGGTGCAGGACAACGACCCCGAAGAGAAGGAATATGAGTTCTTCTCCGGCGCCGCAAACCTCTGACCGTCTGTCGCTCTCACAGTTCAGCACTGCCATTTTTACCCACGAAAACTTTTTTACCCTCTTTCGATAATTATCTCATCTCTCTAAACTACCTTAAACCATATGGATAGAAGAAACTTTCTGAAACGTTCGGGCTGGTCGCTCCTGGGCCTCGCAGCCGCCTCCAGCGCTCCCGCCGCTTTTGCTATGGGCGACACCCGCCGCGACTCCTTCCCCGCAGGTCTCAAGAATAAAATGCCGAACCTCGACGACTTCAAGATGTTTATCGGCGACGTTCACAACCACTGCAACGTAACATACGGTCACGGCGACCTTAGCGATGCCCTGGCAGCCGCCGGGCAGCAGCTCGACTTCGCCTCGGTGACTCCTCACGCTCTCTGGCCCGACATCCCCGGCGCCGGCGACGAGCGTCTGGGCTGGGTCATCGGCTACCACACCGAGGCCTTCGAGCGTCTGCGCCGCGGCGGATATGAAAAATACCGCGCTGCCGTAGAGGCCGCCAACCGTCCCGGTCAGTTCGAGACTTTCATCTCTTATGAATGTCACTCGATGGCTCACGGCGACCACGTGGCTCTCTTCCGCGAGTTCAACGTGCCCTTGGTGGAGTGCACCTCCGTGCCCGATCTGCGCGAAAAACTCGCCGATTACGACTGCTTCATCACCCCTCACCACATGGGCTATCAGACCGGCTTCCGTGGCTACAACTGGGCTGCCTTCGTAGAAGGTCCCCGCGCCCCCTTCGTGGAAATGTTCTCGCGCCACGGTCTGGCCGAAAGCGATCAGGGCGACTACAACTATCTGCACGATATGGGTCCGCGTGTATGGGAAGGTTCGGTGCTCTGCGGACTCGAACGCGGCAACAAGTTCGGCCTGATGTGCTCCACCGACCAGCACGCCGGTTATCCCGGCAGCTACGGCGACGGCCGCATCGGTGTGTTCTGCGACTCACTTGACCGCAACAAGCTTTGGGAAGCTATGGCCTCGCGCCACGTCTGCGGCCTCACCGGCGACCGCATCAAAATCGACTTCCGCATCAACGGCGGCCGTTCGGGCGATGTAATCAAGGCCGGCGACCGTGAGATTTACCTCAATGTGGAGGCTATGAACCATATCGACTATGTCGACATAATCAAGAACGGCGAGTGCATTGCACGGCTCAACGCACCCCACCGCACACTCGTGCCCGACGGCAACCTCGTGCGCGCCAAGCTGAAAGTCAATTTCGGTTGGAACCGCGAGGAGGAATATGTGCACTGGCAGGGGCGTCTGGGTCTGACCGACGGACGCATCCGCGACATTCAGACCTGCTTCCGCGGCGCCGCTTTCACTTCGCCTCAGCCCGGCGAATCGGAATTCCACACACGCGTCAACCGCGTGCTCGACCGCAGCGACCGCTCCGTGCAGCTGGATATGTACTCCAGCAAGAACCCCAACGTGCTCACCCCCGCTATGCAGGGCGTGATTCTCGACGTGGAGATGCCCCGCAACGCCAAGATTACCGCCGACTTCAACGGCAAGCGCTACGAGCACTCGCTCGACGAGTTGCTCCAGGGCAGCCGCGCCCATTTCCTCCGCGGATGGCTCTCGGAAGCAATCCAGTTTGAGCGCGCAGCCACCGAACCTACCTTCTGCGTGGGTCACGTGATGACCGACCGCAAGGCCGAGCGCGACACCGATTATTATTACGCCCGCGTGCGTCAGCGCGACGGCCAGTGGGCCTGGGCCTCACCTATCTGGGTTGAAAAAGCATAATACCATGACCGAATACGCAATTGGAATCGACCTGGGCGGCACTGCCATCAAATATGCAGTGGTAAACCGCTCGGGTGCCATTCCCTTTGAGGGCACAATGCCCACACCCGCCACCGAAGGCGCCGATGCTGTGATTGCGGCGCTCGCAAAGGCTATCAACATCTGCAAGGATTGGGCCGCCGACAACGGTCTTCATATCCCCGGCGCCGGTATCGGCACCCCCGGCATAGTCACCCCCGACGGCCGCCGCGTGATTGGCGCCGCCGAGAACATTGCCGGATGGGAGAATGTGGCTTTAGCCGACCGGCTCGAACAGCTCTGCGGCATTAAAGTTGTGGCCTCCAACGACGCCAACGCTATGGGCGTGGGCGAATGGACCTTCGGCGCCGCCCGAGGTGTGCGCGATGCCATCTTCATCACCGTCGGCACCGGCATAGGGTCGGCCGCCCTCATCGACGGGCACATCTGGCGCGGCCACTACGGCCGTGGTATGGAGGTGGGCCATATCACCGTGAAATGCGACGGCGAAGGCTGCGCCTGCGGCGGTCGCGGATGCCTGGAGCATTACGCCTCCACCGCCGCGCTCGTGCGCCGTTTCGCCGCCCTCACCGGCAAGGAGGCCGACGGCCGCGAAATCGTGCGACTATATCATTCGGGCGACCCGGTGGCTGCCAAGGCTATGTCGGAGCACTGGATGTATCTGGGTCACGGCATAGCCTCGGTCATCAACATCTTCGCACCGGAGCTGGTGGTGGTTGGCGGAGGTATCTCCGAAGCCGGTCCCTTCTACTTCGAGCGTCTGCGCCGCGTAGTGGGCGCACAGGCTATGGCCGAGTGCGCCGCCAACACCCGCATCGTGCCTGCAGAGCTGGGCAACAGCGCCGGATGCCTCGGCGCCGCCGCCCTAATCCTCCACGCAGCGATTTAGCAGCGCTTTATCGCCGGATTTGCTAAATTAGATAAATTAGCTAAATTAGCTAACTTAGCCAAAAAGAATCTGCGATGGCATTTTTGGTGAAATTATGGTGTTTTTATAGCAAAATGTCACTGTTTTTGAAAATATTTTGTAATTTTGCAGCGAAAACACTATTGCACCACTATGGATAAACTTTCGCAGATTGACGCTCTCGACCGTAAGATTCTCTCTATTGTAATGTCAAACGCCCGCATTCCATCGAAAGACATCGCCCTGGAATGCGGTGTGTCGCGTGCTGCCATTCATCAGCACATCCAGCGCATGATTGAGCTGGGAATCATCACCGGTTCCGGCTACAACGTCAATCCCAAGCTTTTAGGCTATTCCACCTGCACATATATCGGTGTGAACCTCGAGCGAGGCGCTATGTATAAAGATGTGGTTCCCGAACTGGAGAAAATTCCCGAGGTTATCGAGTGCCACTTCACCACCGGCCCCTACACTATGCTTATCAAGCTCTATGTGCGCGACAACGAGCACCTTATGGAGCTGCTCAACAAGAAAATCCAGATGATTCACGGTGTCACCGGCACCGAGACCCTCATCTCGCTCGACAACGCTTTCTACCGCAATATCCCTATGCCCGTAGAATAATCGGGCATCACACTCTTTCAGTCAGTCAATTATGATAATAGGATTCGATGGGAAGCGGGCGGTGGAGAACAATACCGGCCTGGGCAACTATTCCCGGCTTCTTATTGAGGAGCTGTCCGAGGCTTACCCCGACAACAGATATCTGATCTACGCGCCCCGCTACCACTATAATCCGCGGATGCTCAAGCTTATGCGCCGGCTCAACGTGGATATGAAGGTGCCCCTCGACGCCGGAGGTGCACTGTCGCGGTCGATGTGGCGCTCACGTGGTATCACCAAAAGTCTCATCGCCGACAAAATCGACCTGTTTCACGGGCTGTCGGGCGAACTGCCCCTCAACATCCGCGAGTTGCGCAAGCCTTCGGTGCTCACCGTCCACGACCTTATCTTCCTGCGCTATCCGCAATATTACCATAAAATCGACCGGAAGCTCTACGACTACAAATACCGCCGAAGCTGCCTCAACGCCACACGCATCATTGCCATCTCCGAGCGCACGAAAGCCGACATAATGGAGTTTTACCACGTACCCGAGGAGAAAATCGACGTAATCTACCAGGGGTGCCACCGGCAGTTTCTCACCGAACCCACCCCCGAAGATATTGACACGGCGAAGGCGAAATATGGCATCACACGCCCCTACATCATCACCGTGGGCACCGTAGAAGCCCGTAAGAACCAGATGATGGCCGTGCGCGGCATCAACGGGCTGCCCGAGGAGATTCAGCTCGTGATTGTGGGGCGTCGCACCTCCTACGCCGACGAGCTCGACCGCTACATCAAGGCCTACAACATGAAGGACCGCGTGAAATTCATCGACAAGGTGGATTTCGCCGACCTCCCCGCGCTCTATGCCGGAGCGCTCTGCTCCTCCTACACCTCGCGCTACGAAGGATTCGGCATCCCGGTGATTGAGAGTCTCAACGCCGGATGCCCCGTGATTGTCGCCACCGACTCCTGCCTGGAGGAGGCCGGCGGCCCGGCCACACCGGCGGTGCCCCCCGACGACATCTCGGAATGGATGTCGACCGTAAAGGAATTCATCGACTACCCGGCATCGCGGCGCAGCGTAGTGCGTCAGGGGCGTGAATATGTGAAGCGTTTCGCCGGAGAGAATTTCGCCCGCAACATTATGGAAACATATCAGCGCGCAATCGACGACTTTCGTTGATTCCCAACCTGTAGGGGCGCGATTCTTCGCGCCCGCCCCCGAATGGCTCCCCGGATGGCCAATTACCCTTTCTTAAATCTCAATCCTGATATGTCAGAGTCATCTAAAATACAGCCCTACGACACCGCCGCTCTGCGCGGCAAACGCCTGCTGGTGGTGGGCGCGGGAGGTTTCATCGGCGGATTCATCTGCGCCGAAGGCCTCCGGCAGGGAATGAAAGTCACCGCCGCAGTGCGCCAGTCAACCTCACGCCGCTATCTCACCGACCCGGCCCTGAGTTTTCTCGTGCTCGACTACGACGACCCCGAGCAGATGCGTCAGGCCATCGAAGCCGAACCCGTATGGGATTACATCATCTACAATCTCGGCGCCACGAAAGCGGCCACATTCCCGGAGTTCAACCTCGTCAACTTTGAATACCTGCGCCGGTTCTGCGAGGCGCTGAAAGCCACCGACCACACGCCGCTGAAGATGCTCTATATGAGTTCGCTGTCGGCGCTGGGCAAGGGAGATGAAAAGGGCTACACCCCGCTGTCGGCCGCCACGGTGCCCAACCCCGACACCCGCTACGGGCTGTCGAAAATCAAGGCGGAGCAATATCTGGAATATCAGAGCGGCATCCCCTACGTAATCTTCCGCCCCACGGGTGTTTACGGGCCTCACGAAAAAGACTATCTGATGATGGTGAAGTCAATCGACGCTCATTTCGACTTCGGTGTGGGTTACCGTCCGCAGATGCTCACCTTCATCTACGTGGAAGACCTCGTGGAGGCGATGTTCGCCGCACTGGCCTCCCCCTCTACCCTCGGCAAGAAATATATCATCTCGGAGGAACGCAGCTACACGCAGAAGGAATTCCGCTCGATGGTGGCCCGCGAGCTGGGCAAGAAGTGGGTGATTCCCGTAAAACTCCCGCTATGGATGGCCTGGGTGGCATCGTTTGTGGCCGAGAAGGTCGGCAATCTGCGCGCAAAGCCCTCCACGCTCAACCGCGACAAATTCAAGATTATGAAGCAGCGCAACTGGTGTGCCGACGTCACCGACGCGCAGCGCGACTTCGGTTTCCGCACCCGTTTCCCTCTCGCCGCCGGCATCCACAACACCGTTGAATCCTATCTTGCAGCAAAAAAGAATGGCCACTGACAACAACGCCCCGCATATCGTGCCCTGGTGGATTTATCTCATCATCATCGTCTGTATGATTCCCGGGCTTTCCTACCCGCTGCTGAGCACCCTGGCCGCCTCAACCGATGCCACCGTGCGCGGCCTCACCTGGTTCTACCCCGTCTACACCCTCGTGTCGGGCCTGTTGGCCTGGATGTGCTACGGCCGTCGCACCCTGCTCACCTGGATTCTGCTGGCGATGCTCATTCTGAGCCACATCAGCTTCTACTATATGGCCTTCACCCTGCAGCAGGTCAACATCTACCGTTAACTTTCGGCGGCCACACGCGTTTATAATAATAAAACCATCTTGGTATGAAAAAGAAACTCGTAATCTCCACCGGCGCCGGTATCAGCGCCGAGAGCGGCATATCCACCTTCCGCGACGCCGGAGGGCTTTGGGAAAACTACAATGTGATGGATGTGGCCTCAGCCGATGGCTTCGCCCGCAACCCCGCGCTGATTCACCAGTTTTACAACGCGCGCCGCAAGGAACTCGTCAACGCCAAACCCAACGCCGCACACACCGGCCTGGTTGACCTGGAGAAGGACTTCGACGTATACGTAATCACCCAGAACGTCGACAACCTCCACGAACGTGCCGGCTCGAAAAATGTGCTACACCTCCACGGCGAACTTATGAAGGTGCGCGCCCTCGACGACGAAACGAAAGTATATGAGCTGCACCCCGGCGAAGCGAACTTTGAGACCTCGCCCGACACCATCATCGACGGCCACCACGTGCGCCCCCACATCGTCTTCTTCCAGGAAGCCGTGCCCAATATCGAACCGGCCGTACAACTCGTGCAGGAAGCCGACATCTTCGTAGTAATCGGCACCTCGCTCGCCGTCTACCCCGCCGCCGGACTCCTCAACTACGTACGCCCCGGCACCCCCGTCTACTACATCGACCCCCACCCCGCCGCCGTCCCGGCCGGCGTCACCGTCATCCCCCTCCCCGCCACCGCCGGCGTCGACCGCCTCTCCCGCCTCCTCCGCAACAAATAGCCGTAGCCACCCGCGAAGGATTAATCCTCCATCCAGCCGGCTAAGGGCTGTGTCAAAATATAAAATAACGTATCAGTTTGTAGGGACGCACCTTGGGTGCGTCCCTACATAATGATACGTCGTGAGCTATTTTGATACAGCCTCAAGATTTATAAGATTTTATTGCTGTCCGATAAAAATTGAGGACAGCACAAAAGCATGGCTCAACTGCTGATCTACGGCGGTCGAGTCTGTTTTTATGATTTCCAAGCCTCTTC
>SFFL01000016.1 GCA_004557825.1 Bacteroidales bacterium | reverse complement strand
TTATGTCAGCAATAGAGAGCGGGGCTTCGTCTGCGATTTCATCTTCAGATTTGCCCGCAAACTCGTCCGCAAACGCCCTGGCATCTTCTTGGCTGCGAAGCATCCAACCGCGGGTCTCGCGGTCATACCAACCTTTCACAGCCTTTGCTTTCGCACGGAGGGCAGACAGTTCCTCTTTGGAGAAATCGCGGTCAAACGTAACGAGATATGTGTCGAGCGTCTTGCCCTGCTTGTTGGTGTAGGGCTTCGGCTCTACCTTATAGCCTTTGCCGGTGATTGTCGATGATGTGGGCTGCTCGGTTACCTTGCTGATGGTCGAGTAGTCTGCAAACGGTTTTGTCTTGCGGTGGCTTGACTGCACCCACTGGTAGAAGTCCTCGATGTTGGTCTCGGAGATTCTTAAGCCGGGATGGGTCTGTTGCCATGTCGCGTCATAGTTGGCGAGATATGCGCTCATAGCCTCGTCCTTATCGTTGAAGCCAAGCATCACCTTATGCTCATCAAAGGAGCCGTCCCTGTTTGTCTGGTCAACGACAAAGACCTTGCGGCCATTCCATTGGTCCATGTCGGAGTGCAGGAACACGTCTATATGGTCACCGTCAACGCCCTCGGTTCCCTTGATGTAACCGTAGGTGTTGGCCATGGTGGTGCTCCACTCCTTGCCGTATGCATCTACACCTTTGCGTGTGCTTCCGGCAGGATTCTCAATGGTGATGTCAAACTCGCCGATGGTAACGTGGCCTTTCTTGTAGTTGCCGGCCTCGGCCTGTGCAGGGGTCGGTTCGGTGTTCACCTCGGCGGATGCTGCCTCTACAGCGGACTGAACAGAGGTTGTTGAAAGTTTCCTTTTTATAGCCGTTTCAAAAACGCCTACAAACTCAACAACATCCCTTTCATTTTCTATGCCACCACGTTCAGCGAAGTCCCGGATTATATCGGTGGTTATATAGGATATTGCCCCATCAGACAATTCAGTGGAAACAATCTGTTCAATATCCTTACTGATTTGTTCTCTTTCTTTGGCAGTCGCATTTTCCCATTGTTCGGCAAGAATCATGATTGTATCTTCAGCTTCCCTTTCAATTCGTGCTGCTTCAAATACCTTCTGACGCTCAACCACTTTATCTCGCCAATCTTCCGAACTTTCCTCTCCACTTTCTTGTTTATCTGATGCAAAGTTAGTATCTTTGCGCTCAGAAATTTCGCTTTTCCCTTGCGTAGGAAGGAGGTCCGGCACATCCGATGGATGTTCAGCTAAGTGCCATTCAGAGCTGTTGGGGAGAAGCGATTCTTTTGTATATGCCCGCTCCATGCCCTGCAGCTTCTTCATTATGGCAGATTTACTTGCAATGTGACTGCTGACAGATACCTCCATACCGTCTTTCAGCACAGACACGGAGGTGTAGTATTTGAATTTCTTGCCGTCTCGAATGAAGGTCTTGACAAAGACATAGGAGAAACCGCGCTCTGTGGTCTGGCCCTCTTTGGCTTCGCTTGGCTCTATGAATACCACATCGGGGTCTTGAAGTGTCTGCACAACCATTCCGAACTCAGCAGACCGTTTCTTGTCTACCAACTTCTGATACTGACCTTCTCCCATCTTGACCTTACCTAATGGAGTGTCAATAGAGTTGCTTAGTCCAAATGTATTTTGCCAACTTTCGGGAGACAGGGAGATTTTAGGGTCGGCAACAGCCGACATTTCCATTTTGGCAATAATGTCGGTCGCCTCCTCTTTGCTTAACCTTTCTTGCTGAGTCGCTTCTTGGCTTTCTCCACCTCGCTGCTCAATTCCGCTTCCTCGGCTATCATCTGTAATTCCTGCTCCACGCTCGGACGGTTCTGTTCCTGTCGGATTTTGTTCTCCGCTTGCAGGTGGTTCATTGCCTCGGAGTTCCCCTCCTTGGCCGTCTTGATTACGGAGAGCCACATCAGCACCTCCATTTGCGACATTGTTGTTTCCATTCTTCGCCGGTTTATAATCTATGTTTAATACCTGTTTAATAACGTCCGCAAGCGGATATTCTGTTGTGTCGGCCTCCTCAAAGAGAGTAGCGGCCTTCTTGCCCTGTGCGAGGTCATACATCTGGTTGAAGTAGCTTGTGACTGTCGATTGCGACATATCACTGGCTTTATACATCGCGGCCAGATGCAATGCAAAGTTACTAAAATTATCCGCAGGTTTGTACTGCTCAAAGCGATCGTCGAGCGCAATAGCCTGCTTGAAACCCTCCACGGCCCTCAGAACATCCTCCATTTTCTTGGCGGCGGCAAAGGTCGGGTCGTTCATTAACTGATGGAATGCAGCGATGGACGCCTGGATTTCGGGCAGCATCTTCCCTGCAAAGGGCGAGTCCATATCGCGGAAGGCCGTAGAGAGGATTGCACGTTGAGCCTTGGCCGGAAGTGCGTCAAACATTTCCTCCAACTGCTGTGGGCCTCCCTTGAATACGGCTTGATAAAGGACTTTCTGCAAATCGTTCTTGGCCTCGGCGGTGAGATTACCCTTGCTGTCGAATGCTGACTGATACTGCGTGTTGGTGATGGCTCCTTTCTGTGCCATCCATTTCAGTACATCAGTGCCGTTGCGGTCCACGAGCTGACCGAATGAGGCCTCCTCGTCACCGCTACGGAGTAATTGAGCGGCAAAGCTGCGCATATCCTCACCGAGTTTCTGCGCTACATTCTTAGGCTTGATACGCTCAATGCCTCCGCTGGTCATCTCCTTGTCGTCAATGTTGCCCAGTCGAATAAAATCTTCGTCCGTTATATCAGACAACATCATAGAAGGCATGGGATGCTCAATAGACGCGATGTATTCCGGCGATATCCCGAGCTCATCCGCCATATCCATCAGCGTCTGTTTGAAAGCCGCTCCTTTTTCAGGATACATTTCATACAGATATCTATACATCTGCGTACGCCCGTTTCCCTGGCCGACCTCCATCCTCGAATTGACAACCGGCACGCCGTTAAACGCGTCCTCGAATCTCAGTGCTAATTCTGGCCGGAAGTTCTCGGCATTTGTTTTTGCCGCCATCACACTCACACCGCCATCTTCATGACGGCGTTTGGGCTGCACCTCGGGCACAAAGTGGCGCGGATTCAGTTGCCCATCCACATGTGAAGGCTGGAAATCGTATACGTCTCCTATAAAGATTCTGCCTCTGGCGGAAATAGGTTTGGTACCCGATTTGAAAAGTGGGTTTACTTCTCTTCCCAAGCCGGGATGGTTATCATCTATCGGCTCTTGACGGGTGAACATCTGACCGCTGAAACGGCGCACACCACGCTTGCGGGCATTTTCGGGAGTGTCAAGGTGCCACTCTGGAATACCCTCAAGGGCTTCACGCTCGATGCGTTCCTGTTCCTCGCGAGCTGCCCTCAGTCGAGCTTCCTCTGCTGCACGTTCCGCAGCACGGAGACGAGCCTCTGCGTCCTCGGCGCTTCGGCGTTCATTCTCTCGACGCTGTTTTGTACCGGCAATAGATTTCCAATGGTCGAGGGCGGCTTTCGCACGGTCGCGGATAGCCTGTGCCTCGGCGAGTGCTTCTTTGGCGGCATTCTTGGCAGCGATACGTTCTGCCATTGTGGGTGCGGGGTCGCCCTTCTTGCGCTTCTCAGGCTTGCCTTCCTTTGTCTTGGCGAGTGCCTTTTCTGCGGCATTGAAGTCTTCCTGACGCTCTGCAACGATGTCGGCCACGACTTCGGCGGCTGTGGCCTCGTCGCCTTGCGCCTGTTCAACAATAGCGTCCCAAGCCGTATCGGGGTCGGCTTCGTCATATTTGGGCTGGCCTTGCTCATCGACAGGAACACGAGACAGGGCAGACTGTTGAGGTTCGGGTTCTACTGCTGTTTCAGGATTGGGAACGGTATCAGGGGACAATTCTCCGTTATGCTCGGCATTTTCGGGTGTTTCGTCAGGATTGGGAACGGTTTCCTCGGTTTCGGGAACAGGCATGGAGACAGGCTGACCGTTGTAGGTGTCGAACATTTCTTCAAGTTCGGCAGGGGTAAAGCGGTTCACATGGTTGCCGTTGATAGGTTCCTCGGTGTGGATTTCCACCGTGCCGTCCTCGTCGAGTTCGGCTGTGATCGAGCCGCGAATTGGAGTGCCATTGTCGTTGAGTATGGTAAACTCATCGTTGAGGGCAAACTGCGGACGCAGAGCTTCGGCCTCGGTAGCCTGTTGCTGTGCGCGCTCGGCTCCACGCTGCTGCTCGAAGTTGTTGAGTCGGGCTATAGCTTCCTCATCGGCGTAGGCTTGTATCTGTTCTCTTGTGAGAGAGGTCTGTATGCCGTTCAGCCATTCAACAACAAACGTATCGGGAATTGGCGATTGTGTCTGTTCATCCATCGCAGGGCCAACAATCGTGAATGTTGTCGGACTTCCACCTGCTATAATAGGAACAACGTCACCCGGATTGAGAGGTAGAACACCGTTCAGTGCGTCGGCTGCGGCCTGTGCCGCCTGTTGGCGTATGTTATCGACGGCAATAGCCTTTTCCATTTCGGGGTCGATAGCTTCACCGGCAGACACAATAGACTTCGGGTCGGCAAATTCCACCTCACCTGTCACTGCGTCACGGACGACAATGCTCTCGTCGGAAGCCTCACGGTCGATTGTACCGTCAGGATTAACGGCAAGGAAACCGCCAACGACATAAACCTGACGGTCGTCGAGACCCATAAGCACCGGTTGTATCATGCCGGTGGCAGGGTTGATACGTCCGTTAATCATCGCGTCGCTTTGGGCAATCTGCTCATCAATGTTGTCATTGACACGCTGAAGAATGCCGTCGCGAACGGTTTTAGCGTTGATGTAGTCGCGGGCAGCGTCTATTTCTCCCTGAGAAAAGATGCCATTCCGCGACATATCTATTAAAGCGGTTACAGGGTCGCTGTCAAACCAATCAAGCATATCAGGCTCGAACATACCTTCAACACGCTGACGGTGGAATTCGTACATGTTTTGAGCGTCGTTCATCTCTTGCGGAGATGAAGCCTCGTAACCGTCGATATACGACTGACTGAGTTCGCTATCTACCTCTATATTTTCAGGCAGTGCCTCATCGCCCTCTGCTGTGCCTCGGCTCTTAGCCATTGCACCGAGATTGAGACCACGAAGATTAAGGCTGCGCTCCATGTATTCCATGACGGACGAGCGTTCATCATCTGAAAGGTTTTGGTCGTTGACCATGTTTTCAGCCAATACGCCTATATCTTCATTGGTGGTATTGTCGATAAGCTCACGGATAGGCTCCCAACGGTCAGGAGTGAAGATTTCAGCGGCTCTCCTATCAGCCTTGTTAACCTGATGCTTCATGTTGCCGTAGGCAATGCCGGAGATTGTGTATTTACCGACACCCATTAAGCCCATGGAAAGAGCCATACCGCCCCAAATGTCGCCGTGGAACTGTCCTGTAAATAACAAGTTCTTGCGCTCGTAGACGGGATTGCCCTCTGCGTCGAGTACCTGATTGCCGTCCTTGTCTAAGACAGGCACATTGGTATAGGCATCATCGAGATTGAGCATTGACCGCCATAGCTGGCCGTAGTATTCCTCGCTGACCTCGCCGAAATAGTCGGATACACCGAGGCGTTCAAACTGCTTACGAGTGGTGGCAAGGATTTGGCCGTAGCTCGACGCATTGGCACGAGCAAGCATACCACTGATACGCTTGCCGCCAAAGGTCTTTGCAAGAGCCGGTACAACGCCGTCGAGGTGTGTGCCAAACATCTCCGAGTAGTTCTCGATGATTGCGTTGGCCTCTCCCTGCCAAATGGCACTTCCCCAAGTCTTGTTGTTAGAAAAATCATAGTTGCCATTCTCGTCAACAACGACATCGCCGAGTTTGCGGTCGATAATGTCTGCTGTTGTCTTCCCGGCCTGTACTGTGTTTGTCATAAGCGGGGCGCGGATAAGTAGGTCGTCGGCGGTTGTGCCAAGAGCCTTGATAGTCCAATTCTCTGCCATACGGCCAACGCCACGGACACCGTATTTCTTCGCATAGGCTTTAATGCCTAACTTAGTCATTTCCTCGATGGCTTCTTTGCCTACCAAATTAACGGCACCACGAGTAGCAATTTTGCCACCCACATTGATTGCATCAAAACCACCACCGGTAAGAGCGAAGTCGAGCATGAACGACGGCATGTAGCCGGTCATAACGCCGGCTCTGTTCCAGAACGAGGCATTACCGCCATACATCTGTTCGGTCTGCTGTGCGTCGTGGACCGCTTTTAGCATCTCCTGACCGGCTCGCCTCTCGCCCTCGGTAGCGTTGGGGGCAGAATATTGGTCGGCATTGAGCATTGTCATAGCGTCCAACAGGTCGCCTGTGCCGAAGTCCCATGTGCGGCTGTCGCTGACGACACGACCGAAGCCACGCCAAAAGCCTACGTCCTTTCCAATCTGCCTATCTCGTTCCTCGTACAAGTCCTTGAGCTGTTCTTCCCTTTGACGGATAGCGACACGCAGAGCGGAGTTTTCCTTGTCGGACATCTGACGAGGCACATAGGTGTTGGCCGCGAGAACGTATTTAAGAGGTGCATCGTTGTTTTCGGTGTCCTCTGCCCATTCATCACGAACACGGCCTTTGCTATCCTCGTACTGTTTGCGCAGTTCGGCAAGCTCGGCCTCGGCTCGACGTATCTGTGCGCCCACTGACATATCAGCTGCTGCCATTGACTGACGGAAATTGAACGTAGACATATCGGCGGCAGCCTTGCTCGTCGTGCGGTCGCCCATAGGCGTGAGGTAGGTCTTCTCCATTTTGCCGGTCTGCGGATTTAACACCGGCTTGCCCTCGACAGTATGGAAGCCGAGGCTACGATTGTTGCGGTAATACTCGGAGACATTCTCCATGCGCTCGCGAGTCTCGTCAAACATTGCGTCGGTCTGGGCTTGCATTTGGTGAAGCTGCATCGACATGGCAATCTTCTCCTTTTCGGTAGGTTGCCACGGCTTATCCTCGATAGCCTCGCTTGTGGTCGTGTACTTGTAGCCACGTCGTTTGCTTCGGTCGTGGGCTACTGATAGGTCAACATGGCCGTCGAAAGGCTTGCCGTCTTCATTTGTACCCTGCATATAGACACGGACAGGCGCGCCGGGGTGAGCCTTTGCCCACGACGACAGGCCACCGGCGGCATTTACCTCGTCGGTTGATACCGTGAAGTCCTTACCGCCACGGCGGAGTTTGAAATACTTTGTGGCCTTTGGCGATGAGGGCGGCGGTGTGGGCGACGCAAGAGTATCGACAGGGGCGGCAGGGCGTTCAGGAGCGGGCGCAGCGGCCTGTCCATATCCTAACTGCTGTGAGAAGCTATCCCATGTGCCGAGGTCGTAGTCTTGGCTGGTAGCGTCGTACAGCTTGCGACGCTTGCCCTCATCGTTGAGATCGGCGCAGAACTGCTCATAACTGCCCATGTCGTAATCTTGCGAGAGGGCATCGTATAATTTTCGTTTATTGTCGTTTGCCATAGCGTTAACTCATTGGGTTTTTCTTCTTCTTTTTGCTTCCGCCGCCGGAATTGCCGCCGCCGTCCATCGGGTTAGGCTTCTTGCCGCCTTGCGGCCTTTCCGAATGCCCTTTTGCCGGTTTGGTGGTGTTTGAGGATGATGAACTTTTGGTTTTGCCTCGGCGGTCAGTAGTTGTGCGCGTTGTGGTTGACTGCTGTGTAGCCTCGCTCCATGTGCCATGATTGATTGCATTTTGGCGCATGGCCTCGTAAGAGTGAGCATAATGGAGATTGCCGTCGGAGTCGTACCACGGATATTCAGCCGGTTTTCCCCCGCCACCTCGACTACCACCGCCAATCGGGCGACGGTAATTATTCTTGCCGATGCGAGACTGCCAATAAGCGTCGGCATAGTCGGCTTCAATCTTCTTGGCACGGGCGGCAGCTTCCTGTTGGTCAATCCTACCTTCCATAAGCTCCATGCGGAGTTCAGCCATAGCTGCATCGCGGTCTGCCTTGGCTTGTTTATAGTGGTCGGTTACTTTTTCACGCTCTAAGGTATGTTGCCAATTACGGTCGTCGCGTTCATCCTCGGCATCCCACCTCATAGCGCGCATGAAGCCTTCCATGTACTGACGCTGGTTTTCCTCACGGTCTTTTTTGAGCTGATCGAAACGTGCCTTTGTGGTCGCCGCCATACCTTTTGAGGGGTCATAGGCATTTGGGGCATACTGTGTCGTGAAATAGAGATTGCTCATAGCCGAGATGCCCTCGCCGATAGCGGCAAAGATAGCCTCTCGTTTCTGCTTCTTCCGTTCCTTTTCAAGTTCTTCAGGTGTCGGCGGCTTGTAAGGCGACATCTGCTGAAATAACTCGACGTATGATAGTTTCTTCTTTTCGGGGGTTGTCTGCTGTTCAGGAACAGGTGTAACGTGTTCGACATCGGTTTCCGTCTGAGGATTGGCGACATTAACAACACCGCGCTGTACGACCTCGGCTGCACTCTTTGGATTGTTGGGTGCGCCTTTGGCCGTAACGGTATCATAGTTGACATTCTCAAGCCCTGTGGGGTCAGTTTCCGGCTCAGGTGGTGTTACCGTTGTTGCAGGCGGTGGAGTGGTAACAGGCGCAGATGGGGGCGTCTTTTGGTCTGCCCATGTCATTTGCACCGGGCCTTTGCCCATTGCTAATATATCTTCGGGATTTACAGGCATAGCTTTAGAGTATTCCCGCGATGTTAGAGCCAGCCTGTGTCACGCCCTGCATGGCCTGAGAGATAGCCTGTGATTTCTTCACTTCAAGGTCGTTTAACTGCTGCTGAATATTCGCGTCGGTTTGTAAATATTGGCTTTCGATAGCGTCTTTGCGAGCCTCGCCGTTCACGGCTATATTGGTTGTGGCCTGTGCAAGAGCCTCGTTATTGGCTGCTTTTGCCGCCGCAACGCTTTCTTCTGTGCCACCCATGACAGCCTGAACCCCTGCCGCCTGTCTGTTGCGATTGCGGATGGAGTCCTCGGTTTTGGTTAGGATAGCCTGTGCGTCGGCTCGTTGCGTTGCATCTTCGTTGTAGCGGCGGTTATACCAATCTTGGTTTTTCTTCCGCTGCTCCTGTAGATTTTTTTTAACATCTTTCATGGCGTTGGACGCAGAAATGCCGCCGAAAATACTCCCGACAGCTCCTAACCCTGCGCCGATTACGCCGCCTAATATGCCCATATATGAAATGTGATTAGTTGAACTTAAATTATATTGGCGAAGATACATTATTATCTTTGTGGCGAGTATTTAACTTTAACCGCATGGCAATAGGTAAGAAAACAGGTGGCAGAAAGAAAGGCACACCCAACAAGTCAACGACGTTGGGCAAAGAGGTCATTGTGTCCTTACTCGCCGACTATTCCAACAGCGGCCTCATGACATCCGACTTTATGGCTCTCGATCCAAAAGACAGGCTCGTGATTGCTGAGAGACTTATGCAGTACACCATGCCCAAAATGCAGGCCACGGCCATTGACCTCAACACCGCTGACAAGGAAAAGACAATCGAAGACCGCCTCGCCGAATTGGCAGGAGAGGACGAATAATCTACTCGACTTCTACTTTAGACAGCAACCGCCTGACACTCCGTCGGCGGTTTTTTCTTGTCGACCGCGAAAAAATATGTGCCGTTGGCTTGGAGTTTCCTCAAACTTAATGGAGGTTTTGTTTGAGGAAACGGGGGGCTGGCTCGTTTTTATTCCTCGTCGGCATATCAAAATAGCCCGAAATCGGGGTAAAAATAATGGTTCGATGTAGAGAGTAAAGTTTGAGGAAACTATGGGTTAGCTATGGGTTTTGTTTGAAGTTATTTTGACTTTTTCCATTTCCTCAAACTTAATAGGGGTTTTGTTTGAGGAAACTATTGGTTAGCTCGGTTTAATTCCGGAATTAGGTACACAAAAGAAAAGAAAGGAAAAGAAATAAAAAGAAAATATATAAAAGAAGACGTATAGAAGAAAACGACGACGGCGACGACGTTTTGAAAACTCGATTTTGAAATTTTGTTTTTTGAAAAAGAAAAGACCGGCGAAGCAAAACGCCTCGTCGGTCGAATGGGGATTGGAAAGAAAACAGGGGGCCGCGATTTCAAAAGCCTTTTCCCTTCATGCGCTCGTAGGTTTGCGAGAGACCTTTGTCGATGATGTCAATCTTGAACTGCACCATGGAGCGCAGAGGAACATCATCAGGCACGAAAGGCACAAGAGCCTGAATAACCTCATCGATGTTGTTATAGCCGGTATCCTCGACTTCGCCCAACAGTCTGCCACGGAAATAGGCGCTGCCGTGGATTAGGTGCTTGGCCGAGAATCGGAACATGGTTTCTTCCGGGTCCTTCTTCTCGCTCTCCGTGGCAGTGTAGAAAATCAGGTCGACAACTCGCTCGTTCAATCTCCATGCGGGGGAAAAATCGAGTTTGAGATAACCTCGCGTCACCTCATGGCCGCTTGCATGGTTCATGGCAAAGGCCACTTCGCTAATGGTCGCGCCGCAGTCGTTCTGCGCTATCGTTCCCCAAGTGTGGCGGAACGTGTAGACACAATAGCGGTCGTCGCCTGTAATGCCTATGCTCTCGCAAATCTTCTTTATGCCGCTGTTGGCATTACTGCCGAGGCTGTCCGAGTTGCGGTAACGCTCGTGGAAGCTGAACAGGAAAGGGTCGTTGTCGCCGGTAGCATACTTGTCAAACAACGGCAAAAGGATAGACGGCACTCGCATCTCGATGTAGGCGTTATCAGCCCTGAACTTCTTCGTCTTCGCCCGACGGTAGTGTATGATGCCGTCGTGGTAGTCCGACTTCTTCAGGTGGTAGAGGTCAACCGTGTTGATACCGGCGAGGCACAACACCATCATAGCCACGTCGCGGCCAACCTCCTCTAACGGCGCTTTCATCTTGCTTTCAGGTATGGGCGCAGAGAAGAATGCTCGCGCCGCCTGTGGTGTGATCGCAAGTTTCTCCGGCCTGTCCGCTTCGGGTATTTTGACTTTGCCCCACGGGTTAGTCTTGATGCGGATTACTCCGTTGTCGTAGTCGTTGTATTCTTCCATCGCCGCCTTGAACACCTGACGCAGACAAATGGGGTACATCTCCTTTGCCCTGCGAGTCGTCGCCAATGTCTTCAACCACTCATTGACAAACGACGATGTGAGCTGCGAAAACATTACTGCCGTTGTGCCGGCGTAGCGTTCCAGATGATTCAACGCCATTTCATAATTTCGGGCGTTGCGCTTCTGCCCACGCTGCACCATGCGGTCGATGTGCAGACGCGCGTAGTCGCTGAAGCTGATGTCGGCCTCGCCCGATTTGAGGTAGGCAACGATGTCGTTCACGCTCCAGCACTCGGTATCGACCTTGTTAAGAGCCTCAACAAACTCTATGATTTTCCGTGAGCAATATTGCAACACGTATGGGTCTTCAATCTCGCCTGAGCGAGAGAGGACACTATCCCTGACAAACTTGTCGGTTGGGATGTAGGCCAATTTGCGACGGTGAGCCACTCGGATATACACCGGGTAGAAACCATCCTTACGTCTGGCCTTGACGATAGCTTTGAAAGTTGCCATGTTCCAATTGGTTTAATGGGTTAAAAGTGGGGTGTTCTGCTCATGTTTAGGTAAATCACTGATAACTCGATTATTCCTTTGGGAAACGACTTGGGAAACGCTGGGAAACATACCCCTAAAATTCGGGAAACTTTTGGGAAACATTTCCGTATAAACTGCACGAAAACCGTGCAAAACCGTGTCAAAATAATAGGCGGTAGACCCTGAATGTTAAGAGCCTACCGCCTAATTATCTGATTATTAAGCTATTTGCTCAATCTTCGATAGCAGCCTGCGCCGCGGCGACGCGGGCGATGGGCACGCGGTAGGGGGAGCAGCTGACGTAATTCATGCCAAGTTTGGCGCAGAATTTAACGGAGCTGGGTTCGCCGCCATGTTCGCCGCAGATGCCGACTTTGAGGTCGGGACGTGTGGCGCGGCCTTTCTTGACGCCCATTTCCACGAGCTGGCCTACACCTTCCTGGTCGAGGACTTCAAACGGATCGGTCTTGATGATGCCGTGTTCCTTATAATATTTGAGGAACTTGGGTGCATCGTCGCGAGAGAAGCCGAAGGTCATCTGAGTGAGGTCGTTTGTACCGAAGCTGAAGAACTGTGCTACGGTTGCAATCTGGTCGGCAACGAGGGCTGCACGGGGCACTTCAATCATTGTACCTACGAGGTAGGGAAGCGAACGGCCCTGTTCCTCGAATACCTTGGCTGCAGTTGTGTTGATGATGTCGGCCTGGTTCTGGATTTCCTTGAGGGAGCCTACCAGAGGAATCATAATTTCGGGCTTAACGTCGATGCCACGGGCTTTTACTGCCAGAGCAGCTTCGATAATAGCGCGGGTCTGCATCTCAGTGATTTCGGGGAATGTGATGCCGAGACGGCAGCCACGGTGACCGAGCATGGGGTTGAATTCCTCGAGAGCGTCGACTTTGGCTTTCACTTCAGCAAGTGTGATGCCCATTTCGTCGGCAAGCTCCTTCTGAGTAGCTGTCTGATGAGGCACAAATTCGTGCAGAGGGGGATCGAGCAGACGGATGGTCACTCCGAAGCCGTCCATAGCTTCAAAGATGCCTTCAAAGTCGCCACGCTGCATAGGGAGCAGTTTGGCAAGAGCGATCTTGCGGCCTTCAACGTCGGAGGCAAGAATCATTTCACGCACAGCTTTGATGCGGTCGCCTTCAAAGAACATGTGCTCTGTGCGGCAGAGGCCGATGCCCTGAGCGCCGAAGTGGCGAGCCTGCTTGGCGTCGCGGGGAGTGTCGGCGTTGGTGCGAACGAGAGTCTTAGTGAATTTGGCAGCAAGGTTCATAATAGCGCCGAAGTCGCCGTCGAGTTCGGGTTCAACGGTGGGCACCTGACCCTGATAAACGTCGCCGGTAGAACCGTTGAGCGAAATCCAGTCGCCTTCCTTGAATGTGATGCCGCCCATTTCTACGGTGCGTGCCTCGTAGTCGACCTTGATTTCACCTGCGCCGGATACGCAGCACTTGCCCATACCGCGAGCCACTACAGCTGCGTGGGATGTCATACCGCCGCGCATTGTGAGGATACCCTGAGCCACAGCCATACCGCGGAGGTCTTCGGGCGATGTCTCGATACGCACGAGCACAACTTTCTTTTTCTTCTCAGCCCATGATTCAGCGTCGTCGGCGAAGAATACGATCTGGCCGGTAGCAGCGCCGGGGGAGGCTGGCAGACCTTTGGCTACGACTTTGGCGCGCTTGAGGCCTTCCTTATCAAATACGGGGTGGAGGAGCTCATCGAGCTTCTGGGGCTCCATACGCAGCAGGGTTGTCTTTTCGTCGATTTCACCTGCGCGAAGCAGATCCATAGCGATTTTCACCATAGCGGCGCCGGTGCGCTTGCCGTTGCGGGTCTGGAGCATCCAGAGCTTGCCGTCCTGAATGGTGAATTCCATATCCTGCATATCTTTATAGTGGTCTTCGAGCTTGTGTGCGATATTGATAAGCTCGGCAGCGCAGACAGGCATTGATTCCTCAAGTGAGGGATACTTGGCAGCGCGCTCTTCCTCGCTGATGCCCTGGAGGGCAGCCCAGCGGCGGGAGCCTTCCACTGTAATCTGCTGAGGTGTGCGGATACCGGCAACCACATCCTCGCCCTGAGCGTTGATGAGGTATTCGCCGTTGAAGATATTTTCGCCGGTGGCAGCGTCGCGCGAGAAGGCAACGCCTGTAGCGGAGTTGTTGCCCATATTGCCATAAACCATAGCCTGAACGTTGACGGCAGTGCCCCATTCTTCAGGAATCTGGTTCATACGGCGATAGATGATGGCGCGCTCGTTCATCCAGGAGTCAAATACGGCGCAGATGCCGCCCCAGAGCTGATCCCATGCCGACTCGGGGAAGTCCTTGCCGGTGTAATCTTTCACGGCGCCTTTGAAGCGTTTTACCAGCTCCTTGAGGTCGTCGACATTAAGCTCTGTATCAAATTTCACACCTTTTTCTTCCTTTACCTTATCGATAATGGCTTCGAAGGGGTCAACTTCAGTTTTGGTTTTGGGCTTCATACCGAGCACCACGTCGCCATACATCTGCACGAAGCGGCGGTAGCTATCCCAAGCGAAGCGGGGATTGCCGCTCTTTTCGGCCAGAGCGTTGACGGTAGCGTCGTTCATACCGAGGTTGAGGACGGTATCCATCATACCGGGCATGGAAGCGCGGGCGCCGGAGCGAACCGAAACGAGAAGGGGATTTGACGGGTCGTTGAACTTAGTGCCGGTAAGCGATTCAACGTGAGCGATGGCCTTTTCAACGTCGGCCTTGATGTCTTTCACTACGTATTCCTGACCAAATTGAGTGTACTCCGTGCATACTTCGGTTGTGATTGTGAAACCGGGAGGCACGGGCATGCCCAGCAGGTTCATTTCAGCGAGGTTGGCACCTTTGCCGCCGAGGAGGTTGCGCATCTTGGCATCTCCTTCAGCCTGTCCGTCGCCGAAAGTGTAGATTTTTTTTGCCATGGGTAGATTGACTTTTTAGATTAAAAGTTATTAACCGCAAGGGGGTTAACGTTCTATTAGATTGTAAATTTATAAATTACAGTTGGGGGTGTAGCAACAATATGCTTACGGCCTCACCGGCAGGAGCCAGCGGAGCGTTTTGCAAAGTTATGAAAATCTGTGCGATTTTCCAACAAATCGCAAGATTTTTTCAACACAGAGCCGGAGGGTATGAAGAAAAAGCGTAACTTTGCAGGCGCAAACGGGTAAAAACTTGTCATTGCCGACCGTTTCACTCAAATACATATAAATATGTCGAGAAAACGCAAAGAGTTACCATTAATAGAGAATCTTGAGATACTCCGCGTAGGTGCGGAGGGAAATGCCGTGGCGCGCCACGGCGAGCTTGTGGTGTTCGTGCCTTATGCAGCACCGGGAGATGTGGCCGATGTGAAAATCGACCGCAAAAAGCACTCCTATGCCGAAGGACACATCGAGCGACTGGTAAAAGCTTCCCCTCTGCGCACAGAGCCATTCTGCGAGCACTTCGGGGTGTGCGGCGGATGCCGCTGGCAGCATCTGGCTTACGAAGAGCAGATTAAGGCCAAGCAGCAACAGGTGACCGATGCGCTCACTCGCATTGCCAAGGTGGAATTGCCCGAAATTTCACCCATCCTCGGATCGGAGCAGACCCGCGAGTATCGCAACAAGATGGAGTACACCTTCTCCAATCGCAAATGGCTCACCTGGGAGCAGATGCGCTCCGGCGAGCAGATCGACGACCGCGACGGTGTAGGCTTTCACATACCCGGCGCGTTCGATAAGGTGCTCGACATCAACCGCTGCCATCTGCAGAACAACCTCGGCAACCGTATGCGCCTGCATATAAAGGATTATGCCAAGCAGCACAATCTCACATTCTTCGACCTGCGTGCGCAAACCGGCTTGCTTCGCACTATGATGATCCGCATCGTCTCTACTGGTCAAGTGATGGTTGTACTTTCATTCGGCGAGGATAATCCCGAAGCGATAAAGGCCGTGCTCGACGATCTGCGGCAGAATTTCCCCGAAATCACATCGCTTATGTATGTGGTCAACACCAAGGCCAACGACACCATAGCCGACCTTGATATTCAGCTCCATAGCGGTGCTCCATATATAGAGGAGGAGATGGAGGGCCTGCGATTCCGAATCGGGCCTAAATCATTCTATCAGACAAACTCCCGCCAGGCCTACAACCTTTATAAAGTAGCACGCAAATTTGCCGGGCTTACCGGCAACGAACTGGTCTACGACCTTTATACCGGCACCGGCACGATTGCCAATTTCGTAGCCCGTCAGGCCCGGAAAGTAGTTGGTATCGAATATGTTGAGGATGCCATAAAGGATGCGCGCCTCAATGCTTCAATCAACGGCCTCGACAACACCGAATTCTTCGCCGGCGATATGAAAGATGTGCTCACTGCCGACTTCATAGCCCAGCACGGCCGACCCGATGTAATGATCGTAGATCCACCGCGAGCCGGTATGCACGGCGATGTAGTGAATGTGATTCTTGAAGCCGCACCGGGGCGCATTGTCTATGTAAGCTGCAATCCGGCTACTCAGGCACGTGATCTTTCCTTACTCGACAGCAAATACCGTGTTACAGCTGTACAGCCGGTAGATATGTTCCCGCACACCCATCACGTGGAGAATGTAGTAAGACTCGAACTCCGATAATTCCCTCAAAAGCCTGCTCTAAATTCTGCTTCTGAAATAAATACCGAAGGGGGCGCCATCGGGCGCAAGCGGTAGAATATCAGCCGAAAGGGGAGTGGTATGCCCTTCCACATCAATATGGTCGGCGCCCATAAGCAGTTCACCTTCCCGGCCAATTCGGTCATAAATCCCCCGCGCCACAAAGCCCATAGTATAGCGCAGGTTCATCTCCACACATGGTGCAATTCTATTGCGCCCGGATTTATCGCTATATACCATCATATCCACCCCGAGAGGTCCATTATAATTTCCGCCAAGCAAAGCCGGAAGTGCCTCAGCCACAGCCTTGCGGACAGCACGCAGCGCCGACAGAGGCACCATTTGGGTTAGTGTTTGCTCAATCGCATCATCCGACGCCACAATATTGCCGGAATACCTACCAGTGGGCGAAGCCAAGGTCATAGAATATCCGACAAACGATGCCCTTGCGGCGCCGGTATAATTAAAGAGCATTGCAAAATCAGCAATACGATTCAGCGCTGGCTCAACCATCACCGATCCTTGTCGAGCTATAATCCCCTCGATACGGCGCAACGAACTTTTTAGAGATTCAGTTGACACCGGAAACACGCCTCGGCCGCTGCACGACCAGGGAGATTTCAGATAGGCTCGCCCGAAATCATTCACAGCTACCACAACTTCATTTAGCGTTTTCGCTTGAACCGGCATCCTTTCAGGCATATCAATTTTCGCATCTTTAAGCAACTGAAGCAACGCAAGCGACGACGCCCTGTGCGACAGCCTCCGGTGCGTTTCCATCATCTTCTGATGCGGCCGGATTAAACTCTCCTCCACACCGGCAGCACGGAATTGCGCGCATACATCATTGCTCCAACCCCAGGGGCTTAATTCTTTTATAATCATCCCATTGGCAGATTCAATAAGATTGACTCCGTGGAGATATTCACGCAGCGGCGCAGGCGTCTTAGTGGCATCTTTCACAAGCACATAATCCCCCTCTCCGGCAAGCCATACAGGAAGTAATGCGCCCGACAAATGTATGTCGGAAGCCTGTCGCGGCGGAGTGATTCTCGGCAACCCCGACGCAAGAGCTATATCGTTTTCAGGATTATATAAAAATAGTCTTCCTGCCATAATTCTTATTGGAATTCCTCGTCACTTCAGTTAAATTCGTCGGCAAAAATAGCAAATATTTTCCACAGACCACAAAAAGCCGGTTCGATAATATATGTTAACTTCCCTGGGATAGCTTGCTACCGTTTGGACATTGATATTGCATAGCTTGAAAAATTTTACTAAATTTGCAAGATATTTTATGGATACGACATTCACTAAAAAAATAGCGATATTAGGCTCTACCGGTTCTATCGGCCGTCAGACACTCGATGTATGCGCCGAATACCCCGACAGGCTTCGTCCGGCCGTGCTTATCGCCGGACATAAAGTCGATGAGCTGGCCCGACAGGCGGCTCAATGGCGCCCCGAACTGGCTATAATCGCCGACGAAAACCTCCTGCCCGAGTTGCGACGACTGCTTGACGGCACCGGTATAAAGACAGCCGGTGGAGAACAGGCGGTAATCGACGCGATGACCCTGCCCGGAATCGACAAAGTAGTCACTGCCACAGTAGGTTACAGCGGCTTAGCTCCCACTCTTTCGGCCATCGACGCCGGCAAAGAGATAGCGCTGGCCAACAAAGAAACGCTTGTGGTAGCAGGCGAACTGGTGACACGCCGACTGGCCCGGAGCCGTTCGCGCATCATCCCGGTTGATTCCGAGCATTCTGCCATATATCAGTGCCTCGTAGGTGAAGATCCCGCTACCGTTCAGCGCCTGATTATCACCGCCTCAGGCGGCCCCTTCCGCACCTGGAGCAAAGAACACATAGCCAAGGCCACCGTGGCCGACGCGCTCCATCACCCGAATTGGTCGATGGGTGCAAAAATCACCATCGACTCCGCCACGATGGTCAACAAAGCCTTTGAAATCATTGAAGCCCGATGGCTGTTTAATGTCGACGGCTCACGCATCAGCCCCGTAGTGCATCCGCAGTCGATCATCCACTCTATGGTGGAATTTATCGACGGATCGGTAAAAGCACAGCTCGGTCTCCCCGATATGCGCGGACCTATCCGCTACGCTCTCAACGATGCCACGCGCCGCTCCACAACGGCCCCTCGGCTGACTTTCGAGGATATGGCTACGCTCTCCTTCGAGACGCCCGACGCTGAGCGCTTTCCGGCCATCAATCTCGGCTACCTGGCACTGGAAAGGGGAGGCCTTACCCCCTGCGTGATCAACGCCGCCAACGAAGTGGCCGTAGCAGCCTTTCTGCACGGACGTATCCGCTTCACCGATATTTTCCCGTTAATTATGAAGGCCGTTGACACCCTTACGCCTCATTGCCCGCACCCGGAATATCCCGATTATGTGCAGTGCAATGCTATGGTCAGGTCAAAGACCGAAGAATTTGTCAATGCTATCGCCCTTACATCATCAGCCGTGTAAATCATCGGCTACGAAAATGCTAACTATCTGTAAATGGAAACATTCCTCATAAAAGCCGCACAGCTTATCGCCGCCCTGGCACTGCTTGTAATCATTCACGAATTCGGCCACTTCCTGTGGGCACGGGTATTCAAAATCAGAGTTGAGAAATTCTATCTCTTCTTCAATCCCTGGCTTACTCTGGCCAAATGGAAGCCCAAAAACAGTGATACCGAGTATGGCTTAGGCTGGCTTCCTCTGGGTGGCTACGTGAAAATTGCCGGTATGATCGACGAGTCGATGGATACCGAGCAAATGAAATCGGAACCCAAGCCCGACGAATTCCGCGCAAAGCCCGCCTGGCAGCGCCTGCTTGTTATGACAGGCGGCGTGCTCAACAATCTCATTCTGGCCTTTGTGATTTATGTAGGCATTGCCTGGTACTGGGGTGAGAAAAGCATCCCGTACGAAAACTACACCGAGGGCTTCGATTTCCAGACCGAAGCACAGGCTCTCGGCTTCCGCAACGGCGACCGCATCCTGCTTATCGACGGGCAGAAAATAGACATTTCCGACCCCGGAGCGCTGATGGATATGCTCGACGGCTGCGCTGTCACCGTTTTGCGTAACGGCACCGATACTGTCAACATCGTCCTGCCCAAGGATGCCATAAATCATCTCAACACCGAGAAACCGCTGCTGATGCCGCGTGTACCTGTATATGTAAAGAAGGTAATGAACGGCGACCCGGCAGCTAAGGCAGGTCTGAAAGAGGGCGACCGCATTATCGCGGTAGGCGATTCGCTTACGCCAAGCTTTACGGAACTTTCTCAGGCTCTTACCGCCTACGCCGGCAAAGCCACCTCCGTAACATATCTGCGCGGCAACGACACAATCGTAGCCAACACGACGCCCACATCGGCTGGCAAACTTGGATTTGAGTTGGAAAGCCCGCTGAACGTATTCAAATATAATGTAAAGGAATACAACTTCTTTGAAGCTATCCCGGCCGGTGTTCACAACGGCACACAGATGCTTGTCACCTACGTTGGTTCACTGAAATACATTTTCACCAAGCAAGGAGCGCAGTCGATAGGCGGTTTCGGCGCCATCGGCAGTCTGTTCCCGCCGAAGTGGAATTGGCTTAGCTTCTGGGAGATGACCGCATTCCTCTCAATCATACTCGCCATTATGAACCTCCTGCCCATACCGGCGCTCGACGGCGGCCACGTGATGTTCCTGCTATGGGAAGTAGTGACACGCCGCAAACCCTCCGACAAATTCCTTGAACGGGCGCAGATTGCAGGTATGTTCTTCCTTTTTGCGCTTCTGATCTACGCCAACTTCAACGATATATACCGCTTCCTGATAAAATAGCATGCAATGAAGATACTTCGCTTAAAGAAAGGAAAAGAAGAATCGCTCGACCGCTTCCACCCCTGGGTGTTCTCCGGAGCACTCTCCGACCATATTCCTTCCGACCTGGAAGAGGGTGAAACCGTGGGCGTTGAAGCCTTTGACGGGCGCTTTATCGGCACCGGTCACTTTCAGATCGGCTCCATCGCGGTAAGAATCCTTGATTTTTCCCGGCGCGACATCGACGAAGGATTCTACGCCACCCGTCTGCGTGAGGCTTTCGCCGTAAGGCAGACGCTCTCGCTGATGCGTCCCGACAACAATGCCTTCCGTCTGGTCCACGGCGAAGGGGACTTCCTTCCCGGCCTGGTGGTCGACATCTACGGCAACACCGCCGTGATGCAGGCTCATTCGCCCGGTATGCATTTTGCTCGCAACATAATAGCAAAATGCCTTGTAGAGCTCGATGGCGCAGGGATAGAGAATGTTTATTATAAATCAGAGACCACGCTCCCTTATAAAGCGCGGCTCGATCCACAAAACGACTACCTGATTGGCAGCTATGCTGGCAACACTGCCATCGAGAACGGTCTGAAATTCAATATCGACTGGCTCAAAGGACAGAAAACCGGTTTCTTCGTTGACCAGCGCGACAATCGCTCATTGTTAGAGCACTACAGCCGCGGCCGCAGGGTGCTGAATATGTTCTGCTACACGGGCGGATTCTCGGTTTACGCTATGCGCGGTGGTGCCGAGCTTGTGCATTCAGTAGATTCCTCCGAGAAAGCTATCACACTGACCGACGCCAACATAGCGCTTAACTTCCCCGGCGACGCCCGCCATAAATCATTTGCAGAGGACGCCTTCAAATTCCTCGACAATATGGAAAGCGGGGCTTACAATCTGGTCATCCTCGACCCGCCCGCATTCGCCAAGCACCGAAGCGCACTGCGCAACGCCCTGCGTGGCTATCAGAAGCTCAATTTCCGCGCTATGGAGAAGCTTGCTCCCGGCAGCATTCTCTTCACCTTCTCCTGCTCGCAGGCTGTCAGCCGCGAGCAATTCCGACTGGCTGTATTCTCCGCGGCAGCGCAGACCGGCCGCAAGGTGCGCATCCTGCATCAGCTAACCCAGCCGGCCGACCATCCCGTCAACATCTACCACCCGGAAGGGGAGTACCTCAAAGGGTTGGTCCTCTATGTAGAATAACATAAACCACGATATATAATGAAATTCCATAAATCTCTGGCCGTGGTTCTGGCTGCGGCTACAGCTACTTCAGCAATGGCCAACAAACTTGATCCTAACAATCCTTCGGGCACTGTGGTCGACCGCTTCGCCGACATCGAGGTGCTCCGCTATGTGGTGCCCGGATTCAACACACTCTCTCCCAAGCAGAAGAAACTTATATACTTCCTCACCGAGGCTGCTCTCTCAGGTCGTGATATTCTCTGGGACCAGAACGGCAAGTACAACCTGCCGGTGCGTCAACTCTGCGAAAGCATCTACACTAACTACAAAGGCGACCGCAACGACAAAGATTTCAAAGCTTTTGAAACCTATCTTAAGCAGATTGAATTCGGCAACGGACTGTATCATCACTATTCCACCGACAAATTCACTCCGGGTTTTTCCCGCAGCTGGTTCGACTCGCAGGTAAAGGCTTTGGAAAAAGCCGGGAGCCTACCGGTAGACGCTACCTCGCTGCCGGTTCTGTCGAAAGCGATATTCGACCCCGCCTTTATGCCCAAGCGCGTAAATCAGGCAGCGGGTGAAGACCTTATCAAGACTTCGGCCTGCAATTTCTACGAAAATATCAGTCAGCCTGAAGTTGAAGCTTTTTATGCAGCCCGAAAGGACACAACCGACCTTACTCCGATTTCCTACGGCCTTAATTCCCGTCTGGTAAAACGCCCCGACGGCACCATCGAAGAGGAAGTTTACAAAGTAGGCGGATATTACGACAAAGCCATTCGCCGTATCGTCGACAATCTCGAAAAGGCTAAACCCTTTGCCGAATCGCCCGAGCAGGCTGCAGTAATTGAAGAACTCATCAAATTCTACCGCACCGGCGACCTTAAAGTTTTCGACGAATACTCCATTCTCTGGACCGAGGACACCGACTCGCCGGTGGATTTCATCAACGGTTTCATCGAAAGCTACGGCGACCCTCTCGGTATGACCGGTTCATGGGAGTCGATTGTGAACTACCGCGATGAAAAAGCATCCTCCCGCACCAAAACCCTGGCTGCCAACGCACAGTGGTTTGAAAACAACTCACCGGTCGACCCACGTTTCCGCAAACCTCAGGTGAAGGGTGTCAGCGCCAAGGTCATCGATGCCGCCATCCTGGCCGGCGATGCATATCCATCTACGCCCATCGGCATAAACCTGCCCAACGCCAACTGGATTCGCGCTGCCCACGGTTCAAAATCGGTGACAATCGAAAACATCACCCGTGCCTACGATGATGCATCGCACGGCAACGGATTCAATGAGGAATTCGTTATCGATGAACCCACCCGTAAGCTCCTCGACAAATACCTCTTTATCACCGATAACCTCCACACCGACCTCCACGAATGCCTCGGCCACGGCAGCGGCCGACTTCTTCCCGGTGTCGACCCCGATGCCCTCAAAGCCCACGGCTCCACGCTGGAGGAGACCCGTGCCGACCTGTTCGCCCTCTATTATCTCGCCGACCCCAAGATGATTGAACTCGGTCTGCTCGACAGTCCCGACGCTTACCAGGCCGAATACTATAAATATATGCTCAACGGCCTTATGACGCAACTTATGCGCATTGAGCCGGGAAAGGATGTGGAAGAAGCTCACATGCGCAACCGCAAACTCATCGCCGAATGGGTGCTGGAAAAGGGACGTCCCGACAATGTAGTGGAAATCGTAGAGATTAACGGCAAGCATTTCGTAAAAATCAACGATTACCGCAAGCTCCGCGATCTCTTCGGCCAGTTGCTCCACGAAATTCAGCGCATCAAGAGCGAGGGCGACTATGAAGCAGGTGCCAACCTCGTTGAAACCTATGCCGTGAAGGTAGATCCGAAGCTCCATAAGGAGATTCTCGACCGCTACGCCACACTCGACATCGCGCCCTATAAGGGGTTTGTCAACCCGGTTTATACCGCCGTCGACGCTCAGGGCCAGCCCACTACCGACCCCGACAAAATCACAGACGTAAAAATCACATACGAGGAGGATTTCATCCCTCAGATGCTTCGCTATTCGCGCGATTACTCGCCTCTTACCAAGTAATAGCTAAAGCATTCCTTCAACCGTAAATACTATTGATTTATGCTCACATACAACACCAGGCGAAAACAACTCGTGCTTCCGGAATATGGCAGAAATCTCCAGCGGATGGTCGATTATGCCTGCACTCTGGAAAACCGCGATGAGCGCAATGCATGCGCACGCACTATAATCCGCACGATGGAGACCCTGTTTCCCGAACTGAAGCAGCCTGAAAACTCTCACAAGGTGTGGGATCATCTGGCCATTATGTCGGATTTCAAGCTCGACATCGACTATCCCGAAGGGGTGGTGAAAGCTGAAGAGCTCGACACCAAACCTCAGGAAGTGCCTTACACTCAGTCGAAAATCAACCATCGTCACTACGGCAAAATCCTGGAGGAAATGATTGAGAAAGCCGCCGGAATGGCTCCCGGAGAGGCGCGCGACGAAGTGGTGCTTCTGCTTGCCAACCAGATGAAGAAAATGATGCTGGCCGTAAACTCCGACGGTGTGGACGACCGCCGCATTTTCGCCGACCTGGCAGCAATCTCCCACGGTGAAATCCGCCTCGACCCCGAGACCACACACCTCAACGAATACCGCGAAATACCTCAGCCCCAGGGCAAGAAAAAGAAAAAACGCAAATGATTACACTTGCTCAACTCAAACCTGCCGGCAAATTCCTGAAGCCTCACGGCATCAACGGCGAAATTGCTGTATTGCGCAATAACGACGACATCGATTTCGCGCAGTACAGTTGCATCGTTGTGGATGTTGATGGCATTTTCGTGCCCTTCTTCCTTACCGCAGTCAGGCCGAAGGGAAGCGAAACCGACCTTGTCACCATCGATGGCGTGAGCGACGAACAGGAAGCCGCTTCGTTTACCAACAAGACCCTCTATGTGCTGCGCGATGAATCGGAAGAAAGCAATCCCGACGACGCCAACGGCTTCTATGCCGAGGACCTCCTTGGCTTCACCGTGAAGCAGCCCGACGGCCGCGTGCTGGGCAATATCGCCCGCATCGACGACACTACCGCCAACTGGCTTTTCGTGATTGAGACACCCGAGCAGGATGAGTTGCTCATCCCGGTTGCCGACCAGTTTATCGCGGGCATTGACCCTGTCGAGAAGGTGCTCACCGTGGAAATTCCGCCGGAACTTCTCACTCTCTGACGCCTCTGACATCTATCTCGTAACAATCTTAACTCTCATATATAATATGGAATTCGACGATTTCAAAGCCGCAGAATTTATCAACAACCGTCTCACTGAAGCCGGCCGCGCAGCATACCCCATTGACCAGGTGCTCAACGTGGTGGATATGATATGGGATTTCTACGAAGAAAACGGTCTGTGCGACCTTGACCTTTCCGACGATGCCGCCGACGAGCCCGACGAAGATATCGAGCCGGATATGATCGACTACGTCACCCGCATGCTCCGCAAGGACAAATCAGCGATAATCGACCCGGCGGATGTGCCCCTGATGGTACGTGCCGAGGTTGACTATGAAGACTCGGTATTATGATGAATGTTCGCCGAATAAAATACAAATTGCTGGCTGCTATGCTGGCAGTTGCGTTTACGGTTGGGGCTCAGAATCCGGCACAGAATCCGGCGCCTCAGCCTGCAGCCGAAGCCGCGGAAGAGGACCTCACTATGGAGCAGGCTCTCGCCATCCCGGCCGTGCCTCAGAAGAAAAACGGGTTCATCAAAGATTATATGCACCGCGAAGCCGTGGCGCTTCATCGCCTTGGCTACAAGGTGGAAACTATGCGCAAGGGTGAGATTGTAATTGCCACAATTCCCACCGACAATCTGTTTGCCCCCAACGACACCGTGCTGATGAAATCGGCATCGAAAGATCTGAAAAACTTTCTGCCATACTTCCGCACACCAGGCAAGTTTAAGGTAGTTCTGGCCGTCCATACCGACGACACCGGCAACGACTCATATCTGCGCTCCCTCTCCGAGAAACGCATTGTGGCGCTCTACGATTATTTTGACACACACGCCGCCAACACCGAGCTGCTCACCGGCTATCCTATGGGCGCCAACGACCCGCTCACCGACAATGCCAACCGCGCCGCCCGTGCAGCCAACCGCCGGCTCGAAATCTACATCCTTCCTGCCGACCGCCTCATCGAAGAAGCCTCCACAGCCCGCTGATTCATAGTCACCGAATAAAAACCGGGACAACATTCAAAGTAAGTTCGCATAATACCGGACAATACAAAACAATAGCCGATGGGGCGTTGATGGCTCCATCGGCTATTGTTTATTAGCTCAGTCTTACTTGAAGATAAGAGGGGAGGTTCTTACTTGAAGATGGGCTGGTCGGTGGCAAACGGAGCCACGGGGAGTTCAGTCGGGCCGTACAGGTTGCCACAAGGATAATCGGCCCAGTCGTAGCGCACGGCTACCGGTTTCTTTACATTCTTTGCCCAGACGCGCAGCACGGTGGGGGATTCTGCTTTCACCGTAGCGGTTGTGAATTTGCCATCGGAACCGCCGATAATAAATCCGGTGTGCGCAACACTCGTGGCGTGAACAGGGCCGTCGAAGGTAAGCAGCATAGCATTACCATCAACTACAGATTTCACGCACCGGGGAGCGGCATAGGTAAAATCCTTCTTGCCATAATCGCGAGCGAGAGCTATCAGCGCCAGACGGCGAGCCACCTCCTGCTTGTTTTTTGGATGGATGTCGGTGGGATGACCCAGGTCGATAGCCACAGCCATACCGGTATTGTCGAGATTCAGAGCTTTAGCCTGCGAATTGCGCAGAAGTGCCCAGGAAGAATTCGGCTGCACCGGTTCCTGCGAATTAAAGGCGGCAAGCTGCACGAAATAGAAGGGCATATCCTTGCCCCAAAGCTCGCGCCAGCTGTTGATCATCGTCTGGAAGAGGGGAGTATACTGTTCATCGCGTCCCACATTATTGCAACCCTGATACCATATAGCACCTCTTACCGGCATATTGCGCAGAGGATAGATCATAGCATTGTAGAGCACAGATGGGAACAGCGGAGTCTGAGGAAAGACACATTTGCTACCAACCGATTTATGGAAATCAACCAGCACATTATATTTCCATTCACCTTCAAGCGGAATAGTAATACCGCCGAATTCAGCCTGGCATGCACCTTTGACCAGACCACCGCCACCACCGAAATCAGTAACTTTTACAGTAATGGTGTTGCGACCGGCTTTAACCAGGTCGCCCCTTACAGCATAGTTTCGCTCATTGGTCCAGCCGTTGGTTTTACCCACAAGGGTGTCATTGAAATACGTTTCATCATTATCGTCAACACCGGCCATCCTGATATTCAGCGGCTTTCCGGCAAGACTTTCGGGGATGTCGATATCGCGTTTAAGTAAAACCACACCGTCTAACCCAAGCAATCCATTATCTTCCCAAAGGCCGGGGCCATAGATGGTCTTCCACTGCGAATCGTCCTTCGACTCCAATACCTGTTTGTCGACATTCTCCTTGACTTCGTTATAGTGTTTCAGATAATTCTCCATCATTTTGTCGGCATCATAGTCAGCCTCGACCAACTGAGCCAACTCTGATTCAAAGCCGGGGATTGCACCGAGCGCTGCAGCGGGAGTCCACGATTCGGCAGGTGTGCCACCCCAGGAGGTATTGATTACACCAACGGGCACCTTCACTTCGCGGGCAAGTTCGCGGGCAAAGAAATATGCGATAGCTGAGAACTCTTCAAGCGAGGCAGGTGTGCAAAGCTGCCAGCCACCGCCAATTACTTTTGCATCCTCCTGCGGAGAAAAAGCATAATTACGTTCAAGGTGAAGCAAACGTATATCGCCATACTGACCGGTAGAAAGCTCTTCATCGAGATTCATAACCTGGCCCCAGCCCTTCAAGGGGAATTCCATATTCGACTGACCGGAGCAAATCCATACTTCGCCCGACAGGATATTCTCAAGAGTCAGATCGCCATCGGGGTCTGAAATCGTAAGCGAGTAAGGTCCTCCGGCCTCCGGAGTAGCAATCGGCGCACTGAAATTGCCCGACTTATCGGCCTTGAAAGTGTAAGTTTTGTCGGACCAACCCGGATTAACGGTTACTTTCGAATCGGGAAGAGCCTTACCGGTAATGGTGAGAGTGCTGTTTTGCTGCACTACCATATTATCGGTAATGAAATTCGGCAACTCAACCTTCGCCTGTGCCACGGCAGCGGCAAGCAAAGCAGCCGACAAAGTGATAAATGATTTGTTCATTACTATATACTTTAAAGGTAGTATGAGGAAAGATTAAAGGTAT
Organism: Bacteroidales bacterium; assembly: GCA_004557825.1. Taxonomy (GTDB): domain Bacteria; phylum Bacteroidota; class Bacteroidia; order Bacteroidales; family Muribaculaceae; genus UBA7173. The sequence continues at coordinate 31,742 of SFFL01000016.1, read as the reverse complement.
ATTTATAGGTATTGTGGAGAAAGATAAAGGTATCAGGCGGTGAAGAATGGAAATCCCTGCAGCCATATAGTTAACGACAACAAAGGATAAAAAAATAAAGGCTGCGGTTTTTAATATCACAGCCTTTAAAAGGGTGAAATGTGGGTCTCGAACCCACGACCTTCGGAACCACAATCCGACGCTCTAACCAACTGAGCTAATCTCACCATATGGAAAACAAAATAATACTCTATTTAAGGGCTCTCCCTTAAAAGACGGTGCAAAGTTAAATCTTTTTTTTCAATTCTCCAACTTTTGCTCCCCTTTTTTCCGCACATTTTTTCTCAAGAACATTAATACAATAAGATATGGTGTCATAATTCCGTCAAATGCAGGAGATTCGGTGGAAATGTTTATTCGGGGGGGATGGGGCCGACGTTGTGGGTGCGGAAGGTGGAGGTGGTGGCGGCGATGAAAGCGTTGGCTTGGGCGCGCCAGGCAGCAGGGACGGAGTCGGCCGGGAGAACGGCATAGTTCTCGCGGGCGAAGTTGTAGCGCTCGGAAGCAGGTCGGCGCCCCGATGTCAGTTCGGGCTTAAATGAGGCGTTGGTCGGAGGCACTGTGAACACCAGTTTGTAGGCGGCGCTCTTCACATAGGCGTGTCCAATGCTGTCGCGGGCCAGCGTGACGCGGGTTAGCAATCCACCGCGAGTGTCGCGGGTCATCATATTGGAGATGAAATTGCCGTGTGAGTACGTCAGGAAGAACGGGCGACCCGACTTGCGGCCTGTGCGCAATTCCATCGGCTGCACTACGTGGGGATGGCCACCCATCACTATATCCACACCCTCATCTTCAAGGAGTTTGGCCCAGCGCTTTTCCGACTGAACAGGTGTAAGGGTGTATTCCTCGCCCCAGTGCATAGCCGCCACGATGATTTCCGCACCACGGCGCCGGGCTGCTGCAACATCCGCACGGATGCGGTCGGAGTTGATATAGTCAACCTTTGCATCAGAGCTAACGGAGAAACCGTTTGTGCCGTAAGTATAATTGAGGAAGCCTACTTTAAAACCCTTTATACCCACGATAAACGGAATCCGTGATGCACGTTCGGTAGAATCGGTATATGTACCTATATGACTGAGATTCAGCGAATCAAGCACCGCAATCGTGCGCTTCAAACCGGCATCACGCCGGTCGAGTGTGTGATTGTTGGCTGTCAGGAATAAATCAAACCCGGCATCGGCCAAAGCCACCGGATAACTGACCGGGGCATTGAACTGCGGATAGCCCGACGGGCGCCCTGCAGCCACCGGCGTCTCTAAGTTTACTACAGCGTAGTCGGCTGAAGAAATATAAGGTTTCAGCGCCTCGAAGCAGTAAGAATAATCGTAATTGCCATTTCCCCTCGCGGCAGCTTCAATCTGCCCGGTGTGCATCATAGCGTCGCCGGCAAACAAAATGTCGGCTTCCGTGCCCTGCGACAGGGCAATGGTCATAGTCATAAAGGCCGCGATGATGCTGTCCATAAGAGGGGAGAGGCTGGGGTAAGTGAGACGTCAGTGCATTTTCCTGTAAAGATGCTGTTGATTTGCGACGCTCTTACTTGTAAATGGCTTTCTTACCGGCCAGAAGCGTGTTGCGCATCAGCGAAACGATAGTCATTGGGCCGACGCCGCCCGGCACCGGCGTTATGTATTCGCACAGGGGAGCTACATTCTCGTAATCCACGTCGCCGCTGAGGCGGAAACCACTCTTGCGCGAAGCATCCGGGATGCGCGTGGTGCCCACATCTATCACGGTAGCGCCCTCCTTCACCATATCGGCGGTGACGAAGCCAGGCACACCCATCGCTGCGATGATTATATCGGCCTGGCGGCACACCTCTTTCAGATTCTTTGTGGCACGATGACAAACTGTGACTGTGGCGTCGCCGGGGTACCCCTTCTGCATCAGCAAAGTGGCAACCGGTTTGCCCACAATGTTGCTTCGGCCGAGCACCACGCAATTGGCTCCCTTGGTAGGAATATTGTAGCGCTCAAGCAGCGTGAGGATGCCGGCGGGAGTAGCACTGTGGAAGCAGGGCAGACCTATCGACTGGCGCCCTACATTGATGGGATGGAAGCCGTCGACATCCTTCCGGTAGTCGATTGCCTCAATCACCTTCTGTTCGGAAATATGAGCGGGAAGCGGCAACTGCACGATGAAGCCATCAACATCATCATCGGCATTGAGCTTGCCAACAGCATCAAGCAGGGTAGCTTCATCCACATCCGCCTCAAAGCGAATCAGAGTAGACTTGAATCCACATTCCTCGCAAGCCTTTACCTTGGAGGCCACGTAAGTCTCGCTGCCGCCGTCGTGCCCAACGAGTATGGCAGCCAAATGCGGGCGTTTTTCACCCCTCGCCACCATTTCACTCACTTCTTTAGCAATTTCGGCTTTTATTTCGGCTGCCGTGGCCTTTCCGTCGATTTTAATCATAGGTCAAAAAGGGGAGATGTGGAATAATGAAAGATGGGAGAGATAATTATCGCAGAGAATCAGCGACGCTGACGCATCTGGCGCATCAGTTTCATAGGATTCTTGATTTTGGTGGCTGCGCTCATCATCTTGCGGGTCTGCTCAAACTGGGTGAGCAGACGGTTGACTTCCTGCAGCGATGTACCCGAACCCATTGCGATGCGCTTGCGGCGGCTTCCCTTGATGATTTCGGGATGCTCGCGCTCCTGCCGGGTCATTGAGCCGATGATGGCCTCAATGCCCTTGAAGGCATTGTCGTCGATGTCAATATCCTTGATAGCTTTGCCCACGCCGGGAATCATCGAAGCCAGGTCCTTGAGGTTGCCCATCTTCTTGATTTGCTGAATCTGCGAAAGGAAATCGTTGAAATTAAACGAATTATTCCGCAGTTTGCGGGTGAGTTCCTGTGCCTGCTTTTCGTCGAATTGCTGCTGGGCTTTTTCCACCAGCGAAACGATATCGCCCATACCGAGGATACGGTCGGCCATACGGGAGGGGTGAAACAGGTCGATGGCATCGAGTTTTTCACCCGTACCGACAAACTTGATAGGCTTTGTCACTACAGTGCGAATCGACAGGGCTGCACCTCCGCGGGTATCGCCGTCGAGCTTCGTGAGCACCACGCCGTCGAAGTCAAGACGGTCGTTGAACTCCTTGGCAGTGTTCACAGCATCCTGACCGGTCATCGCATCCACCACGAATAGAGTCTCCTGCGGCTTGATGGCCTTTTTGATGGCTTCGATTTCATCCATCATCTTCTCGTCGACAGCCAGACGACCGGCGGTATCGACGATTACGAGGTCGAGATGATTCTGCTTGGCATACTCGATAGCGTTCTTGGCAATCTCCACAGGGTTCTGATTGCCCTCCTCTGTGTAGACGGGCACCTCAATCTGCTGAGCAAGCACCTTCAGCTGCTCGATGGCAGCGGGGCGATATACGTCGCATGCCACAAGCAGGGGACGTTTGCCCTTCTCGCTCTTAAACTTGCGCGCGAGTTTGCCCGAGAAAGTGGTCTTACCTGAGCCTTGCAGACCCGACATAAGTATTACCGTAGGATTGCCCGACAGATTCACCTGAGCGGTGTCGCCACCCATAAGTGTAGCCAGCTCATCGTGAACAATCTTCACCATCAGTTCCTTAGGCTTGATGGCATTGATTACATTCTGGCCGAGAGCCTTCTGCTTCACCGTGTCGGTAAAGGTTTTGGCCACCTTGTAGTTAACGTCGGCGTCCATCAGAGCCTTACGCACATCCTTGAGCGTTTCGGCTACATTGATTTCGGTGATTTTACCTTCACCTTTAAGAATCTTAAAACTTCTTTCGAGTCTGTCGCTGAGATTGTCGAACATATAGAGCGGTGTAATATTTTTAAATTAAGCGTATTCCCGGATTAAAGGCGGTTGGTAGCGGTGTCGGGGAACACAATAGAGGGCTTGAAGGTGCGGGCTTCCTCGTAGGGCATCGAGGCATAAGCCATAATAATCACGATGTCGCCGGGCTGCACGCGGCGGGCGGCTGCACCGTTCAGGCAAATCACCCCGGAGTTGTTCGGGCCGGGAATGGCGTAGGTTTCAAGCCGTTCGCCATTATTATTATCTACGATATAGACATGCTCGCCCGGCAGGATATTTGCGGCCTCCATAAGAGCTTCGTCGATAGTGATACTGCCGATATAATCGAGATTGGCCTCGGTGACCGTGACGCGGTGAATCTTTGACTTCAGGATTTCCACATTCATAGCTCAAAGATTATATTTGATATTATCAATGAGGCGGACATCTCCGCAATAGCAGGTGATACAGCCCACAGGCGCACCGTTTTTGCTTTCATTCCAGGCGCTGAGCGGCTGCATAGTCAGCGGATCGACGATTTCGTAATACTCCACCTCAAACTGCGGGTAGCTGTTGAGCGTGTCGATTACCCATTGCTTCACCTGGGGGAGCGATTCAGTCTTCGCCTTATCCACGCTTTCAGCAAGCACACGGTGGATATTGGGAGCCACCTTTCTGTTCTCGGGGGTGAGGCGCACGTTGCGGCTGCTCAGAGCCAGACCGTCGGCCTCACGGCAGATGGGGCAGTCGACAATTTCGATAGGGAATTTCTCCAGCTCCACCATCCTGCGGATTACGGCAATCTGCTGAAAATCTTTTTCGCCGAAGTAAGCGCGGTCGGGCTGAACGAAGCTGAAAAGCTTGCTCACCACCTGAGCCACGCCGTTGAAATGGCCGGGACGCATAGGTCCCTCCATCACCGCTGCCACCTGACCCAGGTCGAAAACACGGGTGTCGGGCTCGGGATACATTTCCTCAACCGTCGGGATAAAGGCAATGTCCACACCGGCAGCGCGAAGCTTCTCGCAGTCGGCCTCCTCGGTGCGGGGATAGGTCTGAAGATCGGTAGGATTATTGAACTGAGTGGGATTAACGAATACACTGACCACCACAGCGCCATTTTCGGCACGTGCGCGGTCTACCAGAGATATGTGTCCGGCATGGAGGGCGCCCATTGTAGGAACAAGGCCTACGCTCTTGCCCTCCGCTTTCAGGGAAGCTACAGCATCGCGAAGCTGTGCTACACTTCTAATAATTTTCATTTGTCCGGTATAGAAAATTTTCCGACTGCAAAGTTACTGCTTTTCTTTCATTGCACCAAATTCTCGCCCCACAACAATAATAATGCATAATATAATTCAAGATAAATTCAACCAACAGGTATATGATATTGTCCAGTCTGTCTGAAATTAGTAATTTTGCAGGCACTTCACTGAGAGTAAACGAATCATTATATCCGCAAAGTAATATTGCGACAGAAATAATTATGACTCAAATATCAAAACATAAAATCGGGGTTGAGCAATATCTCGCGCTCTGTATGAATGATTCTCAATCAACGCGAAAGAAAGCTATAACAACAAATATGATTTTCGCTGTTGTAATCGCTCTGCTTTCTTCTATTGGATTCTATTATTTTCCCTTGGTAGGTGATGATCTCAATAGTGTGCATGCTATTAAAGAATCATTTTTGACCGGAAGCCCTGTTGACTGGACGGCTTATGCGGATAATATCAAATATATCTTCTATAACAATCATTTCAGATTGCCGAATCTTATAATGCCTGCAATGGCATTGTTGCCAAAGTGGATTCCGGCTTTGTTAAGCGGCTTAGCTCTACTGGCCGTAATGTGGCAGGGTGCCCGCATAGGAGGATTTACGAATTCGCCGGTGTTATTCGCTTTCTATGCAACCGGCATAGTTTTAGCTTTTCCCTGGATTGACCAGATGTATCTTATCAGCTTCCAAATGCCCTATCTGTGGGGAGCGGTGTTTTCTCTGCTTTTGATACGTGCAATTTTTACGCATCGTAAACTCCCGATGGCTTTACTGTTTTTATTCTCTACAATAGTAAGTTTTTGGATGGAGGCTTATGGTGGAGCTATCTTAGGCGCTTGTATATGTCTCATCGTATTCTATAAACGATTTCGTACAAAATCAATATATACCATTTCAGCAGGCCTGGTTATGGGAATTATATGCGTGGGATACCCTATGATTATCGGGTCAACTGCAACATACCATTCTTTTTTTCAGAATAGGATAATGATGGTGCTACCATACCTGATACCCACTGTCATATATTTGCTGCTCGATATAGCATTTGTCTTTCGCAAAAGAGATATCGTAATCGAACCACTTAATCTGACACTAACAGAAATAGCAGTTGCTTCATTGATTTTGACTATGTTTTTCAAAACCGGTTCCCGCGTAGATGGCCTGGGAGTGGTGTGTGCGTTGATAGGTATCTTTCATCTGATCGGTAAAACCGCAATTAAATGCGGTGGAAAAATCCGGTCTTTGTTGGTGCTGACTCTTTTAGTTGCGAATTCAATTCATCTTATTGCTGTTGATCGAATGTGCTATCGCCTTGGTACTGAAACAAAATTGGCGGTAAATGAATTTTTAGCAGGGAAGCCACAGCCGGTGTTTGCTCCCATTTCTTTAAGGGAAAACGCTCCTTGGTATCTATTGCAGAAACCGTATTACGATTGGTTTGCCCATCGGAAAACATTGGCTATATTCAATAAGATATATGGCGATGAAAATCATAAAATGACCGTTGTGCCCATTCAACTAAAAGACTTTTCCTTTGATAAATGCAATCCGGTACCAGGCACTGCAGGAATATACGAGTATCGCGGACACCTTGTTGCTACCGAATGGCTCGGCTACCTTATGGCCGATTATGGTTCCGGAGCGAAGGCAAGAGAATTTCACTGTGTACAGTTCAAAAATGTCAACGACACCACACCACTATGTTGGCTTCATCCAGATCAGGCCGGCATAGATATCGTTCTACATCCCAATGCTTTGAGGATCGACAAACTGGAAGAAGAATAGTACACCATCTAAAAGTCGGCTCTAAGATTCAGCGTTAAACAAGACCAGGCTCTGAAATTCAGCGGATAACAAAACAGCGAAATCACCTCCGGCGGTGCGGGGGTGATTTCGCTTATTTATTATTTTTACAGTTTGTATCGGGATGAGGATGGATTACATCATACCGCCCATACCGCCCATACCGGGCATTGCGGGTGCGGGTGCAGGTGTTTCCTCTTTCTTGTCGGCAATGACGCACTGGGTGGTGAGGAACATTCCGGCGATTGAGGCTGCATTCTCAAGGGCCACACGGGTTACCTTGGCAGGGTCAATCACACCGGCAGCCATCAGATTCTCATACTTGTCGGTGCGGGCATTGTAGCCGAAGTCGGCGTTGCCTTCCTTGACTTTCTGAACCACTACAGCGCCTTCCAGACCGGCGTTGGCTACAATCTGACGGAGGGGCTCCTCAATAGCGCGGAGAACGATGTGGATACCGGTATCCTCATCTTCGTTGCTGCCGCGAAGACCTTCAGCATTCTTGAGGGCGCGGATGTAGGCTACACCGCCGCCGGGAACAATACCCTCGGCGATAGCGGCGCGGGTAGCGGAAAGAGCGTCGTCAACGCGGTCTTTCTTCTCCTTCATCTCAACTTCGGAGGGAGCGCCGATGTGGAGCACTGCTACGCCGCCGGCGAGCTTGGCAAGACGTTCCTGCAGCTTCTCGCGGTCGTAATCGCTCTTGGTCTGCTCGATCTGAGCTTTGATCATAGCCACACGTGCAGCAATCTGCTCCTTGTTGCCGCCACCGTTTACGATGGTGGTGTTCTCTTTGTTCACAGTCACCTTCTCAGCCTTGCCGAGCATATCGAGAGTGGCGCCGTCGAGACGCATACCCTTTTCCTCAGAGATGACTGTACCGCCGGAAAGTACGGCAATATCCTCGAGCATTTCCTTGCGGCGGTCGCCGAAGCCGGGAGCCTTAACGGCGCAAACCTTCAGAGAGCCACGCAGACGGTTCACTACGAGAGTGGCGAGAGCTTCCTGGTCGACATCCTCAGCAATGATAAGGAGGCCGCGGCCGCTCTGAGCAGTGGCTTCGAGCACGGGAAGCATATCCTTGAGGTTGGAAATTTTCTTATCGTAAAGCAGGATGTAGGGCGATTCCATCACGCACTCCATCTTCTCGCCGTCGGTGACGAAATAGGGGGAGATGTAACCGCGGTCGAACTGCATACCTTCCACGATGTCGACAGTGGTTTCGGTGCCTTTGGCCTCATCAACTGTGATGACGCCTTCTTTCTTCACCTTCTTCATTGCCTCGGCAATCAGACGGCCGATATTCTCGTCGTTGTTGGCAGAGATGCGGGCTACATCCTCAATCTTCTTGAAGTCATCGTCAACCTCTTCGGCCTGCACCTTCACACCTTCCACGATAGCAGCGACGGCCTTGTCGATACCACGCTTGAGATCCATCGGGTTAGCACCGGCAGCCACATTCTTCAGGCCGTGGGCGATAATAGCCTGAGCAAGAACAGTTGCGGTGGTTGTACCGTCGCCGGCATCGTCGCCGGTCTTTGAGGCTACTTCCTTCACGAGCTGAGCACCCATATTCTGGAAAGCATCCTCAAGCTCGATTTCGCGGGCTACTGTCACACCATCCTTGGTGATATGGGGAGCACCGAACTTTTTGTCGATGATAACATTGCGGCCTTTAGGACCAAGAGTTACCTTCACTGCGTCGGCAAGAGCGTCGACACCTTTTTTAAGCTCTTCGCGAGCCTTTATATCGAATTTAATATCTTTAGCCATTTTCGTTGATTTAAGTTTAGTAGTTTATAAGATGGAGCGGGGCACCGATTATTCAAAAACGCCGAGCACGTCGCTCTGACGCATAATCAGATATTTTTCTCCGTCGAGTTCGATTTCAGTGCCGGAATATTTACCGTAAAGCACCTTGTCGCCTTCTTTGAGCACCATTGCATCATCTTTAGTGCCGTTACCGGCAGCTACAACAGTACCTTTAAGGGGTTTTTCTTTGGCTGAATCAGGAATGATAATGCCGGCGAGAGTGGTTTCCTCAGCAGGAGTGGGCTGAATAAGAACACGGTCGGCAAGCGGTTTGAGTTTCATGATTGAGTTATTTAGATATTGTTATTTTAGATTTATACGGATGCTCCTGCATCCGCTGTATAGATATAGCCAAAATCGTGCCAAACTTTGCCATCTGACAAATTTCTGTCAGACAAACTATCTGACAGCGGCCTGACAAAGGGTCGCAAATATCTTTCGGCACTTACATTCCAACAATCACGCAGCACGTTTGGTTCACGGCGTGGCCGGATATGCCACAGGCGGATAAGACTTTATATAATGCCACAGACGGATACCCGATTTTCGGATACCCGCCTGTGCATATCTGCCAGCTCTTTAGGTTGGTTGGCAGAAAGAGGGTTATTCGTTTTCGAGGCCTTCTGAAGCCATTACCTCATCTTCGCGAGAGATGATGTTGGGCCGTTCAAGACCATAATTGTGCTTCTTGTCGAGGATAAGCAGCCAGATGCCGAAGAAGAGCGCAAGCACGCCCAGACCGGCAAACAACAGCATAGGCACAGTGTAATTGCGTTCAAGAGGATTGGTCACGCCGGGATTGCAAGCCTCCAGCACCATACCGATAAGGATGGGGAAGAGGGCAAGACCGATGTTCTGTACCCAGAAAATCAGCGAATAGGCCGAACCGAGATAGCGCTTGTCCATCACTTTAGGCACGGAGGGCCAAAGTGCGGCGGGCACCAGTGAGAAGCTGACACCAAGGATAATGATGGCAGTGAACGCGAGCCAAACCGAAGGATATATCGGCAGAAGCAGGGCGAACACCAGGTGGCAGGCTATCATAAGAATGGCACCGAGAATGAGCATCGAGGCGCCCTTGCCCTTATGGTCGAGGAACATACCCAGGAACGGGGTGAGAGCCGCAGCCCCGATGGGGAACCAGCGGAAAATGTCGGCGGCTGCCTGCTCGGTCATCTGCAGATTGCACTGGAGCATATTGGTGGCATAGCGCTGGAAGGGGAAGATGGCTGAATAGTAGAGCACGCACAGAAGTGCGATGATCCAGAAAAGACGGGATGAGAGTATGCGGCCCACATCGGAGAACTTGAATTCCTCCTCAGCCGTTTCGTCGTCGGAAATCGTGCCGCGTTTGGCAGCAATCTGCTTGTCGAGCTTGCTGTCCATAAAGGTGAACACGATGAAGCAGATAAGGCCGATGAGCAGAAGTGCGGTACAGAATGCAACCGGGATGACCACCGTGGGGTGATCCTTGCCCATCCAGTCGGCAAGTGCCGGCGAGATCGAGAAGATTGCAAACACACCCACACGTGCGAGAGCCATCTCCAGGCCCATTGCCAGGGCCATTTCCTTGCCTTCAAACCATTTGGCAAGCGTCTTGCTCACAGTGATTCCGGCCATTTCGCATCCGCAACCGAAAATCATAAAGCCAAGTGCGGCAAGCTTGGCGCTGCCGGGCATAGCGGTCCACCAGGAGTTGAGCCATACTTCCAGGCCGGAACCTTGGAAAAGGTCGGAAATAGCATAGAGCTTGATTGTGGCTCCTACCACCATAACCGAAGCCGAAAGCACGCCGGTGAAACGTATGCCCATCTTGTCGAGGATAATACCGGCAAGGATAAGGAAACCGAAAACATTGAGGATGTATTCGGCGCCGGCATAGTAGCCGAACGCTTTCGGGCTCCAGTCGCGCTGCTCCTCAATCAGACTTTGAAGCGGCGACATCACATCGACAAACATATAGGCGAAGAACATCATCAGCGCCACCAGAATGAGGGCTGTCCAGCGCGCCCATCCTTTGTCGGAAAGAAGTTGCACCGTGGCCGACTTCCAATCAGAGAGTTGTGAAGAATTTGACATTATTAATTTAACTTTATAAGTTATTTGTTAGGAGCTGTGTCAAAATAGCCATCGACGTATCAACTTGTAGGGACGCACCCAAGGTGCGTCCGTTGTATATACTGAGTATCAGCCTTTTAGGCGGACGCACCTTGGGTGCGTCCCTACAAGTTGATACGTTAATTTAAGATTTGACATATCCTCCGATAATAAGCTAAGTACAGCTCCGTCAGGCCTGGTGCTGCGGGCGGAGAAGGTCGTTGACGGTCTTTACAGGGTTGAATGTGCTGATGGGCACCTCAACAAAAGCAGTGTTCCAGTCGCTCATCGCGCCGTTCCACAGACCGGGCAACTCAAGGGCCTTGAGTGTGCGGCCGTGCAGCGATTTCGAGGAGATAAAGCCCGTTTCGGGATCGACGTGAGCGGGCAGATCATATTTCTTACCTTCGGCATCGCGGATATAGCATACCAGGTCGACCGGATTGAAGTGAGTAGCTTTGGCCATCATCTGCTTGTTTTCCGCCTTGGAGAGATCAATCTGCGAGCTTTCCAGAATCTGCAGCGAGCGTGAACCGTCGGCATTGAAAGCAATGTACGGGCCACCGCCGGGTTCACCCTCATTGCGCACCATACCGCACACACGCATCGGGCGGTCGAGTTTGGCACGTAGATATGTGGCCAGATCCTCGCCGTGAAGCTTTGTCAGTTCATCAGCCTCAAAAGCGAAATTCTTGTGGAGGAAAGTGGCAATCTCTTCAAGCTGCTTCTCGGAGTAAGAGCGCGAGTCGATAAGGCGGATATACTCTGTGGCCTTGTCATGCAACTCGATAAGATAACCGGCAATGATTTTTTTATAGCGGAGAGTGTCGGCGCGGCGCGAATCGGGCACCACATTGTCGATATTCTTGATAAACACCACCGTGGCGTCGAGATCGTTGAGATTCTGAATCAGAGCACCATGGCCACCGGGACGGAACACAAGATGATTATCATCGCGGAAGAGTGTGTTGTCCTCATTCACAGCCACTGTGTCGGTAGAGGGTTTCTGCTCCGACATCGAGACATTGATTTTCACATTCATCTTCTCCTCGATAGCGGGCACTGCAGCAGCCAGTTTGGCCATAAATTTCTCGCGGTGTGCAGGCGAAACGGTAAGATGCATATTCACCGTACCGTCGGCCTGACGAGCCGACTGGGCGCCCTCCATCAGTTGCTCCTCCACAGGAGTGCGGGTGCCATTGTCGGCGCGATGGAATGTGAGCAAGCCCTTGGGGAGATTGCCATAGTTGAGGCCATCCTCGGCGATAATGCCGCGGATTACTGCCTTCTGATTTCCCTCGGCCAACAGCTGGTCCACACCTTTACCTACGGTGCGGAGGAGCACACTGTCGAGTTCGTCGAAGAATGCCACCTTATGAATATCGGCCAACAGACGGGCCACATCGCTACCTTCGGGAGCCTTGTCGGCCTCACCGTCAACGAATCCAAAAAGGGCCTTGAACATACGCGAAGCCGCACCTGAGGCGGGCACGAATTTGGTGACTTCGCCACCATCGGCAAGATACTTGTCCCAGCGGCTCACTGCCTGCGATTCTTCCTCTTTTGTAAGGATGGTGATTCCTTCGCCTGGACGGGCAGAATCGTATATTTTAAGATAGGGGAAACCGGTTTTGAACCGTTCTACCTGATTGAGAACTACTTCTTCGGAAATTCCGCGTGCATTCAGGAAATTTTTGTCTTCGTTGGTAAGCATAAGTGTTTTATTTAGGAATGTGATTTATCGGTTTGCTATTCAGCGTCGGATGCCTCTTTTTCAAGAGCGGCGATTTCATTTTTTATGCGCGACGCCTCCTCATATTCTTCATTGTCGATGGCTTTCTTCAGCGCTTCGCGCAACTCGGCAATGCGGCGGGCCGGAGAGGGAGCTTCCTGATCTTCGGAACCCTGCGTATCACCCGCAGATGCTTCGGCTCCGGAACTGCTTTCCATCGTAAAGCCCGTTTCATCGAGTATGGAGCGGTTGGTATAAACCGGCACATTGCACCTCATAGCTATTGCTATGGCATCGGAGGTGCGGGCATCGAGCTTCACTTCCTTTCCGGCTGAGTCGATAAAGGTAAGCTCGGAGGAGAATATGCCATCTTCAAATTTATATATAAACACCTCAAGGAGCTGCAGCCCGTAGGCATGCATCAGCGACACAAAGAGGTCGTGGGTCATAGGCCGGGGAGGCACAATGCCTTCGATGCGGATGGCTATCGACTGCGCCTCCATTCCGCCCACCACAACCGGCAGGCGCATCGGGCCGTTCACCTCAGCCAGAATCAAGGCGTAGGCGCCCGACTGAATCTGGCTGTAACTGATGCCGAGCACTTTCAGCTGCACCCGATTGCGGTAATCGCTCTCTCCGGCTCCGAAAGGTGATAATCTGTTGCTGTCGTTCATCTTTTCTACTATACAGTCTTTTCTATTATATAGATAGAATAATAACGGGAAATTTTACAAATTATTGAGTGGTGATAATGCCGGAGCCGTGGCAAATGCGCGCATCCTTGTCATATATGATACCAAATTGCCCGGGCGCGATGCCCTGCACAGGCTTTTCCGTCTCAATCAGATACTCCGCATCGGCGCCCTGTTCGCCCTTGACACGGGTGATGAAAGCACGGAAAAACTCCGGAGTATGGCGGTTCTTAAACCGTATTTCCTCACGCTCGCACGGCTTTCCCTCCCACGGATTGCGTGTGATGAAAAGCGGCTCGGTAAGCAACAGACGGTGGCCGTACTGCTTTTCGGTATCGTAGCCACGCGACACATAAATGGCATTGTCGTGGACATTCTTCTTCACCACATACCAGGGACCGCCGCTCAGACCCAGGCCCTTGCGCTGACCGATGGTGTGAAACCAGAACCCGTGATGCTCACCGATTTTCTTGCCTGTCTCGATTTCAATAATCGGACCCTTCTTTTCTCCGAGATGGCGGCGCAGAAAATCATTGTAATTTATCTTGCCCAAAAAACAGATACCCTGCGAATCCTTGCGGAAAGCATTGGGCAGATGCTCACGCACAGCTATTGCGCGCACCTCCTGTTTGGGCAGATCGCCTACGGGGAATGTAAGATGGCTCAGCTGCGGATATGTGATGCGAGCCAGGAAGTCGGTCTGATCCTTTACAGCATCCACTGCCGTGCCAAGATATTTCAGCCCGTCATCGCCGGTAATCACAGTGGCATAATGGCCGGTGGCAGTGAGGTCGAATTCATGCCCCCAGCGCTCCTCGAAGAAGCCGAATTTGATCATTCGGTTGCACATCATATCGGGGTTGGGGGTAAGTCCCTGACGCACCGTGCGCAAGGCATACTCCATGACATTCTCCCAGTATTCTTCGTGAAGCGACACAATTTCGAGTGGCAGATTATAGCGCCGGGCAATGGCTCGACACATTTCTATATCCTCCTCAGCGGAGCAGTCGCCCCTGCCGTCGTCGAGGCCGATACGTATATAGAAGAGAGTGATGTCGTGACCCTGCTCAACAAGGCGATGTATCGCCACAGCCGAGTCGACGCCTCCCGATATTAAGGCAGCAATTCTCATTGTTAATTTCTTATTGTCAGATACTCTTTGCAAATTATCTTTGCCGGATAATTATTGTCATACTCTCTTTGTCAGAGTCATATTCCGACTACAAAATTAACAAAACGCCCCTGCTTTCGCAAATCCCTCCTCAAAATTTTGTCAATCTATTATTGCTACAAATTTGTTGATGATATAAAAATGAGATTATTAATACATTAAGCGCCGGAAATCAATAGCTTCCAGCGCTTAACATATAATTTGAACAAAACGGGGTATCAGCGGACGGCGACTTTATGAGTTGTGTTGTCGACGCGGACAATGTAGATTCCTGCCGGTACACGTATAACGCTATCGGATGTGCCGCCCCCAAGGGATGTGATGCCGACGGCACGGCCCTGTAGGTCGTAAGCCTCAGCAATGTTGTAAGCGCCGTTGATGATTATCTCACCATAACCGCCGGCTACGCTCACTAAATCAGCGTCCTCATCGGATGCAAACACATCCTCAACACCGGAAATATTTTTAGTGGCAAAGACAGCAAAGCTGTTTGGCATTACCGTAACCTTCACATTGCCCGAGCCGGTAAGAGTTGGAGTATCCTTGTAGCCACAGGTAATAAGCTGATAGTTCGACTCACTTATGCGCTGTGCGGGCACGGTCACCGTTGCTGTTCTGTTGGCAGCGTAAGCTGTGTTGAACACGCCGATGATTTCCTTGTCGCCTTTGGTCAGACAGATGTAGCGGGGAGATGTAACACTATTGGAGAAACCGTTGGCGGCGTATGTGGCCGAGCCGTCAAACATCTCCGGATTGTCGAGGCGAAGGTGACAGAGAGCCTTATAGTTTTCTGCCAGACCAGCGCGCACTGAATTGTCGAAATAATTCCACAGAGGGGCGATGGCACGAAGTTTTTCCAGATCCGAGCCCTGCTTGTAATCAGCTGCTACCTCCCCAAACTGCCATATCATCTGAGCGCCGGGGCTGAGGAGCATCTGTCCGGCTACCGAACCGAGACGACGGATAGCGCTTTCCTTAGGTGTGGTTGAGGAATATTTCAAGTCGGACACACCACTATCCTTTATCTTCCATGCCCAGTTAGGACTGTAGAAACCTTTGGTACCGCCATTATTTATGTTGCCGATAGCGTAGTTGACTGACGC
Organism: Bacteroidales bacterium; assembly: GCA_004557825.1. Taxonomy (GTDB): domain Bacteria; phylum Bacteroidota; class Bacteroidia; order Bacteroidales; family Muribaculaceae; genus UBA7173. Next base: position 16,217 of record SFFL01000016.1, on the reverse strand, counting down.
ACCATTTACATTGTTCCAGCCGATTTCGCCATTGGCAAAATTGGCATTTTCTTCCTGAGTAGTGCCCAGCAGCTCATTGATATGGATGCCGTCGGCCTTAACTGAAGTAATCACGTCGTGCAGCACCTTCATTCTAGCCACACGGTTGGCATTGTAGGCATTGGTTGCGGCATCGGAGGAGGTCGAAGCGGAAACCGTCGACCTTATATGCCTCCATCCAGTAGCGGAGCACCTGGTGCCAGTAATCCTGAAGCACGGGGTTGCCCTGATTGAAATCGTTGAGCACACTATAGGCGTGGGGTGCTGTCTGATTGAAGAACGGATTCGAGCCTACGGAATACATCTGATACCAGGGCATAAGGCCGTCCGACTGATTGAACACGATATCGAGAATCACGGCGATGCCTTGACGGTGACACTCTGCCACAAAGTCGCGCATATCGCGCGGAGAACCATAAACCTTGTCGAGGGCCATATAGTTGTTGGTGTTATACCCCCAGGAACTATTGCCGTTGAACTCCATAACAGGTAAGATTTCCACTGCGTTTACACCAAGCTCCTTAAGATAAGAAATCTTGGGCAGGGCAGTGCGGAATGTGCCGTAGGTTTTGCCATTCTGATCTGAACCGTCACCGGTGAAGTCGCGGAGAAGGATTTCGTATACGGTCATCGAGCGAGTGTCGGGAGTCTTGAATTTGAGAGTAGCAGAATCCCAGTCATAGTCGTCGATGTCGCCGCGATATACGGCCAGCATCACATTGTCGAGTTTTTCATAAGGATACTGAGGCATTTCCTCAGCCCAGATTCCGGAGGGCATCCACTTATCGCTGTAGCAGTCAAGGACAAGCTTGGCGCAGGGATCAGATACCTTTATATTACCGTCAATCAGGTAGTAATAGGGATAATATTTATCGTTGGCCAGACCGCTGATTTTCACCCAGAAATAGCGGTTGCCGTTATAATCCTGATAGCGCATCACATTCTTGCCCAGGGTCTGATAATCATCCCATGAGCCTACGAGAATGGCGCTGAGTTTCTGAGGTGCGGCGATACAGAAAATCACAGAGCCATCGGCCTGCTTCACGGCGCCCATCACCGGTTTTCCGCCGGGATAATTCTCCTGTACGGAAGGCTCGGGATATGCCACCGTCATAGATTCCGTAAGGGTCTGTGAGCCATTCGACGCCGTAGCCACAACTGTAGCAAACTCACCTTTGGTGACGAAGTTATAGCTCTTTGTGAGCGACTTGGCATTATCAGCCGAACCGATTGACTTTCCGTTGACTGTGATGGAAAGTTTTGCATTCTCCGTGGCGTTCAGCGAGAATGTGATTTCGGTAGGTTTGTCAATGACCAGACTTGAGACATCGCTGGTGAATGAGATGGCAAAACCTTCGCCAACTACCGGCAGAAACACATCTTCTGTCTGAGCTCCACCCGAAGCGGTGCGGGCAATTACGGCAATGTTGGCCACCTTCTCGCTGGCCGACAAGCCGAAATAAGTGTTGATGTCGCCGATAGCAAGCTCCCAACGGCCGTCGGACAGCTTCTTGAACGTATTGGCAGGAAGATTCTGCCCCCAGTTGGTCTTCACGTGCGTCCATTCATTAGGCGCGCCTTCCAGGCATACCCCGATATGAGCGTAGAGGGCAGTGGCCGTTTTCAGCGCGGCGACATTACATTGAGCGGGGTCGAAATAAATTTTCACATCGGAACTCGACTGCTGCAACGGCACCGGCGATGTCGTAAACATCTGAGCCGCAGCGCTGCCTGCCGTCAATAACAGCATTGACAGAAAAAGTAAAAACGAATTTTTCATGGGCTTGAATGAAAACTTTTTGATATAATTCTACACTTTTGGCCCGACGGCAAAACGCCCGAGCCGCTACAAAGTTACAAAAAACTCCGCATCCATACAACCGGTGCAGAGTTTTATAATTTTATACGATATCCTAAGGAATTATGCTTCCTTGCTGAGCAGAGCGGTCCAGCCACGCAGACGTGTTTCGGTAAGCTCGGGGTGATTCACCTCATCAATTAACAGGCCCACTGCTTCGAGAGCATCGGCAGGCTTGGCCTCGGATTCATCGAATGTGTAGCCGATAGTGTCGTATGCACCGATAAACTTTGCGCCGGTGGGTTTCAGACGTTTATACAGTTCACCTACAGCATTGCAGAAGGTGTCGGTCATTGTCTCGTCGCCGCAACCAAAGAGTGCGATTTCCTTGTTTCTGAGGTCAAGTTCCTCCAGACCGGCGATAAAGTCGTACCAATCATCTTCAAGTTCGCCCGAGCCCCATGTGGAGGATCCAAGCACAAGAAGCGAATAGTCAGCTACTTTCGAGGGAGCGGTATCTGCCACATTGTGAATATCTTCATCTGCCACACCGAGCAACTGCCCGATGCGCTTTGCTATTTTCTCGGTGGTTCCGGTTGCGGAGCCATAGAATATGCCGATTTTTTTCATTGCTGAGTGTTGTTAAATAAAATAGTTGTATATTTTCACAACAACTGCAGCGGCGGCAAGGTTCACATCAGGTTCTCATTACCGAAATTGCACGGAATCCCGTTACAGCTAAAGGAGACAAAGCTTATTCCTGCTAAAGGAGATTACTTCTGAAGGATGTAGGTGCGATGAGGAGCGGCAGCGCCGTGCAAGCGACCATTCTTCACCTTGAATTCTATGCCGTAGACCACATCCTTATACGTGCCGTCGGGAAGTCCGGTAGGCACATCCACAAAGTTGGCCGAATCGCTGATATTTACGATAGCAGCGCCCTTCTTGCCGCGGTTAACCACAAGCACCTCGCCATTTTCGGATGTCTGGATATCTTCCTTTTGGCCTGTCATAGCCTTGCGGAATTTGTTGGCGGCCACCACTTCGGGGTGGAGGAATTCATCATTGCCGCGAGCGCCGGCCACATTGTCGCCCCAGAAATTCTTGCGGCTGGAGTTCATCGGACGGGAGAAGAAAAGGGGAGTGCCGTTCTGGCGAGCTGTCAGGAATACCCAACCGGTGCGAATCTGGTCATCGGTAAGCGATGCCGATTCGTGGGCATTACAGTAAGTGTCGTGGCTCTCTACCCAGGTGGTAAGGAATTCGGGAGCAGCCTGGTGATCCCAGTTGCGCAGGTCGATACCCTTAGCTGTCTTATGCTCCAGCGCCTCGCGCAGGTGATAGCCATAGCCCGATGCAGTCTGACCGAAATACTCGGCATATTCCGCTTCAGGCACATTGCGGTCCTGGAGCACTTCGCCGTAAACGAAGAGCGAGTCGTAAGGGAGGGCGAGTTTCACCCCCTTTACAGGTTTCAATCCGGTAGCTACATCCCAGAAATCATTAACCTTCACACCGGAAGCAGCGTCGACAGGATCAGAATGTACACCAATATGCTTGGCTGTGTCGTAGCGGAATCCACGCACACCCATATCGAGCAATTCGTTTACAAACTGCATATAATATTTCTGGAAATCGGGATTCTCAGTGTTTACATCCGGCAGGCCGCCGGTACCCTCAAGGGTACACTGATAGCGATCGTTGTAGTCGCGTATCGGAGTAAGGCCGGATGAATGAAACATCTTGTCGCGTCCGCCGACCGCCTTATAGAACTCCGGAGCCACGGCATCTATGTCGAATGCCGTATGATTGGGGAGAACATCTACAATAACACGCACATTATATCGTGCCGCCGAATCGAGCATTTGCTTCATTTGCTCGCGGGTTCCCACAATGGGATTGCCAATCTTCCAGTCGGTAGGCTGATAATAATAGTACCAGTTGCCGCCTTTCCCTTCCTGGTCAAAGAGTGCGGTAATATCGCCGTCGGGAGCAAAACAGTGCTGCACAGGCGAAGTCTGCACCATAGTGTAGCCGGCATCGGCTATGCGCTTCATATTCTCGGCAATCGTGGGGAAATTCCAGCTCCAGGCATGGAGAATCGTTTCGGTATTGACGGCATCAGGATTGTGCGTCATACGGTCTTTGGCCTGTGCAGCGGGAATCACCATCGCTGCGGCCGCCATAATGAATGTAAGTTTTTTCATAAATGATATGTAGACAAAGTAAGAATCTGTACAGAATAAAAATCGGTATAGAATTAACCGGTATAGAATTAACCGGTATAGAATTATCAAAAAACCCGGACATCTCGTAGGAGATACCCGGGCTTTTCAGTGTCCGAAATGAGACTCGAACTCACACGATCTAATGATCACTACCCCCTCAAAGTAGCGCGTCTACCAATTCCGCCATCCGGACAAATAAAATCTTTCGCAGCCGGTCGTTGACCTAAAAGGGGAGAGGTCAAGGCCGTAGCACCGTGATTCCGGTTAATGGAGCGAAAAACGGGACTCGAACCCGCGACCCCGACCTTGGCAAGGTCGTGCTCTACCAACTGAGCTATTTTCGCATAGTGGAAAATGAATCGCAGTGGTGTGCGGCAAAAGATTTTCAATAAATAAATGAACTAAAGAACCGTTGAAATGGTGCTTGGAGCGAAAAACGGGACTCGAACCCGCGACCCCGACCTTGGCAAGGTCGTGCTCTACCAACTGAGCTATTTTCGCAAATTTCAATGTGCGCTGCAAGCAGTCTGCTTGCGTTTGCGGGGCGACTTCCTTTGCTTGTGGGGGTCGTTTTCCCGATTGCGATGCAAAGGTAGGCATTATTTTTGAACTGACCAAATATTTTGAAAAATTTTCGCAAAGAATTTTTGTAAGAATTATCCACCAAAGCGCTCTTGAAAGCGGTATAAATTTGACTTTCAAAGCCTTGGAGCGTCATACAATTTTATGCCTCCGGATAAGATTTTACGTGCCTACAGCTACACATTTTGGCATATTCCATAGAAAATTCTTAATTTTACACACTGAATCTACATATATAACTATGCGTCTTGTAATACAAAGGGTAAAACGCGCCTCCGTAAGCATCGATAACGAAATTTTCAGTAAAATCGGTCCCGGTCTGATGATTCTCGTAGGGGTGGAAAACGGCGACACCTCCGAGGATATGGAGTGGCTGGCGAAGAAAGTCGCCGCTCTGCGGATTTTTGATGATGAAAATGGAGTGATGAATCGGTCGGTAACCGACGCCGGCGGCAGCGTGATGGCCGTAAGCCAGTTTACACTTACCGCAAGTACCCGAAAGGGAAATCGCCCCAGCTATATACGAGCTGCGGGGCACGATGTGGCAGTGCCGCTCTACGAAGCCTTCTGCGACCGTATGGCAGAACTGACAGGAAAAGAAGTGGCCCGCGGACGCTTTGGCTCTGATATGCAGGTGGAACTGATCAACGACGGCCCCGTGACCATCATTATCGACTCGCGCCTGAAGGAGTAAGCCAATTCATATACCACTGCAGCAATCCCCATAATCCTTGCGGGAATTGCTGCAGTAATCTCTTATATGGTTCCGGGGATTATATGGTCACGGAAATTGAATAACCGATGGATGCTCCGCCATTGTTGCCGGGCGATGGAATCAGCAGAGGAGTAGTGGAAATACAGCCGGGACCAATCCAACGGCACTGCGAGGGATGGCTCAGAAGGCCAACAACTTCGTTGACAGGGTCAAGGAAGAATGCACACACATGCCCAAGCACTTTCGACCCGAGGATTTCATAATCGCGGTCGACAATCTGACGTTTGAGCCGGTAGAATCCTTCGCCAATAAGGCTGCCTATAACCGGCGTGACAAACAGATCCTGATACGACGGGCGCTCCATACAGGCCTCAATGCCGAATTCCCAGCCCACCGACGATATGATGGCGCTGTAGAGCATCGACTGCCAGAAATTAAATCCGCACGTGCGCGCTGCCATAAAATAGACGGCGCCGGCATAGGGGTGCAATATATAATTGAAATAAAATTTGTCGTGATCCCATTCCGGGCCTTTCTTAAAGATATTGTTGAACCAGCGCTTGTAAAACGGGTCTTTCTGAATCTCTTCGCGGTTCCAGGCTGTGGCATCCTCCGGCAGACATTCCAGAACAAACAGTGTACTGATAAACGCACCGGCATATACGGCAGTGTTAATCCACATTCCGTGCCACCACGGCTCACTGTAAGTCCACGATACGGGGCGCCCGTAAATAGTATGCGGACGGTCGGCTATATTAAATAATGTGTCTACGCCCAGAGGATTTCCGTTGAGCACGGGTGCCTCGGGTGGGTCTACATTGGTAAGCGGATTGTTTTCCTCTACTCGTATTCCGGTAGGTGTGGATTTAACAATAAGATCGTCGGCAGATACAACTTGAATTGTGTCGGTATCCTGCGCCACTGCCGGAAGCGCCAGAGCCGTCAGCACGGCAGCAAGGACGAGAAGCACCAGGGCAGTGCGGAGTCCGATTCGGCGAATTTCTTTAGTTTGGAGCTTCATTGCAGTCGCAAATATAAATAGTTGAACATATATTCCTATAACGATTTAATGCAGAATGTAGTTGTGGGAAATAACTACAATTTTCTGGTAAATTTCTCCTCAATCGCAAAAAAATCGTATCTTTGCAGCCAATATGAGCCGTTTTTCCACCGAAATATTCATAGCCCGCAAAATAGGCCTGTCGCCCGCAGGCGACGGGCGCCGTTCCCCGGCTGTGGGCATTGCCATCGGTGGCGTAGCCTTAGCTGTGGCCGTGATGCTGATTACTTTGGCTGTGGTCTGCGGATTTCAGAATGCAATCAGGCAGAAGGTAATGGGATTCGAGGCTTCGATGGCTCTGCACCCGCTTGGACAATATTATGCCGGGGAATCAGAGGTGATAGAGCTTAGCCCGATTCTTTCCGATGTGATAGCCAAAGCAGCCCCCGGAGCGAAGGTGGCTCCCGTAATAACCCAACCGGTAGTACTGAAAACTCCCGACAGTTTCGCCGGCGTAGTGCTTTCAGGCTTTGGCGAGGGGCACGATTTCACTTTCGAGAACAATAATATACTGGAGGGCGCTATGCCTTCTGAAAAGAATGAGATAGCCGTATCCGCGCTCACTGCACACAAGCTTGGTATTGCAGTCGGCGACAAACTCGACGGGTGCTTTTTTATCGACGGCAATATGAAACTGCGCCGCCTCGTGGTCAGCGGCATTTTTTCCAGCAACTTTTCCGACTACGACCGCTCCACAGCTTATGCCCGGTATGATATGCTGGCATCTCTGAGAGGGTTGCAACCCGGTTTTGCCGACCGGATAGATATTGCAGGCATACCTCTCGACCTCATTCCTCAGGCGTCACAAATCTTTCAGAAAGAAGCAGCACCTCTGGTCGACGCCGGCGCAATCAATGGGGGAGGGCTATATCTCACCACAGTATTCGATACCGGCGCCACATATTTCAGCTGGCTTGATCTACTCGACACCAATGTGATAGTAATACTGGTGATTATGAGCATTATAAGCGGCTTTACTCTCGTGAGCTGCGTATTCATCCTAATTCTGCAGCGTATCAGGATGATAGGTCTGCTCAAATCGCTCGGCGCCACCGACCGCGCCATCCGCACAATATTTATGCTCCACGGCGGCAAAGTTATACTATGGGGTATGATTATCGGCAATGCCGTAGGTCTATTGCTTATCCTGCTGCAAGGATGGCTGCACATTGTTCCGCTCGACCCCTCGGCATATTTTCTTTCTTATGTGCCGGTGATGCTCACCTGGAAAGCTGCACTGCTGGTCAATGTCGGCGCACTGCTTTTGGGATTCCTGCTGATGCTGATTCCGGCTTCGCTCATTTCGGGCATTTCTCCATCACGCGCAATGCGCTATGAATAAGCGCCGAATTTGCCATTGCCAAAACCACCTTTACAAGCCGGTTTGAAAATATTTTTTACCTTATTCTTACTTTTTGGCCTGATTTTTGTTCTGAAAGTAGAAAGAGTAGCCAACTGCGTCGCTCTTTTTATCACGCATTTCAATATAATTGCTAACTTTGCAACTAAATCTTCATATTCCATTCATGACAAAAGAACCCGAAGTCACTCTCAAAACCGACAATAAAGCCCTCCGCAATGCTATCATAGCTGGTATTCAGGATCGTAAAGGATATAATATCACCGTGGTAGACCTTTCGGACATCGATACAGCCCCTGCTCACGAATTTATTATCTGTCAGGGCAACTCCAACCAGCACGTCAGCTCCGTAGCCGACTCCGTAAGAGAATATCTCCTGGAAAACCACGGTGTAAAGCCGTATAATTACGACGGTTACCGCAATTCGCAATGGATTGTGATTGATTATGGCGAAACGCTCGTACACATCTTCACCCCCGAGACCCGCCAACTTTACAACCTTGAAGAACTTTGGGCCGACGCCGTTGTCACCGAAGTGCCCGATCTTGATTAAAATTATCCACCGAACACCTATACTATATGGATACCAAACCAGGCAAAGCAAAAAAGCCCCAGATAAAGTTCAGTATGTACTGGATGTACATCGTCATCATCCTATTTCTGGTTTTAGTTTCCCAGTTTGACGACACATCCGTAACAAAAGAGATGAACTACACCGAGTTTATGAAACAAATCGGCGACTCGGTCACAGCCCGCAACGGCGGAATCAAGGAGATTACCGTAGAAAAGAACAAAAGCATAGCCACCGCACAGATTTCCGATTCGCTGGCTAAGGTTCTTTTTCAGGCTAATCAACTGAAAGACAATACTGAGGCTTACATATCCACAGAGATTCCATCGGTCGACAATTTCGCTCAGAAAATAGACGCCCTGCAGGAAAAGGGTATCTACAAAGGTCCTGTGAAATACGAGGAAGGGCACGATATGTTGTGGTTCCTGTTTTCATTCGGCCCTATTCTTCTGCTTATAGCATTCTGGTTCATCTTGATGAAGCGAATGTCGGGCCGCAGCGGCGATGGTCCCGGCGGAGTATTTTCTGTGGGTAAATCTAAAGCCAAGGTTTTCGACAAGGATAATGCCGTGCAAGTCACATTCAACGATGTGGCAGGCCTTTCGGAAGCCAAGACCGAGATTGAGGAGATTGTGGAATTCCTGAAGAATCCGCAGCGCTATACCGATCTTGGCGGTAAAATTCCTAAGGGCGCACTCCTTGTAGGCCCTCCGGGTACCGGTAAGACCCTGCTTGCCAAGGCTGTGGCAGGCGAAGCCAATGTGCCCTTCTTCTCGATGTCGGGCTCCGACTTCGTGGAAATGTTTGTGGGCGTTGGTGCCTCGCGTGTGCGCGACCTCTTCCAGAAAGCCAAGGAGAAGGCTCCCTGTATTGTGTTTATCGATGAAATCGATGCCGTGGGCCGTGCCCGTGGCAAGAACCCCAATATGGGTGCCAACGACGAACGCGAAAACACCCTCAACCAGCTGCTTACTGAAATGGATGGTTTCGGCACCAACAGCGGTGTGATTATTCTCGCCGCCACCAACCGCGCCGATATTCTCGACAAGGCGCTGATGCGTGCCGGTCGTTTTGACCGTCAGATATACGTAGAGCTTCCGGAGCTTAACGACCGCGTGGCCATATTCAACGTGCATCTGAAAGGGATAAAGACCGACGACAGTGTCGACGTAGACCTGCTCGCCCGTCAGACTCCCGGTTTCTCCGGTGCCGACATCGCCAATGTCTGCAACGAGGCTGCCCTTATCGCCGCCCGTCACAACAAGAAGGTGGTGCAGCGCGATGATTTCATTGCTGCAGTCGACCGCATCATCGGCGGTCTTGAGAAACGCTCGAAAATCACCACTAAGGAGGAGAAGCAATCAATCGCCTGCCATGAAGCCGGACACGCTACCGTGAGCTGGCACCTGCGCTACGCCAATCCGCTTATCAAAGTTACCATCGTGCCGCGCGGCAAAGCACTCGGCGCTGCATGGTACCTACCCGAAGAGCGACAGATTACGCCCACTCAGGCCTTGCTCGATGAAATGTGTGCCACTCTTGGCGGCCGTGCTGCCGAGGAGCTGTTCCTGGGGCATATTTCCACCGGCGCCGCCAACGACCTGGAGCGCGTGACCAAGCAGGCTTATGCTATGGTGGTTTATTATGGTATGAGCAAGAACCTCCCCAACATTTCCTATTACGATTCCACAGGTCAGGCTTACGGTTTCTCCAAACCTTACAGCGACCAGCGGGCCCGCGAAATCGACGAGGAAGTGCAGCGGATAATCAACGAGCAATATGAGCGCGCCAAGCAGATTCTGAAAGAGCACGCCGAAGGTCACAACAAGCTGGCCGATGTGCTCTACACCCGCGAGGTAATCTTCACCGAAGATGTAGAAAAAATCTTCGGCAAACGTCCCTGGATTTCCCGCACCGACGAGATTCTGGCCGCACAGAAAGCTGCTGAGGATGAGAAGGCTTCTGCTAAAGCTCTCCCTGCCGACATTCCTCCGATTCCGGCTCAGCTTTCAGCCCCCTCTGAAAAAACAGAAGAAACATCTGACACCAAAGATACCCCGACTGAAGATAAACCAGCTGCTGAAAAATAAAGGTCGGGCAAGTATTACCGACAAACCTATTAGACCATAAAAAATCCCGCGACAAACATCGCGGGATTTTTTGTATATATGCCGGTCAGGCATCTATGTGCTGTAGCTGAACAGGCACGCCGGGCGGTTAGTCGCCCATAGTGCGGAGCAGTTCGTCGTTGTCGGAAGTGCGCTCCATACGTTCTTTGATAAACTCCATTGCTTCGATGGAATTGCGGTCGGAAAGGAAGCGGCGAAGAATCCACATACGGTTGAGAGTCTCTTCGCGCAGAAGCAGATCGTCGCGACGTGTAGAGGATGCGGTGATGTCGACAGCGGGGAAAATACGCTTGTTGGAGAGCTTGCGGTCGAGCTGCAGCTCCATATTGCCGGTACCCTTGAACTCCTCGAAAATCACTTCATCCATCTTCGACGAGGTCTCGGTCAGAGCAGTAGCGATAATGGTAAGCGAACCGCCACCTTCGATATTACGTGCAGCACCGAAGAAGCGCTTGGGTTTCTGCAGGGCGTTGGCATCAACACCACCCGACAGGATTTTACCGGATGCGGGCTGAGCGGTATTATAAGCTCTGGCCAGACGGGTGATGGAGTCAAGCAGAATCACTACATCATGCCCACATTCCACCATTCGTTTTGCCTTTTCAAGTACAATGCCGGCGATTTTCACATGGCGGTCGGCCGGCTCGTCGAAAGTAGATGCAATCACCTCGGCATTTACCGAACGGCTCATATCGGTCACCTCCTCGGGACGTTCGTCAATCAGCAGAATCATTATATACACCTCGGGGTGATTCTCTGCGATGGCATTGGCAATATCCTTCAGGAGAATAGTCTTACCTGTTTTAGGAGGAGCCACAATCAAGGCGCGCTGACCTTTGCCGATGGGCGAGAACATATCCACCACGCGGGTAGAGATATTGTTGGTGGTGCGTCCGCCGGTGAGATCAAATTTCTCGTCGGGGAACAGCGGAGTAAGATGCTCGAAGGGCACACGGTCGCGGATAAATTCCGGAGTACGGCCATTAACCTGGAGCACTTTTGTCATCGGGAAATATTTGTCGCCGATAGCAGGAGGTGCGATCTCGCACTCCACCACATCGCCGGTCTTGAGGCCGTATTGCTTTATCTGCTGGTGCGAAACAAGCACATCGTCGGGCGACGGCATATAATTGAAATCGCTTGAACGAAGATAACCAAACCCTTCCGGAGCCACTTCAAGCACTCCCGAGGTCTGGAGGAAATCGCCGAAATCAAATGCCGGAAGCTGGGCGGCAGCCTGCTTGGCGGCCAATTTGGCCTTCTTTCCCTTTTTCCCCTTCATCTCGGCCTGCTGTGCCATCTGATTGGGGTCGCCGATCATAATCGGAGCATTTACTTGCGCGGGAGCAACCGCTGCTTCGCGCTCTTCAGCCGAACGGGGCTTGAAACTTCTGCCTCCACCCATACGAGGGAAGAATGAACCGAACGATTCGTCGACGTTGCGGCCGAATACTCCGGGAGGATTCTTGCGGGGCTGCTGAGGCTGCTGTCCTTCGGGCTGCGCAGCTACTTCTTCGCCATTGGCTTGCTCAAGCTGAGGCTGCTGAAGCTGCTCGGGATTATAGTTTTTCTTATTCTTTTGCTGAGGGAGAAAACCCTGGAGTGGATTCCGGGGCTGACCCTTGTTGACTTTCTGACGGGGAGTGAACACCCTGGGGCCATTCTGCACTGGCTGGCGGGGATTGAATCCACCCTCAGCTACAGGCGCGGGGAACTGTGTATCTGCCGCCACATCAGCTGTGGAGGCAGCAGGGAGAGCTACATCAGGAGCGTCAGTCTTTCGTTCAGGCTCCGCGGCAGGAAGAGCATTCTCCACGGGTGCGGCTTCAAGCTCCGGAAGCTCTGCAGCAGGCTGCACTTTAGGTTTGCGTCCGCGGCGTTTGGGCGCTTCGGCTACCGCAGGCGCTGCTACAGTCTCAGCTACAGCAGCATCAGCAACAGGAGCAGCAGATTCCTGAACGACATTCTGATTCTTAGGTTTACGGCCACGTTTACGAGGCTCCTTGGCCACATCTGCTGCAGCCTCAGCAGCCGGCTTCTCAGCCTTGGGCTTGCGGCCACGCTTCTTTTCAGTGACTTCAGGAGCGGCAGCCGACAAATCAATCGCCTGCTGGTCGATAATCTTGTAAATAACTGACTGTTTGTCGGAAGAGGCAAATTTCTTTATGCCCATATCATTCAGAATCGACCGAAGTTGCTCTTCAGTCATTTCTTCCAAATCGGAGATATTATACATATATCTTCAGAGATATTTCACACGAAGCGGCAGTGCACATAAACATAAACAGCCGTCAACGGGTAGAAACTTAATGAATAAATAAAATACTTAGGGAAAATAGCTTGGTAAATTGGGGAGGGAGAGAGCAAAATAGCTAAACAGAAGCAGATTTGCAATGCCGCGCAACAGTCCTGCGGCATATTTTACGCTGCAAAGTTACGCATTCTTACCAAATTAACAAATTATTTTGTCAAAAGTTTGCTTTTCCGTCGTTGAAAAACGCATCGAAAACTCGGATAAACGCCACCAGGTCAGCTCTATCGGCAAAGGCTGAGAAGGGAATGATAAAATCGTGAGCCATTTTATCCTCAATCACCACATAATCTCTCCAGATATAGCAGCGCCTGATATCCTCCGGCGATATGTCTATGGCAGGGGGAACCTTCCCGGTATGCTCCTTGCCATCGGTGTTCTCTATAGCAAAATAGCTCACACGGATGGTTTTATCATCGAATATTTCTACAATGTGGGGATACATTGCAGCCACAGCCCAGGGATTGGAGAGCAGCCGAAACCATCCGAAAAGCATCAGGGTGGGATATAGTATAAACAGCAGTATAGCCGCAAGATAAAGCATACGGCTATCATAGCCGATGCCGGCAAACAGTAGCGCCGCCACCGGAAGAAGCGCCACCGCTATATAGCGCCCGGCCCGTCGGACAATAGTCTGACGGGCACTGACAGAGGGCGAAAGTGTATAACGCCTGGTGGCGAGAATAGATTTCACAAGTTAGCTGAAAGCTTTTATGACAAGTTAGCTGAAAGCTTTTATAATTTCTTCGGTAAGCTGATACATCGGGGTAAACCCTTTCGTACGCTTCATTTCATTTTTAACGTTTCCGACAAGTATTTTATTGCTGCCGGCAACATCGAGTTTCATTATAGGTGCTCCGGGCTTGAGGTCAAACTCCTTAAGGTCAATCCAGAGAATAGCTGGTGTTTCGGTCTGTTTGAAATAATAAACGCGCTCCAACTGATCGCTTACCGAACGCCACTGAGTAGTGGATATTTCGGGCTGGTCGGGAGTGGAAATGCCTGTAGGCACGGCGCAATTACCAATGATGCCGAACACACCTGCAAGCGCGGTCTTATGGCTGGCGTTCTTCGGCAGGACGCTCAGATAGAATGATGCACGTGCGAAGCGATCCTGGCTGCGGTTGGTGCCCGGAAGCATATGCATTCCGCCCACTGTTTTCCAATACTCGCTTATGGCAAGCTGCTGAGAATACTGCGGAGCATTCGTGAGCACGTGATATTCCGCGCCTTTATGGATTTCCAGCTTTCCGTCGATATATTCCAGAATGGCGCTCATACCCGAAGCGTCGGAGATGGCCATATGCAGGGTAGTGGCAGAGCCGCCCGGCATTGCAGGGGCATTAATCTGGAATTCATCACGGCTCAGAGCCTCTACAGCCTCATCGGTATTGGCAAAATTATCGAGCACATAAGCGGCCCAAAGCGATGTCGACATATAAGGCCGGGGGTCGCCCGGCTTGGCATAATATGTGCCGGGGAGATAAAGCAGATTACAAACAAGCCCTTTTTCGTTCAAACCTTCGTTGACACCGCAGTCATAGCCTACCGACACCACGCTTCCATATTTGGATACCCAATTTATTGACTTTGCAGGGTCGTCGAACGATGCGCGGCGCACTCCTCGGGGATAGACATACAGATTAGTAGGTATAGGTGTGCGCCAATCGAGCGTACGGCCTGTCACCACAGCGCTATCGCCCACATAAGTTACACGAGTACATCCCTGAGCATCCTCAGTAATGAAAGGCATTCCGGCAAATAAAGCAACCACGCTCAGCACGGTTTTTCTCAAATTATTCATAGTTGCAAAAGATTTATTTTATCTTTTACAACAATCACCGTGCCGACGTGGTTCACTATATGAGTCGGGAATCAATCGAGCGAATGTATCACGAGGCCGGAGCGAAGTTTCGGCTCAAACCAGGTGGTTTTTGGAGGCATTATGTTGCCTGTATCGGCTATGTCCATCAGCTGCTTCATCGACACGGGATAGAGCGCCAGAGCCATAGCCATTTCTCCGGAATCGACACGGCGCTTCAACTCGCCGAGGCCGCGAATGCCACCAACGAAGTCGATACGCTTATCGCTGCGCAGGTCGGTGATGCCCAGAATGTCGCGAAGGATAAGGTCGGAGGAAATTGTCACATCAAGCACACCGATAGGGTCGGCATCGTTGTAGCGTCCTTCACGCGCGGTAAGCGAATACCAGCGGCCGCCAAGATAGAGCGAGAAATTATGAAGGCGGTCGGGATGGTAAATTTCAGTGCCCATATCTTTCACGATGAAATCCTTTTCAAGACGGGCAAGGAACTCTTCCGCTGACAATCCATTGAGATCGCGAACCACGCGATTATAGTCGATAATCCGAAGATGCGAAGCGGGAAAAGCAACAGCCATAAAATAGTTATATTCCTCATCACCGGTATGACTGGGATCTGACTCCGCTTTTTCAAGCCCCACGCGGGCTGCAGCGGCCGACCGGTGATGACCGTCGGCGATATACAGATGCGGCATCCGGGCAAATTCCTCGGTGATTGCAGCTTCCATTTCAGGATCGTCCACAATCCAGAATCGGTGACCGAAGCCATCCTCAGCCACAAAGTCATATTCCGGCTTCCCGGCCGAAACCGTGTCAATAATCTTCTGCAGACGAGCATTATCGGGGAAGGCGAGGAACACCGGCTCGATGTTGGCATTATTGACCTTAACGTGGAGCATACGGTCATCCTCCTTGTCGCGGCGTGTAAGCTCGTGTTTTTTAATCACCCCGTTTACATAATCGTGGACATTGGCAGCCACAACAATACCATACTGCGTGCGGCCATCCATTGTCTGGGCGTATATATAATAGCGCTCGCGTGGATCCTGCACCAGCCATCCCTTGTCGCGGAAACGGCGGAAATTCTCCACCGCCTTGTCATAGACCTGCGGCGAGTGCTCATCGGTGCCCTGTGGGAAATCTATTTCCGGCTTTATGATATGGTAAAGCGACATTTCGTTGTCGCCGGCTTCAGCGCGGGCCTCATCGGAATTCAGCACATCATAGGGCCGCGAAGCCACCTTTTCAATCAATTCTTTTGGAGGACGTATCCCCCGGAATGGTTTCACTTTTGCCATAATGGTATTAGGTTTACGTGGTTATTTGTATGCGTTTCGTGGATTACAAAGTTAATTCAAAAACTTCATATTCCAAACATCCGCGCCACTTTTTCTGCACAAACTAAGTGACGGTTCCACAATAAATATCTCGCATAACGATAATTAGAAAATTATCCCTAAATTTGCAAACTAATTCCCCATAATAAGCTTTCTATCGCATTCTGCACGAAGATTCATATATGATTTTCAATTCATTCCAGTTTATTTGGCTGTTTCCACTAATTTTCGTCATCTATTGGGCTTTAAGCCAATTTAAAAGCAG
>SFFL01000004.1 GCA_004557825.1 Bacteroidales bacterium | reverse complement strand
AAAAGCGAGCGCAGAAGGCGGGTGGAGGCAGCCCGGAAGGCAGGGCGCAGCAGGCGGGGGCAGGGCGAGAGGCAGAGCGCAGCTGGCAGGGGCCGGAGCAAGAGGCAGGGCGTAGCAGGAAGAGGCAGGACGCAAAGAAGCCGCTCAGCGGGGAGCTGGGCGGCTTCTTGTGGGTATTTCCGGTTGGGATTATTCGGGACGTTTGGTCTTTTTGCCGTAGCCGTAAGCGGCGTCGGCACCGAGCTGCTCTTCGATGCGGAGGAGCTGGTTGTACTTGGCCATACGGTCGGAACGCGATGCGGAACCGGTCTTGATCTGGCCGGCGTTGGTAGCAACAGCGATGTCGGCGATAGTGGCATCTTCTGTTTCACCGGAGCGGTGCGAGATCACGGCGGTGTAGCCGTTGCGCTGAGCGAGCTCTACGGCACGGAGGGTTTCGGTGAGCGAGCCGATCTGGTTAACCTTAACGAGGATCGAGTTGGCGCAGCCTTCTTCGATACCGCGTTTGAGGTACTTAACGTTGGTAACGAACAGGTCGTCGCCGACGAGCTGACAGCGGTTGCCGATCAGGTCGGTGAGGATCTTCCAGCCTTCCCAGTCGTTTTCGGCCATACCGTCCTCGATGGAGTCGATAGGATATTTCTCAACGAGCTCTTTGAGGAACTGAGCCTGAGCTTCGCGAGTGAGCTTGGGAGCGTCGGCACCCTGCTTCCATGTGTAGTCGTAGAGACCGTCTTTGTAGAACTCGGAGGAAGCGCAGTCGAGGCCGATTGTCACATCCTTGCCGGGCTTGTAACCTGCCAGCTCGATAGCTTTGCAGATAACCTGGAGGGCGTCTTCAGTGCCGTCGAGGTTGGGAGCAAAACCGCCTTCGTCGCCGACAGCGGTGGAGAGGCCGCGCTCTTTGAGCACTTTCTTAAGGTTGTGGAACACTTCGGTGCCCATACGGATGCCTTCGTGGAAAGATGTAGCGCCGATGGGGCGAATCATGAATTCCTGGAAGCAGATGGGAGCGTCGGAGTGAGCGCCGCCGTTGATGATGTTCATCATAGGCACGGGGAGGCAGTAGGTGTTGCAACCGCCGATGTACTTGTAGAGGGGGAGGTCGAGGTAGTCGGCAGCAGCTTTAGCTACAGCGAGCGAAACGCCGAGGATGGCGTTGGCGCCGAGGTTCGACTTGGTGTCAGTGCCGTCGAGCTTGAGCATAGCCTCGTCGATGGCAATTTGGTCGAGGGCGTTCATACCCTTGAGAGCTTCGGCGATGGGGCCGTTGACATTGGCTACTGCTTTGAGGACGCCCTTGCCCATATAGCGCGATTTGTCGCCGTCGCGGAGCTCGAGAGCCTCGTTAACGCCGGTAGATGCGCCCGAGGGCACAGAAGCGCGGCCGAATGCGCCGCTTTCGAGGATTACGTCTACTTCTACAGTGGGGTTGCCGCGTGAGTCAAGGACCTCACGACCGATGATTTTTTCGATTTTCATAATAAAGTATTTGAAAATATGCTGTTAAGTAAATGGTGCTTTGGGTTTTCCAGCCGCAAAGTTACAAAAAAAACACGTAACTTATTGCCGGAATGTTTAAAAAAGCGTAAATTTGCAGCGTAAAAAGCAACCGGGGTGCAAAAGCCGGTTGCCAGCTACCGAGTGGCCGAATGGTGGAATGGTAGACACGAAGGACTTAAAATCCTTTGGCCATTGCGGCTGTGTGGGTTCGAGTCCCACTTCGGCTACCGCGCGAGCGGGAGCGGCAATCGCCGCTCCCGCTCTTTTTTTGGCGCCACCCTTGGCGCCCTGCCCCTCCCCGGGGCTTTGGCCTTCGCCTGCGAGATCGGCCGTGCACGGCCGATAACTGGACAAGGCCTGCCCCCCAGGGCGCTCCCCTGCGAGCTCTCCGCCTTGGCGCTGCCTGCGCCCTACTTCAGCGCTGCAGGCAGAAACGAAGGGCGCCCCGCAGCCAAAAGCTGGGAGCGCCCTTCATTTTGCATTAGGCATTAGATATCGAGCGGGAGGGTGACGGGGGTGGAGGAGCCGCGGTGGCTGCCGAGGATGAACTGGGCCGAGATGGTGTAATGGCCGGCGGGGAGGGCGTGGCCGGCGGTGTCGGTCAGGCGCCATTCGTGGGGAAGAGCCACCTGTGTGCCGGAGTCGTAGACCACGTGGCCGCTTTCATCGGCCACGGTGATGCGGCCGGTGCGGGTGGCGCTGCTGACGGTGGCGATGTCGACATTAACGTTGCCGCGCAGGATGGCGGGGGTATTGCCTTCACTGTCGAGCACCAGGGTGGCGGCGGTGGCCACATTGCTCACATTGAAATGAATGGTGGATTCAGCCATCTGTCCGGCCACGTCGGTCACACGCAGGGTGAGCTTGTGGGGACCGTCGGCCAGCTCGGAAACGGGGAAGGCGAGGGTGGCGTTGCCATCGGTGCCCACCTCCAGGGCGCCGTCGGCACCGGTGAGTGTGCGCGAATCGTCGAGCACCACCGACGCGGCTGCGCCGAAACGGTCGGAGACGCCCAGCAGCGGCGTGCTGCCGGCGGCGATGTCGGCATAGAGCGTGAAGGAAGCCGGCAGATTTTCGCCCTCAGCAAAGGAGGGGTCGTCGGCGTAGAGGGTCGAAATCACCGGAGGCGTCATCTCTCCTGTGCCCCCTTCGGGAAGCGTTGCGGTGATTTCAACCGGTGCGAGCGAACCCACGGCTGTGACGCTCTTGTCGGCATTAACGGCGAAGAGCGACACATCGTTGCCCATACCCGTGTGCGAGGGGGTGGCCAGGGTAATCTTGCCGGAGAATCGGCCATTTACCACATCGAATTTCACCTCCTGGAGCACCTTTTCGCTGAGAGTTACCGTCTTGGCGGCGTTGTTAGAGTCGGCGTTCAGCGCTGTAGAAGCCTCGTGGCGACCGTCGTAAATGGTGATTGTAACCACGCCGTTGAAACTGCTGTCTACCTCTCCTTCGGCGTCGGTTACCGACCCGGCGATATCATAGGGAGTGAGCGGATTGAGCGTCAGTGTGGTTTCCGAATCAGGAGCGGTGCCGTTGACCGTGTTGATCACAACATTGTTCTGCGGGGTTCGCATCGGCAGCATCGGGTCGCCGATGAAGTTGTAGCAGAGCATATTGATGTGCACGGCAGTATTGTTGTTCACATCGTCGCCGAGCGAAGTGGGGGTGAGGCACCAGATCTCGCGGGCGCGCTTAAACACATCGCCAAACGTGCTGCCGGGATCTACGGTGTAGAATGCGCGGGTAATGGCAGTAGCGAAATAGACATTATATTCGGCATAAACCGGGCGGATGGCACCGGCACCGGCAATCAGGCCGCCATTGTTGTTGAACGCCATCTGCACCTGCAGCGACGCGCCCTGGGTGTCGAGAATAGCTGTCTCGCAGGTAGCGAATACCACGAAGGGGGCATTGGGGTTAGGGGTGGCTTTGTCGTAGCCGAGGGTCCAGAGGTCGTAATTGCTGATAGCCGAGGGGTTGTGGCTGTGGCCGATGAAAATCCAGTAGCCCAGACCGCGCTGCATCAGTGTGCGCATACGGTCGCGCAGCTGGTTGTTGCGGCCGCCGTACTTATCGTAGAGCGAAAGCAGGTGCATATCGGCCATCACCGAACTGCGGTTGCCGGTGATTTCACTGCGGATATCCAGCGCCTGATTCATGTGCATATTGCGGTCGCCCCAGTCGGCGGAAACCAGCGCGTGATTGTAAAGCGGCTTGTCGGAAGGCTCCTTCAGATAGCGCTCCACCTTGCTCACATAGTCGGTGGCCTCGCCGGCATTGATGGCGGGGATACGCCCTACTGCCACATCGAGCGGATAGCGCAGCATCTCATGGGTGCCCAGCATCTTCGATTCGGGCGAGAACACAAACCGGTCATCAAGCATACCGTAGATTACATCGGTGGCATAGCTCTTGGGCGTCTCGCCGCATATGGAGCCATCGCGGCACTGAAGCATCGGGATATATGTGGCGGCAAACTGCTCGGGGGACTCGATGGCGGTCACGCCGGTGTTGTCGCGGGGAGCGCGGGCAAAGAGCAGCACACCCTTCAGCCGGCCGGGGGTACGGTCGTTGAGCATCTTGGCCAGACGGCGCACGGCCATCGTATGCGACTGCCCGGAAGCCATCTCGTCGAGAATGGCGCGATAGTTCACCACGGCCACATCGAGGCCGGTGTAATCGCGGTGCAGCTGTGCAAGCCTCTCGGCCTGCTCCATAGTGTTGTCCACAGCCACGATGAGCATCTCGGGGGTCTTCATTGCGTGGAAATTGCTGTTGCTGATTTCGCCTACAACCTCCACGGTGTTGAGCTCGCGCGAGGGGTCGAATGCGGTGACTACCACATCAGGCTCCGACAGCTTGGCGGCATGAGTGCGGTCGGCCACTACGCCGCGCACACCTTCTGCCAGGTCAACCACCGGCAGCTCCACCGGCAGCTCCTGGCCACCGGGAGTCACCCACACATGGGTACTGGTGGTGGTGCCGTCGAGAGCGATACCTTGTCCGGCGGTGATATTGTTGAAGCTCAGGCGATGCTGCGCCGCACCGCTCAGGTCGAGCACGCGCGGATAGCTCACCGACAGGTAATTCACCGCCAGCACCTGACTGCCGTTGGTGCCCGGTTTCGGCGAGAGTGTCACGGTGTACTTCCCGTCAGCAGCCTTAACAAGCTTTGTGGCATCCGACAGCTCGGAAATGAAGAAGCGGAGCTTGAAGGCCGTGTGCGAGGCATCGGCCGACACGCCCGGCACGGTGAATGTCACAGGGGTACCGTCGTTGAACTGCACCGACAGGCCGCCGCTGGTGTGCTTGGCGGCTATGCCGGTGGAGATGAGCGTATGATATTTGCCCGCACCGGTGCCGAGGTCCGCCGTGTCGTAGCCGGGGAGGCTCATCTGCAGCGTGCAGGGGTTGTCGGCAGTGATATTGGGGCTATAGAGGTATGCGCCATACTTCAGATGGTTGTCGGTAAAATAGTGCCAGGCCAGGCCATAAGCCTTTTTCACGAACTCCAGGCTGCTGTCGACTGCCTTCTCCGACGAACCGACCCGCAGGGGCGCTTCGGTCTCGCTCAGATAATAATATGAGTCAACGCCCTCGAAGTTGTGGCGCATCTCGGTGCGGTAGGTCGAGGTGCTGTTGGCGTTGGAGCAATAGTTGTAAGGCTCCTCGGCGGCAGCGCCGTAGAACACCAGCTTCTCGCCATACAGAGCCGACGGCACCTGCGGCAGGTCGTCGGCCGCCGAATTCGTAAACGAATTGTCGGTGAAAAGCGTTCCGCTATAGCCGAACACACCCACCTTTTCCGGGTCGGTGAAGCCCATCCGGCGCAGCTGGTCGAAGGTGATTTCCTGCATACCGGTGGTGGTGACGCGCACTTTGATCCATTTTCCGCTGCTCAGACGCGAGTTGGCGGCATAATATGAACTGCTGAATGCTGCGCTTCGCTGAGGGATGCATACCATCAGCAGAGCCAGTATTGGCAGAAGAAGGTGATTGTATCGGTTTATCATCTATATATAATATATGTGTAGCCCGCAATGGTCCACACCGGTCCATTCTTTCCGCGCAAATTGGCAGGTTTGGACACAATTGTGGCCGTCAGGCACTATTTACTCATTTTTATAACGGCAAGCGCCCATAATTATTTCACCCTGTAACATTTTTTTCATACCTTTGCCCCTCGAAATTCAAAATGGATATGAACATATCGGCACGCATAATCATCACAGCATCGCTGCTGGCCGGAAGCCTCGCTCCTCTCCGGGCCGAGACCAAAGAGGCCATCAAGTATGGCGACTTCGAGCACTGGGTCACCCGCAACATCCACGAATCTGCCGTCATCGGCGGCAAAACCAAGCAGGTCTACGAAATAGCCCCAACCGCCACCATCAACGGCGACACCCCCTACCGCAACCGCGGCGGCTCCCCCTGGGCCACTTCCAATGTTATGGCCAAAGTGGCCGGAGTGACAAAAACCTCCAACGCCGTCTTCCCCGACGCTCGCCCCGGCGGCGGCCGCGCCTGCAAGCTCACCACTATGCTGGAGCACTGCAAAGCGCTCGGTATCATTAATATAGATGTGCTTGTGGCAGGGTCGATTTTCCTCGGCGAATTCCTCGAACCGGTGAAATCCACCTCCGAGCCTTACTCCAAAATGGAGATGGGCATCCCCTTCACCAAGCGTCCCAAGGCCCTTGAATTCGACTACCGACTCTCTATGCCCCCCGCCTCCACAGGCCGTCTGTACGCCCCCGGTTTCGGCAAACAGAAAAAATACACCGGCAACGACCACGCCGAGGTTTACATTATCCTCCAGCGTCGCTGGGAAGACAAGGACGGCAACCTCTACGCCAAGCGCGTAGGCACCGGCCGCGAGCACTTCGGCAAGGACACCAACGGCTGGGTCAACGACCACCGCCTCACCGTCCACTACGGCGACATCACCTCCCAGCCCTTCTATAAAAGCTATATGGGCCTGATACCCAAGAACAAATCCTACTACGCCCGCAACTCCAAAGGGAAAATGGTGCCCGTGCAGGAAGTCGGCTGGGACTCCCCCGACGCCACCCCCACCCACCTGATGGTTATGGCCTCCTCCGGTTCCGGCACAGCCTACATCGGCACCCTCGGCCTCACCCTCTGGGTCGACAACTTCCAGCTCGTCTACTAAATGCAGAATGAATTATGCAGAATGCCTAATGCAGAATGGCCCAAAGACAGGAGCACAGTAGAACAGGAGGCTGCGCATAGTAGCCTGTAGGGGCGCGATTCTTCGCGCCCGCCCCGGATGGCTCCTCGTGTCCTGCCCGCTCCCCGCCTGATTCTTCGCGTCCGCCCCCGGATGGCCGCCCGTCTGCGTAGCTGGCCTTGTCCTGTTATCGGCCGTGCACGGCCGATCCTGCCGTCCCGCTACGCCGATTCTGCCGCCGATAGCGCGGCCGCGATATATCGCGCCACTACCTCGAGGGCGCTGCCGCAGCGGCTAACCGGGGCGGCAAGCTTTTTTCACTATCGGCGCGCGGCTGCTTATTTTTTGTTAAAAATGGGGCTGCGAGCCGCCCGGCCGTTTGCATAGCTCGCAGAGAGTCAGTAAATTTGCACCCTCACATAAATCATCCCCACCGCCAAAGCCACAAAAAAACCACCCAAAGCCCAAAAGCCAAAGGAAAGCCTAAGCATAAGCCCCCTATAATCCAAGGAAAGCCAAAAGCATAAGGCAAGCCCTCAAGTAAGGGAGGCGCGGCGGGAAAATTCACGGTTTGTAAAATAATTTCCAACAGGTTGAATGCAATCTCCTTCGGCACACGCAATTACCCCAGGTTAGGCGTGTCGCTCACCCCTCTTATCATCCTCATAGTGCTCCTGCCGGGTGTAATCATCGCCCGCGGCGCTGAAGCCGTGGCCGGAATCGGCCCCTGGATTCTGCTGCTCTGCTCGGCCATATCTCTTGCACTGGCCCTTGCGGGCCGCACGCTCACGCGCCGCGGACTCGTCACCGGCTTCCGACGAAGCGCCGGACAGATTCTCCCCGCCGTGCCTATACTTATATGTATAGCCCTGGTGGCCACCACCTGGATGACCTCCGGTGTGGTGCCCTCGCTCATCTGCTACGGCCTCGACATAATCTCCCCACGCTTGTTTCTGATGCTCGCCTGCGCCGTGAGCGCCGCCATCTCCGTGCTCACCGGCTCGAGCTGGACCACCATCGCCACCATCGGCGTGGCTTTTATGGGCATCGGCCAGGTGTTGGGCTACAGCGACGGCTGGATTGCCGGCGCCGTGATCTCCGGTGCTTACTTCGGCGACAAAATCTCCCCGCTGAGCGACACCACCGTCGTGGCCTCCTCGGCCGCCGGCGTCGACCTCTTCCGCCACATACGCTACCTGATGGTCACCACCATCCCCTCCATCGCCATCGCCCTGGCTGTATACCTCTGCGTGGGTATGTTCGGCGACGTCACCTCCGCCACCCACACCGTGGAGATGGAGGCAGTGCTCCGCAACAATTTCAACATCACCCCGCTGGTGCTCATCGTGCCCGTAGCCACCATCGCCCTGATTCTCCTGCGTGTGCCCACCCTGAAAGTGCTCCTGCTGGCAGCCCTGATGGGCGCCGTGGCCACCTTCATCTTCCAGGGCCAACTCATCGCCGACGCCGCCTCCTCCGCCCTCTGGCTCTGGCGCGGATTCTCACTCTCCACCGGCAATGCCTCCCTCGACTCCCTCGTGGCCACCGGCGGCGTCACCGGTATGGCCTCCACCATCTTCCTGGTGCTATGCGCAATGACCTTCGGCGCCGTGATGATCGGCACCGGCATGCTCGGCCGCATCACCCAGGCCTTCACCACCTCCCTGCGCAAACGCACCTCCATCGTCGGCGCCACCGTGGGTAGCGGCCTGGCCATGAACTGCCTCACCGCCGACCAGTATCTCTCGCTCATCATCACCGGCAACATGTACCGCGCCCTCTACCGCCGCTTCGGCCTGGAAGCGCGCCTGCTCAGCCGCTCCATGGAGGATGCCGTCTCGGTCACCTCCGTGCTCATCCCCTGGAACTCCTGCGGTGTGACCCAATCGACCGTGCTTGGCGTCTCCACCCTCATCTACTTCCCATACTGCATCTTCAACATCCTCTCCCCCCTGATGTCGGTGCTCATCGCCTGG
Organism: Bacteroidales bacterium; assembly: GCA_004557825.1. Taxonomy (GTDB): domain Bacteria; phylum Bacteroidota; class Bacteroidia; order Bacteroidales; family Muribaculaceae; genus UBA7173. The sequence goes on along the minus strand of SFFL01000004.1, from coordinate 120,133 downwards.
GTCGGCTACAAAATCCCCGCCCCCGCAGCCTCCCTGGCCGCCTCCACCCCCGCCTCCCCCTCCTGAGCAGCACCCCGCCGCCCATCCACGTGCAAGCCTATCTGAGCGGGGCCATCCGGGGCAGGCCATCCGGGGGCGGAGCAGCCCGTGATTAAATAATGTTAAAAACTTCGGTGATATGATATTTATCATATTTCGAGGGGTAGAAATTCCGTAATTTTGCACCGATTTACGCATATTATACACTACATCATAAATTTAGAGATGAAAACATTCACCAGCAAAATTGGCCGTGTAGCTTCTCTCACCGGCCTCTCGGCAGCTCTGCTCGCGCTTTCTGCCTGCTCCGGCAAGGGCGATGCCGCCGCTGCTATGGCTGCTATGCAGAACCAGACTCCCGAGCTTGGAGTTATCACCGTGGCAAACGGCTCTTCCGACCTCTCATCGGCATACGCCGCCACTATCAAAGGTAAAGTCGACGTCGATGTCCGCCCCCTCGTTTCAGGTTTCGTTACACGCGTGCTCGTCGACGAAGGCCAGTACGTAAAGAAGGGCCAGGTGCTCTTCACCCTCGACCAGGTTACATTCCAGGCCGCCGTTGAGCAGGCCCAGGCTCAGGTAAACTCGGCCCAGACCGCTGTAAACTCGGCCAAACTCACCGCCGACAACAAGAAGCTCCTCTACGACAAGAACATTATCTCCGACTACGAATACCAGCTCGCCCAGAACCAGCTCGCCACAGCAAAAAGCCAGCTGGCCACCGCGCAGGCTGCCCTCACCTCGGCCCGCAAGAACCTGAGCTACACCCAGGTCACCGCTCCCGTTTCGGGCTACGTAGGCTCCATCCCCAACCGTGAAGGCACCCTGGCCTCACCCTCGATGCAGCCCGCCCTGACCACCATCAGCGACAACTCCGAGGTATTCGCCTACTTCTCGCTCACCGAGAAAGATGTGCTCGCCCTCACCGGCGGCAACCGCTCGCTCGGCGCTGCCATCGCAGCTATGCCCGCAGTGCAGCTCCGCCTCGCCGACGGCTCTGTCTACCCCCTCGAAGGCAAGGTAGCCACCGTGTCGGGCGTTATCGACCCGCAGACCGGCTCCGCTTCGGTGCGCGCTCGCTTCAACAACCCCGACGGCATCCTCCGCTCAGGCTCCACAGGCCAGATTCTGATTCCCAACCGCGCCGAGAACGTAATCACAGTGCCCCAGCGCGCCACATTTGAGGTGCAGGACCGCCGCTTCGTATATGTGCTCAACGACTCCAACAAGACCGTCAGCACCCCCATCACCGTATCTCCCGTCAACGACGGCCAGAACTTCATCGTCACCTCCGGTCTTACCCCCGGCCAGCGCGTTGTGGTTGAAGGCGTAGGCTCGAAAGTGCGCCCCGATATGGTAATCAAGCCCGTCGACGCAGCCGCCCAGGCAGCTCAGGCAGCCCAGGCCCAGCAGGCCGCAAAATAAGCCCGGCCACCGGCATTATTCCCCCACATTATCGCTAATTTCACTCACAAAAAGAAATGAAGCTCGACACCTTTATTAACCGGCCGGTGCTTTCGACGGTGATCTCCATCTTCATCGTGCTGCTCGGTTTAATCGGCCTGTCGTCGCTGCCTATCACGCAGTACCCCGACATCGCCCCCCCTACCATTGCGGTATCAACCACCTATAACGGCGCCAACGCACAGGCTGTGCTCAACTCCGTGATTGCTCCTCTCGAGGAATCGATCAACGGCGCCGAAGGTATGACATACATCGAATCCACAGCCACCAACAACGGTATGGCCACCATCAACGTGCACTTCCAGCAGGGCTTCGACCCCGATATGGCTGCCGTGGATGTGCAGAACCGTGTGGCTAAGGCTCAGAACCTTCTGCCCGCCGAAGTTACCCAGGTGGGCGTGCTCACCCAGAAGCGCCAAAGCTCTATGCTTGTGGGCGTGGCCCTCTACTCCACCTCCGAAGCATACGACGGAGAATTCCTCGACAACTATATGAAGATCAACATCATCCCCGTGCTCCAGCGTGTGCAGGGCGTGGGCGATGTCATGTCGTTCGGCGGTGATTACTCCATGCGTATCTGGATCAAACCCGAGGTGATGGCCCAGTACGGTCTCAACCCCACCGACGTGGCCGCCGCGCTTAAAGACCAGAACGTCGAGGCAGCCCCCGGCCAGTTCGGCGCCCAGGGCAACCAGTCCTTCCAGTACACCCTGAGATACCGCGGCCGCTACGAGACCCCCCAGGAATTCGAGAACATCGTGATCCGCGCCAACGCCGACGGCACACTGCTGCGCCTGAAGGATGTGGCCGACATCGAGCTGGGCAAAGTCACCTACGACTACTCCTCCTCGCTCAACGGCCACCCCGGCACTATGGCAATCGTGTTCCAGACCGCCGGCTCCAACGCCACACAGATTATCAACGACTGTCTTGCTCAGGTCGACGAACTTGCCAAGGACCTCCCCGATGGCCTGCACTTCGCCGTGCCGATGAACAACAACGACTTCCTCTACGCTTCTATCAATAAGGTAATCCACACCCTCATCGAGGCATTCATCCTCGTGTTCTTCGTGGTTTACGTATTCCTGGGCGATATCCGCTCCACCCTCATCCCCGCCATCGCCATCCCGGTGGCTCTTGTGGGTACATTCTTCGTGCTTAAGATCATCGGCTTCTCGCTCAACCTCATCACCCTCTCGGCCCTCGTGCTCGCAATCGCCATTGTGGTCGACGACGCCATTGTGGTGGTCGAGGCAGTCCACGCCAAGCTCGATGCCGGATATAAATCCTCGCGCAAAGCTGCCATCGACGCCATGAGCGAAATCGGCACCGCCATCATCTCCATCACCCTGGTCATGATGCTCGTGTTCATCCCCGTGTCATTCATGCCCGGCACCGCAGGTATCTTCTACCAGCAGTTCGGCCTCACCATGGCCATCGCCATCGGCTTCTCCGCGCTCAACGCCCTTACCCTCTCCCCGGCCCTCTGCGCCCTCTTCCTGAAGCCCCACAAAGATGCTGAAGGCAACACCCCCTCGCTGGGCGAGCGCATCGGCGATGCCTACAAGGCTGCCGGCCAGGCTATGGCTCAGCGTGTGAAATCCTCCTGGGAGACACTCTGGCTCCCCCTGGGCACTGTCGCCCTGCTCTGCGCCACCATCACATTTATGGTGCTCGGATGGTTCGACTTCCACAGCATCCTCAAAGGCATCATCGCAGTGCTCTTCGCCGTGCTCACCGTGTGGGGCCTCTTCACAAAGAGCTTCAAGGAAGCATTCGAGAAAATGTATGAGAAGATGCTCGGCGGCTACCGTCGTCTGGTAAGCTTCTTCACCAGTCATAAGATCACATCCATCTGCACAGTGGTGGTTGCCACCGCCCTGCTCGTATTCCTTATGAACAAAACGCCATCCGCCCTGGTGCCTAACGAAGATACCGGTACATTCTTCGTGATGGTGGATATGCCCCCGGGCACATCGCAGGAGCGCACTCAGGAAGTGCTTGAGAAAGTCGACAAGCTTCTGAGCACCATCCCCGCCGTGGAATACCGCCAGATGATTGACGGTTACTCATTCATCGCCGGCGCCGGTCCTACCTACGGTACATTCATCGTCAAGCTCAAAGACTGGTCGAAGCGTAATATGAAGACCGAGAACGTCGACGCCATCATCGGCCAGTTCTATGGTATGTCGAGCCAGCTTGTAAAGGACGGCCGTGTTATTGCATTCGCGCCTCCTATGATTACCGGCTACTCCGTGACCAACGGTTTCGAGCTCAAGATGCAGGACAAGACCGGCGGCGACATCAACCAGTTCTTCGCCGTAGTGCAGGGATTCCTGGCTCAGCTCAACGCACAGCCCGAAATCGCCCAGGCCTACACCACCTTCAACCCCACCTTCCCGCAGTATAAGATTGACATCGACGCCGCAAAGGCACAGCAGGCCGGCCTCTCCACATCGCAGATTCTTTCCACGATGCAGGGCTACTTCGGCTCTATGTACGTGTCGAACTTCAACCGCTTCGGTAAGATCTACCGTGTGATGATGCAGGCACCCCCGCAGTCGCGCGTGTCGATGGAGTCGCTCAAGAATATCAAGGTGCGCTCAGCTTCCGGCAAAATGGCTTCGCTGGAGAACTTCGTTACCCTCCAGAAGATCTACGGTCCTGACCTGCTCACCCGATTCAACCTCTTCCAGTCGATTGCCGTCACCGGTAACCCCGCACAAGGCTACTCCTCCGGCCAGGCTCTGGCAGCCGTGGAGCGCGTGGCCCGCGAGACTCTTCCCCAGGGCTACGGCTACGAATACTCCGGTATGACCCGCGAGGAAGGCGGCAGCAGCACCGGCAGCACCACAGCCGTGATCTTCGGCCTCTGCCTCCTCTTCGTCTACCTCCTGCTCTCGGCACAGTATGAAAGCTACATCCTCCCCTGGGCCGTTATCCTCTCGATACCCTTCGGTCTGATGGGCTCCTTCATCTTCGCTCAGATGTTTGGAATCACCAACAACATCTACCTGCAGATTGCGCTGATTATGCTTATCGGTCTGTTGGCCAAGAACGCCATTCTTATCGTTGAGTTCGCCCTCGAGCGCCGTCGCACCGGCATGTCGGTGCTCAACGCCGCCATCTCCGGCGCCGCTGCCCGTCTGCGACCCATTCTGATGACCTCTATGGCCCTGATTATCGGTCTGCTCCCCATGATGTTCGCATCCGGTGTAGGCGCCAACGGCAACCGCGCCCTCGGCGTAGGCTCCATCGGCGGTATGCTCATCGGTATGATTCTCCAGATTTTCTTCGTGCCCGCACTGTTCGTGATCTTCCAGCTCATCCAGGAGAAGATTTCTCCCATCAAGTGGAAAGACACCGACAACGGCGGCGTAGAAAGCGAAATCGAGCAGTACGCCCACTAATCAGACTTCTGACCTCTGACCTAATTTCACCGCGGCGCCGGCCGCCTTCACTCCTGCGATTCCGGCCGGCCCGCTTACAATACATTTCAGTAAAAGTATGAAACTCAAAAATATAATTGTCGCCGCCGCTGCTCTGGTGCTCATCTCCTCGCTCAGCGCCTGCCACATCTACAATAAATTCGAGATGCCGCAGGACGACCCGCAGACCAAAGAGTATGCCGAAGCACTCAAATCGGCCCCCGACTCCACGGCCTTCGGCAACCTCAAATGGCAGCAGGTGTTCACCGACCCGGTGCTCGTCGACCTCATCAACCGTGCCCTGACTCAGAATGTCGACCTCGACAACGCACGCCTCAACGTGGAAGTGGCTAAGGCCAATCTCCTCGGCGCCAAACTCAGCTACCTCCCCGCCGTTGCACTCAACCCCAACGGTGCCGGCGCAAAATACAAAGTTCCCGGCTCGGAAATGACCTGGACCTACCAGATTCCTCTGGCCATCTCCTGGGAAATCGACGTCTTCGCCAAGACCCTCAACCGCAAGCGCGCCGCTCAGGCCGCCCTTGATATGCAGCTCGACTATCAGCAGGCCGTGCGCTCGCAGATTATCGGCGCCGTAGCTTCCTGCTACTACTCCATCGCCGTACTCGAATCGCAGCTCAATCTCTCCCGCCAGACCGCCGAAATCTGGAAGCAGAGCGTGCAAACTATGCGCGACTTCAAGGAAGCAGGCCGCGTCACCGAAGCTGCAGTGGTGCAGAGCGAAGCCCAGTACTACCAGATTCTCGCCCAGATCACCGACCTCGAAACAGGCCTCGACAAAGCCAACAACTCCATGTCGCTCCTGCTCAATGTGCAGCCCCAGACCTGGACCATCTCGCCCGACGCCCGTCTGGGCAACCCGCAGATTCTCCGCGACGGTATCCCTATGCGTGAACTCGCTATGCGCCCCGACGTCCGCGTGGCCGAGCAGCGCCTCGCCGCAGCTTACTACGCCACCAACTCCGCCCGCGCCAACTTCTACCCCTCCCTCACTATCTCCTCCAACGGCGGTTTCACCAACCTCCTGGGCAGTATGATTTCCAACCCCGGTAAATGGTTCATCCAGCTGGCCGGTCAGCTCTCAGCTCCCCTCTTCTCACGCGGCGCCAACATCGCCAACCTCAAAGGCGCAAAAGCGCAGCAGGAGCAGGCGCTCAACAACTTCAAATACACCCTCCTGAGCGCCGCCACCGAAGTCAACGACTACCTCACAGCCTACTCCAACCTCAACCGCAAGCAGGATCTCCTGAAAATGCAGACCGAGAAGCTCGCCCAGGCAGCCGATATGACCAACCTCCTGCTCGCCTACGACGGCCGCACCACATATCTTGAAGTGCTCACCGCTCAGTCCTCGCTCCTGTCGGCACAGATGTCGGCTCTCAACACCGAGCTGCAGCGCGACCAGACCATCATCAGCCTCTACCAGAGCCTTGGCGGTGGCCGATGAAATCCACATCTCTTTAACATAACCCATTCCCCCACCAGTATACCATGATTTCTCCATTAGCCCACGTAGACCCCGCCGCCAAAATCGGCAAGGACGTCACCATCTACCCCTTCGCGTTCATCGACAAAGATGTGGAAATCGACGACAACTGCACCATTTACCCCTACGCCTCACTTATGCCCGGCACCCGTCTGGGCAATAACTGCCGCGTATTCCAGGGCGCAATCGTGGCTGCAGAGCCCCAGGACTTCCGATACAAAGGCGACGACTCGCTCTGCGTCGTCGGCAACAACGTCACCATCCGCGAGCAGTCGATCATCAACCGCTCCATCCACGCCGGTGGCGCCACAACTATCGGCGACGACACCTTCATTATGGCCAAAACCCACATCGGCCACGACTCCGTCATCGCCGGCAGATCTGTCATCGGCAACGGCGCCACAATCGCAGGCGACTGCCACCTGGGCCAGTGCGTGATTCTCTCATCCAACGCCGTCCTCCACGAAGGCTCCCGCGTGGGCGAATGGGCTATGATTAAAGGCGGATGCCGCATCGCCGGCAACGTGCCCCCATACATCATCGTGGCTCACAACCCCGTGGCATACTTCGGCGTTAACGCCTACGTAATGCGCAAACACGGCTTCACCGACGACGACATCGACAACATCGCCAAAGCCTATCGCAACGTTTACCAGAGCGGCATCTCAGTCTTCAACGCCCTCCGACGCATCGAAGCCGACATCGACCCCTCCCCCATCCGCGACGCCATCACCGGCTTCATCCGCAGCAACGACCTCAAAATCGTCGCCGTCCCCCTCGACACCGCCGACTAACCCCGCCCCTCCCTCCCATATAGCAAGCGCCGCCCCGAATCACCTTCGGAGCGGCGCTTGCCATTATGCCGCTGCGGCCACCATCTTTCGCGTGGGCCTCGCCGCGAAACCTCCTCTGCATAAGCCGCTGCCAGCTTGCGCGTAGGCCTTGTCCTGCTATCGGCCGTGCACGGCCGATCACTCAACAAGGCTCACACCCCCGCCTCCCCGCGCAGCCTCCTATGCTCCTGTCTTTGCCATTATGCATTGATTAGAAGCGGAGGCAGAGGGGCTCCATACCGGGAGCGGAAACAATGTAGGCGCCGGGGGATACGGGCAGCTCGGCGCCATCGGTGGCCTCCGCTATCGTGGCCACTACGCGGCCAAGCAGGTCGTATACCGTCACGGAGCGCACCACAGCGCCCTCAGGCAGCGCCAGCACCGCGCGACCGCCGTCGATGCGCCATCCCATCGGGGCCTGCGCATCACCCGTCACGCCATCGATGCCGGCCAGTAGGTCGACATAAACCTCATTGGAAGGATCCGAAGTGAAGCCAAGCCGCGACGACTGCACACTGTAGCTCTCGCGCGACCCGGGCTGACACCCGGTGATAACCAGGTTGCACTGCTCGGCCATCTGCTCCTCGCGGTAAGTCTCGGCATTCGTGGGATATACCGTGCGTGTTACAATGTAGTAGTCCACCACATCCTTCGGCTCCTCCCAGCGCGCCGTGTACTGCGTGTCGGTCACGTCGGTAGCGGCCAGCGCCGTGAGCGTGTGAAGCTCCGGACGGGCAAGGCCCTCGCCGCGCAGGGCTATGCCGCGCGATTTCGAGCCATCATAGTCAGAAACAATCAGGCGTGCCTGATGCTCGCCCACCGAGGTAGGCTTGTAAGTAACCCGCACCCAGGTGCCGTCGGTCTTGTTCACATCCGACGCATTCACCGACGTCCGTTCCAGCGAGAACATTCCCTTGTCGGCGCCCGAAAGGGTGAGCTGCGGATTGGTCTTCAGATACTCGCCGCGAATCTGCAGCGATGCCGTATTCGACATATCCACCGCCGTCTCGCCAAACTCCAGCGCCATATCCTGCACGGGGGTTATCAGCACCGGTTCGCCCGACACACCCGACGATGTGGGATGGAAAGCCTCGCCCCGCTTGTTGCCCCAGATATATTCGGCAAGCTCCGGGAAATCGATAAACGGATTGCGGTTAGCCTGCACCCTGTAAACCTGCTCATTACGATCAAGCTCCTTCTGGCTCACCGGGTCCTCCCGGCTCCAGCGCAGCAGCAGCTCCGACGCCCAGGTAGTGAGCGTGGGGTAGGTGGTGTTGCTCACCATATACTGGTAGCGCCAGGTGAGATTCTGATAGCAGGTGACCATATAGAAATATGTGCGGGCAAAATCGCCCTTATACTCGTCGGCCGGCTCAAACACCTGCCGCGCACCGCCCCCCTGGCCGCTCACCGGCGACCCAACGGTGGTGATGCCATTCTCAAACTCAGGGGTCTGCACCTCGCCCAGCGGGTAATACGATTTGGCCATATTTGCTTCACGCTCCGAAGGGTAGAGATGATTCAGATCCACATACGCGGGAGTCTCATCGCTGCCGCCCCACCAGCTCTTGGGGAAAGAGTGCTCTCGGTTAAGCCTGTTGAACGAATCAGTGTAGAGCGGAATGTTGGAATACATATCCCACCACTGCCCGTAGCGCTGATTGCCCGGGGGATACACATCCGTGCGGCGGAAATAGTCGGGTAGATTCCAATACGATGAAATCTCCGTGTGATTGTAGAGCAGCTTGTGCAGAGCCGTCTTCAGCTCTGAATCGCGCTTGCCGTCGACCGAACTATAGTAACCGGCCGGTATTGCGGCCATAGCGCCGAGACATACGCCCGCCAGCGCCAACAATGCTATATGGAATCGTATATTTTTCATACTGTTATAACAGATAAAATCGCGTCAAAGTTTCCCCCGCCGTCAGAGATAGCACTCCACCCGGCTGAGAATCTGCTGCGGCTGGATGCCGCGCAGGCACTGATAGTCGCCCCTGTGGCATGGCTTGTTGCCGAACACCGAGCAGGGGCGGCAGGTCATCGGCAGCTGCACTATGTCGGCCTCTTTCTGCCGCCATCCCTTGAAGCCGCAGTAGGGGTGCGTGGCGCCCCATACGCTCACCACAGGCGTGCACACCAGCGACGCCAGGTGCATATTGGCCGAGTCCATCGACACCATCACGTCGAGCCACGAGGCCAGCGCCAGCTCCACCGGGAAGCCCAGACGGTTCTCGGCCAGCGACGTCACACGCGGATACCGCGCAGCCCAGTCGCCGAGCACCTCGCGCTCGCGCTCACCGCCGCCGAAGAGAAATACACGGGTGTCGCCCCTGTTGCTCAGGGCCTTCACCACCTCCTCCATCATCTCCGGAGGATAAATCTTTCCCTCATGCTTGGCAAAGGGCGCTATACCTACCCAGCGCTCGCCCGGCTGCTTCGCGGCCGTCACGTGGGCAAACACCGCCGGGTCGCCTTTTCCGCCCGGAGCCGAGGCAAACAGCCCCTCGAACCGGTTCTCCACAGGCAGCCCCATCCGGTGAAACGCCTGTCGGTAGCGCGCACGCGTGGAGATCAGCGGCAGCAGCAGCTTGTTGCGCCGCCGTGTGAGGGCGCGTTTTCCCTTGCGCCCCTTCCGGATTACCGTCACCGGAATCCCTTTCAGGCGGCACAGCAAGGCGAAAACCTTCGTACGCAGCACATCGTGCAAGTCGATATACGCATCGAAGTGCACCTCGTCCTGAAGCTCGCGCAGCAGGCGGCGCAGGCCGCTCACGCCCTCGTAATCCTCGGTGTTCACGGCAATTACGCGCAGATTCTCCGGCGTATTGATAAAAAGCGACGACATCGACCGCCGCGTCACCATCGTGAAGCGCACGTCGGGATAGCACCGGCAGGCACTATAGACCACCGGCACCGTCATTGCCACATCCCCGAGAGCCGAAAAGCGCGTCAGCAGCACACTCTTCACACCCCGCGGATTGTTCTCGCCGCTGTTTTCCTTATTTCTTTGCATAAAGCACCAGGCCTTGATTAGTAATTCACCCGAGCCTTACTTCTTTGCATAAAGCACCGGATTGGTGTCGGCATCGTTATACATTTTCATCTGCCGGTAAACCTTCATATACTTCCGGCCGGCAGCGATGTCGGCCAGCAGGTCGTCGATAGCCTGCGAAAGGTCGGTGCGCTGTTCCAGCAGAACAGCCAACTTCCCGCGACAACGCGCAATATGCTCGGCCGAAGCATCGGTACGCTCGGTCTCCTGACGCATATGATAAATCTTCACAGCCAGAATCGACAGACGGTCGATAGCCCACGCCGGACTCTCAGTGTTGATTGTAGCACCCTCCAGCGGCTTCACCTCGGCAAACAGATCGCGGAAGAAACTGTCAATCTCCTCCACCTTGTCGGTACGGTCCTGATTCGAAGCATCGATCCGATGCTTCAGCACCATCCCGGCAGCCGGCTCAATCTCCGGGTCGCGGATAAGATCCTCCATATGCCACTGCGCCACATCAATCCAGTTCTTGCCATAAAGCACGGCCTCAAAACCGGCAAACGGCTGCGGCACCGGCGCATCTATGCTGTCGGTGATATGATAGTCGGCGGTAGCACGGTCGAAAATATCATTTGCGCGCCCCGCAAACCCCTCTATAATCTTTTCAATATTTTTTTCAATATTCTTCTCAGTATTCTGTTCAATATTCTTACTCATATTTCATTACATTTATCATTCCCGCAAATTTATGCAATTTCCGGCAATTGCGCAACCTCGCGGAGGGGCTATCTATTAATTTAGGTGAAATTTTTGGGCAGTTGGAGCACTTTTGTTAATTTTGCACGATATTTCAATCCTCCCGCTATTGCAGGTAGTTGCACTGCTCCCCGCCGATTGCAGGGAGATTTCTTGAACTCTCACAAACCCAAGTATACACTTGTGAAAAAATACAGACTTTACAACGATGTGCTGGGCTGGCTCTGCTTCGTAGTGGCCGCCGCTACATATCTGCTGACCGTCGAACCGACCGCCAGCTTCTGGGACTGCCCCGAATTCATCTCGCAGGGTGCCAAGCTCGAAGTGGGCCACCCGCCGGGCAACCCTATCTTTATGCTCGCCGCTCGGTTCTTCATCAACTTCGCCGGGGGCGATGTCACCAAGTACGCCCTGATGGTCAACTCGATGTCGGCCCTGCTCTCTGCCGGCACCATCCTGCTCCTGTTCTGGACCATCACCCACCTGGTGAAGCGCCTGATTGTGCGCTACGACGCCACCGAAATCTCCCTCACCAAGATGCTGGTGATTTTCGGCTCGGGCATCTGCGGCGCTTTGGCCTATACCTGGAGCGACACCTTCTGGTTCTCAGCCGTCGAGGGTGAAGTCTACGCCTTCTCATCGTTATGCACCGCGCTGGTGTTCTGGCTCATCCTCAAGTGGGAGAACCGCGCCGACCAGCCACACAGCGACCGCTATCTCATCTTCATCGCCTACATCATAGGTGTGAGCATCGCCGTGCACCTGCTCAACCTGCTCTGCATCCCCGCCATCGTGCTGGTGATATATTACCGCAAGTTCCGCAACACCACCGCCACCGGGTCGCTCATCGCTCTGGCTATCGCCGCCGCCATCGTGGCCCTGATTCTCTTCGGCCTCGTGCCCGGATTCATCGAGGTGGCCCAGAGCTTCGAGCTCTTCTTCGTCAACACCCTCGGATGCAGCTACAATGTGGGCGTACTGGTCTACACCGTGCTCTTCATCGCCGTAAGCATCTGGAGCATCCGCACCCTCTATCAGCAGAAATCAGCCAATGCCATCCGCATCTCCTTCCTGCTGGCCGTGCTCCTTTCCGGCATCCCATTCATCGGCAGCAGCATCGTAGTGCCGGTAATTCTCCTGGGCGCTCTCGCCTTCTTCCTCTGGGGCGTGAAAAAGCTCCCCGTGCGCATCCTCACCATCGCATCACTGAGCATCCTGGTGATTTTCGCCGGATACTCCTCCTATGCCCTCCTGCTAATCCGCTCCCACGCTAATCCCCCGATGAACCAGAACGCGCCCGACAACGTGTTCTCCCTCGGCTCATACCTCTCCCGCGAACAGTACGGCGAGACACCCCTCCTCTACGGCCCGGCATTCACCTCCACGGTGATGTACACCCCTTCGGCCGACGGATATAGCTACGACGTGGTGCGCACTCCCGCCAAAGATGTCTACACCAAGGTGGTGAAAACCGTCGACGGACAGTCCGACGAGTATATCGCCACCCCCGGCGACACCAAATACGACCTCACTCCAAAAATGCTCTTCCCCCGCATGTACTCCTCCGCCGGCTCTCACCCCGTGGGATATATGGAGTGGATCGGAGCAAGCGAAGACGACCTCGAATCGGTCAACGCCCCGCAGCTCGTCGACCGCGACGGCAACGTCCTGCAGGAGACCGTGCTCAAGCGCCCATCATTCCGCCAGAACCTGCAGTATTTCTTCAACTACCAGGTCAACTATATGTACTGGCGCTATTTCATGTGGAATTTCGCCGGCCGACAGAACGACTACGCCGGTGAAGGGCAGGCCAACCGCGGCAACTGGATCTCCGGTATTCCTTTCATCGACAACGCCCGCCTGGGCAACCAGGAGCTGCTCCCCGATGAATACGGCAAGGGCAACAAGGGCCACAACGTATTCTATATGCTCCCCCTGCTGATGGGAATCATCGGCCTCACCTGGCAGGCTTTCTGCTCCAAGCGAGGCATCGAGCAGTTCTGGGTGATATTTTTCTTCTTCTTTATGACCGGTCTGGCCATCGTGCTATACCTCAACCAGCCGCCTCTGCAGCCACGTGAACGCGACTACGCCTTCGCCGGCTCCTTCTACGCCTTCGCCATCTGGATCGGTATGGGTGTGGCAGGCCTTTGGGCGCTCCTCGGCTGGCTCCTGAAGAACAAGAAGGCCGCCGACGGCAAGTCCGCCGCTGAAGATGCAGAAAATGACCCGATCCCCGACGGTGGCAAGAAAGGCCTCGCCTGCGCCATCGCCTGCGCTGTGGTAGCCCTGGCCATACCCCTCCAGATGGTGTCGCAGACCTGGGATGACCACGACCGCTCAGGCCGATACACCACTCGCGACTTCGGTATGAACTACCTCTCAAGCATCGCCCCCAACGGCATAATCTTCACCAACGGCGACAACGACACATTCCCCCTCTGGTATGCCCAGGAAGTGGAAGGTTACCGCACCGACGTGCGTGTGGTCAACCTCTCATACCTCACCACCGACTGGTACGCCAACCAGATGCGCACCGCCACCGACGGCGCCGCCGGAATCCCCACATTAGCCAAACCCGCCGACTACGCCTACAAGCGCATGCAGTTCTGCTACTTCGACAGCGAAAACCAGGACAGCACTTTCGTCGACGTATTCACTTCGCTCGACGACCTCTACCACAACCCCAAGGCTATGTTCCGAGGCTCTCGTGTGATGCGCTATCCCAACATCGCCATCCCCTCCAACCTCGACGCAGCCGTCAAAGCCGGAGTAATCTCCGCTAAAGAAGCACCCGCTGCCGAGGAATTCATCGGCCTCACTCTCGCCGACGACCCCAAGAACCCCGTAGGCGGCATCACCCTGAGCCAGGCTCTCTCGCTCGATATGATCGCCACTCAGGCCAAGAACGGCTGGAACCGTCCCGCCTACTTCGCTATGACCGTCCCCGACGAATATTACCTCTCCCTGTCGCCATATCTGCGCAACACCGGCCTGTCTTACCAGGTTAGCCCCATCGTAAACCCCGAAGGCACCAACGAACCCTGGATCGACACCGACAAGATGTATGACAACATCACCACCAAATTCCGCTGGGGAGGCCTCGACAAACTCGGCAAGGATGGCAAAATCTACCTCGACGAAACCGTCCGCCGAATGGTCACCACGCACCGCTCCTCGATGGCCGACCTCGCCATGAGCCTCTACCGCGAAGGCGCCGCGGCCAACCTTGCATACCCCGACAGCACTGCCTACGCCGCCGACCGCTACCGCAAAGCCATCGACATTCTCAACCTCATCGAGGAGAAACTCCCCACCCGCGTATCGCCCTACAGCATCCAGATCGGCTACCAGATTGCCGACACATACCTTCTCCTCGCCACCGCCATTACCTCCCTCCAGGAAAAAGCCTCCCAGGCTGGTGCTGATGATGGTGCTAAGGCCGGTGCTGGTGTGCAAGGCCTGCCCGATCCCAAGCTGCTCCACGACAAAGGCATGCAAATCGTAGCAAATGAAATCGCCCGCTACGGCGCCTACCTCCCCTACTTCAAAGAGCTCCAGCGCGCCCTTCCCGGCAGCGGCTTCCCCGGCCTCTCAAGTGCCGACCGCTACGTCCCCACCTACCTCTTCCTGCTCATGCAGCTCTATATAGAAGAAGGCGGCGACCTCGAAGCGCTTCAGGCCAATCTCCTCAAGCGCGGCATCGACCTCAACGAAGTCCAGCTATACCTCCGCGACCGCGCCTAACCCACCGCCTATGCTTATTGAACGACCGCCCCTGTTCTACCGCCTCCTCTTCCCCGAAGCCATCTGGCGATTGAAAAAGAACAAAGAAAAAACCGTCTTCCTCACCTTCGACGACGGTCCCATCCCCGAAGTCACCCCCTGGGTGCTCGACACCCTCGACCACTACGGCATCAAAGCCACATTCTTTATGGTGGGCGACAACGTAGCGCGCAACCCCCAGCTCCTACAGGAAGTGCGCAGCCGAGGCCATAGCGTAGGCAACCACACCATGCACCATCTGCAAGGAATGAAAGTGACCTCCTACAGATACATGCACGACATCTCCGAAGCCAACGAATTTATCGACAGCCCCCTCTTCCGGCCACCCCACGGCCTGCTCCGCTGGCGCCAGGCACGCGCCATCAAAGACCGCTACAACATCGTGATGTACGATCTGGTCACCCGCGACTACTCCAAAAAACTCACCCCCGAGAAAGTCCTCGCCAACGTAAAACGCTACGCCCGCAACGGCTCCATCATCGTCTTCCACGACTCCCTCAAAGCCGAAAAGAATATGAAAGCCGTGCTCCCCGCCGCCATCGAGTGGCTAAAATCCCGCGGCTACAGCTTCGCCCCCCTCCCTATGCTCTAATAAATTAAAAATTTAAAATTTAAAATTATTTTGCCGCCCTGCTCCCCATTTCTCCTTTCCGCCTACCGGCAGCAGACCCTTTGCCGCACCCGGATGGCAATTTTAAATTTTTAATTTTAAATTTTCAATTTACTTGTGCTCACCAAAGCCTCGCTCATAGAAAAGCTACGGCAAGCCGGCGCCATCCGCGTAGGCTTCGCCCCACTTGCACCTGTGAGCGACGCCGCCCGCGACCACTACCTCCAGTGGCTCGCGCAAGGCCGCCACGCCTCCATGCAATACCTTGAGCACCATCTCCCCATCCGCTTCAACCCCGCCCTCCTCCTCACCCCCAACCAGCCTTCCACCCCAGCAGCCTCCCAAGCTTCCTCATTGGCTTCCCAGGCTTCCCCATTGGCTTCCCAGACTTCCCCATTGGCTTCCCAGGCTTCCCCATTGGCTTCCCAGGCCTGTAGGGGCGCTCCCGCCCCCGAAGAAGGCACCATCATATCTATGGCCTTCCCCTATTATAGCGGCCAGGCGAAAGGAAGCGGTGGCCTCCTCTTTGCCCGCTACGCACTCGGCGACGACTACCACGAAGTGCTCCGCCGCCGACTCCAACCCGTAGCCGAAGCCATCACCGCTGCTACGGGCTGCCCCGCGCGCATCTGCATCGACACCGCACCGATAATGGAACGCTTCTGGGCCATCCAAGCAGGCCTCGGCTACATCGGCCGCCACCGCCAACTCATCATCCCCGGCATCGGCTCCCACATCTTCCTCGCCGAAATCGTCACCACCGCCCCATTCCCTCCCGACACCCCCACATCCTCCCCCTTTCCTCCCCCCATTTCCGAAGCCTCCCAGGCTTGTAGGGGCGCGATACATCGCGGCCGCGCCCCGAAGGCCCCCGAGAAAGCCCTTTCGTCTGATGCAGCCGCGATATATCGCGCCCCTACATCTGATAGCGCTCGGATGGCCCCCGAAGAAGCCTTCTCCGCAAAACCTCCTGTTTCTCCTGTTCACCTGTCTTCGGAAGCAGGCGCAGCCTCTTGTTCTCCTGTTCTCCTGTCTTCAGATGCCCAGGCGATGCATCCCTGCGCCAACTGCCGCCGATGCATCGACGCCTGCCCCAATAAAGCCCTCAGCGTGCAAGGCGGCCTCGACGCCAACCTCTGCCTGAGCTACCTCACCATCGAGCACCGCGGCCCCATCCCCGCCGGAATCCGCATCCCCGCCGGCCGCATCTACGGCTGCGACCTCTGCCTGGAAGCCTGCCCCCACTCCCGCCCCAACGAGCCCGCCTGTTCTCCTGCTCTCCTGTCTTCAGATGCCTCGCCTGATGCGGCCGCGATATATCGCGCCCCTACAGCCGATGACGCCCGGCAGGCCCCCGAAAAAAATGCGGAGGAGCCGCTGCCGGAATTTCTGCCCAGCTCGGAGCCGCTGCCAGAGTTTTTGCCCAGGCCGGAAATACTGGCCCTCACCCTTGAAGAAGCCCTGAACCTCACGCAAGAGCGCTTCTCACTCCTCTTCCGCCACTCCTCGATAAAACGCGCCAAGCTCCTCGGCCTCCTCCGCACCGCTGCCGCAATGCGCAAGGCATAATGCGGAATGCGAAATGCAGAATGCTACTTCGGGCATGCGCCCTCAGCACAGTGTTGAGGGCACATGCCCGAAATGGGGCAGCGCAGGAATGCCGCCGGGCGCGCCGGCGCGGATAGACCGCAGGCGTGGCTTTTGATGCTACCTTAGCTAAAGTGGCTATCTTAGCTAAAAGCTACCTTAGCTAAAGCGGCTAAGGGAGAGGCGGGGCGGAGAGGCCTGTAGGGGCGCGATTTTTCGCGCCCGCCTTCGAATGGGCGGAGAATAGGCGCGGGGGCCGGCGTAGATGGCCCAAGAGTGTAGCCAGCCCATCCGGGCACCCGCCCACTTAAATATCTACTATCTAAGCTCTAAGCACTGTAAATATCTGCCATCTAAGCTCTGAGCACTGAAAATATCTACTATCTAAAATCTTAGAACTGAGCACTGTTTTCACGGGCGGAGCTGGCCGCGGCCGGTGAGAAGGTATTTGGTGGTGGTGAGGGCTTTGAGGCCCATCGGACCGCGGGGGCCGAGCTTCTGCGTGGATATGCCCACTTCGGCACCGAGGCCAAACTGGCCGCCGTCGGTGAAGCTCGTGGGGAGGTTCACATATACGCTTGAGGCATCCACTTCGGTCTGGAAGCGCCGCGCTGCCGCCTCGTCTTCGGTGATGATGCTTTCGCTGTGGCCGGAGCCGTGCGCTGCGATATGCGCCAAGGCATCATCGAGGCTGTCGACGGTGAAAATACCCATATTGTAGCTCATCCACTCGCGGTCGGCATCCTCGGCCACCGCCGCCACAATCCGCTCCCCGAATGCTTCCGAAGACAGGAGAGCAGGAGAACAAGAGGCCATCCGGGCGCCCCTACAGGCCTGGGAGGCCAATGGGGAAGCCTGGGAGGCCATTGTGGGAACCTGAGTAGGGGCGCCGACAAGGGCGGCGAGGGAGGCGGGGTCGGCGTGGAGGGTGACGCCACGGGCGAGGAGGGGCGCCACGATGGCGGGGAGGTCGGAGAGGCGCGAGCGGTGGATAAGGAGGGTGTCGAGGGCGTTGCAGACGCTCACGCGGCGCGTTTTGGCGTTGCAGATGATAGCGGTGCCCATCTGAAGGTCGGCGGCGGCATCAAAGTAGATATGCACTACACCGGCGCCCGTTTCGATTACCGGCACACGGGCGTTGTCGCGCACGAAATCAATCAGCCTGCGGCCGCCACGCGGGATGCACACATCGATATACTCCACGGCGTTGAGCATCTCAGCCGTAGCCTCGTGGGTGGAGGGGAGCAGTTCACACGCCTCCACAGGTAGACCGACGTCGGCCAACGCACGGTGAATCAGCGCGATAGCGGCGCGGTTGCTCTCCTCGGCATCGTGACCGCCCTTGAGCACGCAGGCGTTGCCGCTTTTGAGACAGAGCGAGAACACATCGTAGGTGACATTTGGCCGCGCTTCATAAATCACGCCCACCACGCCGAACGGCACACGCACCTGCCGGAGCGCTATGCCATTGTCGAGTGTGCGCTCCTCCACCACCTCCCCGTCGGGAGCGGGCAGCGACGCCACGTGTCGCAGATCGGCAGCGATGGCGCGCAGACGCTCAGGTGTGAGCTGCAGACGGTCGTAGAGCGGATTTGCGGCATCCATTTTGCTCAAATCCAGGGCATTGGCGCGGAGAATATTATCCATATTCTCCTCCACCAGTTGGGCCAGACGGCGCAGCGCCTCCGACCGTTGGCTATCGGGCGCAAGCGCCACGCGGCGCGAAGCCTCGCGCACCTTCACAAATATTTTTTCCAGCATATCATTATTTTTTATCGGCTACTCGAGGGGGTAATCGAGGAAGGAGGTGACGGCGGCGGCGCCTTCGCAGCGAGGAGCGGCCTCAAAGAGGGTGTGCGGCACCCGGTCGGGATGCTCCACCACATCCACCAACACGTCGGGGCGGTTGCCGCGGGCTATCACCACCTCCACGCCTTCGGCGGCCACCATCCGGGCGATGTGACACTTGGTGCCCATACCGCCGCGGCCGTAGCCGCTCTTGGTCTGCTGCACAAAGTCGCGCAGGTCCTCGCCGGGGGTCACCCGCCGGATCAGCTCCGAGCCGGGGGCGTCGGGCGCGCCGGTGTAAATGCCGTCGACATTCGAGAGAATCACCAGCTTGTCGGCGCCGAGCATTGTGGCCATCAACCCCGACAGCTCATCGTTATCGGTGAACATCAGCTCGGTGAGCGATGCCGTGTCGTTTTCGTTGAGCACGGGAATCACGCCGTTGTCGAGCATCGTGAGGATACAGGATTTCTGGTTTAGACAGGCCGTACGCGAGGCGAAGTTATCCTTCTGCGTGAGCACCTGCCCGATGGGGATGCCGTAGCTGCCAAACAGCTGATTGTAGAGATTTATCAGGCGAATCTGGCCGATTGAGGAGTAAAGCTGCCTTTCGGCCACGGAGTCGAGCTGCCGGGCAGGCTGAATCACACCGCGCCCGCAGGCCACGGCACCCGACGACACCAGCACTATCCGGTGGCCGTAGGCGTGCAGCCGGGCCATCTGGTCGACCAGTGCCGACATATTGGTGACATTGGGCTTCTGGTCGGCGCGGGTGAGCACGTTGCTGCCCACTTTCACCACAATCAGTTGCTTTTCTGAATTTTCCGACATAGATTGTCTAATGCTTGATATTCAGGCGCCGCAAGGGTGCCTGATATAAAAAGGAGTGCTTAATATATAATGTGGTGTGCCAGCCGATGGCGACACACCACATATTTTATTTCATAGAACCGGCCGGGCAGCGGCCCGGGCGCCGGGCGCCCGAGCCTCTTGCCGGAAGGCGGTTTTTACTTAACGATGGCAGGCGGCTCTACACCCCACTGGCTCTGAGTGAGACGCAGGTAGTTGTTGTAGCGCCACTGAGCGTTGGCCTTGGCGGCGGAGAACAGCTCGGCTGCCTCGTTGGGGTACTGCTTCCAGACGGATGCGTAGCGCACCTCGCCCTTGAGGAAGTCCTCAAACTTATCCCAGTCGGGAGTCTTGGAATCGAGCGAGAAGGGATTCTTGCCCTCTTCCTCCAGAACGGGATTGTAGCGCCAGAGGTGCCAGTAACCGCATTCTACGGCGCGCTGCTCCTCAGCCTGGCTGTGACCCATACCGGCCTTCAGACCGTGGTTGATACAGGGCGAGTAGGCGATGATGATGGAAGGACCGTCGTAAGCCTCAGCCTCGCGGATAGCCTTGAGGGTCTGAGCCTGGTCGGCGCCCATAGCCACCTGGGCAGCGTAAACGTAGCCGTAGGTAGTGGCAATCAGGCCGAGGTCTTTCTTGCGCACGCGCTTGCCGGCTGCGGCGAATTTGGCGATGGCGCCGATAGGAGTGGCCTTCGAAGCCTGGCCGCCGGTATTGGAGTAAACCTCGGTGTCGAGCACGAGGATGTTGACATTCTTGCCCGAAGCGAGCACGTGGTCAAGACCGCCGAAGCCGATATCGTATGCGGCACCGTCACCGGCGATGATCCACTGCGAACGCTTCACGATGAAGCCCTGCAGAGCCACAATGCCCTTGCAGATGTCGCAGGCGCAGGCTGCGCACAGAGGCACGATCTTCTCGTAAACCTCGCGGGTGGCGGTAGCGTCGTTGCGGTTGTCGAGCCATTTCTGAGCCTGCTCCTTGATTTCAGCCGAGCAGCAGTCGCAGGTGAGAGCCTTCTGCATCAGGTCGGCCAGACGGGCCACCATCTTCTCGTTGGCGATGGTCATACCCAGACCGAATTCTGCGAAGTCCTCGAAGAGCGAGTTGGCCCAGGCGGGACCGTGGCCGCGGAAGTTGGTGGTGTAAGGAGTGGAGGGCACGGAGCCGGAATAAATCGAAGAGCAACCGGTGGCGTTGGCTACCATTTCGTGGTCGCCGAAGAGCTGTGAGATGAGCTTCACATAGGGAGTCTCGCCGCAGCCCGAGCAAGCGCCCGAGAATTCAAACAGCGGGGTGGCGAACTGCGAGTTCTTCACATTTGCTGTGATATCGATCAGGTCCTGCTTGGAGGCCACTGACTTCACGCAGTATTCCCATTCCTTATCCTTGTCGAGCTGAGTCTCAAGCGGCTTCATAGCCAGAGCCTTCACGCCCTTCTTGCCGGGGCAGACGTCAACGCAGTTGCCGCAGCCGAGGCAGTCGAGCACGTCGACAGCCTGCACGAAGCGCATGCCGGTGAAAGCCTTGCCGATAGCGGGCAGAGTCTGGTCCTCGGCCATAGGAGCATCCTTCATCTCCTGAGCGTCGAGCAGGAAGGGACGGATGGCGGCGTGGGGGCAGACATATGCGCACTTGTTGCACTGGATACAGTTTTCGGGGTCCCATTCAGGCACGAAAGCTGCCACACCGCGCTTCTCGTAGGCTGCGGTGCCAGGCTCCCATGTGCCGTCGGGCATATTGACGAAGTCGCTCACCTTCAGCAGGTCGCCGCTCTGTGCGTTGATGGGGCGAACGATCTTGTTGATGAATTCGGGATCGTCGTTGGGGGCGGGCTTCTCTACTTCGAGCTTGCTCCATGCGGGATCTACGTCGAGCTTTTTGTACTCGCCGCCGCGGTCAACGGCTGCATAGTTCTTGTCGACCACATCCTGGCCCTTCTTGCCGTAGCTCTTGACGATGAATTTCTTCATCTGCTCTACAGCCAGGTCAACGGGGATAACCTCGGTGATGCGGAAGAACGCGCTCTGGAGGATGGTGTTGGTACGGTTGCCCAGACCGATTTCCTGAGCGATCTTGGTGGCGTTGATGTAGTAGACGGTGATGTTGTGGTCGGCGAAATATTTCTTCACATTAGTGGGAAGATTCTTGGCCAGCTCCTCGCCCTCCCAGATGGTGTTGAGCAGGAAAGTGCCGTTGTCGCGCAGACCTCGGGTCACGTCATACATATGCAGGTAAGCCTGCACGTGGCAAGCCACGAAGTTGGGGGTGTTCACCAGATAGGTCGAGCGGATGGGCGCGTCGCCGAAGCGCAGGTGCGAGCAGGTGAAGCCGCCCGACTTCTTGGAGTCGTAGGCGAAGTAAGCCTGGCAGTACTTATTGGTGTTGTCGCCGATGATCTTCACCGAGTTCTTGTTGGCACCCACGGTACCGTCGGCACCGAGGCCGTAGAACTTGGCTTCAAAGGTCGACTTGTCGCCCAGGGCTACCTCTTCGGGCAGGGGGAGCGAAGTGAAGGTCACGTCGTCGACGATGCCGATGGTGAAGTGGTCTTTAGGCATGGGCAGAGCCAGGTTCTCGTAAACGCCGATGATCTGGGCGGGGGTGGTGTCCTTCGAGGCCAGACCGTAGCGGCCGCCTACGATTTCGGGGGCATTCTCCACACCGTAGAAGCACTCCTTCACATCCAGGAAGAGAGGCTCGCCGGTAGCGCCCGGTTCCTTTGTGCGGTCGAGCACGGCAATACGCTTGGCTGTCTTGGGCACAGCGGCAAGGAAATGCTTGGCAGAGAAGGGGCGATAGAGGTGAACGCTCACCAGACCCACCTTCTCGCCCTTCGACATCAGGTAGTCGATGGCTTCCTGGGCGGCCTGGGTCACGGAACCCATGGCGATGATCACGCGGTCGGCATCCTCAGCGCCGTAGTAGTTGAACAGACCGTATTTGCGGCCGGTGATTTCGGAGATTTTGTTCATATACTCCTCCACAACCTCGGGCACTGCTTCGTAGGCGGGGTTGCTGGCTTCGCGGTGCTGGAAGAACACGTCGCCGTTCTCAGCCATACCGCGCGATACGGGAGCCTGGGGAGTGAGGCCGCGCTGACGGAAGCGGGCCAGAGCCTCGCGGTCGAGCAGCGGTTCGAGGCTTTCTTGGTCCATCACCTCGATTTTCTGAATCTCGTGGGATGTGCGGAAGCCGTCGAAGAAGTTAACGAAGGGGATGGAGCTCTTGATGGTAGCCAGGTGAGCCACACCGGCCAGATCCATTACCTCCTGCACGGAGCCTTCGCAGAGCATAGCGAAGCCGGTCTGACGCACCGACATCACATCCTGATGGTCGCCGAAGATGCTCAGCGCGTGGCTGGCAAGCGTACGGGCCGAAACGTGGAACACGCTGGGGAGCTGCTCGCCGGCAATCTTGTACATGTTGGGGATCATCAGCAGAAGACCCTGCGATGCGGTGTAGGTGGTAGTGAGCGCACCGGCCTGAAGAGAACCGTGCACGGCACCTGCGGCACCGCCTTCAGATTGCATTTCCTGCACGAGGACTGTCTCGCCGAAAATGTTCTTGCGGCCGCCTGCCGCCCATTCGTCGACATATTCAGCCATAGTCGACGAGGGGGTGATGGGGTAGATAGCTGCCACCTCTGTAAACATATAGCTTACATGGGCTGCTGCCTGGTTGCCATCACAGGTAATAAATTTCTTTTCTTTACTCATAATGGTTAGAAAATCAGTTTATATTGAATATATGTTGTGCAAATATGTACGTCGGGGGAAAATCGTGTACCTTACGCACAGTTAGGAAATATCCCACAAAGATACGAATATTTCGCAAAAATTCTTTCTACAGCCCGTTGTAAATTTCGCTTCACATTATAAAAAAGAAAAAATAAGGTTAAAGGGCGTTTTTCCGGCGCCTTCCGGAGGAATTTTGACGGTTTTTTTGTTAATTTTGCAGTTTGTAAATATGTCAGCACAGAAAGCAACAGCTGCGGCCACGGCCGTCGCCGACAAATCTCCCCTGGCTCCGACCCCCACGGCCGGCCAATCCGCTGCGCCCGTTTCTTCCGTCGGCCAATCCGCTGCGCCCGTAGAGCTGGCTCTGCTGGCCGGGCAGTTTGTCACGCCCGCACGCCGGACGGCGATGGAGCGCGCCCTCACCCTGGCCCGCTCCGGCCAAGAGATAGCGCTGACCTCTCTTGCCGGCTCCTCCCCCGCCATGCTCCTTGCCGGCCTCGTCGCCAGCCCCGCTGCTGCATCCCCCGCCCTCTGCCCTCAGGGCAAGCCCGCGCTGGTGGTGGCCGACAGCCCCGACGACGCCGGCTACCTCTACAACGACCTGGTGAAAATCCTCGGCGACCGCGCCGTGCTCATCTTCCCCTCGGGCTACCGCCGCGACATCAAATATGGCCAGACCGACCCGCCCCAGCAGATCCTCCGTACCGAGACCCTGAACCACTGGACCACCGACCCGGAGCTGCGTTTCGTGGTGAGCTGCCCCGAAGCCCTCGCCGAGAAAGTAGCCTCGCGCAAAGTTCTCTCCGACAAAACCATAACCTTCACTGTCGGCAGCGAAATCGACCTCGACGCCACCCGCCGTCGGCTCCTCGACCTGGGCTTCATCCCCGTCGACTATGTCTACGAGCCGGGGCACTTCGCCGTGCGCGGCTCTATAATCGACATCTTCGGCTACTCCACCGAGCTGCCCGTGCGCATCGACCTCTTCGGCGACGAAATCGACTCAATCCGCACTTTCAATATCGAGACCCAGCTCTCCGAGCAAAAGCTTGATTCGGTGGCCGTTACCGCCGATGTAAACTCCGGCGACGACGCAGCCCAGAGCCTTCTCGACTTCATCCCGGAGGATACCGTGGTTTTCGCCCGCGACTTCACTCACCTGCAGGCGCGCATCGAGGCCATTGCATCCGAGAGCTTCTCCGCGTCGGCCGAACACGCCTCGGAGGGCGACCGCACGGCCCTCACCCAGGTTGTCGACCCCGGGCGCTTCGCCGCCGCCCTGGCCAAATTCCCCCGTCTGAGCTGGTCGGCAGGTCAGGCACCCGCCGAGGGCGCCAAGTCCGTAAGCTTCGACTGCACCCCCCAGGGGCTCTACCACAAGAACTTCGACCTCATCAGCGATTCTTTCCTGAAATTCCTCGCCGACGGTTACTCCATATATATCCTCACCGACTCGCAGAAGCAGGCTCTTCGCCTTCACGACATCTTCGCCGAACGGGGCGACTCCATCCGTTTCACTCCCGCCGCAGCAACCCTCCACGAGGGCTTCGTCGACCACTCCGCGAAGCGCTGCTACTTCACCGACCACCAGATCTTCGACCGTTTCCACAAATATTCCCTCAAGAGCGACCGCGCCCGTTCGGGCAAGCTCGCCCTTTCGCTCAAAGAGCTGCAGGCCATCGAGCCGGGCGACTTCATCGTGCACGTCGACCACGGCGTGGGGAAATTCGGCGGCCTGCTCCGCACTCAGGTCAACGGCACCACTCAGGAGATGATCAAGCTCATCTACAAGAACAACGACTGCATCTTCGTGTCGATTCACGCCCTGCACAAGCTCGCCAAATACCGCGGCAAGGAGGGTGTGGAGCCTGCCGTGAACAAGCTCGGCTCCGGTGCCTGGAACAGAATGAAGGAGCGCACGAAGAGCAAACTCAAGGATATCGCCCGCGACCTGATCCGTCTCTACGCCGCCCGCAAGGAGGAGAAGGGTTTCTCATTCTCCCCCGACAGCTATCTGCAGCACGAGCTGGAGGCCTCATTTATATATGAAGACACCCCCGACCAGCTCACCGCCACTCGCGATGTGAAGGCCGATATGGAGTCGCCCCGCCCTATGGACCGCCTCATCTGCGGCGATGTGGGTTTCGGCAAAACCGAAATCGCCATCCGCGCCGCGTTCAAGGCCGCCACCGACGGCAAGCAGGTGGCCGTGCTCGTGCCCACCACCGTGCTCGCTTACCAGCACTTCAACACCTTCCGCGACCGCCTGAAGGACTTCCCCGTCAGGGTCGACTATCTCTCCCGCGCCCGCACCACCAAGCAGGTGAAGGAGATTCTCCGCGACCTCGCCGACGGCAAAATCGACATCCTCGTGGGCACCCACCGTCTCATCGGCAAGGATGTGCACTTCAAGGACCTCGGCCTGCTCATCATCGACGAGGAGCAGAAATTCGGCGTCGCCGTCAAGGAAAAGCTCAAACAGATGAAAACCTCGGTCGACACCCTCACAATGTCGGCCACCCCTATACCGCGCACCCTGCAGTTCTCGCTGATGGGCGCCCGCGACCTCTCCTCCATCACCACGCCCCCGCCCAACCGCTATCCCATCCTCACCTCGGTTAACTCGCTCACCGACGACCTGTTGGCCGAAGCGGTCAACTTCGAGATGTCGCGCAACGGGCAGGTGTTTATTATCAACAACCGCATCGAAGGCCTCTACCGCCTGGAAGAGATGGTAAAGCGCGTGGTGCCCGACGCCCGCACTATCGTGGCCCACGGTCAGATGCCCCCCGAGCAGCTCGAAAAGGCCATCATCGACTTCACCAACCAGGACTACGATGTGATGATTGCCACCACCATCGTAGAAAGCGGCGTGGATATGCCCAATGTGAACACGATGATTGTAAACAACGCCCAGAACTTCGGTCTCTCCGAGCTGCACCAGCTGCGCGGACGCGTAGGCCGAAGCAACCGCAAGGCGTTCTGCTATCTGATGGTGCCCCCCGGCGCGCCCCTCACCCCTATTGCACGCCGCCGCCTCCAGGCCATTGAAGGTTTCTCCGACCTCGGTTCCGGCATACACATTGCCATGCAGGACCTCGACATCCGCGGTGCCGGAAACCTCCTCGGCGCCGAGCAGAGCGGTTTCATCGCCGACCTCGGATACGAAACATACCAGAAAATTCTCAAAGAAGCTGTCACCGAACTGCGAACAGAAGAGTTTGCCGGCGTGTTAACTAAAGAGGAGAATCACTCCGCCGAGGGCGATGACCCCACCGCCGACGAATATGTGGCCGACTGCGTAATCGAATCCGACCTGGAGCTGCTCCTGCCCGCATGGTATGTGCCCCAGGAAAGCGAGCGCATCTCGCTCTACCGCGAGCTCGACTCGATGGAGCGCGAGATGGACATCCGCGAATTCCGCTCGCGTCTGGTCGACCGCTTCGGCAAGATACCTCCCGAGGCTGCCGAGCTTACCCGTGTGCCCCGTCTGCGCCGTCTGGCCCGCCAGCTCGGCATCGAGAAAGTAGCCCTCAAGCAAGGTATGATGTACACCTACTTTGTCGACGCCGCCAACCAGGCCTACTACCAGTCGCCGGCCTTCGGCAAAATGATCGCCTACCTCCAGACACACATCGAATCGGTGAAAATCCGCGAGAAAGCCGGCAAACGCTCCTTCTCCTTCGCCAACGTCTCCAACGTCGAAACCGCCGTCCACATCCTCGCCTCCATCACCGCTCTCCCCGCTCCCCCGCCCCCCGGCTCTCCCTCAAAGAGCACTTCATAATTTTGGCGCTGGCGAAAAGCTTCAGCTTCGATTCACCATTCCACCTGCCTATAAATATAAAATAGAAATCTATGAAAATTACCCCCGGAAAATATGTAGAGCTCGGCTACGACCTCTACCGCATCAACCAAGACGGCACCGAAACCCTCGTGCACCAAACCGATAAATCCGACCCCGAGAAAATCGTCTTTGGCGTCACCCGCGGTATGATCGAGCCTCTTGAAAAAGCCATCGACGGCCTCGAAGAAGGCGGCAAATTCAACGTCACCGCCTCCGCCGACGAAGCCTTCGGCCCCTACGACCCCGAGCAAATCGTAACCCTCGAAAAAGATATCTTCCTCGTCGACGGCAAATTCGACGCCGAAATGATTGCCCCCGGCAATTACGTGCCTATGATGACCGCCGACGGCTTCCGCATCAACGGCCTCGTAAAAGAAGTCACCGCCGACTCAGTGCGCCTCGACTTCAACCACCCCCTGGCCGGCAAACCCGTCCGCTTCGACGGCACCATCCTCCTGGTCCGCGACGCCACACCCGAAGAGCTCCACCCCGCCCACTCCTGCCATTGCGGCGGCTGCCATGATGGCTCCGAAGGCTCCTGCGGCTGCCACAGCGGTGAAGGCGAAGGCCATTGCTGCTCCTCCGAAGGCGAAGGAAAAGGCGGCCATTGCTGTGGCGAAGGCCACTGCTGCGAATAACCCGACTGGCCCCCGACTGGCCCCCGACTGGCGCGGCCGGGATATATCGCGCCCCTACCGCCTGCCGCGCCCGCCATCTACTATCTAAGCTCTAAGCACTTAGAACTGCCATCTGCCATCTAAGCACTTAGCACTATCATCTAAGCCCTGTCATTTATGAAGAAGCTTCCTGCCTTTTTGCTCATTGTGCTGCTCCTGAGCGCCGCTGCCGTGGCCGCAACACGGAGCACCAAGGCCGATATTTCAAAAAACCTCGAAATCTTCAACGCCGTGTACCGCGCGCTGCAAACCTCCTATGTCGACACTATCGATGCCGACAAGTCGATGCAGACCGCCATCGCCGCTATGCTCGATGAAATCGACCCATACACCGAATATATCCCCGAAAACGAGCAGGAAGATTTCCTCACCATCTCCACCGGCGAATACGGCGGCATCGGCTCTTTCATCGGCACCCGCGATGGCGAAACCTTCATCTCTGAGCCCCGCGATGACTCCCCCGCCAAGCGTGTAGGTCTCCGCCCCGGCGACGTCTTCATCACCATCGACGGCGACTCCGTAGGCTCCCTCACCTCGGCGGAAATCTCCAAGCGCCTCCGCGGCCAGGCCGGCACATCGGTGGCCGTCACCGTCCGGCGCAAATATGGCTCGCAGGCGCACACCGACACGGTGCTCTCCTTTGTAGTGCCGCGCGAGAAAATCAACATCAACCCCGTGCCATACTACGGTGTGGTGCGCGGCGACATAGGCATTATCACCCTCTCCACCTTCAACGACAAATCTCTCGAAAAGACCCGCGAGGCGCTCAAAGCCCTCCTGGCCGACAAGTCGCTCAAGGGCATCGTCCTCGACCTGCGCAACAATGGCGGCGGCCTCCTGGAGAGCGCCGTGGGCATCGTGGGTCTCTTCGTGCCCAAGGGCACCGAAGTGCTCCGCACACGCGGCCGCGGCCAGGCCAACGAAAAGGTGTATAAAACCACCTCCAAACCGCTCGCTCCCGATATTCCCCTGGCCATCCTCGTCAACGGCAACTCCGCCTCCGCCGCCGAAATCGTCACCGGCGCCCTGCAGGACCTCGACCGCGCCGTCATTGTGGGCGAGCGCTCCTTCGGCAAAGGCCTCGTGCAGTCGACCCGTCAGATCCCCTACGACGGCCTCATCAAGGTCACCATCGCCAAATATTACATTCCCTCGGGCCGTCTGATTCAGGCCATCGACTACAGCCACCGCAACCCCGACGGCTCCGTGGCCCGTATCCCCGACTCGCTCACCAACGTATGGCACACCCGCGCAGGCCGCGAGGTGCGCGACGGCGGCGGCATCACCCCCGACATCACCACCGTGCAGCCCGAGGTGAACCGTATGGTCTACAACATCGTCAGCGACAACTGGAGCTTCAACTTCGCCAACCGCTACGCCGCTTTCCATCCCGAAAGCCCCGACCCCCACACCTTTGAAATCTCCGACACGATTTTCAACGAATTCAAGGGCTTCATCGACCCGGAGAAATTCAAATACGACCGTGCCTGCGAACTGGTGCTCGACCAGCTGGAGAAATCCGCCAAGACCGAAGGTTACCTCAACGACTCCGTACAGGCTCAGATCGACGCCCTCCGCGCCACACTCCATCACGACCTCAACCACGACCTCAACCTCAACCGTCAGCTCATCTCGGTGTACCTCGGTCCTGAGATTCTCAGCCGCTACCAGGGCGAGAGAGGCCGCATCATACAGTCGCTCAAGCACGACGCCGACGTAGACTCGGCCGCCATCGTGCTCCACAACCCCGCACGCTACCGTTCGATTCTCTCCGGCAAATAACCTCCACCTGACCAATCATTATTATGCAAGACAACATACCTTCCGACAAAAATCAGTCGAGCACTCCCTCCACGGAGGCCCAGCAGCAGAAAGCCGCCTCTGAGGCAACCCAGCCCAAAGCCTCCGCCGAGGCAAAAGGATCTTTCGCAGAAGGCTTCCGCCGCAGAGTCCGCGAAAACCGCGTCACCCGCTGGATTCGCTTCTCGGCCGTGATGGTCATCTTTCTTCTGTGGGTGATCTGGATGGGCAACCCCTGGCTCCTCCTGGGCGCCCTGCTCCTGTTCGACATCTACATCACCGGCTACATCCCCTTCTCCTGGTGGAAGAAAACGCAGAACAAAGCCGTGCGCTCGGTTATGTCGTGGGTCGACGCCATCGTCTACGCCCTGGTGCTGGTCTACTTCGTGTTTGCCTTCGTGGGGCAGAACTATCAGATTCCCTCCTCTTCGCTGGAGAAAACCCTCCTCACCGGCGACTATCTCTTCGTCGACAAGACGGCCTACGGTCCGCGCGTGCCTATGACCCCGGTCTACTTCCCCCTGGTGCACAATGAATTCCCCTTCGGTCTGGGCAAAAGCTATCTCGACTCCCCCTCGGTGAAATACAAGCGCCTCAAGGGGCGCCGCTCCGTGGCCGCCGGCGACATCGTGGTATTCAACTTTCCCGCCGGCGACACAGTGATGTCGAAGGTTTCCAATCCCGACTACTACACCCTGCGCCGATGGAAGGGCGCCGCGCTGCTCAACGGCGAATCGCAGGAATTCGGCAAGAAAATCTACCGTCCCGTCGACCGCCGCGAGAACTATGTCAAGCGCGTAGTGGGGCTCCCCGGTCAGCGCATCAGCATCCGTCAGGGCGTGATTTACATCGACGGCAAACCCTTCGAGATTGTGCCGGAGAATGTGCAGTACAATTACTTCTACCAGGTGAAGGGCGCTCCCCTCACCGAGGATGAATTTGAGGCTATGGGCATCCCCCGCGCCGACCGGGGTATGGCCGAGCTCGATCAGGTTTCACCCGAACAGCTCGCCGACCTGGGCTATGAGGTACTCCCCGACGGCACCGTGCCCCCCATCTACATCTCTCCGATGACCGCACAGATGGTGAAAGATGCCGAGAAGAATCCCCGCATCGGCAAAATCGAGCGGCAGATTCCCGTGCCCGAAACAATCTACGCCCTCTACCCCGAAAAGATTTCCGCCGACTGGACCCGCGCCGAATACGGCGGCCCCGACGGTCTCCTCATCCCCCGCAAAGGCATGAAAATGAAGATGAACCAGGCCGCCTGGGACATCTACGAGCGCGTTATTCGCGTCTACGAGGACAACCCCTCCGCCACCTTCCGCGACGGCACACTCTACATCGACGGCCAGCCTGTGCCCGTCTACACCTTCAAGATGGACTACTACTTTATGATGGGCGACAACCGCGACAACTCCCTCGACTCCCGCTACTGGGGCTTCGTGCCCGAAGACCACATCGTGGGCACCCCCCTGCGCGTCATCATCTCCTTCGACCAAGACCGCGGTCTCTTCTCCGGCAAAATCCGCTGGAACCGCCTCTTCATCTCCGCCA
Organism: Bacteroidales bacterium; assembly: GCA_004557825.1. Taxonomy (GTDB): domain Bacteria; phylum Bacteroidota; class Bacteroidia; order Bacteroidales; family Muribaculaceae; genus UBA7173. Next base: position 88,867 of record SFFL01000004.1, on the reverse strand, counting down.
ACCCCGACAAGCCCTAATCAATCTAAAATCTACTATCTACTAACTACTAACTATATATGTGTGAGCTGCCGCAGCTCTTCGGCCCGATTGACTACTGGGTGCGCCGCGCCGCCGGCCTGCCCCTGGCCACTGCGCCCCTCTTCGACAAGCGCCGCAAAGAAGTGCACCGCTATACCATCGCCGACGTGAACGGCCCCCTCACACTCACCGTGCCCATCGTCAAGCCCCACGGCCTGCCACACGCCACCTGGGCCGACGTAGCTCTGAGCGACCACGGCCAGTGGTGGCACATCCACCGCACCGCCCTGGAATCGGCCTATGGCCGCACCCCCTTCTTTGAATTCTACATCGACCGGTTCGCTCCCCTCTTCTCAGCCGACACCCCCGACCGCTACCCCTCCATCCTCCACTACATCGCCGCCGCCGACTCCCTCCTCCGCCCCATCCTCCTCCCCACCACACTGCCATCTGCCAACTCAGCACTAAAAACTACCCTGCCCCCCTACTGGCAGCCGCGCGCCGACCGGCTCGGATTCATCCCCGGCCTCAGCATCCTCGACCTGATTTTCTGCCTCGGCCCCGAGGCCGCAATATATCTCCGCAATGCTCTCGCTTAGAATCGCCCTCCGCTACCTCCTCAGCCATAAAAGCCACGGCGCCGTAAATGTGATTTCGGCCGTGGCCATTGCCGGCGTGGCCGTAGCCGCCGCGGCTATGATCATTGTGCTCAGCGTCTTCAATGGCTTCACCCAGCTCGTCGAGAAGAAAACCTCCAGCTTCAACCCGCCCCTGCTGGTGCTCCCTGTGGCCGCCCACACCATCGCCAACGCCGACTCGCTGGCCGACGCCCTGGCCACAACCCCCGGTGTAGCCCTCGCCGCCCCCCTCATCGACGAGCAGGCCTTCGCCATCAGCGCCCACGGCCAGATGCCCGTCAACATCCGCGCCCTCCCTCCCCGCGCCATCGCCGCCTCCGGCCTCCCCTCCATCCTCCTCGCCTCCGCCCCCGCCTCCGGCCCCGCCGAAGCCGCCCCCGCGCAGGAAGCCACAGCTGCCCCCGCCTCAGCCGCCTCTGAGGCAGCCTTCCTCTCCGTGGGGGCTGCCCTCACCCTCAATGCGCACCCAGCCGATACCATCGGCCTCTTTGAGCCGCGCCGTCTCGGCCGCGTAAATCCCGCCAATCCCATGAAGGCCTTCCGCGGCGCACAGCTCCGCGTGCAGGGCGTCTACCAGGTGGAGCAAGAGGAGCAGGACCGCGACATGCTCGTGGTGCCCCTCTCCGTGGCCCGGCGCCTCCTCGACTACACCACCGAAGCCACCGGCATCGCCATCTACCTCACCTCCGACTCCCCCTCCCTCCTGGCCTCCACCCGCAGCGCTCTGGCCGACCGTCTCCCCGCCGGCTACCGCGTGGCCGACCGCATCGAGCAGGAAGCCGACGCCCACCGCATGATTGCCCTGGAGAAGTGGATCACCTTCCTTATGCTCCTCTTCATCCTCGCCATAAGCTCTTTCAACATCATCTCCACCCTCTCGCTGATGGTGGTGGAGAAGCAGGCCAATATGGCCGTATTCAGCGCCATCGGCGCCCCCAATCGCCTCATCCGCGCCATCTTCGCCAACCAGGGTTGGCTCATCACCCTGCTGGGCGGCATCGTGGGTCTCCTGATCGGTTCGCTCATCACCCTGGGTCAGCAAACCTTCGGATGGGTGAAAATCCAGGCCTCCAATCCCGCCGTTATGGCCATCGACTACTACCCCGTGCAGCTCCAGGCCACCGATATCCTCATCATTCTCGCCGCCATCCTCCTCACAGCCACCATAATTTCGGCCGTCGCATCCACATTGCCCCGGAGCAGTATGCGGAAAAAGTTGGATATTACGGGGAAATAACGTAATTTTGCGGTGCGATCAAAGTTATCCGCACAAATGACAAAGGAATACGATTATCTCGTTATAGGCAGCGGCATTGCCGGCATGAGCTTCGCCCTGAAGGTGGCTTCCGAGAAGCACCGCGTGGCTCTCGTGTGCAAATCCTCTATTGATGAAGCCAATACAGCCCTCGCCCAGGGCGGTGTGGCCTCCGTGACAAACCTTGAAGTCGACGATTTCGACAAGCATATCCACGACACGATGGTGGCCGGCGACTGGCTCTCCGACCCCGCAGCCGTGGAGAAGGTAGTGAAAAACGCTCCCGCGCAAATCCAGGAGCTGATCAGCTGGGGCGTGAACTTCGACAAGAAAGAGGATGGCTCCTTCGACCTCCACCGCGAGGGGGGGCACAGCGAATTCCGCATCCTCCACCACGCCGACAACACCGGCTTCGAAATTCAGGAAAGCCTCATCGAGGCCGTAAAAGCCAACAAATACATCGACCTCTACGAGCACCACTTCGCCGTGGAAATCATCACCCAGCACCACCTGGGCAAATTCGTGTCGCGCCGCACCCCCGACATCACCTGCTACGGCGCCTACGTCCTCAACCCCGAAGGCACCGTCGACACTTTCCTGGCCAAAGTCACCCTGATGGCTACCGGCGGCACCGGCGCCGTTTACCAGACCACCACCAACCCCCTTGTGGCCACCGGCGACGGCATCGCCATGGTTTACCGCGCAAAAGGCACCGTGAAAGATATGGAATTCATCCAATTCCACCCCACCGCCCTCTTCCACCCCGGCGACCGCCCCTCTTTCCTCATCACCGAAGCTATGCGCGGCTACGGTGCTTACCTGCGCAACTGCAAGGGGGAGCGCTTTATGGAGCGCTACGACGAGCGCCTCGAGCTGGCGCCCCGCGATATTGTGGCCCGCGCCATCGACTCCGAGATGAAGCTCACCGGCGACGACCACGTCTACCTCGACGTCACTCACAAAGACCCCGAGGAAACCCGCCACCACTTCCCCAACATCTACCGCAAATGCCTCTCGCTGGGCATCGACATCACCAAAGACTACATTCCTGTAGCGCCCGCCGCCCACTACCTCTGCGGCGGCATTAAAGTCGACCTCAACGGCGAGTCATCCATCGGCCATCTCTACGCTGTGGGCGAATGCTCCTGCACAGGCCTCCACGGCGGCAACCGTCTGGCATCCAACTCCCTCATCGAAGCGGTGGTTTACGCCGACGCCGCCGCCCGCCACTCGCTGAGCGTCATCGACAACTACTCATTCCGCACCGACATCCCCGAGTGGAACGACGAAGGCACCCGCCACAACGAGGAAATGGTCCTCATCACTCAGAGCATCCGCGAAGTAAACCAGATTATGGGAGCCTACGTAGGCATCGTCCGATCCAATCTCCGTCTCGACCGCGCCTGGAACCGCCTCGACATCCTATACGAAGAGACCGAGCGCCTCTTCAAATGCTCAAAAATTTCCCGCGAACTCTGCGAGCTGCGCAACATCATCAACGTTGGCTATCTGATTATGCGTCAGGCCAAAGAACGCAAAGAATCCCGCGGCCTCCACTACACCCTCGACTATCCCCCCGTTCCCCACAAAGAATAACCCCATCCTCCTCTCTCCCCCTTTTCCCCACAAAGCGTGATCCGTCTCCTCCTTATATCTCTCCTGCTTCTCCTGCCGACGCTCCCCGCCTCGGCGCAGACCCATCGCACCCACACCCCTGCCTCCGCGCAGACAAATCGCACCCCCGCCTCCGCGCAGCCCCAGCAGGCCTTGTCCGGTGATCGGCCGTGCACGGCCGATTCAGAAGCCCCCGTCATCCCCTCCGGCCCGACCCTCGAAAACCCCGGCAGCGGCATGCAGAAAGTCTTCCGCGGCAAATACCACGAAATCACCGCCGAAGGCGACACCGTCCTCGTGCTCGTATTCAACGAAATCACCGTTTTCCCGCCCCTCAAATTCAAAAACAAAAAACAGGAAGAATTCTACTGGCGCACCGTACGCGACGTAAAAAAAACACTCCCCTACGCCAAGCTCATCTGCGCCACCCTCCTCGAAACATACGAGTACATCGAAACCTTCGAGTCGCAGAAAGAGCGCGAAAAATACCTCAAAGAGATGGAATCCGCCATCTTCAACCAGTATAAACCCGTGCTCAAACGTTTCACCAAAAACCAGGCCCGCACACTGGTAAAACTCATCCAGCGACAGACCAACCAAAGCGGCTACGACATTCTCAAAGCCTTCTTAGGCTCCTTCCGAGCCACATTCTGGCAAGGCTTCGGCCGCCTCTTCGGCGTGAACCTCAAAGGCAAATACCAGCCCGCAAAAGACGAAAAAGACGCCATCATCGAGCGCATCTGCGTCCTCGTCGAGCAAGGCCAGCTCTAATCAATGCAGAACGCCCAATGCCTAATGCCCAATGCAGAATGGCCACCCTGCTGTAGGGGCGCGATTCTTCGCGCCCGCCCCTGTTTCGCCAAAGACAGGAGAACAGGAGCACAGAAGCCTCTGCACCAGGCTTGTAGGGGCGCGATTCTTCGCGCCCGCGCCCGGATGGCAATTTTAAATTGTTAATTTTAAATTTTCAATTTTTCCACCGGCTGCCCAGCAGCAGGAAGGAGGCCACCCGTGAGCGCTGGATCAGGCGAATGATGCCCACCGACAGCGCCATTACCGCCATCGAAATCAGCGGCGCCACCACAAAGGTGAACAGCAGGTAATTCATCCCGTCGAATTTCACCCATCGCGCCAGCATAAACTCCAGCAGGAGCGTCTGCAGGATGTAGATGCCCAGCGTAAGCTTGCCCCACCGGCAGGCCCAGAGCGCAAAGCGCCCCCGCCGCGGTGTGGCGAACAGCAATTCAAACAGGGCTATGAAGAACAGCCCTCCGGCGATGCCGGTGACATCGCGCTGCAGCCGGTAGAGCGCCACCGCTCCCGGTTCGGTAAAAATCAATTTGCGCGAGAAATGATCATCGGCCACTTGCATCGTTTCAGCGTCGAAGAAGCAGAGCGTCGCCGCAAACAGCACGCCCGACACCCCAAGCACCCACCACAGGTGGCGCAGCATCTGCCCGCGCAGTATACACACCGCACCGCCGGCTAAGAAGCAGGGATACATCCACGTGCTCAGCCCTATCAGCTGGCTCACCGCCAGCGTCAGCACCAGCATCGTCCAGCGCAGCCACATACGCCCGGGCGCATACACGAAATACCCAAGCATACAGCACACAAACAGGCTTTTGAGAAACCACAGCCCGTAGTGCAGCGCATGTATAAGGTGCGCCGGCTCGTCATGGCGGTACACATACCACAGATATACCTCGAAAATCACCGTCCAGCACACCAACGGGAGCAGCACCTGACGGAATTTGTGCCACACATTCCGCAGAAAGCCCGGCCGGAAAGTGTAATAATAGAAAAATCCGGCAATCATCATAAACAGCGGCATATGAAAGGAGGAGATGAACCGAAACATCGGATCGTAACTGGAGTCGGTGGTCGTCATCTCAAGCAGGCAATGCCCCCAGAGGACAAGGAAGATAGCCAGCAATTTCAGCGCGTCGAGCGACTGAATCCTCCCGCCGCCGCGGCCTTCTGAAGCCGCACCGGGAGCGCCCGTTTCCGCCATCATTGTTTCGTTGTCAGCCATATAAAAGATTGTTTCACAGGCAAAGTTACGAAAAAAGCGATACTTTTACGCTTTTTTTCGTAACTTTGTGGATTGCAATCGCAAACACAAAATCGTATATGACCGAAGAAAATAATAAGCCCACCCAGCCCGTTGCCCAGGCTCCCGCACAGGAGAAACCCGCCGCTGAGGCTCCCGCACAGGAGAAGCCCCTGAAGCCCACCGTGCTCGATGCCGAGGACATAGGCAAGATGGTGCCCTTCCTGGGCCGCCATCCCCGCCTCACCAACTGGCTCATCCACTTCCTGTCGCTCGACAAGGTAAACGCCCTCCACGCCCACAACTGCCACAAGAAAGGCGCCGATGTGGAGCGCGGTATGCTCCACGACCTCGACATCACCGTGAAGGTGGAGAACGGCGAAGTGCTCCGCAATCTCCCCCAGGGCGCTTTCGTCACCGTCAGCAACCACCATTTCGGCGCCCTCGACGGCATTATCCTCATCGACCTCATCGCCCGTCGCCGCCCCGGCTACAAGGTGATGGTGAATATGTTTCTCAACTACATCTGGTCGATGCGTCCCAACTTCATCGCTGTCGACGCCATGGCCTCCGACGACCCCAAGAAGAAAGCCGTGTCGATGGCCGGTATCAAGGAAGCCATCAAGCTCGTGCGCTCCGGAGAGCCTGTAGGCTTCTTCCCCGCAGGTGCCGTGGCTAAAACCAACTGGCGCGGCCGCCTCAAAGACCGCCAGTGGCAGGATTCCATTATCCGCCTCATCCAGCAGCTCAAAGTGCCCGTAGTGCCCATCTTCTTCCACGGCAGCCAGTCGTGGTGGTTCAACTTCCTGGGCGTCACCTGCTGGCAGCTCCGCACCTTCCGCCACCCCGCCGAAGTTTTCCGCAAACGCCATAAAACCTTCACCGTTACCGTCGGCGACCCCATCTCGGTCGACGAGCTCAAAGCCCACATGGGCTCTACCAAAGAGTTTGGCGACTTCCTCCGCGCCCAGACCTACGACCTCCGCGACGACCGCGAGATTCGCTCCCGCGCCACCCTCACCCTCCACCCCGACGGCACCGAAACCCTCGCCCCCAAAGCCTAATGGCGTAATGCAGAATGCAAAATGCAAAATGCGTAATGCAGAATACTTAATGCCGCATTGCCCAGCAGGCCTTGTCCTGTTATCGGCCGTGCATGGCCGATCACCCAACACGGCTCACAACCCGCGCAGCCACCCGTTCTCCGGCCTTCCGAAGCGGAAGGCAGCGCCGCGAAGCGCCTCCTGTTCTCCTGTCTTTTCAGCATTTCTTCATGAATACTTCTCTCATACAGCAAGCCAAATCGCGCCTGGGAATCATCGGAACAGCCCCTGATCTCAACAAAGCCGTCGACCGCGCCATCCGCGTGGCCCCCACCGACCTGTCGGTGCTCGTCGTGGGCGAAAGCGGCACCGGCAAAGAATTCTTCCCCAGGATTATCCACCAGTTCTCCCCGCGCAAACACGCCCGCTTCATCGCCGTAAACTGCGGCGCCATCCCCGAAGGCACCATCGACTCCGAACTTTTCGGCCACGAAAAAGGCTCCTTCACCGGCGCCGTCAACTCCCGCAAGGGCTACTTCGAGGAAGCCAACGGCGGCACAATCTTCCTCGACGAAGTAGCCGAGCTGCCTCTGACCACCCAGGCCCGACTCCTGCGCGTGCTCGAATCCGGCGAATACATCCGCGTTGGCTCCTCAGAAGTGCAGAAAACCAACATCCGCATCGTCGCCGCCACAAACGTCGACCTCCCCCAGGCCATCGCCCAAGGCCGCTTCCGCCAGGACCTCTACTACCGTCTGGCCGCTGTGAGCATCACCGTGCCACCGCTGCGCGACCGCAGCAGCGACATCCTCCTGCTCTGCCGCAAATTTGCCGCCGACTTCGCCGAACGCTACCGCACACGTCCCATCTCCTTCTCCGACGACGCCGCACAGCGCCTCCTCACCTACCGTTGGCCCGGCAACATCCGTCAGCTCAAGAACGCTGTGGAGCAGCTCGCCCTCTACACCCCCGAGGACACCCCCGTCACCACACAGGCCCTCGCGGAAGTCCTACCCGAAGCCACCGCTACGAACGTCCCCGCCCTCCGCACTGCTCCCGACACTCACCCCGCCACCATCCCCTCTCCCGACGACCACTCATACCGCCGCGAACGCGAAATGCTCTTCTCTCTCATATATAATATGAAACAACAGATCGAGCAGCTCCGCGCCGACGTCGACTCCCTCCGCGACACCCTCGCCTCCGCCTCTCCCTCCGGTTCCACATACCCTGCCGGCCCCTCCGACACCCGCCTTGCCTCCCTCCTGAGCGTCCGCAGCTCATCCCCTGCCGTCACCGACGTCGACCCTCTCCCCGCCGACGGGCCCTCACTTGCCGCCGACGAGCCGCCCCTCTCCGAAAAAGAGCAAATCCGACGCGCCCTCGACGACAACTCCGGCCGTCGAAAAGCCGCCGCCTCCCAGCTCGGCATCTCCGAGCGCACCCTCTACCGCAAAATCAAAGAATACGGCCTCGAATGATCCGAAAAATCCTCATATTATTCACCCTCGCCATCCTCGCCGGCATAAACCACAGCTGCTCAATCAGCTACAAGTTTAACGGCGCAGCCCTCGACTACTCCATCTACAAAACCGTGCACATCGGCGAATTCCCCATCCGTGCCGCCCTTGTATACGCCCCGCTCCAGCAAACCTTCGAAAACGAGCTCCTCGACTACGTCACCCGCAACACCCGCCTCCAGACCGTCGACGGAGCCTCCGACCTCGAAATCGACGGCGAAATCACCGGATACTCACTCACCCCGCAAGCCGTCACCGAAGACGCCTACGCATCACGCACACGCCTCACCATCACCGTGCGCGTCCGCTACACCGACACAAAAAAAGACTCCAACAATATCGACCAAAGCTTCTCTGCCTACCGCGACTTCGACGCCTCACAGATGCTGATGGACGTCCAGGACGAGCTCTGCCAGCAAATCGCCAAAGAGCTTGTCGAGCTCATCTTCAACGCCACCCTCGGCAACTGGTAACCCCCCGGCCGTCATCTACTATCTAAGCTCCAAGCACTATGGAAAAGCCCCGCAAATACACCGAACCCACCCTCGCCGACGCCCTGCGTGCGCCCTCCGGCGACGCCCTGGCACACCTTTCGGGGCACCCCGACGCCAACCGCTTCGATAACTTCTACCCCCCGCGGCAGGAGCACAACACCCCCTCCACCGCCGCCGCCATTGAAGACTTCCTCCAGACATTCGGCACCCCCGACGACTCAGAAACCGCCACCCTCGAGCGCCTGATATTCAACCCCGTGCCCGACTACTCTCAGCAGCTCGCCCGCGAAGAAGCCTCCTCCCTGCCAGACGCCCCCGCCGGTGCCCCCTCTGCTGCCGACACCCCCGACGACCGCATCAACCGCTTCATCCTCTCCCACCACTCCCCCGCCCAGGCTGCCGCCCCCGCTGCCGCCCCGGCTGCCGCTTCCGCGCAGCCCCAGCAGGCCTCGTCCAGTTATCGGCCGTGCACGGCCGATCACCCAACAAGGCCCACAGAAGCCCAAGCCCCGGCGCAGCCCGCCACTCCTGCCCGGGCGAAAGGCGCCGCAGCGCAGGCTCCCGACGGCCTCCTCTCCGAGTCATTGGCCAAAATTTATGTAAAAACGCACCGCTACGAAGCCGCTTATGAAATTCTTTCGCACTTAAATTTGCGATTTCCGGAAAAAAGTGCTTACTTTGCAGACCAAATGCGCTTCCTGCAAAAGCTCATCCTCATCGAGAAGCTCAAACAGCAGTAAAAACTGCCGCCAAAAGCCATCATAGACAGGCTAAAAGCAGAAAACGCACCCCGGCTCCGGCCCCGGATTCACCCGTAAAAGTTATTACAGAATATGTATATCCTTACTATTGTACTCACAGTACTTATCTCCATCCTTCTAATCGTCGTTGTACTGGTGCAGAAATCCAAAGGAGGAGGCCTCTCCTCATCCTTCGGCAGTGGCAACCAGGTGCTTGGCGTACGCCGCACCAACGACTTCATCGAGAAGGCCACATGGACCCTGGCCGCCATCATCGGCCTCCTTTCCATCCTTTCGGTATTCGTGATGCCCAGCGTAGTCACCGGTTCGCGCGTTAAGCCCACCACCGAAATGCAGGTAATCAAAGGCAGCGAAACCACCGCTCCCGCCGCCACCCCGGCACCCGCCGCACCTGCTGCACCCGCTGCTCAGGCTCCCGCTCCCGCCGCCCAGGCACCTGCTGCGCCTGCCGCACCTGCTACCCCCGCCAACTAAGCCGCTTCCGGCCCGCCATACACAGGGAACGCCCCAAAGGCGCTCCCTTGTCTGCGTATTCCCCACTGCCAATGCTCAATGCATAATGCGGAATGTGGAATGCCAAAGACAGGAGCACAGGAGGCCTGTAGGGGCGCGATTTTTCGCGCCCGCCCCGGATGGCTATCTACTATCTAAAATCTAAGCACTAAGCACTACCTATGCACCCCGGATTTGAAGAAATGCTGCGCGCCACTGGCGACCCGCGCCTGGCCGCCCTCCCCGCCACGCTGCTCTCCACAGAGCCGCAAACCTCCATACGCCTCAATCCGGCCAAGCCCCGCCCCACCATCGCCGGCAACTCCGCCCCTGCCAGCGCCAATGGCTCCGCCATCTCCTCCGGCCTCGATCCGGTGGCCTGGTGGCCCGATGGTGGCCGCTATCTCACTGAGCGCCCGCGCTTTACCTTCGACCCGGAGCTGCATCAGGGCCGCTACTATGTACAGGAAGCCTCCTCGATGATAACCTCCGCCGTGGCCCGTGCCCTCGCCGCCCGCCTCGCCCAAGATGCCCAGGCGCAATCTACCCCGGCCAGCGCTGCGCCGCTGCGGCCGGTGCTGTGGCTCGATGCCTGCGCGGCGCCCGGCGGCAAGACCCTGGCCGCCCTCGACGGGCTCCCCGCCGGTTCGGTGGTCGTGGCCAACGAATATGACTTCCAGCGCGCCGAAATCCTCCGCGAGAATGTGGCCAAATGGGGCTCCCCCTACACCGTGGTAACGCGCGGCGACACCGCCCGCTTCCGGTCGTTGGAGGGACTGTTTGATGTGGTGGCCGTCGACGCCCCCTGTTCCGGCGAAGGGATGATGCGCAAAGATGCCGTGGCGCGCGACCAGTGGACGCCCCGCCTGGTGGAAGAGTGCGCCGCCCGTCAGCGCGAAATCCTCGCCAACCTGTGGGAGGCGCTTCGCCCCGGCGGTTACCTCGTCTACTCCACCTGCACCTTCAACACCACCGAAAACGAGGCCCAGGTGGCCTGGCTCCGCGACACCCTCGGCGCCCTCCCCCTCTCCCCCGCCCGCCTCCTCGCCGATGCCCCCAATATAGCCTCCCATGCTATAGCCGCCGCGCAGGCTGCCGTCAGCAACACTGTGCTGAGGGCGCATGCCCGAAGCGAGGCCGTCCCCAGTTTCCTGACGCCGGAGATGCGCGCCTGCGAAGGCTTCGGCGTGGAAGCCATCCGCTTCATTCCCGGCCTTGTGCGCGGCGAAGGCCTCTTTATGGCCATCCTGCAGAAGCCCGCCGGGCGCGGCCGCGATTTATCGCGCCCCTACAATTTACCAGAGCCCACCCAAAAGGAGAATGGCCGCCGCAGAGCCGGCGATTCCCGAACCACGAAAGCCGGGAAAGGCGCCCCAAACGCCGGAAAAAACGCCGGGAAAGGCGCGGCTAAGGGAGCGAAAACCGGCGGCGGCGCGAAAGCTGCCGAGGCGGCGCTCGCCTGGCTGGTGGAGCCGGAGCAGTTTGCCGCGCAGACGCTCCCCGACGGGAGCGTACGCCTGTTGCCCCTCCCCGTGGCCGGGGTTATGCCACGCCTGAGCCGCGCCCTGCAGGTGATTGCCGCCGGCATCGACGCCGCCACCCTCAAGGGCGCCTACCTCATCCCCACCCAGCCGCTCGCCCTCTCCACCGCCTTGCGGCCCGACGCCTTCCCCACCGCCGAGGTCGACACCGCCCAGGCCCTGGCCTACCTCAGTCGCGACGCCGTGACGCTCCCCGCCGACATTCCGCGTGGCTTCGTGCTGCTCACCTACCGTGGCGCCCCCCTCGGCTTCGTGAAAAACCTCGGCAACCGCACCAACAACCTCTACCCCAAAGAGTGGCGCATCAAATCCCGGCAATAGCCTCCTGCCAGCCGACAGAAAGCCAGGCTGAATTTTAGACAGAAAGACATAAAGACAAAAAGAGCACTGAGCACTAAAATATCTACCATCTAAGCACTGAGCACTAAAATCTGCTTTTATGCCAAAAACCGCCATACAGCAATACCTGCGCGACTGCCTGAGCATCCTCAGGCTGGGGCTGCCCGTGCTCGTAGCGCAGTTAGGGATGATTGTGGTGGGGTTCGCCGACAACATTATGGTGGGCCACTACAGCACCGATGCCCTGGCGTCGGCCTCGTTCGTCAACAACCTCTTCAATCTCCCCATCTTCTGCGCCATGGGCTTCTCCTATGGCCTCACCCCGCTCATCGGCGCCCTGTTCACCAACGGTTCGCCCGACCGCATCGGGCGCGTGGTGCGTGTGGGCCTGCTGGTGAATCTGCTCTGCTGCCTGCTGCTGATGGCGCTGATGGGGATTGTCTACTGGTTGCTGCCCCATATGGGTCAACCGGCGCATCTGCTCCCCATCATCCGCCCCTACTTCCTGATCTACCTGGTGGGAATGCTCCCCATCTGCATCTTCAACGTGCTGGCACAGTGGAGCTACGGCATCCGCAACACCTCCATGCCTATGTGGATCACCCTGGCGGTGAATATGCTGAACATTCTGGGCAACTACCTGCTGATTTTCGGTAACTGGGGTCTTCCCGAACTGGGCCTGACCGGCGCCGGCATCTCCACCTTCATAGCCCGCGTGATGGCCGCGCTGCTGATAGCCCTGATCTTCCTGCGTGCGCGGCGCTACCGCCCCTACGCCGACGGCTGCCTGCGCCACCGCTGCGACGGCGCCACGGCCCGCCAGGTACTCAGTATGTCGTGGCCCGTGTCGCTGCAGATGAGCTTCGAGACAGCCAGCTTCTCGGGCTGCGCCGTGCTCTGCGGCTGGCTGGGTGCCATCGAGATGGCCGCCTTCCAGATCATCGTGGTGGTGGGAATGCTCGGCTTCTGCATCTACTACGCCATGGCCACCGCCGTGGCTGTGCTCGTCTCCAACGAGGCAGGCCGCAACGACCCCGTCCAGATGCGCCGCAAAGCCTTCGCCGGCTACGGCGTGATTCTCGCCGCCTGCGCCCTGTCGAGCATCTTCTTCAGCGTGGGATCCTCCAATGTGATGGGCATCTTCTCCTACGACCCCGCCGTGATTGCCGCCGCCGTGGGCGTAATCTTCCCACTGGTGCTCTACCAGCTCGGCGACGCCACACAAATCAACTTTGCCAACGCCCTGCGCGGCACCGGCAATGTAAAACCCATGATGTGGATTGCATTTGTGAGCTACCTTGTGGTGGGGCTCCCCTCCTCCTGGCTCCTGGCCTTCCCCCTGCGCCTTGGCCTCTATGGCATCGTGCTGAGTTTCAGCGTGTCGCTCTTTATGGCCGCCGGCCTCTTCGTCATCTTCTTCCTGCGCACCACCCGGCGCCACGACCTGAAAGGCTAAATCTCTGAGAACAGCGTGGGCTTGATCACTATGCCCACACGGATGTGCGACGAATACACCTTATAGTCGAGCAACCCCTCGCCGTAGCCATTGTAGAACTGCGCGAAGAGATACTGATTGCTCTGCGTAGACCAGCGCCACGCCGCCTCGATGCAGGTGTTGTAGTTGAACCATCCCTTCGCCCTCCGCGTCAGCTGCATCGACAGCGAGAACTTCCGGTTGTTGGTGAACGTCTGCCACCCGATGGTGTAGATGCCGCAATATTTCAGAATATCCTTATTGTTCACGCCGTCGATAATCGGAATCCAGGTCTTGGCCGACACCACGAAATTGGGGTCAACCATCACCGACCCGGCGAAACTCAGCTTGTTCCACGACCGCGAAGCCTCGCCGTCGCGCCCGTTCGACTCATGCTCCAGAATCAGGCTCAACCGCCCTATAAACCGGTTCTTTATGAAAATCGGTTTCGTCAGCCCCACGCCCGGATTGAAGTTAAGATCCGTCATCGGCATCGAATTCTCCAGCACATTCCAGAACACCTTCTGCGTGTAGAACAGGTATAGATATGTGCCCCAGGGCAGGGTGGCCTTGGTGAGCTTCTGGGCAATCGAAATCTGGAACTTGATGTTGGTGTTATGCTTGTTGGGCTTGGTGTTGACCGGCGGACCGAAGATGAAATAATTATCCTTGTACAGTCCGAAATAATAGTGCGTGTCGGCAAACGCGCGTCGGAGCGAATCGGTATTGAGCCGCTGCTGATTCCGTTCCGTGAGAATCTGCGCTGAAGCATCCTGTGTAGCGAAAACGGCACACAGCACGGCCACGCACACCCCCGCAAGGATGCGCCCCAACCGAGCCGACAGCCGCCCGCTATGTCGCAGAACGATTCCCATAAACAAGATTAACTATATTTGATTAACAATTACGGTGCAAAATTAGTTAATTCCCGCCTAATTTTTGAGAGCATTTTTAGTCTTAAATGCCACAATTTTGGCAGAAAACTCCACTTAACAATTTTTTAACCGAATATGTGTTTAAAAACACACTTTAAAATGCTCACTATCCCGTAAAAAAGCAGTAATTTTACGCCACGAAACTGTATCCCGACAACTTTCAAATCATCTTTTAAATTATATCTATATGAAAAAAATTTTACTTTCACTCGCAGTTTTAGCTGGCTTCACCGCTTCTGCTGCTTCCTACACTGTGTTTGATATCGAAAACCCCGGCACATGGACAGGCGACAAAAACGGCTGGACCAACACCGAGGATGCCAACGGCTTCAAGATTTCTTACGACAAAGCAAATTCCACTTCCGATCTTAAGTCACCCTCTGACAACACATACGCATGGCGCGTATACAAAAGCTCTTCCTTCACCATCACCTCTTCAAAGGTAGATATGAAGAGCATCGTTATCACCTACGATGATTATACAAACGGTAGCAATACCTACTATGCAGAACTCACCCTCAGCGAAGGTTGGACAGGTACCCTCAACACTACCGTCTACACTCTGAACAACGAAAGCGGATCGAAGACCTTCACCGGCACTGCAGCTGCTCAGCAGGTTCGCATCAAGAAAATCGTTGTTTCTGACGAAACAACCACTCCCTCCGTTCCCGACACCCCCGTCACCCCTGATCAGCCTGCCACCACCATCAAGGCTAAACTCGCCACCACTATGGCTGACGGCGATTATGTAATCGTTACTCCCGAAGGTGTTGCCAAGAACTACACCGGCGACAAGACTTTCGGCTACCTCTTCATAGATAAGAATGCTAAGGCTGCCAACAACGAAGTTACCGCAAGCAGTGACTACGTGATCACCTTCAAGCAGGAAGCTAAAGGCTACACAATGAAAGACATTCACGGCAAATTCCTCGGTATGGACGCCACCCACTTCGGCGGTTTCAACTACTATGAAGCAGCCGACGCTACCAACTCCAACTGCTACTGGACTATCACCATCGACGCCGACGGCAACGCCAAGATTGAGAACGCCGGCCGCGAAGGTGCCTTTGTTTCCTACAAAGCATACAACAGCGATTTCGAAATTATGACCACCGACAAAGCAGAGAACCCTCTTGTACAGCTCTTCAAGTCGGAAGGTGCTGGTGTTGAAGCTGTTGAAGCCGACGCTAACGCCAACGCTCCCGTGGTTTACTTCAACCTCCAGGGCCAGCGCGTAGCCAACCCCGAAACCGGTCTCTACATCCGCGTTCAGGGCAACAAAGCCACCAAAGTCATCCTCTAATCCTCCCGCAGGATTTCAATTTAACCCTATCAAGCGCTGCACCTCCGGTGTGGCGCTTTTTTTGCGCCAGCATCCTGATGGCTCCAAAAGACAGGAGCACAGGAGCACAGGAGGCGCTTCGCGGTGCTGCCTTTCGCTTCGGAAGGCCGGAGAACAGGAGAGGCTGCGCGGAGAGACCTGTAGGGGGCTGTATCAGCCTCGCCCCGGATGGCCGCCCACTAAAAATATCTACCATCTAAGCACTTAGCACTAAAATCTACTATCTAAGCACTGCGATCTAAGCTCTAAGCACTCCGCTCTGCGCTTACCATTCGAAGGCGACGGAGGCGCCGAGGGCCGAGAGCGTGGGGGTGTTGGAGGTGTACCAGTAGTTGTTGCCCGAGGTGATGAGCAGGTAGGTGAGCCCGAAGCTGACGGCCTGCGCCGGTTTCTGACTGTTGATGGGCACGCGCACGCCCACCGACGGGCGCAGGTAGAAGTTGGCATTATTGCTCAGCCAGCAGGGCTATCCCTCCGGCCAAAACCTTGATTTTCTTATTAGCTCTCATAATTCATAATTAGCGAAATACATTCCGGGGGGGGGCGGCAGCTACATCAGCTGCCTCAGCTAAATTAGCTCTCCCCCTTTGCAAATATAACACTTTTGCGGCCGATTTTCTTGCTAAACCGCCCACAACGTGAAAAATAAATGCTAACTTTGCACATAATTGCGCTCTCCGGGCGCTTTTTCCGCTGTTTTTCGCACATACTTTTCACTATGAGCACTTTCAAAGAAAATATCCTCCGATATATCCGCAGCCGCGAGCTGTGGGGCTTCATCGCCTCGCTGGGCGTTATCGCCATCCTGAGTATGGCTTTCTTCCACCCCGATGCAATGGAGGGCAACGAGCTGCGTCAGCACGATATGCAGCAGGGCGCCGCTATCGGCCATGAGGCGCAGGCCTGGGCCGAGGCCAACGGCGGCGAGGAGCCCCGCTGGACCAACTCCCTCTTCTCGGGTATGCCCACCTTCCAGATCTCCCCCAGCTACCCCTCCGACGCGCTGTTCTCCTGGCTCAACACCCTCTACGGCGCCGGGCTCCCCTCCCCCGCCAACCTGCTCTTTATGATGATGGCGGGTATGCTCATAATGCTCACCTGTATGAAGCTCCGCTGGTACTACGCCCTGATCGGCGCCGTGGCCTGGGGTTTCTCCTCATATTTTGTGATCATCATCGGCGCCGGGCACATCTGGAAATTCGTCACCCTGGCCTACATACCCCCCACAATCGGCGGCATCATCCTTGCCTACCGTGGCCGCTGGCTCTCAGGCGCCGCTCTGGCAGCCCTCTTCGCCATGCTGCAGATCCACAGCAACCACGTGCAGATGACCTACTACTTCCTGATGGTCATCATCGGCGTGGTGCTCTGCTACCTCATCGACGCAATCCGCCGCAAGCAGCTCCGCAGCTTCGGCATCGCCACAGGCGCCCTGGCCCTGGCCGCCTGTCTGGCAGTCTGCGCCAACCTTCCCTCGCTCTACAACACCTGGAAATACTCAAAGGAGTCGATGCGCGGCGGCCACACCGAGCTTACCGTGCCCGGCGCCGAAGCCTCCCGCACATCGGGTCTCGACCGCGACTACATAACACAGTACAGCTACGGCCGCGCCGAATCGCTCTCTCTCCTCATCCCCGACATCAAGGGTGGCGCCTCGGCCCGCCCCGAGCAGGGGCATCTCGTGCCCACATCGGTGCTCGAAATCCCCGGCGCCGAGGAGAAGGCCGCCGGACTCAGCGAGATGCAGCTGCAATATGTGGCCAATTACGCCGGCCAGTATTTCGGCGAACCGGAGGGCACCAACGGTCCGGTCTACGTGGGCGCTGTGATTTTCGCGCTCTTCGTGCTGGGCTGCCTCATAGTGAAAGGCCCGGCCAAGTGGGTGCTCCTGGCGCTCACGCTGCTGTCGGTGTTCCTCGCCCTTGGGCGCAATATGCAGTGGTTCACCGACTTGTTCATCGACTATGTGCCGATGTACTCCAAATTCCGCACCGTGGAGAGCATCCTCGTCATAGCCGAGTTCACCATGCCGGTGCTGGCCGTGCTGGCGCTCCGGCAGCTCCTCTCGGCACCCGCCGAGGATAAGTCGCGCTACACCCGGGCGCTCCTCATCAGCTTCGGCATCACCGGCGCCGTCTGCCTAATCGGCTGGATAGCCCCCGGCATCTTCGGCCCCGCCATCACCGAGGCCGACCAGCAGATTTCCGATATGCTGGCTCTGCAGCTGCAATATGCCGGCTATCCGCAGGATATGATCTCGCAACTCTCCATCAACGCCCCCGCCATCGCGCAGTTTGTGAGCGAGATGCGCCTCGATATGGTGGCCTCCGACTCGCTCCGCTCGCTGCTCTTCGTAGCGGCCGCCGCCCTGGCGCTCTGGGCCGCCCTGAATATGCAGTTCAAGAAGGTCTACGCCGTGGCCGCCGTGGGGCTGCTCGTGCTGCTCGACCTCTACACCGTCGACAAGCGCTACCTCAGCCACAGCTCCTTCTGCACCCCCGAGATTTCCCTCACCGACCCGTTCCCCCTCTCGGCCAACGACCGCGCAATCCTCGCCGACACTGCCATAAACTACCGTGTGATGGACATCCCCCGTTTCGCCCAGGCCGCGCCTTCATATCACCACAAGATGATCGGCGGATACCACGCCGCGAAGCTCACACGCTATCAGGACCTCATCGACCGGCACCTCTCGCACTTCACCTCCGGCCAAGTCACAGAGGCCGATATGAACGTGCTCAACATGCTCAACGCCCGCTACCTCATCGACAGCGCCGACTCACTGATGGTCAACCCCGGAGCGCTGGGCAACGCCTGGTTTGTTGACCGCGTGGTCATCGCCGACGGTCCCGACGCCGAAATGGCGGCCCTCGACACCATCAACCCCGCCATCTCTGCCGTGGCCGACCGTCGCTTCGCCGCCCTGGCCGAAAGTGCACGCCCCGCCGCACCCGGCGACACCATCTACGAAACCACCTACGCTCCCCACGCCTTGACATACCGCGCACACACCGCCCGCGGAGGCGTGGCCGTCTTCTCCGAAGTCTACTTCCCCTGGGGCTGGGAGGCTGAAATCGACGGACGCCCCGCCGACATCCACCGCGTGAACTACCTCCTCCGCGCCATCGCCATCCCCGCCGGCGACCACACCATCACTATGCGCTTCGCTCCCCGCTCCGTCAGCGCCACCGTCACCGTCGCCCGTACCGCCGTCATCGCCATCTACATCCTCCTCCTCGCCGCCCTCCTCGCCGTCCTCCTCCTCCCCGGTGGCCGCCCCGGCTCCGGCTCTGGCAGCCACCCCGGCTCCCGCCCCGGCCTTAGCTAATTCCGCATTGAATATGAACCTCGCCTACATCAAGCAAATCCTCTCCTGGCCGCGCCGCTACCGCACCAGCCGCGGGTTCGGCGTGCACTCCCCCTTCGCCTACGACTTCATCACCAAAGTCATCGGCGACCGCAAATCCTCCTACTACGCCTACCCCGAAATCGACTCGATGTGCGGCAGCAACCGCCGGAAAATGACCAAGGAAAGCACCCATATCGCCAACGTGATCATCGACCGCGAACAAGCACACCTCATCTTCCGCGTGCTCACACACTTCCGCCCCGACCACATCATCGAAGTAGGCGCCGGCCGTGAAGTGCTCCTCACCATCTACGAACGCGCCCTCCCCAAAGCCAAAATCTGGCGCTGGTCGCGCGAACACTTCGACGTGGTGCAGGCCACCCGTCCCGCCGTCGACATCATCAACGACGCCATCGCCATCAACGCCACCAGTATCCGCGTATTCCTCCTCAACGCCATCTACCAAGGCCCCGGCCGCGTCATCATCTTCCGCAACTACAACCGCCCCCTCATCCGCCAAATCTTCGAAGAAGTCACCAACGTGGTCGACTTCGGTATGACCTTCACCGACCCCTACACCGCCATCTTCGTCGCCATCCCCGGCCTTCCCCGCCAAAACTACCCCACCATCCTCTGATTCCTGCGGAAATTAAAAATTGATAATTGAAAATTTTCAATTTTAAATTTTTCGAAATGCGCGACACCGCCGATACCGAAAAAATCAAACGCCTCTTTGCCGGCTACCTCACTCTGCAGCGCGGCCTCTCGAAAAACACCCGCGAGGCATACCTCCTCGACATCGACAAGCTGCTCGCCTGGCTTAACCCCAACCCTACCGGCCATCCAGGGGCGGGCGCGAAAAATCGCGCCCCTACAGCCTCCTGTGCCCCCGTGCTCCTGTCGAAGCCGGCAGACCCAGCCGCCTGTGCTCCTGTGCTTATGTCGAAGCCTCTGCGGCTGGAGGAGGTGGACTACGCGCGGCTGCAGGAGTTTATGGCCGCCGTGCACGACCTCGGCATAGCCCCCCGCTCACAGGCGCGCCTCGTCAGCAGCATCCGTCAGTTCTTCCACTACCTCAAAATCGAAGGCTACATCCCCACCGACCCCACCACCCTCCTCCAGATTCCCCGCACCGGCAAGCACCTCCCCGAAGTACTCACCGTCGACGAAATCGACGCCATAATCGCCGCCATCGACGTCTCCACCCCCGAGGGCATCCGCAACCGCGCCATCATCGAAACGCTTTACGGCTGCGGCCTCCGCGTGAGCGAACTCGTCAACCTCGAAATATCCAAGGTCTACTTCGACCGCGAATACCTCATCGTCGACGGCAAGGGTGCCAAACAGCGCATCGTGCCCATGTCGGGCGTCTCCATCACCCGCATACAGGAATACCTCACCGAGGTACGCTCGCGCTTCACCAACGCCGCCGTCAGCACCCCCGGATGCCCCGCCGTGGCCCGCGGCGACCAAAACATCCTCTTCCTCAACCGCCGCGGCGCACGCCTCACACGCCAGATGATCTTCACCATCATTCGCCGACTCGCTGCCGCCGCCGACATCCGCAAAACCATCTCGCCCCACACCCTGCGCCACAGCTTCGCCACCCACCTCCTCGAAGGGGGCGCCAACCTCCGCGCCATCCAGCAAATGCTCGGCCACGAATCCATCGCCACCACCGAAATCTACCTCCACCTCACCCCCACCCTCCTCCGCGAGCAAATCCTCCTCCATCACCCCCGCAATTAATGCCCAATGGCTTTCGACAGGAGAACAGGAGGCTGGGTCTGCAGGCTTCGACAGGAGAACAGGAGAACAGGAGGCGCTGCGCTGGAGACTGTAGGGGCGCGATTCTTCGCGCCCGCCCCGGATGGCCGCCTGAGGCCTGTAGGGGCGCAAAAAAAGCGCTGCACCGGAGGGGGTGCAGTGCTTGAGGGGGGAAGGCCGGGAAGCCGGGCGGCCAAAAAGGAGCCGGAAGCCCGGGCGGCCCGGAGGCCTTAATTTTCAATTTTCAATTTTTAATTTTCATCATAGTCGCACTTTGCGGCCGTTGACGATGTAGAAGCCGGGAGCGAGGGCGCGCACGGCGTCGAGGTCGGCATCCTTCATCAGGAGAATACCCTGGAGGTTGAAGACGGTGTAAAGACCGTTAGCGTCGGCAAGGATTGAGCTGATGCCGGAACCCTTGCTGCTCCACTTGAAGTCCTTGATGAAGTACTGGGCGGCGTTGTCGCGACCACGGGTGGAGGTGAAGCGGAAACCGATCCAGAATACGTCGGGCATGCTGGGGATAGCGCTCATATCGGCATCGATGGGAACCCACTGGTCAGCCTCGTCGGGGATAGCGGGGATGGGGAAACCGTTCATAGGCGAGATAATGGTGTTGTTGCCCTCCTTCTCGATGAGGCAGATTTCGAGCTTGTCGGTCATACCTTCTATAAGGGCCTTGCCCATCACGGAGAACTTCACGTGCTTGTCGGTGGTGTTCTTGTAATCGAGAGCGGGGGTGACGAGGAGCATCTGGCAGGGAGTGCCGGCGCCGGGAGCCACCTTCGAGTCGTAGGCGGTAGCCTTGGCGGCCTTGAAGTCGTCGCCTACATAGCCCCACCATGCGCGGGTGCCCTCTTCAGCTACGTTGCACCAGCCGGTGAGAGCCATAGGCTTGTTGCTTTCCACGTTGGCGAAGTCCTGCTCGTAGTAGGGAAGCGGCTTGCTGTCGTCGAGCACGAGCTGACCGCCTTCGGGCTGCTCAGGCTCAGCGCCGCCGTCGGTGACGCCCTTCACCTTGAGGGTAACGGGTTCGCCCTTGAGGGTGGTGAATACAAACTGCTGCTCTACATTGCCCTCTTCCTTGGGCTGGAATGTTACCTTGAAGGTAGATTCGGCCATTGTGGGGAGGAACATCGACGAGCTGATGATGATCGAGCCAACCTCAGCGTTGGTGCGGGCGGCGTTGATGTAGTCGAAAGCGTTGGCCACGGTGAGCTTCACGGAAGCTTCAGCCTTCTGGCCGACCTTGGCGGTGAGGATAACCTCTGCGGGATCGAGGGCGAGGGTGGGCAGATGCTCGGGGTCGTAGGCCATAGCGTTGACGCTGTAAGCGGTGTTGAACTCAGAGTTGATGCCGTCGAAGTCAAAGATTACGTTGCCTTTGTGCTTGCCGGTGGCGGTGGGCTGATAGTAGAGAGTGACCTTAGTGGTGGCCGAACCGGCGGGAACGGCCTTAGGCTCTACGCTGAACATAGCAGCGTCGGCACCGGTGATCTCGATGGGAGCAGCCTCGGGGAGGTTCTCAGCAACGACAGTGAACTCAGCCACGGCGGTCTTGACATTCACGGGAGCGGGATTGTTCTTGAAGTCGTAGAGGTCCTGCTTGGTGATGTTCACCGAAGCAGCGCCTGCGGTAACGTCGGCCAGGGTGCGGGGCCATACCACCAATGCGCTCTTCGACATAGAGATACCCACTACATCGGCCTTGGCGGGAATGGCGGTGCCAATCAGGTCGCTGCCTGCGAAGGGGTGAACCTGGGCGGTGGCGCCGTCGGGGGTAGTCACCGTGTAGGTCTTGGCCTCAAAGTTGCCGGTTTCGGAGAAGCTTACGCCGGCGAGCTTCACGAGGCGATACTGATAGTCGGCGGCAGTGAAGTCGGCGGGGTTAATCTCCAGCGGGGTAACTGTGCCGGTGCCGGCCTTGGTGAAGACGGGAGCGGTCTCGGAGGTCTGCATCAGCATACCCATCAACCCAATTGAGCCCTCACCATACATATAAAGGAAATCGGTAATCTTATCGCCCACAGCAAGCGAAGAGGGGTCGAAAAACATATATTCAGTGCTCAGGCATATACCGCCGGTGGCATCCTGGGCATATACCTTATAATAAGGTGTATAAGAATCGGCCACAGCCTCAATTGCTGTAACGGTTACCTTGCCTGCAAATTTATAGTAGCTGTAATCTTCCGGGGTGTAGAGATTGCGATACTGTGCAGCGCTGGTGACCTGTGTGGGCACAAGCACATTGTCGCAGGAGATGGTGAACACCAGAGATTCGGCGCCTTCCGAGGAGAAGGTTACGGTCGATGACCACGCTCCGCTCGTTTCCAAGGTGGGGGTGACGGTGAAATCTACCTTGTAAGCACCGTCAAGACCAGCCTCATCCTTGGAGATAGAGGCTACGGGGCAAGTGATACCCTCGCCGCAGGTGATGGTGACATCGCTCTTGAGGTCGGTGGCGGTGATGTAAATCTGGGTCGAAACAGAAGTGCCCGAAATCATCGGGTCTAAGCCGGTGCTGGTGGTGCCCAGAGCCGATGCGATGGTGGGCTTGGCAGTGTCGCCGCCGCCGGTGGAGGCAGCGTCGAAGAGGCCGGCCCAGGAGGTGGCTATGTGCAGCTCGTCGATCTTGCACACGGGAGCGTTGTTAGATTTTGTCTGACCCTGACGCAGCTCTACGCCTAATAAGCCGTAACTGGTGCTTGCATCGCTACCGGTTTCAATATTATATTTCGCTGAAGCAGCAGGTTCAGTGCTACCAACGGTAGGATTGATAAACAATTCTACCGTATCATTTGTATTGCCGTCGACAAATGTGTATTTCAGAACAACCAGATAGGTAGTGCCGTAAGAAAGCTTTGTATCGGCCTTTACAACATTTTTAACAGCGGTTGCACGGGTAATTCCAAGCTGATATTTGGTGTTGTCAGCTTCATCGCCACAGGCAAATAGCTTTGCAAACTCACTGCTCGATTTTTTATCGCTTATACCGGCTTTGGTCTGAGTGATAAAACAAATAAAATAAGCCTGGTTTGTTGTCGGAGCTTCGCTGACATTCAACAGGAAAGATGCATAAAAAGAGCCAGTTTTCACTTCCTTTCCGGTGGGGACTTTGCAGAAAAGATCCTGACCGGTTGCTGTGTTCGACAGGGTTACACAGTTGCCTGTTGTAGTAGAATAGCCCTCATATTCGAGGCTCTTGGCTGTCACCTTGATGGGATCTGCGGTGTTTGAAGCATACTGCAGCCAGGTTTTGCCGTCGTAAAGCTCGTTGCCGGCCGTGTAGCTGTTGAAAGTCTCGGTAAACAGGCGCGTTGCCGGGACATCAGCCGCTACAGCCGTCTGTGCCGTCAGTGCCAGCACAGCAAACATACTTAGTAAGTGATGTTTCATGTAAAACGATGTTTAGTTTGTGAATAAATGTGATATGATTTTTTTGAAGTTTTTGCAATGAATATATTGTAAGCGACAAATTTAGGGCTTTTTGGCGAGATTTGCAAGCAAGCACGTTGGCTGTCAGCGGAAAAATTGCTAATTTTGCAAAAATTACTCTCGTTTTCTTATGTCAGAAGGCAAACTTCAGCTTATCAATGAAATAAACCGGCTGCGCAAGGAGCGCGACGCCGCAATTATGGCCCACTTCTACACCGACGGCGACATCCAGGATGTGGCCGATGTGGTGGGCGATTCCCTGGCCCTGGCTCAGAAGGCCCGCACGCTGCCCAACAAGGTGATTGTGCTCTGCGGTGTGCACTTTATGGGCGAGACGGCCAAGATTCTCTGCCCCGACAAGACGGTGCTTGTGCCCGATATGGAGGCCGGCTGCTCGCTGGCCGACTCCTGCCCCGCCGAGGAGTTTAAGGCGTTTGTGGAGGCGCATCCAGGCCACACGGTGGTGAGCTACGTCAACACTTCCGCCGCCGTAAAGGCGCTGACCGATGTAGTGGTCACCTCCTCCAATGCCCAAAAGATTGTGGAGGCGCTCCCCGAGGATACCCCCATTATCTTCGGTCCCGACCGCAACCTGGGCAACTATATCAACCAGACCACGGGGCGCAAGATGCTCCTGTGGGATGGCGCCTGCCACGTGCATGAGCAGTTCTCCCTCTCCGAAATCCTCCGCCTGAAGAAGGAGCACCCCGAGGCCAAGCTGCTGGTGCACCCCGAGTGCAAGCAGGCCGTGGCTATGCTGGCCGACCACGTCGGCTCCACCGCCGCCCTGCTGAGCTATGCCGCAAAAAGCGACGCCCGCGAGTTTATCGTGGCCACCGAGAGCGGCATCCTCCACAAGATGCGTCAGCAATGCCCCGACAAGACCTTCATCCCCGCTCCCCCCGAGCAAGCCGGTTGTGCCTGCAACAACTGCTCCTACATGAAGCTCAACACCCTGGAGAAGCTGCGCAACTGTCTGCGCGACCTCTCCCCGGCCATCGAGGTTGACCCCGAGGTGGCCGCCCGCGCCATCCGCCCCATCGAGCGTATGCTTAGTTATAAATTTTGAATTTTAATTTTTGAATGTTGAATTGGCTAACCGGAGGCCAGTTTAAAATTCACAATTCCACATTAAAAATTCCCATTATGGATTACAATCATAAGAAAATCGAACAGCGCTGGCAGCAGTACTGGAAAGAAAATAAGGTTTATCACGCCGAGGTCGACCCCTCACGCCCCAAGTTCTATGTACTGGATATGTTTCCCTATCCCTCGGGTGCGGGACTTCACGTGGGGCATCCGCTGGGCTATATAGCCAGCGATATCTTCGCCCGCTACAAGCGTCTGAATGGCTTCAATGTGCTCCACCCGATGGGCTACGACGCCTACGGCCTCCCCGCTGAGCAGTACGCCATCCAGACCGGTCAGCATCCCGAGAAAACCACCTCGGAGAATATCGCCCGCTACCGTTCGCAGCTCGACCGTATCGGTTTCTGCTACGACTGGGACCGCGAAATCCGCACCTGCGACCCGGAATATTACCACTGGACGCAGTGGGCCTTCATCGAGATGTTCAACCACTACTACGACCTCGCTGCCGACAAGGCGCTCCCCATCGCCGACCTAATCCGCCACTTCGAGGAGAAGGGCACCGAGGGCGTTAAGGCCGCCGAGACCAAGCCGCTGACCTTCACCGCCGAGGAGTGGAAAGCCATGTCGGAGAAGGAGAAGAGCGACACCCTTATGAACTACCGCATTGCCTATCTTGGCAATACAATGGTGAACTGGTGCCCAAAGCTCGGCACCGTGCTGGCCAACGACGAGGTGAGCGAGGGTGTGAGCGTGCGCGGCGGTTACCCCGTGGAGCAGAAGCTGATGTATCAGTGGTGCCTCAGGGTGAGCGCCTATGCTCCCCGTCTGCTCGAAGGGCTTGACCGTCTGGCCTGGAGCGACTCCATCAAGGAGACGCAGCGCAACTGGATCGGCCGCTCCGAGGGCGCCGAGATGCAGTTTAAGGTGGCCGACTCGGATGTGGAGATGACCATCTTCACCACCCGCGCCGACACAGTGTTCGGTGTAACGTTTATGGTGCTGGCCCCCGAAAGCAAGTATGTGGATATGGTCACCACCCCCGACCAGAAGCAGGCCGTGGCCGACTATCGCGACGAAATCAAGCACAAGACTGAGCGCGAGCGCATCGCCGACCGCCGTGTGAGCGGTGTGTTCACCGGTGCCTACGCCATCAACCCCCTCAGCGGCAAGAAGATACCTATCTATGTGAGCGACTATGTGCTCGCCGGATACGGCACCGGCGCCATTATGGCCGTGCCCGCCCACGACTCGCGCGACTACGCTTTCGCCCGTCATTTCCATCTCCCCGTGATTCCGCTGATCGAGGGTGCCGACGTGAGCGAGGCTTCCTTCGACGCAAAGGAGGGCCGGATGATCAACTCGGCCTCCGACAAGCTCAATCTCAACGGCCTGGAAGTGAAGGAGGCTATCGCCCGCACAAAGCAGTTTATCGAGGCTGAGGGCATCGGCCGCGTGAAGGTGAACTACCGTCTGCGCGACGCCATTTTCTCGCGTCAGCGTTACTGGGGCGAGCCGTTCCCCGTCTACTACAAGGATGGCATCCCCCACGTGCTGCCTCTCGACAAGCTCCCCCTGCAGCTCCCCGAAATTGACAAATACCTCCCCACCGAGCAGGGCGAGCCGCCCCTGGGCCGCGCCAAGAACTGGTGCACTTCCGAGGGTTATCCCCTGGAACTGAACACTATGCCGGGCTTCGCCGGCTCCTCGGCCTACTATCTGCGCTATATGGACCCGCGCAACCACAATGAGTTGGTTAGCCCCGAGGCCAACAACTACTGGCAGCAGGTCGACCTCTATGTGGGCGGCACCGAGCACGCCACCGGTCACCTCATCTACTCCCGTTTTTGGAACAAATTCCTCTACGACCTTGGCAAGGTGTGCCGCGACGAGCCGTTCGCCAAGCTCATCAACCAGGGTATGATTCAGGGCCGCTCCAACTTCGTTTACCGCATCAAGGACACCAACACTTTCGTGTCGGCCGGTCTGAAGGACAAATACGACACCACCCCCATCCACGTGGATGTCAACATCGTGAGCAACGACCGTCTCGACCTGGAGAAATTCCGCGCATGGCGCCCCGACTACGCCACAGCCGAGTTCATCCTGGAGGATGGCGAATATGTCTGCGGATACGCCGTGGAGAAGATGTCGAAGTCGATGTTCAATGTGGTTAACCCCGACGATATCGTCGACCGCTACGGCGCCGACACACTCCGCCTCTACGAGATGTTCCTCGGCCCCGTGGAGCAGTCGAAACCGTGGGACACCAACGGCATCGACGGCGTGAACCGTTTCCTGCGCAAATTCTGGAATCTTTTCTACAAAGGCGATACTTTCCTTGTCGACGACTCCAAGCCCTCGCCTGAAGCCCTCAAAGCCCTCCATACGCTCATCAAGAAGGTTACTGCCGACATCGAAGCTTTCTCCTACAACACCTCGGTTTCGGCCTTTATGATCTGCGTCAACGAGCTGTCGCGCCTCAACTGCCACTCGCGCTCCATCCTCACACCGCTGGTAGTGCTCATCGCCCCCTTCTGCCCCCACATCGCCGAAGAGCTGTGGCACGCCCTCGACCCCGACGCCAAAACCGTCTGCGACGCTCCCTGGCCCCGCTGGGAGGAGAAATATCTCGTGGAAAGCTCCGTGAAGCTCCCCGTTAGCTTCAACGGCAAAACACGCTTTATGCTCGAAGTGCCCGCCGACGCCACCCGCGAAACCATCGAACAGATGGCCCTCGCCGCCCCCGAAGCCGCCCGCTGGCTCGACGGCCGCACCCCCAAAAAGCTCATCGTGGTCCCCAACCGCATCATCAACATCGTCCTCTGATCCCCCCGCCCGCCCCCCAGGCAGGCTTCCCCAGCTCCCCGGCAGGCCTTGTCCTGTTATCGGCCGTGCACGGCCGATCACGCAACAAGGCCGCCCGGTTCCCGCTGCCTCTATCCCGGGCGGCCATCCGGGGCGGCCGCGAAGAATCGCGCCCCTACAGCCTCCAACGGCCATCCGGGGCGGGCGCGAAAAATCGCGCCCCTACATGCCTCTCCGCCCCGCCTCTACCTTAGCTGCTTTAGCTGAGGTAGCTGCTTTAGCTAAGGTAGCATCAAAAGCCACGCCGCGCAGCCTCCTGTGCTCCTGTGCTCCTGTCTTTGCTATTGTGCATTAGAGCGGCTTGCGGAAGGAGCAGCGGCGGCGGTGGAGGCGCGTGTCGAAGTAATCCCACTGGCCGCGCACCTTGTTGTTGGTCTGCAGCTCGGGGTTGGTTTCGGCGTATTTCATGCCGGCGGCGATGTAGTTGGGGATTAGGTCGGTGAAGAGCAGAGCGTTGACCCCCTTGTTCTGGTATTCGGGCTTCACGGCGATGAGCAACAGGTCCACGATATCTGTTTTGCCGCGCAGGGCCTGCAGCAGATACCACCACCCGAAGGGGAAGAGTTTTCCGCGGCTCTTCTGCAGAGCTCGCGAGAACGACTGTATGGAGATGCCCAGGGCCACCAGACGGTCATTCTCGTCGACCACGAGCGTCACGAATTTCAGGTTGAGTATGCCCAGGTAGATACCGATGTAATATTCCACCTGACGCGGTGTGAGGGGCGAATAGCCGTAGAGCTGGTCGTAAGCCTCGTTGACGAGCTGGAAGATGGCCTGGCCATACTGCTCCTTAAGCTTCTTGCGGCTGGTGAATTTGAGCACACGCAGATTGTTGCGCTCCTTCACGATTTGCGCTATACGGGAGTATTTTTCGGGGATTTCCTCAGGCACCTTTATGAGCATTTCTATCCACTCGGCGTCGCGCTTGAAGCCCATACGCTCCATCTGACGGGGATAATAGGGATAGTTGTAGATGGTGGCCATAGTGCCTAACTCCTCGAAACCTTCGGTGAGCATACCCTCGTGGTCCATATCGGTGAAGCCCATCGGACCAACCATTTCGGTCATACCATGTTTGCGACCCCACTCCGAGGCGGCGTCGAAGAGGGCGTCGACCACCTCGTCGTCGTCGATGAAGTCGACGAAGCCGAAGCGGAGCACCTTCTGGTTGGTGCGCTCGTTGACCACACGGTTGATGATTGCGGCGATACGACCCACGGGCTTGCCGTCGCGATAGGCCATAAAGCACTGACAGTCGCAAAAATCGAAGGCGGGGTTGACCTTCGGCGAGAGAGTGTTGACATCATCTCTGACCAGCGGAGGCACCGCGTAAGGGTTGTCGCGGTAAAGGTCGATGCCAAACTGTGTGAAGCGGCGCAACTGGCTGCGCGTGGGGGCTATTGGGCGAATTTCTACACTCATTGTAGTTCTTTTATAGTTCTTAGTGCTTAGTGCTTAGATAGTAAATATTTAGTGCTCAGAGCTTAGATAGCAGATATTTTTAGTGCTTAGAGCTTAGATGGTAGATATTTTTAATGGGCGGGTGCCCGGATGGGCTGGCGTAGCCAGCGGTCAGTGTAGCCAGGGGTGCAGCTGCGCGGAGCGCTGCAAACCCCTGGTATTTAAGGCTATTATATAAATAATAGCGCTGCGTAGCTGCGCGTCAGAAATACCTGTAGCACAGCTACGCCGGCCCCGCGCCTATTCTCCGCCCATCCGGGGGCGGGCGCGAAGAATCGCGCCCCTACAGGTCTTCCATCTCTGCTTTATGTCTTTCTGTCTAAATTTCTGCATTATTCACAGCTCCGGGGCTTTCCAGCAGAGGTAGCCCAGGATGAGGGTCATTATGGAGAGGAAGATTATGATGGTGAGATAGATGGGACGGTTGGAGTCGCCGGCGAGAGCCAGCTTCAGGTCCTGCACGTCGCGGAAGCGGTGGCGCGCCTCACCCGCGGCGCGGCGCGAGGAGGCTCGGCGTGAGGATGTGGCGCTTCCGGAGGCGACGGCGGTGCCCCCTGAGGCGGGGGTGGCGGCGGCACGCTCGGCCACACGGCGGTAGCGGGCAGCGGTACGTGTGGCAGCCTCCTCGCGGGGGAGGGCGTCGAGGGTGTCGAGGAGCACGCGCCCGAAGTTGCGGATATCGTCGCCGGCATCGGTGGTGGAGAGCTTCGGCTTCTGCTCGAAGCCCACGTCTATGAGCTTGAGGTTGCGGATATTCTCGGTAAAGATTATCGTCTCAGGCCGGATGGGATGGTGCACGATATGATTCTTCTGGATGTAAGCTATGGCCTCGGGGAGCTGCTTCACAATCTTGTCGAGGATCTCGGGGGTCACCTGCTTCTTCTCGATGAGCTTGTGCAGGGAGTCGCCGTAGACATCGTCGGTGATGATGCAGCGGCCCAGCCCGGGCACATCCTCGAAGTCGTTGATCATCACGATATTGGGATGGCACAGATTGTAGCGCACATCAAATTCCTTCTCGATCATGGCGCGCATGGCGGGATCGTCGGCCAGTTCGGGGCGCAGCGTCTTGAGCATCACCCACTTGCCGTGCTTCTTGGCGGTGTAGACGTGGTAGAACTCCTCATCCCACTCGGGGAGGTGCTCAATCTCGGTCCATTTTTCGGCGGCTTTTTCTGACATAGCTATAAGGGATGTGTGGAGAGGAAATTCTCCTCCAGTGAGTTATCGAAATAGAGGATGTGCTCGCGCAGCTTGCCGGGGAAGCGGAATTTCACCGCAAGGACTTTCCCGGCGTGGGTGACGCCCACGATTACGCCGACGCCGAGGACGTTACGCAGGATGCGCTCCATATCCTTGCGGCAAATCACCCGGAAGGGGGAGGGAGCGATGGTGCCGCGGCCGCTCTCAAGAATGGCCGAGGCAATCATATCGGAGCGCAGCGAGGCGTTGAGCGACCGGCGGGCCGCTTCCCCACCGGGGGCAGCGTCGTAGACGGCCATAGCCATCACCAGCAGGTCGAGCGACACCGGATTCAGCTCCAGGGCCTCGGGCAGCAACCGGGCAGCCTCGCGGTAATCGCCGCTGTCGAAAGCCTCCCGGAGGGCAGGGAAGCTGTCGCGCGGCTCATAGGCGCAGGTGAAGGGGAAGCCATAGTAAACCTTCTCCACCTCGGCAGGAGTAAGGGTGGTATCGGCCTGCACGAAACGGCTCAGCAGCGCGCGATACTCCTCGGGGTGGAGCGTCACCTCCACCTCCAGCGCCCCCATCTCGGCGCTCCCGGCGCCCCTTCCGGCAGCACTCCCGGCGGCCTTTTCAGCAGCGGCAGGCTCACCGGCAGCAGCATTCTCAGCTGCAGCAGGCAGCCCGGCGGCGCCAAGCACCAAGGCAAAGATTATGGCTATTATTCTATTCATCGCAAAAACAAGCGGAGAAGAGGACAGAGAAATACACAAAACCAAAAAGCCGTGCGGAAAGGCCTGTAGGGGGCGCGATTATTCGCGCCCGCCCCGGATGGCCCGCCTTCCTTCGGGCATGCGCCCTCAGCACTGTGTTGAGGGGACATACCCGAAATGATGCTGCGCAGCCCCGGATGGCCCGCACCGGATGTCCTGCCCCAGATGGCAATTTTAAATTTTCAATTTTAAATTTTCAATTTTTACTTGCCCTCGGCGATGGAGAGGATGCGGCGGGGCAGGTCGGTGTTGTCGGCCAGACGGCTGAAGCGGTCGGCACCCACGCCTACGGCAAACACGGGCACCGGGGTGCCGGTGTGCTTGCTGGTGGTGAAGCCGAAGCCGGCTTCGCGGTTGAGCAGCTCAAACACGCGGGCAGTGAAGCCGTCGAAGGTGGCGTAGAGCGTCTTCTGCTCGCCGGTGTTGCGCCCCTCCATCATAGCGTTGAAGCTGTCGGCCAGCTCCTTCTCCTCCTCGGGAGTGATGGTGAAATTGGTGCCCAGACCGAGGTTTTCGGCCAGATATTCCTTCATATCGTCCCAGCGCCACAAGCGGCGGTCGTGGGCCAGCGATTTGATTTTCTCGTTGAAGAGGTCCTTGGAGATCTTCTGCCCGGCGTTCTTGGCCGACTGAACCGAGTAACCGGTGTGGTTGTTGCCCACCGACATACCGCCGGTTTCGTGGTCGGCGGTGACCACGATGAGCGTTTCGTCGGGGTGCGCCAGATAGAACCGGTAAGCCACACCGATGGCCTCGTCGAAGTTGAGCACCTCGCGCACGATAGTGCCGCCGTCGTTGGCGTGGCCGCCGTGGTCGATGCTGCCACCCTCAACCATCATAAAGAAATGGTCGGGATTGGTGCGCATAAGGTGGCGGATACCGGCCTCGGTCATGGCGGGGAGGGTGAGGGCGCCGGGCACCGAGTCAACGGCGAAGCCCACATTCCAGTTGCGCAAGGTGTCGGCAGAGAGCACCAGCAGACGGTCGGCCACCTCATTGAGGCCTTCCGGGCCGTAGGCAATCTTCATCCCCTTCTCGGCAAAGTAGTCGGTAAGGCCGGTGGATTCGCCCTTGCTGTCGAGACGGCCGAGCAGGCCGGAACCGGCGGCAAACTGATAGCCCGACTCGGCCAACTGTCGGCCGATGGTGAGGAATTCGCCGCGCGAGGGCACATGGGCGTAGAAGGCGCCGGGGGTGGCGTCGTCGATGGCGACGGTGGAGATAAGGCCCACACCCCAGCCGCGGTCGAAGAGGGTTTTGGCGATGGAGGTTACGGCGGTGGTGTCGGGGGTGACGCCCAGCATACCGTTGTTGGTCTTATAACCGGTGGAGAGGGCCGTACCGGCAGCTGCCGAGTCGGTCACACGGGAGGAAGCGGAGTGAGTGCGCGCCGAGGAAGCCACGGGCATCGAGAGCATCGTGAGGGTGCTGTCGCAGCCGAGCACATCCTCCATAAAGAGCTGCGCGTTGGTGACATGGCTCCAGCCCATGCCGTCGCCGATCATATAGAAGATATATTTGGGCGCGGCAGCCTGGGCAGCCTTAGGAGCCTTAGGGGCAGCAACTGCAGCCACAGCGGCGGCGCCGATTAGAGCGGAGATTAGAAAGCGATTTTTCATAATAAATGGAATATAGGGTTTTCTACTTTAAAGCTTATTTTTACCCAGAAGGGCATCGGCAATGCGGCGGTCGGGGCAGAGTCGGGGCACTTTGCGCTGACCGCCAAGCTTGCCGGTGGAGGCCAACCAGCTGTCGAACAGCCCTTTGGAAGCCACTGTCACTTCCAGTGGGTCAAGGAAAATGCCCCCGGCGCGCTTGGCCTGATAGTCGGAGTTCTCGCGCTGCAGCTGCAGGTCGAGCTGGCGGGCAAATTCCTCCACGCCGCAGGCGGGCAAGCGGTTGAATTCAATAATCCACTGGTGGCGCCCCCGGGTGCCGGTGGCGGCATAGACCGGGGCGGCGGTGTAGTCGGCGACATCGGCGCCGGTCAGGGCGCACACCTTGGTCATAGCGGCCTCGGCGTTGTGTACCATCAGTTCCTCGCCGAAGGCGTTGATGTAGCTTTTTGTGCGCCCGGCGATGACAATGGTGACGGGCTGCGAGCCGCACACCCTCACCGTGTCGCCCAGGCGGTAGCGCCACAGGCCGTTGGAGGAGGTGATTACCAGCTCGTATATCTCGCCGGGCACGGTGAGCCACACGGGCAGCGGCTCGGCCTCGGGGTGGTCGACGGGGATGAACTCGTAGAACACGTCGGCGTTCATCAGCAGGCCCATCTCCGGGGAGTCGGGGATCTCCTGCACGGCGAAGAACCCCTCGGAGGCGTTATAGTTTTCCCACAGGTGCATTTTCCCCGCAGAGGTGATGCGGGTGTATTGCTCGCGGTATGGCCCGAAGGCGATGCCGCCGTGGAAGAACACCTCCAGGTGGGGCCATACGTCGTGTATGTTCTCGGCTCCGGCGGCTTTGAGCACCTCCTTGAGCACGGTGAGAAACCAGGAAGGCACCCCGGAGATGCTGCGCACATCAGCCCGGAGCGACGCCTCCACCAGTCGGGGGAGTTTTTCGCGCCAGTCGGGCAGCAGAGCGGTGTGCTTGTCGGGGATGCGGAAGAGGTTGACCAGGGGGTTGATGCGGTCGATGAGCGACGCGGAGAGGTCGCCCACACGCACGCCCCGAGGCAGGTCGTTAAGCTCGTTGGCGTAACTGCCGCCGAGGATGAAGCTTTTGCCGCCGAAGACGCGGCTGTCGGGGTAGTAATGGAGGTAGGAGGCCAGGGAGTAAGAGGCGCCGGCGTAGTGGCAGCGCTGAAGCGAGCGGTCGGGCAGCGGGATGTATTTGCTTTTGCCGCCGGAAGTGCCCGACGACTGCGCGAAGCGGCGGCACGCGCCCGGCCATAGCAGGTTTTTCTCGCCGCGGAGCATACGTTCGGCCAAGGGGCGGAAGCTCTCATACTCGGCGGGGGCGATTTTCGCGGCGAATTCCGCATAGGATTCCCCTCCGCGGATGCCGTGCTCGCGGCCAAACTCGGTGCGGGCGCAGCTGCGCAGCAGGCGGCGGAGTGTAGCCTTCTGGCTGCGCTCCACATCGCGGCGGGCTTTCTGCTCGGCGCCGTAAACCATAGCCATAAACGGCTTGCTCAGAGGGGTAAAATCCAAAGAAAATTCAATATTTATAATTCAAAATTGCCATCCTGCAGGGGTAGGCTTTCGACAGGAGAACAGGAGGCTTCGCTGAAGGCCTGTAGGGGCGCGATTCTTCGCGCCCGCCCCGGATGGCCGCCTGGGAGAGAGGCAGCGGGCGCCTGACGGCCTTGTTGCGTGATCGGCCGTGCACGGCCGATAACAGGACAAGGACTGCTGGAAGCGGCTGGGGGGAAGCTGCCGGGGGCAGCAGGGAGAGCTGCTGGAAGCGGCTGGGGGCAGAGGGAGCTGCCGGGGGTTGCGGCTTAGCTGCGGGCTTTGCGGCGGGGCTTCGACTGCTGGGCGGTGATGATGGCGCGGCACTCCTCGTAGGTGAGCTGCGAGGGGTCGGCTACGCTCTTGGGTATCTTGTAGTTGGTTTTGTCGCAGGAGATGTACACGCCGTAGCGGCCGTTGAGAATCTGCAGCGAGGGGTCTTCGTCGAAGCTCTTGACCAGGCGGTTGGCTTCTTCGTGCTTCTTGGCTTCGATCAGCTCGATGGCTTCGTCGAGGGTGATGTGTGCCGGCGAGATCGTCTTGGGGATGGAGACAAACTTGCCGTCGTGCTTCACGTAGGGGCCGAAGCGGCCGATGGCCACGGTGATTTCCTTCCCTTCGTAGTCGCCCAGATGGCGGGGGAATTCAAAGAGCTTGAGGGCTTCGTCGAGGGTGATGGTGCTCACGCTCTGCCCTTTGAGCAGGGAGGCGAACTGCGGTTTCTCCTCTCCTTCTCCGTCGCCGAGCTGAATCATCGGGCCGTAGCGCCCGATTTTCACCGACACCGGTTTACCCGACTTGGGGTCGGTGCCGAGGACTCGCTCGCCCACACGGTGCTCGGTGCGCATATTTGTAGCGGCATCCACCTCGGGGTGGAAACCGGCGTAGAAGCTTTTTATCTCATTGTGCCAGGGGAGCTCGCCCTCGGCAATCTGGTCGAATTTATTCTCCACCTGGGCGGTGAAGTTGTAGTCGAGAATGTCGGGGAAATGCTCGGTGAGGAAGTCGTTGACCACCTCGCCCACGTCGGTGGGCACGAGTTTGCCTTTCTCCGAGCCTACAGTCTCGGTACGGGTGGATTCCTTGATCAGGCCGTCAGCGAGGGTGAGCACGCGGAATGTGCGCTCTGTGCCCTCCTTCTCACCGCGCTCCACATAGCCGCGCTGCTGGATGGTGGAGATGGTGGGAGCGTAGGTCGACGGGCGTCCTATGCCCAGCTCCTCCATTTTCTTCACGAGCATACCCTCGGTGTAGCGCGGGGGCTGCGAGGTGAAGCGCTCGGTGGCGGTGATTTCGCCGGCGGCGAGGGTCATACCGCGGGTGAAGGGGGGCAGGGTGCCCTCCTGATCTGTCTCGGCGGCATCGTCGTCGCGCCCTTCCATATATACCTTCAGGAAACCGTCGAAGCGCACTACCTCGCCGCTTACGCTGAAGCGGGCGCCTGAGCGCTTCCCTTCGATTTCCACAGTGGTTTTCTCCAGGCGGGCGTCGGCCATCTGCGAGGCCACGGTGCGCTTCCAGATCAGGCCGTAGAGGCGCTTCTCCTGGGGTGTGCCGTCGATGGTCTTCTGGTCGACGTAGGTGGGACGGATAGCCTCGTGAGCCTCCTGCGCACCCTTCGAGTGGGTGTGATAGGAATGCGAGTGAAGATATTCATCGCCCATCGTCTGCTTGATTTCGGCGGCGATGGTGTTCATAGCCAGCGAAGAGAGGTTGAGCGAGTCGGTACGCATATAGGTGATATGGCCGGCCTCATAGAGCCGCTGGGCTATCATCATCGTCTGCGACACGGTGAAGCCGAGCTTGCGGGCGGCCTCCTGCTGCAGGGTGGAGGTGGTGAAGGGGGGCGCGGGCGACTTGGTGGCGGGGTGCACGTTTACGGCTGTCACGGTGAAGGTATCGCCGGCAGCTTTCTGCAGCAGCTCACGCGCGGCGTCGGCACCGCTGATGCGGTTGGCCAGCACGCCGGTGACCGTCTCGCCCGTGGGGAGGGTGAAGCGGCCCGTGATGCGGAAATATTCTTCCGACTTGAAATTCTTGATTTCGTTCTCGCGCTCCATAATCAGCCTCACGGCCACCGACTGCACACGGCCGGCCGACAGCGCAGGCTTGATTTTCTTCCAGAGCACGGGCGACAGCTCGAAACCCACGATGCGGTCGAGCACGCGGCGCGCCTGCTGGGCGTCGACCAGGTTCAGATCGATGCTGCGCGGATTCATGATAGCGTTGAGAATGGCATCCTTCGTGATTTCGTGGAACACGATGCGGTGGGTGTTCTCGGGCTTGAGATGCAGCACCTCATAGAGGTGCCAGGCTATGGCCTCTCCCTCGCGGTCCTCATCGGAAGCGAGCCACACGGTCTGTGCCTCCTTGGCTTTCTTGCGCAACTCGGCCACGAGCGCCTTCTTGTCGTCGGGAATCTCGTAGACCGGCTCGAAATCCTTGTCGAGGTCGATGCTGAAATTCTTCTTCTTCAGGTCGCGGATATGTCCGTAGCTCGACATGACGGTGTAGTCGGGTCCGAGGTACTTCCCGATGGTCTTGGCCTTGGCAGGCGACTCGACTATGACAAGATTTTTCAGCATTTCAGATTTGTTGTTATTTGATGTAGACATTGTCGGAAAAAGGGTGCGCCGCCGCGGGCGCTTAAGGATGCGTTTAAGGGTGTGGCCGAAACCGGTCACACTCTTTCACGCGGCAAAATTACAAAAACTAAACAAGATTTCCGGAAATAGTAGGTGTAATTTTCTCTTTTTTCCCAACAAAAGTGCATTTATGATAGTTCATTATAATGTGAATACCCGATAATTTGCATATTTTTGCGTATGGAAAACTTTGCATCTTACATCATCGCACAAATCAACTCCCCGGAGGTGAACCTCACCGGGGCCGTATTCAAGCTCCTGCTGGCAATGGTGCTCGGAGTACTCGTGGGTATGGAGCGCAAGCGCAAGGGGCAGATTGCCGGCGTGCGCACGTTCGCCCTGATTTCGATGGGCTCCTGTATGGCCATGCTCCTGTCGATCTATGTGCCGCAGGTCTACCTTGGCCTGAAAAACGGCGACCCGGGGCGTATCGCCGCCCAGGTAATCACCGGCATCGGTTTCCTCGGCGCCGGAGCAATGATTCATATGAAGGGTTCGGTGCGCGGCCTCACCACCGCCGCCGGCATCTGGATGACAGCCACCATCGGCATGGCCGTGGGCGTGGGTATGTATCTCTGCTCCATAATCGCCACAGCCATGATTCTGATCATCCTCGCAGCCTTCCAGATCTATGAGAGCCGTGCCCGCATCGG
This sequence comes from Bacteroidales bacterium, assembly GCA_004557825.1. Lineage (GTDB taxonomy): Bacteria > Bacteroidota > Bacteroidia > Bacteroidales > Muribaculaceae > UBA7173. Next base: position 50,947 of record SFFL01000004.1, on the reverse strand, counting down.
CCAGGAAAACCGTATGGTGAAAATCACCGTCGAGGGCGTCATCGATGACATCACCCCCTATCGCGAAATCCTCAACGCCCACAGCGTGCACCTCTCCACCTACTACATCAACTACGACTACGCGCAGAACCGCACCGAGCTAAATATGGCGGTGCTCGCCCCCTCGCACCGCAACTACCTCCCCATGTTCAATGCTCTCCGCACTATCCGCCCTACCCTCTCGCTCACCCTCACCGCCACAGCCTGAGAAATTGAAAATTAAAAATTGAAAATTAAAAATTGCCATCCGGGCACGGCCGCGATATATCGCGCCCCTACAGGCCTTCAGGGCAGCCTCCTGTTCTCCGGCCTTCCGAAGCGGAAGGCAACGCCGCGCAGCCCCTCCTGTTCTCCTGTGCTCCTGTCTTTCCTTTGCCCGAAATGGCAATTTTTAATTTTCAATTTTCAATTTTTAATTTTCAATTCCCTCTGGGGTCAAAGCCGAGGCGGGCGTGGATGTAGGCGGCGATGACGTCGGTGATGGCCTCCATCGAGAGCTGCGAGGTGCTCAGGCAAAGGTCGTAGGAGGCGGCGTCGCCCCAGCGCTTGTCGGTGTAGAAGTTGTAGTAGTTGGCGCGGAGGCGGTTGGTTTTCTCGGCCAGGGCGCGCGCGTCGCTCTCCTTGAGTGTGTCGCCGCGGCGAAGGATGCGCGCCACGCGATCCTCCATCGTGGCATGCAGGAAGATGTTGATTACCGGCACGGGGTGGTTGCGCAGCACGTAGTCGGCCGAACGGCCCACGATCACGCAGGGGCCGCGGTCGGCGATTTCCTTTATCACATCCGACATATCGCGGTAGATGGCTTCGTCGGAAATCGAGGAGGGAGTGTACCAGGGGAGCGAACTCAGACCCATATTGAATGACATACCTGTGCCGGGGAATTTCGGGAAGCACTCGTCGGAGCGCTCGAAGAAGCCTTCGTCGACACCGGCGTGACGCGCGGCCTCGGCAAGGAGTTGCTTGTCGTAATAGGCAATGGAGAAGCGCTCGGCGAGCATCTTGGCCAGTTCGCGGCCGCCGCTGCCAAACTGGCGCCCGATGGTGATAACGTATTTCATTTTAGTGCTTAGTTAGTGCTTAGATGGTAGATTTTAGATAGGGCTTAGGGCTGATAACTACTATCTGCTATCTAAGCTCTAAGAACTGAACCTCGTGGCGGAGGGGGTAGTGGTTGCGGAGGGCTTCGAAGGCAGAGGGGGTGGTTTTCAGCGGCAGGGAATCGGCGAGGGGGTCATAGGAGTCGATGACGGCCTGGCGACTTACGGCCAGCGGCGGCGTCATCGGCACCCCTGCCTGCAGGTGATGTGCAGGGTTTTTATCGGCCGTGCACGGCCGATTACTCGACAAGGCCACACCCTTTTCCTGCTCCCCGGGCTTTGCTTCGGGGCAGCCGGGCGCGGCCGCGATATATCGCGCCCCTGCAAGCTCCTGGGCTCCTGTGCTCCTGTCTTGGCATTCCGCATTCTGCATTCCGCATTCAGCATTATTACAGAGGTAGTCGAGGACGGCGTTGAAGGTGACAGTGGTGGCGCGGCGCTTCCCTTCGATGGAGTAGCCGGCGATGTGGGGGGTGGTGATTTCGGCCAGACGTAGGAGGTCGGGGGAGATGTTGGGTTCGCCTTCCCAGCAGTCGATGGCGGCGTGGTCAACACGGCCTCGGCGGAGGGCGGCAATGAGGTCGGCAGTGTCAGCCACAGGGCCGCGTGCGGCGTTGATTACCATCGCTTTAGGGGCGATGTCGAGCAATTCGCGGCAGAGGAGGTGGCGTGTAGGATACGGGCCGTCGGCAATCATCGGGGTGTGGAAGGTGAGCACGTCGGCTTTGGCGGCGACTTGCTCTACAGTGAAGAATGGTTCGCTGCCGGGAGGGAAGGGGTCGCCGGTGTTCCAGCCGTCGGGCGAGAAGGGGGCGTCGGGATTCCAACCTCCGTGAGTGTTGGCGCGCGGGGGGTCGCAGGCGAGTACGTCCATACCGAAATGGCGCGCCCAGGAGGCCACTATCGAGCCTACGTGCCCCAGGCCGATCACGCCGAGGCGCATACCGGGCTGGCCCAGACCGAGGGCGAAGATGGAGGCGAAGACGTATTGCGCCACAGCGGGGGCGTTGCAACCGGGAGCCGACACGATGCGGATGCCCCGCGACCGGAGGTAGGGGAAATCGAGGTGGTCAGTGCCGATGGTGGCGGTGGCCACGATGCCCACTTTGGAGCCGTCGAGCAGGGCGGCGTTGCAGCGGGTGCGGGTGCGTATGATTAGGGCGTCGGCGTCGCGCACGGCGTCGGGGGTGATGGCTTCGGGTGGGAGCTGCACCACCTGGGCGATGCCTTCGAAGGGGTGACCTTCAAAGGGAATATAGCTGTCGATGATTACTTTTCGCATGGATTGCAATCCGGCACTGAAGTGCCGGACACTATAAGGCTATAAGAAATAGAAGAGGAAATAAGCCGCTACGAGGAGCAGGATAGGGATGTAGCTGCGACGGGAGCGGCGGTAGGTGAAGAAGTGCGCTATCTGGTAGGCGGTAAGGCAGTTGAGGATGGGGATGTAGAAGGCGAAGTTGTTGAAGTTGAGCACGGCGAAGAGGGAGGTGGCGCCCAGCATAAGGGTGAGGAAGCCGTTGAAAGCGCGCACGCGCGAGTTGTAGCTCAGGATTTTCAGCAGGTTGGCGCTGGTGAAGAGGATGCCCAGCACAATGGTGAAGCCGGTGACCACCAGGGCGTGAATCACGGTGGGGTCGCCGAACATTTGCCACATCATCCTGAACTCGGGCATTCGGAGCATATCGGGGCGGAGTATGCCCAGACCGAAGAGCACCCAGGCAGGGCAGAGGATACCCAGGCCGGCGGCCAGGAGAGTGCGCAGGTTGAAGATGCGCATCTGCAGCATCCCAAGGATGTAAACGGGCAGATAGAGCAGGTAACTAAGGTCGGTGAAGGCTGCGAGGGTCTGCAGCAGGAAGAGGAGGAAGATTCTGCGCTGGCAGCCGGGGTCGGCGTAACTGCTGAAGAGGAGCACAATGTTCACCAGCGAGAGCACACCCATTATGTCGCCGCCATAGAAGCGGTCGACCACCGATGGAAGCGCCATCTGCATCACGAAGAACATCAGCGCCACCAGCGAGGTGAGGCTGCGCAGCACGTTGAACTGCCGGTTGATGTAGAGGATGAGCACCCCCATCCCCACGGTGCATATCCAGGAGACAATGAGCGAACCCAGCGGCGAGGCTATCCACTCCTGCGGGGGGAGCAGGCCTATGCCGATGGGGCCGCCAAGCGGCTCCACGCGGCCTCCGACGTAGGCCAATCCGGCCATCAGGGCGGCAATAATCAGCATCACCAGAGCAGATGCCCGGTTATGCAGAAAGGCGGTTATCTCTTTCTCAGCTGTCACAGCGCCAAGGGTTTATAATTGGTTTATTATTAATTGGTGCGCTTTTCCAGGAGCTTAGGGGGCATCTTCAGATGCTTTTTCAGATGAATTCGTTGCCGATGTCGCGGCGGTAATTCATATCGGTGAAATGGATGTTCTGAATCATATCGTAGCTGCGGTCAAGGGCGTCCTTGAGTGTTTTGCCGTAGCTGCTGACAGCCATCACACGGCCGCCGGAGGTGACCACATCTCCCACGGGACCGCGGTCGGTGTCGGCCATATCCTGCAGGCTCCCCTCCTCGAAGGTTTCCTGCTGCTCATATTCGATGTCGTTGACGATACGCTCGGGGGCGTCGACCACGGCATCAAGCCCCTTGAAGGTGCTTTCGGGCGAGGGCTTGGTGCCGGCATGGAAAATCACGGTGTCCTTGCTTCCCTTGGCGGCATCGGCGCCGGAGATGGGGTAGCCCTTCTTGTAGGAACCGGGATAACCGCCAGACACGAGCATCACCGTGGCGGCAGCGCGGGGGTCCTCCTTGCAGGGAAGGTCGGCCAGGGCGCCCTTGGCGGCGGCGGCCATCAGCGGCACCAGGTCGGAGGCGATGCGGAGCATCACTACCTCGGTTTCCGGATCGCCCATACGCACATTATATTCAATCACCATCGGTTCGCCTTCCACGTTGATCAGGCCCAGGAAGATGAATCCGCGATACTCTATGCCGCGGCGGCGCAGGCCCTCGATGGTGGGTTTTACGATGCGCTGCTCCACCTTTTCCATAAAGACAGTGTCGGCAAACGGTACCGGGCTTACGGCGCCCATACCGCCGGTGTTGGGGCCTTTATCCCCTTCGTGTATGCGCTTGTAATCCTTGGCCACAGGGAGGATGCGGTAGCCCCCGTTGCCGTCGGTGAGCACGAACACCGAGCACTCTATGCCGCTGAGAAATTCCTCAATCACCACTGTGGCCGACGACTGCCCGAACATGCCGCCGAGCATCTCTTCCAGGCTCTTCTTGGCCTCGTCGAGGTCAGAGAGGATGAGCACGCCTTTGCCGGCAGCCAGGCCGTCGGCTTTCAGCACATAGGGAGTCTTGAGGGTTTCCAGGAATTTCTTCCCCTCCTCGATAGTGGCGGCTGTGAACGCGCGGTAACGGGCGGTGGGAATTCCCTCCGCCATCATAAATTCTTTGGCAAACTCCTTGCTTCCTTCCAGGCGGGCGCCCTCTTTCGACGGACCAACCACGAGTACTTCTGGTGCTTCGCGATGGAGAAAATCAGTGATGCCGGCCACCAGCGGGTCTTCGTTGCCCACCACCACCATATCGATCTTGTAGCCGCGCACGGCTGCCAGTACGGCGTCGAAGTCGGAGCCGTTGAAATCGAGGTTGGTGCCATAGGCAGACGTACCGCCATTGCCGGGCGCGATGTAGAGATGGTCGCACTGAGTGCTTTGACTGATTTTCCAGGCGAGAGCCGATTCGCGGCCCCCCGACCCGAGCAGGAGTATATTCATTTCAGTAAGGGATTAGCTGTTTTATTGGCCTAATTAGTCTAATTAGTCTAATTGGGCGTATATTATTAACAATGCGGCGGCGCCAAGGGTTTATTCCTCCTCCTTGGCGGGGCGCCAGCCTTTGCGGGGGCGCATCACCGGCAGTGATGGCTGCTTGCCGGTAATCGACTTCAGCGCAGCCGGGTTGCGGCGCAGTGCCAGCGGATTCTCCGGCGAGGGAGCTTCGCGGCGGTCATCGCCAAAACGGCGCTCGCCATCGAAACGGCGGTCATCGCCAAATCGACGGTCGGGGCGGCGGTCGCCGTCGCGCCATTTGCGGGGCGAATAGCGCTCCTCAAGCTTGTTGCGCGGCGCTTCGGCACGGTCTTCGCGGCGTTCGGAGCGCTTCTCGCGGAAGGGACGCTCGTCGCGAGGGAAGCGTTTCTTGCGCCCCTGCTCGTCGCGGTCGTATAGCTTGCGGCGGTCATCGTCGGCGTGGTGGAATTCCTTGCGCTCGCGCTGGAAGTCTTTGCGGCGGCGCTCCTTGCGCTCGCGCAACTCGCGCAGACGTTCGGCCTGTTTCTCCTCAGCCTCGCGCAGACGGCCTCCCTGACTGCGGAAATGCTTGTAATCTCCCTCAAAGATGATATACTCGCGCAACTGGCACTCCAGGGCGCCATTGAGCACCGGAATCTTCTCGGAGGGGGATAGCCCGATGCGGTGGAAATATTCCTCTTTATAGCCGATAATCCAGGCGTGATACCCCTTGAACACATTCTTGAGTTTCTGCCCGATCAGCTCATACAGGCCATCCATATCCTCGGCGGAGATGCGCTCGCCGTAGGGGGGATTGGTCACGAGCACCGGATCGGCCTCTTCCGACACTTCCGGTGCCTCTGTCCAGGCCGACAGTGGCTTGGTTTCCAGTTCGATCATCCGCCCCACACCCGCGCTGCGGATGTTTTTCTGGGCGATTTCAACTGCCTTGGGAGAGATGTCGGCACCGTAAATCTTATATTTGAATTCGAGCTCCTGCGAGTCGTCGTTGTAGAGCCGGTCGAACAGCTCGGCGTCGAAGTCGCGCCAGTTTTCAAAGGAGAAATGCTTGCGGTAAACGCCCGGATTGATGTTGGCGGCAATCAGCGCAGCCTCGATAAGGAAGGTGCCCGAACCGCACATCGGGTCAACGAAGGGAGCGTCGCCACGCCAACCGCTTCGCAGGATTATGCCCGCGGCAAGTACCTCATTGATAGGCGCTTCGGTCTGCGCCACGCGGTAGCCGCGCTTGTGCAGCGACTCACCGGAGGAGTCGAGCGAAAGGGTCACGCGGTCGCCGGCAATATGCACGTTTATCATTACATCGGCATCCTGCAGACGCACTCCCGGGCGCACATCGTCGCCGTAGCGGTCTTTAAACCAGTCGACAATGGCATCCTTCACGCGGTAGGTCACAAACCGGGAGTGGGAAAACTCCTCGCTGTAGGCCACCGTGTCGATGGAGAAGGTGGAGGTGGGCGACATCAGCGAACCCCAGTCAAACTCCTTGGCATACTCATACAGTTCATCGGTGTTGCGGGCGATAAACTTGTAAATCGGTTTCAGTATCCGCAGAGCGGTACGGCAGCAAAGATTCGCACGGTAAAGCATCTCGAGGTCGCCCTCAAACGATACCATTCTCTTGCCGGGTTCCACATTCAGGGCGCCGAGGCCCCGCAATTCTTCGGCCAGAACCTCTTCCAGCCCCTGGAAGGTCTTTGCCACCATTTCAAAACGTTCGTTCGCCATATCTCTATGCTATTAACACAGCTAATTTGTCCACCGCAAAGTTACGAAAAAAATCGCATAAATCGCATAAGCCCGCCGCCCCCGGATGCCTCTATCTAAAATCTGCTATCTGAGAACTTATAACTAAAGCGCTAAGCGCTAAAAAGGTAAATATTTGTGAATATTATGTGGAGATAATGGCATATAAGTAAAATAATGTTAATGAAAATGCATTTTCTCACCCAAAAATTATGTTATAAAACATAAAGCCTATACTTTTGCATCAGTTTTTCATGGTATTAGATTTAAGGTAAGAAGATTATTCGTCGAGATGACGAGTAATTTTTTTTTGCACCTTCCGCTATATATCTATGGACCATCCGGGCGCGAGGCTGTGTCAAATTTACGTAAATTTGGCACACTCCCATACAGGGCTGGCCGCCCGGCTTTCTTTCTTTAGCGTTTTACTCGGTGGGGATTTTTTTGATTTAGATATTTATCCCTGACGGGTGTAGCGGCACTCGCCGGCAATGTATGTGGCGGCCACGATACGGTCGGGCGCCACCGTGAGGATGGCAAACAGCTTCTCCTCCAGCGTGTTGCAGAAGTCGAGACGCCACTGCAGATACTCCGTAGCGGCGGTGTCGAGTACCACCATATCGGCCTCGTATCCGGGAGCGATGCGTCCGATGAGGTGATCGAGATGCAACGCCCGCGCACCGCCGAGCGTGGCCAGATAGAAGTAGCGCAACGCATTTACGGGTGCCTCGTGGAGCATCCCCACCTTATACGCCTCACCCAAGGTACGCACGATTGAGAAGGAGGTGCCGCCGCCGATGTCGGTACCCATCCCCACCAGGCAGGGGCGTGCCGGGTCGAGGGCCTGCAGGATTCGGAATTGTCCGTCGCCCAGGAAGAGATTGCTCGTAGGGCAATGCACGGCGGCACTGCCGGCCAGATGCATCCTCTCCCACTCCTGCGGCTGCATTATGCAGCAATGGGCAAACACCGACCGGTCGTCGACCATCGCGTAGCGATCGTAGATGTCGATATAATCGCGCGCCTCGGGATAGAGGCTCATCGCCCACTGGATTTCGTTTTCGGCTTCGTTGAGGTGAGTATGGAGGTACACCCCTTCCCGGCGGTGCTGCTGATATAGCTGACCGGCCAGACGCATCTGCTCGGGGGTACTCGTGGGGGCAAAACGCGGGATTACGGCGTAGAGCTGTCGGCCCCGGCCGTGCCATTTGCGCAACAAATCTTCCGACTGGCTGACGCTCTCTTCGGCATCGCTGTCGCGCAGATTGTCGGGCAGATTGCGGTCCTGGAGCACCTTACCGGTGATGTTGCGGGCACCCAGTCGCTCCGACTCCTCAAAGAGTGCCTCCACCGAACAGGGAAAGGTGGTGGAGAAAATATTGCTGGTGGTGGTACCGGCGGCGAGCGTCTGACGGAAAAACATCCGCGCCACCTCGCGGGAGAAATCCTCACTGGCAAACCGTGCCTCGGTGGGGAATGTGTAGGTATTCAACCAGTTGAGCAACGTATCGCCAAACGAACCCACCATCGGCGTCTGCACATAATGGCAGTGGCAGTCGATGAATCCCGGCATAATGATGCCCTGCGGATACCGGTCGATGCACCCGGCGTCAAGCTCGGGATACCTCTCCCTCACCTCCTTTTCCGGCCCCATATCCACAATCCTTTCCTGCTCCATTACCACCAACCCCTCCGGGATGTAGCAGTAAGCAGAGTCCTTGCTTGCGGCTTGCTTGCCCAGGGCAATCTTTTCAGCCTTGCTTGCGGCAGGGTCATTATTAAAAGAGAGTATGTTGCCGGCGATAGCCTTCAATTTTTTCGAATCCATTCCTTATATAATTAAGAATAAAATAAATATATGTGTGCTATATCACTACAACACAAATATACGCCATTTTTCTTTCAAAACAAATTTTTTCCTTAGCCATCCGATAATCCATCCGGAAATCCATCCGGGGCGGGCGCGAAAAATCGCGCCCCTACAGCCTATCGCCGCGCAGCCTCCTGTGCTCCTGTTCTCCTGTCTTTTCCACCCAAAATTTATGTTTTCTGTCTAAAAATCGGATATGGAAAAAAAAAGCAGGGCCGCTGGTGGGGGCGATCCTGCGAGCAAAGTAAAGGTTTCGTTTATTATTTAACGAGTACCTTAGTTGATGGTTACGGTTATAACACACGTTGTGCATATTTTGTTCATTTCTGCGGAGAAAATTTTTCCGGGCGGGAGAAATCGGGGGAAAATATAGGGGAAATTTCCTGTAACTGTTACAGTCATTGTTACAAGCGGTGTTACAGGAAATGTCACAAGAGTTGTTACAAAATTCACACAAAATCTGCGTTTTTGAACCGTCAAAACCCCTGAAAATCGCCATTTTGTCGACAAATCCTTATAAAAGGGCAATTGTTCATAAAATTTGTAGCCAATTATTCTATACCTCACAAATAGCTATATATCAACAAATTACAAATATTGAAATAATATGCTTCGGGTTATAGAAGATTTTGTTACAAGTGATTTTGCAATTTTGTAATAATTTTGTAAAAAAATTTCTCAATTTTTAAAACATTGATTTTCAACTAATTAAAAAAATTATGAAAAAATTTTCCATTTTTTTTGAAAAAATATTGCAAAAAAATTTGGTGAATCAAATTATATTCGTATATTTGCAACATAGTCACAAAACGGTTACAAAATTATTTCAAATATCTTACATTAAAATTTACAATTATGAGCGCCAATTTTGAAAACAAACTGCTTTCTTTACAAAGCAACCTTCTGAACTTTGCTTACCTGCTTACTTCCAATCGCGACGATGCTTACGACCTGCTTCAGGACACCACTCTTAAAGCTCTCGACAACGAAGACAAATACGTTGACAACGTAAACTTCAAAGGCTGGGTATTCACTATCATGCGCAACATCTTCATCAACAACTACCGCAAGGTTGTGCGTTCGGCTACAGTGATTGACCAGACCGAAGACCTCTATCACCTGAATCTCCCCCAGGAATCAGGACTCGAAACCCCCGAAGGCTCGATTGCCGCAACCGAAATCACCGCTGCAATCAACTCCTTCTCCGATGAATATCGCGTGCCTTTCTCGATGCATGTGGCCGGCTACAAGTACAACGAGATTGCCGACAAGATGAATCTTCCCCTCGGCACCGTAAAGAGCCGCATCTTCTTTGCCCGCAAGCGTCTCCAGGAGATGCTCAAGGATTATCGCTGATCCGGTGAATTTGTTAGCTATATATAAATATATACTTTTCGACAAATATTTCAAATATTTATATTCGCGCTTATAATTAAAATTTGTCTTTTCTCAACGCGATCTAATATCATCAGTCAATTTTAATATTGCCGCCTGTGCAGGTAGCTTCAAAGAATTAAAGCCAACAAATAAAAGACAATATTTTACTTACACCCCTTCCCCACCCCGGGAAGGGGCTTTTTTTTAATGCATAATGCCTAATTTTAGACAGAAAGACAGGAGAGTTTTTTAGACAGAAAGACATAAAAACATAAAGCCGGGCGGAGAGGCCTGTAGGGGCGCGAAAAATCGCGCCCGCCCCGGATGGCTCCCCGGAGGCTCCAAAAGACAGGAGCACAGGAGAACAGGAGGCGCTTCGCAGCGCTGCCTTCCGCTTCGGAAGGCCGGAGAACAGGAGGCGGCGCGCTGCGCAGGAGAACAGGAGGCGGCGCGCTGCGCTGCGCTGCTCCAGCAGGCCTTGTCCTGTTATCGGCCGTGCACGGCCGATAACGCAACAAGGCTCACAACCACCGCCTCTCCCCTATCTACTATCTAAGTACTGCTATCTACTATCTAATATCTGCTATCTGCTATCTAAGCACTACTATCTACTATCTAATATCTAATATCTGCTATCTGCCATCTAAGCACTAAGAACTGTGTTTAGATGTGGGAGAAGCGGTAGGCGAAGCCGATGGAGAGGATTTCTTTGAACTGGAAGTGGCCCCATTTGCTGTCTTCAACCAGGACGGGCTGGGAGTCGTAGCGCAGGTGGGCGTAGATGCGCGAGGTTATGAATTTGTTTATTACGAAGTCGATGGTGTTCTCCCAGTCTGCCTGGGCGTATTCGTAGTTGGTGAACCCGAAGAGGCGGCTGGTGAAGGAGATGTTATATGAGAGTTTCCACTTGAAGGTAATCTCGGTACTGCTACCATACTCGCTCTTGGAGGTTTTGCCCTCCTCGATGCCGAATGCTGTGGGATTGAGATTAGGGTTGGTGCAGGTTTTGAGGTTATAAGAGAGCGGGGAGATAGCGGAGGTGAACTGCACGGTATTGCGCGGGTTGGCGTAGCTGTAGGTCATACCGACGCCGACATTCAACTCAGCCGGGGAGAGGAATGCCGAAACGAGGTCCTTACTGTTGACCTTGTAGTTGTTGAGCATCTGGGTTTTAAACTGCGCCGTGACGGAGTAGTACCACCGTTTCCAGGCCTTGAGGCCTATCTTTGAGTTGATCTGGAGAATGTCCTCGTTGATGTTGTAGGCGTGGACCGAGTCGTCGGGAGCGTTGTTCAGACCGAGTTTGTAAGAAACTGTGGTGTCGAAGATTACGTTTGGGTTGAACTTCGGATTGAGCTTTATATTATAAAGCACATTGGCTATCATATTGAGGTTCGACTTGCCGCCCTGATACCAGTTGGCCGACACATACGCCTGGGAGAACTGCAGGGAGCCGTCGAAGGTATGGAGCCAGTTGATGCGATTTACCTCGCTTTCGGGCACGAGGGTTTTCATCGTGTCGAGAGGAGCCTGCTTGAACTCCTCCACGGTGAGCTTGGCTGTGGAGGGGTCGAGATGCATAATGAATTTTTTTGGAGGACGGGGCATCTTCGACATAGAGTATCGCGCCACTTGTGGCCTCTCCCCCATCATCTGCTGCAGAAAGTAGCGCTGACGTGCATCGCGGAGCACCAGACGATCAAAGAACGCCGTAGGAGTGTCGGCAGCGGGCACGGTGTCGCGCAGCGGGTCACCGGCCTTTTCGTGGGCGAAGATGTCGAACCTGTCGAATACGGCCGGCATGTAGAAGACTTCGTTATACATAAAATCCTCCACGGCCAGTGTGGTGTCGACAGGCACGGTGTAGCCGGGCCAGAGCACTTTTCCGTCGGGGAGGTCGACGGGCACTGTGAGGGTGTCGCCGTCGATCATAATTTCGTCGAAAAGACTTTGGGCGCCGGCCTTCGGACTGAGAGCCAGAAGCAGTATGTATAGCAATTGCAATCTAAAGGAAAATATTTTCTTCATAGCACAGCTTGGGAGAGTGTATGTGTTATTCAATCTTTTTCACCAACAGGGGCATTTAGCTTTCATCTGCAAAATTAAGATTTTTCATCCAACCCTGCAAACCGGCCAAGTTTGGGAGTTATCAACACCCCTTTTATATTATTTAGATATTAAAGAAATAAAAACGAAGTTTTAGGTTTCCTCCCAAAAAATCTTTAATAATAATAAAGGACGTTGATAGTGATGATAAAAAAATGAAGATTAATTTGCTTTTCTGTGTTATTAATATTTTCCTTGGATTTATCAATCTGTTATCAACGGAGGCAGGAGTGAATATCAGTCTATTACAGGGTTATCAACATTTTGGCTATATGTTTATCGATTGATAACTTTTCGGGTTTTGGCTGTTGATAAAGGGGTAAAATCGGGTTGATATCAGGGGTGACAACTTTCGGGAGAAATGTTTGGAGATAAGCTGAGGGTTGATTATGCCGATGGCTGATTGAAAAGTCAAGTATTTTGGCAATTATTTTTTAATAATTTGTCACTTGGGTTTTCAACATAGTTATCAACATATATTTTCAGCTACCGAGTGGATAAGTTCGCTGAGTGTGGGATGCGGATGGATAGCCCGCACCAGTGCTTCGACGGGGAGGTTGGCGGAGATAGCCAGCGAGGCTTCCATAATCAGGTCGGAGGCGTGCGGCCCCATAATGTGGCAACCGAGAATGCGTCCGGAGAGGGGAGAGGCCCCTTCGGCGGGCTTCTCTACAATCAGTTTCACCAGGCCTTCGGTGGCATCCATAATCAGGGACTTGCCGTTGGAACGCACGGGAATCTTGCTCACAATAAAATTCAGGCCTTGTGCTTCGGCGGCTTCCTCGGTGAGGCCGGTCATAGCTATCTCCGGCCGCGTAAATACCGCCGCCGGAATCGGGGACAATGCGGAATCTATAGGCAGGAGAACAGGAGAACAAGAGGCTTCCTCGGAAGAAGGCGTAGTGGCTTCTACGGCGGAATCAGGGATGGAGGGGCGCGATGCATCGGCGGCGAGGAGGTGGAGGAGATGGGTGGCTTGGGCGGTGGCGGCGTGGGCCAGGAGGGTGCGACCGTTGCAGTCGCCTACGGCATAGACGCCGGGGATGGTGGTGGCGAAGGTGTCAGGGTCGGTGACGATTCCTTTTGGGGTGATTTCCGCGCCGGCTTCGGCCAGGCCGTCGGGCACCACGGTTTTGCGTCCTACGGCCATAAGCACCATTTCAGCCTCTGTGACGGCTTGTTTGCCTTTGGATGAAAATAGTACCCGTCGGCCGGTTTCGGTGGCTTCTACGGCCTCCGCAGCGGCTGAGGTGAAGAATTTTATGCCTCGGCGCTGCAGTGTGGAGCGCAGACGTTTGGCTATGTCGCGGTCGAATCCGGGAAGTATCTCCTTGCAGTATTCAATCACCGTGACTTGTGTGCCGAAAGAATTGAAAATGTCGGCAAACTCCATCCCGATGACGCCGCCGCCGATGATGGCGAGGCTCTCGGGAATGTGCTGCAGGGAGAGTACCTGGTCGGAATTGAGGCATAGCTCGCTGCCGGGAATGGGAAGTACGGAGGGCTTCGAACCGGTTGCCACGATGATGCGCGGCGCTGTAAAGCGGAGCGTTTCTGCAGCCGTAGCGGAATCCCCCTCGGCCTGCGGGTTGGTGGTAACAGCTATCTCGTGGGGTCCGGTGAAGGAGGCAGTGCCGTGGAGGATTTCTACGCCCTGGAGCGAAAAAGCCAGGTTGTCGCGCAGTTGGGTCACAATCTGCTCCTTGCGCAGCTGCAGCTGCTCCATATCCACAGCTGCAGGGGCAGTAGGGGAGGCCTGCGCGGCACCGCCCGCAAATGCGGCAAATTCGGCCGCAAACTCGGCGGCGCGGCAGAAGGTTTTGGTGGGGATGCAACCACGGTTGAGGCAGGTGCCTCCCAGGTCGCGGTTCTCGATGAGGAGCGTTTTGAATCCGGCTTTAACGCCGGCGGCAGCGGCCGGATAACCTCCGGGGCCGCTGCCGATGACTATAAGATCGTAATTCATTTAATGGATTATCAACTGAATGTGACGATGGGATTGATGGCCGCGGCGGTATCGTCGGGATGCGTCACGGGGGTGAGATGGGGAGCCGAACGCACCGTTTCGGGGTCTTCGGCGGCTTCGCGGGCGATGGTGCGCATGGCGTCGATGAAGGCGTCGAGGGTTTCGCGCGATTCGGTTTCGGTAGGCTCGATCATCAGCGACTCATGGAAGAGGAGCGGGAAGTAGATGGTGGGGGCGTGGTAGCCCATATCGAGCAGACGCTTGGCAATGTTGAGCGTAGTGATACCGGTGCTCTTGTCGGCCAGACCGTCGAACACGAATTCGTGCTTGGTGAGTCCGTCGATTGGGAGCAGGTAGAGATCCTTGAGCGCCTCCTTGATGTAGGTGGCGTTGAGGGTGGCCAGAGGGCCAACCTGCATCAGACCGTCGCTGCCCATCGTAAGGATGTAGCTCAGAGCACGGGCCTGCACGGCAAAGTTGCCCAGCGTGGCCGAGATACTGCCGAGGGCTTCCGGCTCATATTCAACGCTGAACGAGTGGTCGGAGTCGTTGTAAACCACCCGCGGATTGGGGAGGAATTGCTCCATTCCGGCGCGTACGCCCACCGGACCGCTGCCGGGGCCGCCACCGCCGTGGGGTGTGGAGAAGGTCTTGTGGAGGTTGATGTGCATCACGTCGAAACCCATATCGCCCGGACGGGCCACGCCCAACATCGGGTTGAGGTTGGCGCCGTCGTAATACATCAGGCCGCCGCAGGCGTGAACCATTTCGGCAATCTGCGGGATATTGGACTCGAAGATGCCGAGGGTGTTGGGGTTGGTGAGCATCATCGCAGCCACGGAGTCGTCGAGCAGCGGAGCGAGGGCGTCGATGTCGACGGTGCCGTCGGGGCGGCTCTTCACCTCCACCACCTCCAGACCGCAGACGGCAGCCGAGGCGGGGTTAGTGCCGTGGGCCGAGTCGGGCACAATCACCTTGCGCCGACGGTCGAAATCGCCGCGCGAGGCGTGATATGCGCGGATGGTCATCAGACCTGTAAGTTCGCCGTGGGCGCCGGCGAAGGGGTTGAGGGTAAACTCAGCCATACCGCCGATTTCGCAGAGGGCTTTCTGGAGGGTCCAGTAGAGGCGCAGGGCACCCTGGCAGGCTGCGGCGGGAGTAAAGGGGTGCAGCCGGGCGAAGCAGCGGTGCGAGGCCATCTCCTCGTTGATTTTGGGGTTGTACTTCATCGTGCAGGAGCCCAGGGGGTAGAACCCTGTGTCGACGCCGAAATTGTTGGTCGACATATTGTTGTAGTGGCGCACGGCGGTGGGCTCGTCCACCTCGGGGAGGGAGAGCGGAGCCTCGCGGAGCAGTTCGGAGGGGAGGGCAGCCTGGCGGAGGATGATGCCGTTGTCGGGGATACGCGCACCCCGGCGGCCTTCGTGTGACAGTTCAAATATGAGTTTGTCGTAAACTTTACGGTTCATAATGGTGAAGGCTTTAGAGGTTATTGGCAATATCGCAGAGGAGGTCGGCATCCTCGCGGGTGACAGTTTCGGTGGCGGCAATCAGGATGGTGTGACTGTCGATTTTCACACCGGGGAGGATTCCGCGGGCCATACAGGCCGAGATTAAATCGTCCACATCGTAGTCGGTGGTGAGGGCGAACTCGTTGAGGAATGGCTGTGAGGGGAATTTCAGGCGCGCTTTGCCCGAGGCGGTCAGCTTTTCGAGCAGATAGAGCGCCATAGCGCGGGAGCGCTCGTTGATTTCGCGCAACCCTTCGGCACCCACGAGCGAGGTCCAGGCTGCCACCCAGAGGGTCATCAGTCCCTGGTTGGAGCAGATGTTGGAGGTGGCTTTCTCGCGGCGGATGTGCTGTTCGCGTGCCTGGAGGGTGAGCACGAAGCAGCGGCGCCCTTCCGAGTCGGTGGTTTGCCCCACGATTCTGCCCGGCATCTTGCGCATCAGCGCCTTTGTGGAGCAGAGGAACCCGAGATACGGGCCGCCGAAATTCAGCGGAATACCCAGCGACTGGGCGTCGCCGCAGGCTATGTCGGCGCCATACTCCCCGGGGGTGCGGAGCACGGCCAGGTCGGAGGCTATGCAGTTGATAATCAGCAGCGCCTTGTAGCTGTGGCACAGTTCGGCCAGCCCGGTGTGGTCCTCGACGATGCCGAAGAAATTGGGCTGCGGCACCAGCACTGCGGCCACTTCCTTGCCGCGCTCGGCGAGCATTTGCTCCAGGGCGGTGCGGTCGGTGGCGCCGTCGGCCTGCGGGATGGTGAGCAGCTCTACACCGTGATAGCGGGCGTAGGTATCGGCCACGCGGCGCACGTAGGGCGAGAGCGTTTCGGCCACGAGCACCAGATTGCGGCGGCGTTGTGCGGCCACTGCCATCATGATGGCTTCGGCCGTGGCGGTGGCGCCATCATACATCGACGCGTTGCTCACCTCCATACCGGTGAGGCGGCACATAATGGTCTGATACTCGAAGATGTACTGCAGGGTGCCTTGCGAGATTTCCGGCTGATATGGGGTGTAGGCCGTGAGAAATTCCGAGCGCGAGGCTATGGAGCGCACGGCGGCAGGACAGTGGTGCTGATAGAACCCGGCACCGGCGAAGCAGGCACGGAGGGGGAGGTTTTCGTCGGCCAGACGGTCGAAATAGCGCTCCACCGAGGCCTCATCGGCGCTCTGGGGGAGGTTGTAGGGCTGAGCCAGGCGCAGTTGCGGCGCCACGTCGGCATAAAGGTCGTCGAGGCTCTCGGCGCCTACAGCCTTCAGCATAGCGTCTATGTCGGCCCTGGTGTGGGGAAGATAGGGATACATTCTTTAAGGGTGGGTGTAGTGAATGTGGGTAGTAGGGGAGAAGAGAGATAAGAGAGATAAGAGAGAGGAGAAAGAGGGGAGGGCTTTAATGGGGATTGGTGGCTACGTAAGCCTCGTAGGCGTCGGCATCCATCAGGTCGGCTACGTCGGCAGCCAGCGAGGTAAGTTCCACGGCAATGATCCAGTTGGCCATCGGGTCCTGGTTGACAAGGCGGGGATTCTCCGAGAGGGCTTCGTTCACCTCAACCACCTCGCCCGACACAGGTGCGATCAGGTCGGAGGCGGCCTTCACACTCTCGATGGCGCCGAATTCCTCCCCTTTTTCGATGGTTTCGCCCAGGTCGGGCATATCCACATACACCACATTTCCGAGGCTTTTCTGAGCGTAGTCGCTCACGCCGATGTAACCTTTAGTGCCTTCTACGCGTACGTATTCGTGGGTTTTGCTGTAGTAAATCATAGTTTTTTCAGTTGATGGTTATAGCCGCTGAGGGCTGATTATTTTTTATAGTTTTTCTTGAAGAATTTTTTCGGAACAACGGTGGCGGGGAAGCGCTTGCGGCGCACCTGCACCTGCAGCTCGGTATCGCGGGCGGCATACCGCGCATCAATCAGCGCCATAGCCACCGAATCGCCTGTGGAGATGGAGCGGTAGCCGGTGGTGACGTGACCGATGACCTCACCTTCGGCGTTGAGAACGTCGCAGCCGTGGCGGGCAATGGCGCGGTCGTGGATGAGCAGCCCTACGAGTTTGCGCTTGGGGCCTTCCTCTTTCTGGCGGCGCAGAGCCTCGCCGCCGATGAGGTCGGGCTTTTCGAGTTTCACAAACATTCCCAGACCTGCTTCCAAGGGGGTGATGTCGTCGGCAAGTTCGTTGCCGTAGAGGGGCAGACCCACCTCGAAGCGGAGGGTGTCGCGGCATCCCAGACCGCAGGGCACGGCGCCCTTGTCGAGCAATTTCTGCCACAGGGCGCGCACATAAGGCTCGGAGGAGTACACCTCAAAGCCATCCTCGCCGGTGTAACCGGTGCGCGAAATCACCACCAGGTTGTTGTCGCGGGTGCTTTCGCAGAAGGTGTAGAAGGCCAGCGAACGTACCGGTTCGGGCTTTTCGAGCAACGAGCAGAGCAGCTCCTCGGCCTTCGGACCCTGCACGGCAATCTCGGCCATTTCGCCCGAGAGCAGTTCCACGGAGAGGTCATAGCCCTCGGCCTGACGGAGCACCCAGCGCTCATCTTTCTCGATGTTGGCGGCATTCACCACGAAGAGAAAATGATTGTGGGCACGCTTATACACCAACAGGTCGTCGACCACGCCGCCATCCTCGTTGAGCATCATACCATAGAAGCACTGACCGATGGGAGCGGCGGTGACATCGTTGGTAAACACGCGGTTGACGAAGTACTCGGCGTCGTTGCCGTAGATGCCGATTTCGCCCATATGCGACACATCGAATACGCCGCATGCGTTCCTCACGGCATTGTGCTCAGCCTCGATGCCGAAGCCCTCATATTCGATGGGCATATCATATCCTGCGAAGGGGCTCATGGTAGCGCCCAGAGCCAGATGCAAATCGTGCAGGCAGGTTTTCTTCAGTTCATCCATATATTTAGTTTTTAGTTCTTAGATTTTAGATAGTAGATATTTTCAGTGCTCAGTGCTTAGATGGTAGATATTTTTAATGGGCGGGTGCCCGGATGGGCTGGCGTAGCCAGCGGTCAGTGCACCCCTGGCTACACTCTTGTGCCAGCTACGCCGGCCCCGCGCCTATTCTCCGCCCATCCGGGGGCGGGCGCGAAGAATCGCGCCCCTACAGGCCTGCTGGAGCAGCCTCTTGTTTTTCAGCGCAGCTCTCTGCGCAGCTTCCTGTTCTCCGGCCTTCCGAAGCGGAAGGCAGCGCCGCGAAGCGCCTCCTGTTCTCCTGTGCTCCTGTCTTTTGCCATTTTGCATTAGGCATTCTGCATTAGGAGGTCGGCGAGGAGGGAGGGGGTGAGGCCGGGGATCACGGCCTCGGGGTGGGTGGCGGCCAGGGCGGCCAGGATGGCCGGGCGCGTGTAGGGCACCCCTTTGAGGTGGTCGAGCAGCTCGGCGTCGATGTCGGCCAGCAGGAAGAAATCGCCCTGGAGGTTCACCCGCCGAATCCGCGGCGGGGGGCCCTCCGCCTCCGGGTTCTGGCTCTTATCCGATTTATCCTCCACTTCAGGGGGGAGGAGGTCGACGGAGACCGAGAACTCGCCTACGCCGTCGATGCGGCGACGGGGGGAGGGGGCGGTGCCGATGTGGCCGAAGCGGCCCCAGATCCATTCGTCGGTGTAATATTTGCGGCTGAGGCGGTCGATGGCCTCTGCGTCGTCGGGGGTAAGGTGCAGCTCCTCGGAGCACAACGAGTGGAGCACGGTGCTCTTGAAGTCTTCAAGCGAGAGCGCGGGGAGGTGCTGATGGATGGTGGTGACGTGGCTGCGCACCGAGGATACCCCCTTGGCGTGGAGCTTGGCCCGGGAGGGGGTGAGGGCGGCCGACATCCTGGGGAGGTCGGCGTCGTAGAGCATCGTGCCGTGCACGATCGAGCGGCCGTGGAGATGGTAGAAGGCGTTGCCACTCACTTTTTGGCCGGAGATGAGGATGTCGTTACGGCCGTTAGCCTCTGCGTCGAGGCCGAGCGAGCGCAGCGTGTCGGCCACCATCGAGCAATATCGGGCGAAGACGGTGGTGACGGGTGCCTCGGGGGTGGTGACGTGGCTCATCATAATGTTGCTGCGGTCGGCGTAGACGCATCCGCCACCGCTTTTCCGGCGGAATGTGGCGATGCCTTCTTGGCGACAGAAGTCGAGATTCACTTCAGTGAAGGGGTTCTGGCAACGGCCGAAAATCACCGTAGGGTCTACCTGCCACAGGAAGAAGAAATTATGGCCGGGATAGTTGCGTGCCAGGTGCTCCTCCATAGCTAAATAGAAGGGGAGCGGCAGCTGCGAGCCGCATTGTGGCGGTAGTACGGGGTGAATCATCGGTATGATTTATGAGCCACCCCAAAGGTAAAAATCTTTTAGCAAAAATCAAAAATATATTAGATGTTTAATAGCAATCTTTGATAGGAAAAAGTTTTATGCTATCTTTGCAGTAGCTTCGTGGTGATATTTTGATAACAGTTACGCACATATAATATTGAGGAGAACACACTATGAATAATGATGTCTTGGATATTACACCCGGCGCCATAGCCGCCGCCATCGGGGAGTATTGCCGCCGCCACAACTGCTCCTGGCAGCCGCGGGCCGCGCTGATTGATATGGACGGCACGCTCATCGACTCAATGCGTTCCCACGCCGCCGCCTGGAAGCGGATGACCGACCGCGAGGGGCTCTCCGTGCCCCAGGATGAGTTCTATCTGTATGAGGGTATGACCGGCCGCGCCACCATCCAGATGCTCTGGAAGCGCGACAAGGGCTATGTGCCTACCGATGAGGAGGCTGATGAACTTTATGCCGTGAAGGGAGGTTATTTTAATGAGATGCCTAAGGTGCCGGTGATGCCCGGCGCGGCGCAGATGCTCCGCACACTTATGGCAGAGGGAATCACCCGTGTGCTGGTCACCGGCTCCAAGCAGCTCAGTTCGCTCAACCGCCTCGACGACGATTTCCCGGGGGCTTTTCCCCACAATCTGCGTGTGACGGCCACCGATGTGGCCCATGGCAAACCCTCTCCGGAGCCTTACCTGAAGGCGATGGAGATGGCCTCGGTGAAGCCCGAGCAGTCGATAGTGATTGAGAACGCCCCTCTGGGCGTGGAATCGGGAGCGCGCAGCGGCGCGTTTGTTATAGCCGTCACCACCGGTCCCATCCCCGCCTCGGCGATGACCGCCGCCGGCGCCCACCTCGTCTTCCCCACTATGCCCTCCCTGGCCGCCGCCATTCAATGCATAATTAAAAATTGAAAATTGAAAATGCAGGCCTGCCCCAGCCCCGGATGGCTATCTACCCCACTAAGCACTAAGAACTACCCACTATTATGTCTTCTTCCCTGATTTTCACAAACTATGTGGCCGAAACAATCGATGAAATTGTAGAACGGCTGCAACCCTCCTCAATCCACGTGCTGGTGGATGTCAACACCGAAGCCTTCGTGCTGCCGTTGCTCCGGAGCCAGTCGAAGGCCGTGGCTGCCGCCTCGGTCATCGCCATCAAGGCCGGCGAGATGTTTAAGAATCTCGACACAGTATCGGCCATCTGGAAGAAGCTGAGCGACGGCGAAGCCAACCGCCGGTCGTTGCTCATCAACCTCGGCGGGGGAGTGGTGACCGATATGGGCGCTTTCGCCGCGGCTTCGTTTAAGCGCGGCATCGCCTTTATAAATGTGCCCACCACGCTGCTCTGCGCCGTGGATGCCTCGGTGGGTGGCAAAACCGGCTTCAATTTCAACGGTCTGAAGAATGAGATTGGCTTCTTCCGCGACGCGGATGTAGCGATTATTTCCACAATTTTCTTCAATACCCTCACCTCGCAGGAACAGCTGTCGGGCTATGCCGAGATGCTCAAGCACGGTTTTGTGGAATCGGAGGAACTGACCCGCAAGATGCTCGCCTACGACGTGACCAACTACCGCCCGGAGTCGCTGCTGGAACTGCTGAAGGAGTCGGTGGCCGTGAAGGAGCGCTATGTGGAGGCCGACCGCGAGGATCGCGGCGCACGGCGCGCGCTCAACTTCGGGCACACTATCGGCCACGCCTTCGAGTCGCTGGCGATGAAGCGCAAATCGCCTCTGAATCACGGTTATGCGGTGGCCTTCGGTATGGTGGTGGCGCTGGTGCAGTCGCGCATCAAATATGATTTCTCTTCCGAGCTGCTCAACGCCTACGTCGACTACGTGAAGCGCCACTATGGCGCCTTCGAGATTTCCTGCGCCGACTATCCCGAGTTGCTGAAGTTTATGCATCACGACAAGAAAAACGACCGCAAGGATGCAATCAACTGCACCCTGTTGCGCGCCCCCGGCCAGGTGGAGGTGAATGTGCCCCAGACCGACGCCGACATCACCGCCGCCCTCGACATCTACCGCGACCTCCTCGGTCTCCCCTAAGCTTCGCAAATTGAAAATTGAAAATTGAAAATTGCCATCCGGAGCGGAGAGGCTTGTAGGGGGAGAGGCTTGTAGGGGCGCGATATATCGCGGCCGCGCCCGGATGGTTGAGAGGCGGGGGTGTGAGCTTTGTTGAGTTATCGGCCGTGCACGGCCGATAACAGGACAAGGGCTGCTGGGGCTTCGCGCCAAGGAGAGGCTGCCAAAGCCCGCCCAATTTTCAATTTTTAATTTTTAATTTTCAATTTTTTATCGCACTGCGGCGGCGAAGGAGGCGGGGATGGGGGTGGTGAAGTCCATGAGTTTGCGGGTGATGGGGTGCACGAAGCGGAGGGTGAGCGCGTGGAGCGCCAGGCGCGAGATGGGCGAGGTCTTGGCGCCGTAGCGGCGGTCGCCCGCAATGGGGTGCCCTATCTCCTTCATATGTACGCGGATCTGGTTTTTGCGGCCGGTTTCGAGTTGCACTTCGAGCAGAGTGTAGCCGTTGCCGGCCTCAAGTGTGCTGTAGCGCGTCATAGCCGGTTTGCCCAGCTTGGGGTCGTCGGTCACGTAGACGATATGCTGCGAATTCTCGGCCAGGAGGGTGTTGACCACCCCATCGGGGGGCGTTACCTTCCCCTCCACCACGCAGACATACTGCCGCCGGAGCACCATATTGTTCCAGTTGTGCTGCAGATTCTCCTTGGCCTGGATTGATTTGGCGAAGACCATCAGACCGGAGGTGTGCTGGTCGAGACGGTGCACGATGAAGAGCTTGTTGCGCGGGTCCTTGGTCTTGAGATACTCGCGTAGGATGGAGTAGGCGGTGCCCTGACGCACCTTGTCGGTGCCCACCGAGAGGAGGCCGTAGCCCTTGTTCACCACGATTATGTCGTCGTCCTCATAGACGAGCTTCAGGCGGCGGTTATAGAACACTACGAAGGGGCGGGTGAGGTTGACGCTGACTTTGGTGCCCTGCTTTACGGGGGTGTCGAACTGTGTGGTGACCTCGCCGTCGACCATCACCTGGTTGTATTTAAGCAGCTCTTTCACGCCGGTGCGCTTGCGCTCAGGCATATTTTCGAGCAGGAATGGGAGGAGAGTGGTGTCGGCGGAAGAGGTGAAATTGCGCACCGTGTCGGGGGTGAAACGGTTGCGCTCGGCGCCCGGTTTGGCGCCCTTGTATTGTTTATTAGCCATATCGGTAATGTTTATTTCTGAGTTAAGCCCTTGAGGGGGTTGGCTGGATTGACTACATTGAGATCGGTGGCCTTGCCGATGCCGCTGACGCTTCCGCGATGCGAGTACTGCCAGAGGGCCCAGCGGCGGTTGTCGGGGTCGGTGTCGAGCGGCGGATAGGAGAACGAGGAAATCCAGAGGGGTAGATGGTCGAAATTTCCCTTAATCAGGCGGTGGTAGCCGTCGAGATTTGTGTAAATCACCGGGGTGTAGCCCTCCTCGGCCAGCAGGAGGGTAAGCGTGCGCAGACGCTCCACGATCTTGGCTGTGGTGTTGCCGTCGGGATTGCCGCAATCCTCCACATCGATGGCCGGCGGTAGCGGGAAGGGGCGGCCGCGAAGGGCCTGCAGGAAGTTGAGCGCCTGCAGTTCGCCGTCGGTATCGTAGCGGAAGAAATGATATGCCCCTGCGGGGATACCGGCTTCCAGCGCCTTGCGGGCGTTGGCGGTGAAGTCCGGGTCGACGAAGTCGGTGCCCTCGGTGGCCTTGATGTAGATGAAAGATACATCGGCTTCGGCCGGGGTGAGGGCGCCGAAGTCGATGTCGCCGTTGTGGTGGCTCACATCGATGCCGCGCAGGGGGTAGAGGGCGCGGTCGGGCTTGGCCCCCTCGGCAAACCAGCGGTTGTAGGCCATATTGCCAAGCAGCCATAGCAGCACCAGTGCTATGGTGAGGATGATTCCTTTCAGAATGTAGCGCGATATGTGGATGGCAATCAAGGCTTTGGGCTTTTTATGGATTTATATTTCAGGAGCGGGGCGCCGGCGCTGCAGGCGGCTGCGGAGGCCGGCAGAGAGGCGCGCCAGGAAGAACGCGGCGGCCATTACGATTACGATCAGCGCCGAACAGGGCACGTCTACTACGGTGCCCAGCAGCAGGCCACCCACGCTGCACAGGAGCGACACCACTACCGAGATACCCATAATCCGGTTGAAGCGGTGGGCAAACACTTCGGCGGTGAGCTGGGGAAGCGACAGCATCGACATCAGCAGCATCACGCCTACCAGGCGGATTGTCAGCACGATGCATACCGACACGAGGATGATCATTGTGGTGTTGATGGCGTGTACGGGGAGGTGCGACACCGTGGCGAAGTCCACATCGAAGGCGCAGGCCACGATGGCCCGGCGCTGCCACAGGAAGAAGGCGGCCAGCACGACGAGATAGGCGCCGAATATCCACAGGTCGAGCGCGGAGATGGTGAGGATATTGCCGAAGAGGAAGCTGTTAAGTTCCGGCACAAAACCGGGGGTGAGAAACACAAACAGTACACCGATAGCCATCCCCACGGCCCATATCACGGCTATGGCAGAATCCTCGCGGAGGCGTTGGCGGGTCGACAGCCACTCCACACCCAGGGCGGAGGCCACGGCAAACACGCCTGCCACAGCCATCGGGCTGACGCCCAGATAGCACCCCAGGCCCAGTCCGCCGAAACAGGAATGGGTGATGCCGCCTGCCACGGCCACCAATCGGCGTGCCACCACATAGGTGCCGATCACTGCCGCGGCGGCCGAGATAAGTACCACCCCAATCAGGGCATTTATAAAGAACTGATATTCAAGCATAGAATAGACAGAAATACAGGCTTATGAAGAGGACAGAAAGACATAACGACAGGCGGAGCTTCGACAGGAGCACAGGAGAACAGGAGGCGGAGCGGAGAGGCTTTTGCTGCTAACTTAGCTATAGTAGCTATCTTAGCTAACTTAGCTAAAGTAGCCGCGGCCGGGCTACGGGGGCTTCAGCCGCTGTGGGCGGCGCGGGCCTCGGCCACAATCATCAGTAGTTCCTCGCGCACCGGGGTGGGGAGGGTGATGCCGCGCAACTGTATGGAGCGCGCCCAGGGGGCGATATCGGTGGGGAGGAGGGTGAGCAGCACTTCGCGAAATTCTTCGATTTCCGGGTCGGTATAAGCCTCGGCATCGCGGCCGCGAAAGCGGTCAAGTTCCTCGTCATCGAAGTATTCCACCTCGGGGCTGACATCGGCCAGCAGCGAGTCTTTTTCGCAGGTGATGTGCATACCGCAGCACACCCCCGTGTCGATATCCGCATCCTCCGCCGCTTGGGCTTCAGGCGCCGGGGCGGCCTGTTGAGCTGCTGCAGCGCCTTGAGAGGAGCTTTGCGGGGCGTCTTCTTGGTAGAGGGCGCTGCTTTGCGCTCCGCCGGGGGAGAGGGCGCTGCCGGTGGAGGCTTCTTGGGGGGAGCCTCCACCGGGGGTGGTGAGGCGGTGGTGGAGGTAAAGCACAAGGCCTGTGCCTACAAGAATGGCAATCAAGATCAGTGCTACAATCATTTTCCGCTTATAAGATTTATAAGAATTATAAGATTTATAAGATTTAGCTCCCGGCTCGGTGGAGATGCGCGGCGGGAGGCTCGGCAGAGAGACCTGTAGGGGCGCGGCAGGAGGCGCGGCGGAGAGGCCTGTAGGGGCGCGATATATCGCGGCCGCGCCCGGATGGATTTTTTCGCCGATGATTTTATCGCCGATGATATTTCTTCCGAGGATATCACCTCCGATGATGCGGCCGCGATATATCGCGCCCCTACCAGCGGATCCGGCCTTGCTGGAAACTTCGCTGGCGGCTGAAGTGGAGCTGGCCGGGGCGCCTTCTGGGGAGGAGGCGGCGCTTGCGGGGCGGTTTAGCCTTCGGGGGATGGGGCTTCGGAGGAGGCGCTTTCGGAGGCTTCCGGAGATGCGGGGCTTTTCAAGGGGGAGGAGGCTTCCTCGATGGTGAAGCCGAGGGAGCGGAGGTTGGCCCAGAAGGTGGGGTAGGATTTGGCGACGCAGTCGGGGTCGGCCAGGAGGATGCCGGGGATGTAGGCGGCGATGGGGGCCAGGGCCATAGCCATGCGGTGGTCGCCGTGGGGGTCGAAGATGGGCATTGTGGTGATGGGGTGGCGTCGGCCTTCCCATTCCAGGCCGTAGTCGCGGATGCGTTCTACGGTGCAGCCCACTTTCTCCATCTCTTCCACAATGGCTGTGAGGCGGTCGGTTTCTTTGGCGGCGAGGGCTTCCAGGCCTACGAATTTAAAGGGCACGCCGAGCATACAGCAGGTCACGGCCAACGATGGCGCCATATCGGGGTAGTCGCGCAGGTCGAGGTCGAGGCGGCCGTAGACTTCGGGCGAGGGGGAGAGGCTCAGGGCGTTGTCGTGCTCCTCGGAGGGCTCGGTGAGCACGCCGAGGCACTCGAAGAACTCGGCGGCACGGGCGTCGCCCTGCACGGATTGGTCGAGGGGCAGGAGTGTGGTGCCCGGGTCGCCGGTGAGGGTGATCCATCCGGCGGTGAGGGCCACGGTTTCATACCAGAATGCGGCGGCCGACCAGTCGGCTTCCACCTCTTCGGTGTCGGGGTGGTATTGGCCGGGCTTGATGTCGACAGCCAGGGGGGAGAGGTCGACCTGGCTGCCGCGGTGACGCATCATGGCGGCGGTCATTTTTATGTAGGGGAGCGAGGCTGGTTCGCCGTCGAAGTCGATGCGGAGTCCCTGTTTCATGCCGGGAGCCACGAGCATCAGGGCGCTCACAAACTGCGAGGAGAGGGAGGCGTCGATGCAGACGCAGCCGCCGGGGAGCGGTCGGGATGCGATGCGCAGGGGCGCGAAGCCTTCGCGGTCGAGGTAGCGGATGTCGGCGCCGAGGGTGCGCAGGGCGTCGACCAGGGGCGCCATAGGGCGGTGCAGCAGGCCGGGCTGCCCGGTTAGAATGTATTCTTCGCCCTCAGGACGGGTGGCCAACAGGGCGGTGAGCAGACGCAGGGCGGTGCCCGATTCGCCCACATTCAGCTCCATCGTGCCCTTTACGGAGGAGGTGATGGCATCTACGCAGGAGCGCATAATCTGCACATCCACGGCCTCGGGGGCGGGATCGGGGGAATCGGGGAAATCGGCCGTGCACGGCCGATCACCGGACAAGGCCGGACGGGGCTGCGCGGCGGGGGTGGCTTCGGAGCTGGCAGCAGCAGCTTCCGCACAGGGGGCGCCGGGGGCGGCGAGGGCGTCGATAATGAGGCGGCGGTTGAGGATGGATTTTGAGGGGGGAAGGCTCACAAGGCCTTCCTCGATTAGCTCATCCGGGGGAAATATGCGGTAAATCATTTTCAATTGTTATTAATTAAGGCCTGCCGGTCGCGGCCGCGATATATCGCGCCCCTACCACCATAGGAGGCCTTTGGGTAAGAGGCGACCTTAATTTTCAATTTTCAAATTTCAATTGTTTTCGATTTCGGCGACGGCGGTTTTGAGGCAGTTGAGGGCGTCGAGGAGGCAGCTGCTGGGGGTGGCTACGTTGACGCGCATGAAGCCGTGGCCTTCGGCGCCAAACATTTCGCCGTCGTTGAGGGCCAGGTGGGCGTGGTTGACCACCAGGTCGACGAGCTGCTCGTGGCTCAGGCCGAGGCGGCGGAAGTCCATCCACACCAGGAAGGAGGCCTGTGGCTCCACCATACCGATTTGCGGGAGGTTGTCGCGGAGGTAGTCGCGCACGAGGTCGATGTTTTTCTCAATGTATGCCATAGCTTCGTCGAGCCATTGGCGGCCGTTGCGGTAGGCGGCTTCGGTGCCGATTGTGCTGACGAAAGTGGGGGTGGAGAATTCGTTGATTTCCAGCCAGTCGTAGAAGTCACGGCGCAGTTTGGGGTTCTTTATCACGCACCACGATGACACCAGTCCGGGAATGTTGAAGGTCTTGGAGGGTGCGCCGAAGGTGACTGCCATCTGCGCGCAGTGGTCGCTGCAGGCGGCGAAAGGGTAGTGGGGTTTGTGGTGGAGCACCAGGTCGCCGTGGATTTCGTCGGAGACGACTACTACGCCGTATTCGTGGCAGATTTCGCCTACTTCGGCGAGGACTTCGCGGCTCCACTGTATGCCGATGGGGTTGTGGGGGTTGCAGAGAATCATCATAGCGGGGCGCTCGTCGCGGCAGAGGCGGCGCAGCTCGGAGAGGTTCATCTCATAGCCGGTGGATTCGTTGAAAATCAGGGGATTGGCGAGCACCTGGCGCTTGTTGCCCTCGATTACGCGGCGGAAAGGGTGGTAGACGGGTGGCTGGATGATAATCTTGTCGCCGGGACGGGTGAAGAAGTTCACGGCGTAGCCGATGCCTTTCACCACACCGGGCACGAAGGCGAGTTCCTCGCGGTCTACGGCGAAGCCGTGGCGCTCCGAGAGCCAGGTGCGGATCGACTTCCAGTAGGAGTCGGGGGCTACGGCGTAGCCGTAGATAGGGTGGTCGATGCGTCGGCGCAGAGCCTGTGTGATTTCGGGACAGACGGCGAAGTCCATATCGGCAATCCAGAGGGGGGTAAGCTCCGTGGAGCCGAAAAGCTCGCCGAGCTCGCCGAATTTGGCGCAGCCGGTGCCGTGGCGGTCGATGATTTGGTCGAAATTATACATAAAAAGTCAGAAGACAGAAAGACATAAAAACAAAAAGACAGGCGGCGGAGGCTTGTAGGTGGAGAGGCTGGTAGGGGCGCGATTTTTCGCGCCCGCCCCCGGAGGCTCCCCCCCGGAGGCTCCAAAAGACAGGAGCACAGGAGAACAGGAGGCGCTTCGCGGCGCTGCCTTCCGCTTCGGAAGGCCGGAGAACAGGAGGCTGCGCGGAGAGGCGCCTGATGGGGCCTGCTTTACTTCGGGCATATGCCCTCAGCACTGTGTTGAGGGCGCATACCCGAAATGGCGGAGGGAGAGGCGGAGAGGAGGCTGCGCGGAGAGGCGCCCGGCGGAGAGATAGGCGGAGAGGCGCCCGGTGGAGGGAGCAGGGGCTTAGCCCCCCCCCGAGGGGCGGTCAGTAGCGGAAGGAGGAACCGCCGAGGAATTCGCGGAGGAGGGAGGTGGGGGGTATGGCGTGCTCGGGGATGGCCTGGAATAGGGAGAGGAAGCGGCGCAGGCGGTAGGCTTCGGCGTATTCGGGGATGTCGTTGGGCACGTTGCGGAGGATGGCTTCGCCATAGTCTTTCATCACGCCCAGCTCGAAGAGGAGCGAGGAATTGAAGGTGGAGTCGGCGTTTTCCTGGAAGGGAAATATCCACTTTTCTTCGCCGCGGCGCACCGAGGCCCAGCGGCGGAGTGTGTCGACGGCAGAGGCTCCGCGGTATTTGTGGTCGCGGATGATGCGCCGGAGCAGACGGTTGTCGGTGGTGGGAATCCAGTTGTGGTCGTCGATGGAGAGGGTGGTGAGGGCTGAGACATACACGCGGTATTTCAGCTTGTCGGCCACGTCGCGCGTAAGCTCCGGGTTGAGGCCGTGGATGCCCTCAAGGAGGAGGATGGAGTTGGGCTTTAGGGTGAGGGTGTCGCCCTTGTATTCGCGGCACCCCTTCTCGAAGTTGTAGGTGGGCATCTCTACGGTGTGCCCCTGGAGTAGGGCGGTGAGGTCGTCGTTAAACTGCTTGAGGTCAAGCGCGTAGAGCGATTCGTAGTCGTAGTCGCCGGAGGGGTCGCGGGGCGTGTTTTCGCGGTTTACGAAGTAGTTGTCCAGTGAAATCATCTCCGGCTCGAGGAGGTTGGTGAGCAGGTAGATGGCCAGACGCTTGGTGAAGGTAGTTTTGCCCGAGGATGAGGGGCCGGCCACGAGCACCACCCGGGCGCCGCCCTCGTGGTAGCGCTCGGCGATTTCGTCGGCGATGGCGGCGATTTTCTTGTCGTGGAGCGCTTCGGCCACGTTGATCAGACGGTTGGTGCGCTCGGAAATCACGGCCTGGTTGAGCTGCCCCACATTGCTTACGCCGATGATTTTGTTGAAGCGGAGGTTTTCGCGGAAAGCCTCGTACATCTTTTCCTGGGTTTTCGCCACGGCCTGGCGGGAGGCGTCGGCGCGGTCGATGCCCAGCAGGAGGAAGCCCTCCTTGTAGCTGACCAGCGAGAAGGTGTCGATGAAACCGGTGGAGGGAGCCAGGGCGCCGTAGTAGTTGTCGACCACGCCGTCGAGGCGATAAACGGTGGTGTATAGCTCGTGGAGCGTGTCGAGGAGGTTGACCTTGTCGAGGAGCCCTTCGTCGAGGAAACGCTTGCGGATGTCGGTGGTGAGGCGCTCCTTGCGGTCGAAGGGGAGGTCGGCGTCGCGCAGCTGGGTCATAGCGCTCTGGAGCTGTTGCAGCAGGGCGTCGGTGATGCTAGCGGGGGAAGCCGGTTGGCCCTCAGTTGGGGGTGTGAACAGGCGGCAGTACCAGCCTCCGGCTATCGAGTGCTCGATGCGGAGCGTGGCTCCGGGAAGCATGCGGCGCACGGCGCAGTAGAGCATCATGCAGAGCGAACGGGTGTAGACGCGGAATCCGGCAGCCGACGAGCGGTCGAGGTATTGCACGATTTTGGGGCCGAAGACCTTGTAGCGGAGGCCTTCGTTCTTGTTGTTGACCATCGCACAGATGGGCGGGAAGTGCAGGCCGAGGTTTTTGTGGCCAATCTTATCGGCGAGCTGGAGGAGGTTTTCGCCCCCCTCGATATCGAGGTAATGGCCGGTGTTGCGGCAGAGGATTTTCAGTGTATCGCTCATGAAATTTTGGGCTTATTGCTCTTAATGAGCAAAGTTAGCAACTTTTCGCGAGAAACGCTTCATCTCTCCCGGCAAATTTCATTACCTTTGTGTCGACAAGGCAAATGGAAATTGAAAATTTAAAATTGCCACCCGGGCGCTGGCGCGAAAAATCGCGCCCCTACAAGCCTTCATCCGCTTTTCGCATTTATTTCGCTATGGCACTCAATTATATTTGGATAGCTTTTTTCTTGGTGGCGTTCGTGGTGGCGCTGTATCGCTCGATTTTTTGCGGCGATGTGGCCATCTGGAGCGAAATCACCAGTGCGTCGTTTACTTCCGCAGCCAATGCGTTTGAGATTTCGCTGGGGCTGACGGGTGTGCTCACCCTCTGGCTGGGGCTGATGAAGGTGGGCGAACGTGCCGGGGTGATCGGTTTTATCGGCCGGTTGATATCGCCGCTGTTCTGTCGTCTGTTTCCGGGTGTGCCGAAGGGGCATCCGGCGATGGGAAGCATCTTTATGAATGTGTCGGCCAATATGCTTGGGCTTGATAATGCCGCCACGCCGCTTGGCCTGAAGGCTATGCAGGAGCTTCAGTCGCTCAATCAAAAGAAGGACACGGCCACCGACGCTATGATAATGTTTTTGGTGCTGAATGCCTCGGGGCTTTGCTTTATACCTATATCAATAATGATGTATAGGGCGCAGGCGGGCGCGGCGAATCCCACCGATGTGTTTATGCCGATATTGCTGGCTACGTTTGTGGCCACGTTTGTGGGCATCGTGGCGCTCTGCCTCAAGCAGCGCATCCGTTTGCTCGACCCGGTGCTTCTGCTCTGGCTCGGCGGGATGATGGCTGTGATTGGCGTGATGGTGTGGTTCTTCTCCGGTATGGAGGGGGAACGGGTGGAGCGCTATTCGTCGCTGATGGCCAATGCGCTTCTCTTCACGGTGATCGTGGCGTTCCTTGCCGCAGGACTGTGGCGACGGATGAATGTCTATGATGCTTTCATCGAGGGGGCGAAGGAGGGATTCCAGACGGCGGTGAAGATTATTCCTTTCCTGGTGGCGATACTGGTGGGCATCGGTGTGTTCCGTGCTTCGGGCGCGATGGACCTGATCACCCAGTGGACCACGATGGCGGTCGGGGCGTGCGGCCTCGACACGGAGTGGGTGGAAGCTCTGCCCACGGCGCTGATGAAGCCGTTGAGCGGTAGCGGATCGCGCGGGTTGATGATCGACCTGATGAACACTCATGGTGCGGATGCGTTTTGCGCGCGGGTGTCGGCGGCAATTCAGGGGAGCACCGACACGATGTTTTATGTGCTGGCGGTTTACTTCGGTTCGGTGGGAATCCGCAAGACCCGTTACGCCGTGCCTTATGCTTTGCTGGCCGATGTGACCGGTTCGGTGGCGGGAATCATTGCTGCATATATTTTCTTCTGATGGCGGCCGCTTCTGATGGAGGTGACTACTTTCGGCGCTTCGCCCGCTGCGGCCGAAAAATCGGGAAAAATGGCTGGAAAAATTGCGGGCAGGCGGTGGGGTGTTTTTGAAAATTAAATTCTCGGAGGCTTAAATTCGAGGTGTTAGCGCGGTAATCTACTGATAATAAATGATGTGCAAGCGCTGGCGGCGTGCGCGGAAATTCTGCCGGAAAAATCGGATTTTTGCCAAATTGGCCAATTTTGGCCGAGGGTGAATATTGGGGTTGACAATCTTGAGGAAATTCGCTATATTTGCAGGTATTTTTTGTTTTTTCGATTCAGATTGTCAATGACAAAAAAAATTCAGTGGCTTGCCGACGGCGATACTGCTATGCCGGAGCTTGACTTCGATTTTCTCGAGAGCTGGCTCGATAGGGTAGGGCAGGAGCATGGCCGGATGCTCGGCGAGCTCAGTTATCTGTTTTGCGATGATGAGAAGATTCTTGCTGTGAACAGGGAGTTTCTTCAGCACGACTATTATACCGACATCATTACGTTTGACTACTGCCGGGGCAAGCTGCTCCGCGGCGATATGGTGATATCGCTCGACACGGTGCGCTCCAACTCTGAGTTGGTGGGCGCTGCCTATGAGCGTGAACTGCTCCGCGTGATTGTGCATGGTGTGCTTCATCTTTGTGGTATCAACGACAAAGGGCCCGGCGAACGTGAGATTATGGAGGCTCACGAGGACCGCGCACTGGCTCTGCTCGATGCGATGAAGGTGGCTAAATAATTGAAATACAAGAAGATACACAACTTTATATAATGATTTTCGATTATGATGTGATAGTGGTGGGCGCCGGTCATGCCGGTTGCGAGGCTGCAGCCGCGTCGGCGCGGCTCGGTGCTAATACGCTGCTGATCACCATCGACTTGAACAAGATAGCCCAGATGAGTTGCAATCCCGCCATCGGCGGTATTGCCAAGGGGCAGATTGTGCGCGAAATCGACGCGATGGGTGGCCAGACGGGGATTATTACCGACCGTAGTGCCATCCAGTTCAGGATGCTCAACCGCTCGAAGGGTCCGGCTATGTGGAGCCCCAGGAGCCAGAGCGACCGTATGAAGTTCTCGGCGATGTGGCGCGAGACACTTGAAAACACCCCCAACCTATCGCTGTGGCAGGATGATGTGGTGTCGCTGATTTTTGAGGATGATGCGTATGGCCGCGCTGAAGATGGCAACTCTATTGATTGCTGCAAGCGCGTTACTGGCGTGCATACGAAGCTGGGTGTGGATTTCCACGCTAAGGCTGTGGTGCTCGCCAATGGCACTTTCCTCAATGGCCTTATGCACATCGGGCGCACTCAGATTCCCGGCGGCCGTACGGCTGAACCGGCCAGTGTGGGGCTGTCGCAGCAGTTGCTCGACTGCGGTTTCACCGTGGCGCGGATGAAGACCGGCACGCCGGTGCGTATAGATGGTCGCACCATCGACTGGAGCAAGACCACCGCGCAGCCTCTGGAGGATGATTTCCATCATTTTTCCTATCTTCCGGAGGTGAAGCGCACGTTGCGTCAGCGCGAGTGTGCGCTGGTTTACACCAATGAATCCACGCATGAGGTGCTTCGTCGAGGGTTGCCCGATTCACCGCTCTACAATGGGCAGATTCAGAGCATAGGGCCGCGGTATTGCCCTTCGATTGAAACGAAAATCGTGACTTTCCCCGACAAAACCGAGCATCAGCTTTTCCTGGAGCCGGAAGGAGAGACCACCACGGAATATTATCTTAACGGGTTCTCGTCGTCGTTGCCGATCAACATCCAGCTTGAGGCTCTGCAGACGATTCCTGCGCTGAAAAATGTGCAGATTCTTCGTCCGGGTTATGCCATAGAATATGACTTTTTCGACCCCACGCAGCTTCGCCATACGCTCGAAACGAAGCCTGTGCGTAATCTCTATTTCGCCGGTCAGATAAATGGTACTACCGGCTATGAGGAGGCGGCAGGGCAGGGTCTGATTGCCGGAATGAATGCCGCCGGGCGAGTTCTTGGCAAGCCTGAGTTCACGCTGGGGCGCGACGAGGCTTACATAGGCGTGCTTATCGACGACCTGGTGACAAAGGGTGTAGATGAGCCGTATCGTATGTTCACTTCGCGTGCCGAATACCGTATTCTGCTGCGCCAGGATGATGCCGATATGAGGCTTACCAGGCGGAGCCACGATTTCGGTCTGGCCTCCGACCGTCGCCTGGAATTGGTAGAGCAGAAGCGCCGCCTGCGCGACGATCTGATTGCCTTCCTGGAATCGTTTTCGGTGAAGCCGTCGGTGCTCAATGCGGCCATTGATGCGCTCACGCCGGAGCAGTTGAAGGCGCTGGGTTGCCCGGTGGCGAATGTGGAATTTCCGCACCCCAATGGCTTCCCGCTGGCTCCACTGAAGGAGGGGTGCAAACTGGTGAATATTCTGCTTCGTCCGGCGCTCACTCTTGAAATGCTTGCTGCGGTTATTGCTCCGCTCAAGGCAAAACTTGAGGCGCTCCCGGCCGACCGGCGCGAGGAGATTGCCGAGGCTGCGGAGGTGCTGGTGAAATATGGCGGATACATCCGACGCGAGGCTCAGCTGGCCGAAAAGTTGGGGCGCCTTGAGGCTGTGCCGTTAGGCGACCGGTTTAACTACTCCGAGTTGAACGGGCTCTCCACCGAAGCGCGACAGAAACTTACCCGCATCCGTCCCCTCACAGTAGGGCAGGCCTCCCGCATCCCGGGTGTTTCCCCCGCCGACATCAATATTCTCCTTCTCCTCTCCGGCCGCTGATGAACGCCGGCCATTTAATTGAAAATTGAAAATTTAAACTTGAAAATTGCCATCAGGGCGCTTTCACTCTCTTCTCCGGAGGTGTCTACGACAGTAGACTTTCCCTCGATGGCCCCCACGGCTGTAGGTCTTTCCCTCGATGGTTACCTATTGTGGTAGGGTCGCGATATATCGCGGCCGCATGATTGAAGGTAATATGCGCCATCCGGGTGCGGCCGCGATATATCGCGCCCCTACAGCCTGGTGCAACGAAGCCTCCTGTGGTCCTGTGCTCCTGTCTTTCGGAGCCGCCGGGAAGATGATGGTTGTTCCACGTGGAACAATGCGAAGATTCGCTCTTTCAATCAATTATAGATAATACACACATTTATTTTTTATTATGGAATATATCAAAGCACATGTGCGCGATGTTATGGATTTCCCTACAAAGGGCATCGTTTTCAAGGATCTGACTACGGCCTTCAAGGACCCCCGCGCACTGCACATTATCGGCTGGGACCTGTCGCAGCTTTACCGCGACAAGGGTGTAACGAAAGTGGTGGGTATCGAAAGCCGCGGCTTTATCGGCGGCAGTATCCTCGCCTTTGAATTAGGTGCCGGGTTCGTGCCGGTTCGTAAGCCGGGCAAGCTCCCCGCCGACACGCTGAAGATGTCGTACAAGAAGGAGTATGGTACCGACACAATCGAGATTCACCGCGATGCCATCTCGGAGGATGATGTAGTGGTGCTCCACGATGATGTGCTCGCTACCGGCGGCACTATGGCGGCCGCTGTAGAGCTGGTGAAGTCGCTCCATCCGAAGAAGATTTACGTGAATTTCATCATCGAGCTGGAGGCTCTCCACGGTCGTGACGCACTGCCCGACGATGTGGAGGTGACTTCCCTTATCAAATATTAAGCCTGATGGGCGCTGCTCCGTGGCTACAAGCCGGAGTAGTCTAAACCGGGAGTTTGTGCGATAAGAAGCAAACTCTTTCAGTGCCGTAAACGTTATTATATGTGACCTGGGGTGCCGCTGCGCGGTTGCCCCCGGTGACTTTACTGCTCTGAATTATGGATAAGATTATCAGAAAACTTGCGCTGGAGTATCACAGCAAACCGAAACCCGGAAAACTTGAAGTAGTACCCACGAAACCTTACAGTACGCCCGCCGACCTGGCGCTGGCGTATTCGCCCGGCGTGGCGTATCCCTGTCTGGAGATTAAAGACGACCCGCGGAAGGCTTACGATTACACCAACCGCGGCAATCTCGTGGCCGTGATTTCCAACGGTACGGCGGTGCTCGGTCTGGGTGACATCGGCGCCGAAGCGGGCAAACCGGTGATGGAGGGGAAGGCTCTCCTGTTTAAGGTTTTTGCCGGCATCGATTGCTATGACCTGGAGGTGAACGAGCGCGACCCGGCGAAGTTCGTGGAGATTGTCAAGGCTCTCGCCCCTACTTTCGGCGGGATAAATCTGGAGGATATCAAGGCTCCGGAGTGCTTCGAAATAGAGACGCGCCTGAAGGCCGAACTCGACATCCCGGTGATGCACGACGATCAGCACGGCACGGCCATTATCTCGGCCGCTGCGATGCTCAACGCCCTCGAGATTCAGGGCAAGAAGATTGAGGATGTGAAGATGGTGGTAAATGGTGCCGGCGCCGCCGCTATCTCCTGCACCAGGCTCTACAACGCCCTGGGTGTGCGTCGCGAGAATATTGTGATGGTAGACTCGAAGGGGGTAATCCGCGCCGACCGGCAGAACCTCACCCCGCAGAAGCGGGAGTTCGCCACATCGCGCCTCGATATCTACACGCTGGCCGACGCCATCCGCGGCACGGATCTGTTTCTGGGGCTGTCGGTGAAGGATGTGCTTACGCCCGAAATGCTCCTTTCGATGAATACAATGCCGATTGTATTCGCGCTGGCAAATCCCGATCCGGAGATCAACCGCGACCTGGCCCTGAGCACCCGCAAGGATATGATTTTCGCCACCGGCCGCAGCGACTATCCCAACCAAATCAACAATGTCCTGGGCTTCCCCTACATCTTCCGCGGTGCCCTTGATGCAGGTGCTTCGCAGATCAACGAAGCAATGAAACTGGGTGCCGCCAAGGCCATCGCCGCCCTGGCTCACGAACCCGTTCCGGAGGAAATCCGCAAGGTATTTCCCGGCGAAGACCTCCGCTTCGGCCGTGAATACATTCTTCCCAAATCGATGGACCCGCGACTGCTGGAAGTAGTGTCGGTAGCCGTAGCCCGTGCGGCTATGGAAAGCGGCGTAGCGCGTAAACCCATCGCCGACTTCGACGCCTACCGCCGCCGCCTCCACCTCCTGGGCAAAGAATGCAGCGACGGCGTCTGCTACCCCCTCCTGCTCAACACCCCCACCGCGATGGCCAAACTCGTCGCCCGCCTCCAATCCCACCACCCCGCCCAAGTCAACCTGTAATAACCAATTCGCAATGCGGAATGACGGGAGCACAGGAGCCTGGAGGCAGCGGGGATGGCTTGTGCCAGGTCTCTCTGCGTAATCGGCCGTGCACGGCCGATCACAGGACAAGGCCGGCTCCGCTCCGCCTCTCCTCCGCCCAGGTGAGGCACTGTAGTGGATATTATTTATTTATGTGGGGGTGCAGAAGCACCACACTGCATATCGCAAACACTTTTATGTAGTCGATCCAGGGGATTCGGGTCATTCGTGCAGGAGGCTTTTGGTGGGGTTAAGGGCGGGTGTGTTGATTGCTCCGAGGTCGAGAGCGGTGTGGAAAAAGGCATCTGTTTCGGCTCGGCGGAGGCGGTTCTTGGTAAGTTTTGCAGCCTTCTTGGGGAATGTGGCGGCATATTTTGGCGATATCCAGAACAGGCATGCGGGATAGTGGAGCGACTCATTGTCGGTGCCGTGCAGGAATATGCCGTTCTCTCCGAGCGATTCGCCATGGTCGGAAATAAAGATGATTACGGCGTTGCGGTCGGAGACCAGTTGTATCAGTTGCGCCAAGAAATCGTCGGTGGCGACGATGGAATTATCGTAGGAATTGATTATCTGCTCCAGGCTCAGGGCGCTGAGTTCCTTGCTGTCGGCATCGGGGAGGAATAGTGCGTGTTTCTGCTCGTAATGCGAATTATACCACCAGTGCGAGCCTGCAGAGTGTATGATGGCAAGGCGGGGGAAGCCATCAGCTTCCTGAAGCCAGCGCTTAATGTTAGGTATAACGTCGTTGTCGAGCCACTTGGTATAAGAAAAACGCGACCTTGCAGCATTGCAATAGGAAATTGTGTCGCACTCGCGTGTGAAATAGGCGTATGTTTCGCTGATATCCTGATTGGCGAACCAAGCCGACTTGTATCCGGCTTTCTTGAATAGCGGGATGAATGATTGAGAACGGTAGGCCGTATCGGGGTATTCCATTGAGAAAGAGGTGAGTAGATGTGGCAAACTTAGGTGCGTCTGCACGTATTCCGAATAGATATTTGGGTAACTGATTACGGTGGAATCAGCCGACAACTGCGGCATAGTGTTGCGCGTGTAGCCGTTCTGAGGGAGATGATCGGCGCGCAGCGATTCGCCCAGCACGAAAAACAAATCCGGGGCATTGGCATCGGCTTGGGCAGGGGTGTGGAGATATGTATTGCGGTGCTCGGAGATATTAGCCCGATTCTCATAATAGGTTCGTGTGGCAAAATACAAGGAATAGGGTAGCCGGCTACCTACAGGGCCATAGAAGCGCGGCATCAGAAACGGCATCGATCCCATAATCACCCCGGCAGCCAGGCCCACATACCGTGTACGCCGCCCCGGATGGATATATTTCCACCGGTAAACAGCCGTGACAACCCCGATTGCCAGCGCCAGAACCATCGTAATCACCAGCCAGGGAGAAATCACACTCAGCCACATATCGGCATTGTTGACGAGCGCGATCTCAATGCTTACGGCCGTAAATGTCTGACCTATAGTAATTACATAAAAGCAGATTGCCCAGCTGAAGGTCAGAAGCAAAGGCCACACGATGGCAAACACCCACCGCGACAGACATAAAAGAAGCAGCAACCCCGATGTGCAAAAGGTAATCAATCCCCATTGCATAGCCGTCAGGATAATAGCCTTCCAGCTGCCCAGCGGAATGCTCGACATCTCTGTCGTCACCACTGTGCAGCAATATAGTAGGCTTATCAATAGCCAGAATATCAGGAATTTATGCCTTTTTATGAAATCCTTCATCGTCTGAAGCTAAAAATTAGACAATACCCCGGCGCGGTGAAATCACTGACGGATGTGGTGAGGAAGATTGGCGGGGGTGACCATCGAAAATTCCACCAGACCGCCGATGCTGCCATCTGGATTGCGCCAGGGCGACTGATAGATGATCTTATGTACACCATTCTTCTCGATAGTGTATGCATTGCTCTCGCCTGTGGCAAGCATATGATGAATCATTTCCGCAGATTGCGCCGAATGGCAATCGTAAAGATTCCGGCCAATGAGATCACCGTGCGATGCAAACGTCTCGCGTGCCTTACGATTCATATACAGGATAACGCCGTCGGCATCGCACACTGTCACGGCACAGTTAAGGCCCTCAGACCATCTATAATCATTCATAATACCATTTGAAAACAATCGTCATTTGAGTTGAACACAATCACCATTCGAGAGCGGAAAAAATCGCGTCCAATAATGCTGAAAAGCCATCCCTATAAAAGCGGAAAAGCCATACTTCAATAAAGGGGAAAACGCGCCTCCCCGCAAATCACCTTGTAAAGGTCGGTAAAATCCCCGACATATTCAAAGATTTTTCCGGAAATCAAGCCCGACGGTACGGAAACGTGAGAGGGAAACGCAATGGGGAAAGGGGCGGAACTTAGACAAATAACCGAGGTGGGGATGATAGGAGGACAGAAAGACAGAAAAACAAAATACAGGCTTGGAGGGAAAGACCGGGGCACTTGAGAGGGGGATCAGATGCCGATTGTGGAGAAGGCGTTGGTGGGTGGAAAAACCGGGGCGGCGTGACCCCCGAGGCCGAAGGCCGCTTGACCACCGAAAATTTTTTAATTTTGCCCCCAAGGTATCCTGGCCGACGGGGTCATTTTTATTTCAGCGTATTACTTCTTGGAGGCCTTGATCTTACGGACGCTTTCACCTGTAAGTTCAATCTGATGTGCTCCGTGCACAAGGCGGTCGAGGATGGCATCTGCTACTGTCGGATCACCGATTGCCTCATACCAGTCATCGGACGATAGCTGGGATGTCACGATAGTTGATTTTCGGTCATACCGGTCTTCGACAATTTCAACCAGCAGCCCGCGCTCCTTGACGTCGAGGGCCACAAGAAAGAGGTCATCGAGGATGAGTAGCGGGCAACGCTCGATTTTCTTTAATTCGGTCTCCACAGTACCTTTCGCTTTGGCGACCTTGAGAGAGCCGAGGAGTTTGGAGGCACTTGCATAGCAGGTGCGGACACCCTTCTTGCAGGCCTCATAGCCCAATGCGGTCGCGAGATAGCTCTTGCCGGTTCCCGCCGGGCCGGTAATGAACAGGTTCTTGCCCTTTTCGATGAACTCAAGCGAGGCGAGACGTTCCATCTGATTACGGTCGAGCCCGCGGTTGAGGCTATATTTACCGGGATGAGCTGATGGAGGTGGTCAGGCATAATGGAATATTGGAGGAGGCTTATCTTTGGCGCGAAGCTTTTCCATTCGAAGAGGGCGTCGCGCACGGCTTTACCGGCGGGGGTGTATTC
The DNA here is from genome assembly GCA_004557825.1 of Bacteroidales bacterium. Lineage (GTDB taxonomy): Bacteria > Bacteroidota > Bacteroidia > Bacteroidales > Muribaculaceae > UBA7173. Next base: position 10,372 of record SFFL01000004.1, on the reverse strand, counting down.
CATCTTCACTGCTTCCCGGCGATGTGTGAGGGCTGCTTCGCGCCAGCCGTCGGCGAGGTGGCAGAAGTATGGCGCGTCGGGGTTTTTAAGGAGGGTGAGGTGGTATTTCCAGGTGGCTCGGTAGTCGTGGCCTTTCATGCGGTGGGTGCAGGAGCGCTTGGGGTAGTTCATGGCTGAATGGGGGGGGCGAAGCTGAAGCTTTTCGCCGGGGGAGGATTCGAAGCTGAAGCTTTTCGCCCGCGTCAAAGTTAAGGAATGCTTTTTGCTGAGGGGGGCTTGTGGGAGGAGCGAGGAGCTGCGGTGGCTTGGGGAGGGGCTGCGGTTTTATGCGGGCGGGGCTATCGGAGGCCCCAGGTGGAGCGGTCGAGGCAGCGGTAGGAGACGGCTTCGCGCATGTGGATGGGCAGGATGGGAGTGTCTATGGCAGCCTGCAGGGCGGCAGGGGTGGCGGAGGGGGAGTCGGGGGTGGTGGCGAGGTTGAGGTCGGCGATGGTGCGGGCGACGCGGAGGATGCGGTCGTAGGCGCGGGCTGACATGTCGTAGCGGGTCATGGCGTCTTCGAGGATTTGCATTGCTTCGGGGGTGGGGCGTGCCCAGCGGGTGAGCATGCGGGTGGTCATCTGGGCGTTGCAGTGGGTGGTGGGTTCGGAGGCGAAGCGTTGTTGCTGGATATTGCGGGCTGCGATGACGCGGGCGCGGATTGCGGCGGAGGTTTCGCCGGTGGGGGCTTGGCGGAGGTCGGCGAATGGTACGGGTTGGATTTCGATCTGTAGGTCGATGCGGTCGAGCAGTGGGCCTGAGATGCGGCCCATGTAGCGTTGTACTTGTGCTATGGAGCAGGTGCAGGGGCGTGTGGGGTGTGTGTAGTAGCCGCAGGGGCAGGGGTTCATTGATGCTACGAGCATGAATCCTGCGGGGTATGTGAGGGTGTATTTTGCGCGTGCTACGGTGATTTGGCGGTCTTCGAGTGGTTGGCGCATTACTTCGAGTGCTGTGCGTGAGAATTCGGGGAATTCGTCGAGGAAGAGTACGCCGTTGTGGGCGAGGGATATTTCGCCTGGTGTGGGGTTTGTGCCTCCGCCAACGAGGGCTACGTTTGAGATTGTGTGGTGTGGTGCGCGGAATGGGCGGTGGCTCATAAGTGTGGCTCCGCTTTTGAGGTTTCCGGCTACGGAGTGGATTTTGGTGGTTTCGAGTGCTTCGGTGAGTGTGAGTGGCGGTAGGATTGATGGGATTCGTTTTGCCATCATTGATTTTCCGGATCCGGGAGGGCCTACCAGGAGGATGTTGTGGCCTCCGGCGCATGCTACTTCGAATGCTCGTTTTACGGTTTCCTGGCCTTTTACGTCGGCGAAGTCGTAGGGGAATTGTTCTACGGCTCGGCCGAATTCGGCTCGTGTGTCGACTTGTGTGGGGGTGATTGGTATAGTGGCGTTGATGTGGTCGATGGCTTCGCGGAGGGTGCGTGCGCCGTAGATTTCGAGGTTGTTTACTACGGCTGCTTCGGTGGCGTTTTCGGCTGGGAGGATGAATCCTTTGAGGGCGAGTTTTCGGGCGAGGATTGCCATTGGCAGTACGCCTTTTATGGGGAGGAGTGTGCCGTCGAGTGATAGTTCGCCCATTATCATGTATCGGTCGATGAGGTCGGGGGAGATTTTGCGGTCGGCGGCGAGGATTCCGATGGCCAGGGGTAGGTCGAATGCGGCGCCTTCTTTGCGGACGTCGGCGGGGGCCATGTTGATGAGGATTTTGCGGTGCGGGAATTCCAGGGCGCTGCGTGTGATGGCCGACTGCACGCGTTCGATGCTTTCTTTTACGGCTTTGTCGGGCATTCCTACCATAGTGGTGGAGAAGCCTGGTTCGACGGAGGTTTCGATGGCGATTTTTATGGCGTCGATGCCTTGGAGGGCTGCGCCGTTGACTTTGACGAGCATACTGAGGGAGGCTTTGGGAATGCGGAATGCAGAATGCGGAATGCAGAGAGGGGCTTATGATCAGATTTTACGGCGCCATTGGCCGTAGGCGGCGCGGGCGGCGGTGGCTGAGGGGGTGCGGGTGAGGACGCGGCCGGTGGAGTCGGCGAGGATGAAGTAGGGGATGTCGGTGGGGGCCAGGGGTGCGATGCCCTCGGTGGCGGGGCCTTCGTTGAGCCAGAGGCGGTCGACTCCGGAGGGGTAGTCTTGGGGGAGTGAGCGGAGGTTGGAATGCCAGAGGAGAGTGTCGCGGTCGGTACCTAAATCGGTGATGCGCAGCTGTTTGGCGGTAGGCGCTCCGGCGCGGAGGGTGGCTATGAGCTGGCGGATGGAGTCGGCGGCGCGGCATTGGTCGTCGGTGAGTATGAGCAGGTTGATGTGGGCGCCGTTGGGGGTGAAGGTGAGGATTGAGTCAGCTTGGCAGAATGTGCGGATGTTGGTGATGGAGGCAGAGTCGGCGGCGAGTGAGGCGCTCAGGAGCTGTTCGGCGCCCATTGTGTAATCGCGCGGGCGGTATTTTTCGGGGATTAACTGGAGGAGCTGGAGGGCTTGTTTTTCGTAGCCGGGGAAGGAGAAGTAGTTGAGGAGGAGGGCTGTGGCGAGGAAACGGTCGGGGTCGCGCTGGATTTCTTCGGCTACGGCGCGGTTGATGGCGCTGATGTCTTTTTTGTCGAGGGCTTTGCGGTTGTCGGCGATCCATTTCACGAGGGCTTGGGAGTCGTCGTTGCCTTTAAGGTGGTAGTTTTCGGGGTTTAGGGCTGAGAGACGGCCGGTGATTTCGTCGCCGCCGTCGGCGATGAATGCTCCGAGCAGTGTGCCGGAGGAGGTGTAAACTTCGAAGTATGTGGGGCCGCTCACGGCGCCTTTGATGGAGAAGTGGCCGTTGAGGGCTGAGATTTGTTCTGTATTCCAGGCGTCGTCGGCGAAGTAGGTCAGTGTGATGTTCTGGGTGCCGATGTCGTCGGAGTCGAGTTCGGCGGTGAATTCTTTTGTGCGGGAGCAGGCTGCCAGGAGGGTGGAGGCGAGCGCTAACAGGGTGATGTTTAGGAGAATGCGGTTCACGGCGGTGGAGTGTTGAGGGGCTGGAATGGTAGGGGTCTTGCGCGGGCGGGCGCGCGAGGAGAGTATATAACGAAAAGAAGGAGCAGCATAGCCCGAGGGCTAAAACCACTCCTTCTCCTCTCTCTCCAGCGGTGCGGACGAGACTCGAACTCGCGACCCCCTGCGTGACAGGCAGGTATTCTAACCGGCTGAACTACCGCACCAAGATTGGTGAAAACTGAGAGAGCAAGCTCTTTCGAGACAATCGTTAGAGGCAACACCTTGTCGATTGCGAGTGCAAAGTTAAGGAGGATTTTTGATACTGCCAAATTTTTCGGCAAAAATTTTTCAAAAAAAGAAGAGAGGGGTTTTTAGACAGAAAGACAGTTTTTTTAGACAGAAAGACATAAAGACAAAAAGGAGGAGATAAAGGCCGCGATGAACGCGGCGGCGCCCTGGCGGGCGAAAGACATAAAGCCTGGCGGGAAAAGACAGGAGAACAGGAGGGGCTGCGCGGCGAGGCCTTCCGCTTCGGAAGGCGGGAGAACAGGAGGCTGCGCGGCGGGGGGCTTTTGCTGCTAAATTGGCTAAAGTAGCTAAGATAGCTAAAGTAGCTAAGATAGCTAAATTAGCTAAGGCCAGGGTGCCAGAGCCAGGGCGGCGGGGCGGCGGAGTGCTGGCGGTGGGGGTTAGCGGAGGAGGGTGGCGGCGAGGGCGCGGGCGGGGGCGGCGAAGTCGGCAATGGAGCGGCGGAGCTTGGCCAGGAAGGGCTGGGTGGCGATGGAGCCGCGTACTCGGGCGAAATCGGCGCGGCGCTCGGCTTCGGCGGTGGCTGACGTAGAGTCGGAATCGGCGGCGGGGGAGGAGGCTGTTGTGGTGGCGATGGGGGCGTCGATGCCGAAGGAGAGGAGGGCGGTGTCGCAATCGAATTCTTTGGCGGCGTCGCGGAGCCATTGTTTTTCGAGGGCGTCGGCGGCGTTGGCAGCGTCTTCGATGAGGTGTGCTATGGAGCGGAGGGAGAGGTCGGTGATGGCGCCGCCGGCCAGGCGGGGCATATTGTTGTAGGCCCAGGCCCAGGAGAGGGCGGGGTAGCTTTCGCCGACGGCGGCGAGTTGGCGCGACATGTCGGTGTATGTGAGGTTTTCGGCGGCGAAGGTGGTTGTGAGGTGGTCGAGGAGGGCGCGTGGCATCTGGAGGCCGGCCAGGTCGACCCAGCGGTCGGAATCGCCGCAGGAGGCTTCAAACTCGGCGGAAGCCGCAGCGCCTGCAGGCTCTGGGCTGCCCGGGGCGGGGCAGGCGGGTTGCTGGCGGAGGAGGGTGAGGAGAGTGTCGGGGGTGGCTTCGGGGTGGGTGGCGATGATGGAGAGGATGCGGCGGCGGATAATGCCTCCGGTGAACACTCTCACGAGCATGGTGTATTTGTCGACGCCGCGGCTGATGGCGCTGATGGGGATTACTACGCCTTTGTATTCGATTTCGGTGGCTCGTGAGCCGGGTTCGAGGCGGAGCAGGAGAGTGCGGAGGCGGTCAATGGCGTCGAGCACGAGGTCGATGGTGTAGGGCGATAGCCAACGGAAGCTGACGGGGTCGGCTGAGGCGGCCTCACTCATTCGTGAGGGCCATTTGGCTACGTCGCGTGCGAGGCCTACGGAGCCTACCATTGCTCCGGGCAGGAGGATGGAGCGCCCTTGCTCGTCGTTGATGAGGTATGAGAAGGGAAATTCGCGGGTGTCGGGGTGGATGTAGTGTCGGCCGGTGATGGTGGTGAATGGTGCGATGGCGGCGGGCCACATCAGGTAGGAGCCGCTGCCGGTGCGGCAACCGCGTGCGAGGGTGCCCTGGTGCATCGGGCCGAGCTTGTAGAGGTGGTTGCTCTGGTTGGTGTTCGAGCCGGCGTTGAAGAACGAGAAGTATCCGCCGATGAGCAGGGTTGACTTGTGCATCGACGTGGTGAACGGCCCGGCGAACATTGCTGCGGATTCGCCGTTTTCAAGGGTGGAGTGGGTGAATATGAGCGAGTTGTGGGCGGTGAATCCGGAGGCTACGGTAGCGCCGTGGCCCACGAATGCGCCGTGGAGGATGGCGGCGGAGTCGACTGTGGCGCCATGTACGACGATGAAGTCTACGGCGATGACGCCGGCGCCGACGTAGGCTCCGGAGATGGTGCCGTTGGTCAGGCGGGATGCGCCGATTACGCGGGCGCCGTCGGTGATGGCCACGCCGGAGATGTCGCCGCAGCCCCGGATTTCAGCATCGGGGCCGATTGGCGAGCGCCGGGCGAAGGCCTTCGCGGCAATCTCCTCGGCGCCCTTCTCGATGGCGTGGGAGAGCGAGGCGCTGTGGCGATGAAATGCCTGGAGATAGGCCAGGGGGGCCGAGAGGCAGGGGTTGATGTTCACTTCACGGCCGCCGGTTTCGTTGAGTGCTTCCACTTTCACGTTGCAGCCGAAATGGCTCCCCTCGGCGGGGCACTGGATGGTGTGCACCCCCTCGATGATGGAGCCTCGGCGGATGTCGAGGCGGCAGAGGGCGCCGCTGATGTTGGCGATGTAGACATTGTCGGCCACGGAGCAGTCGGCCAGGGTGGCGTTGTAAATGCCGCAACGGCGGGGAATGCCGCCCACGGCTATGTCGGCGCCGTTAGCGCCCAGTGTCACCTCGCCGATGAATTCGACATTGCGGCAGAAGGCGGGGTCGAAGCCTTCGGTGGCGGAGATGCGCGACCAGTCGCTGCACCGGCAGCCGTTGGCCTCAAGAGTGGCTATCTGTGATTGTGAAAGCATTTTGCTTAGTTTTTAGTTCTTAGAGCTCAGAGCTTAGGGGTTAGAGCTTGGCGACATCGGCCAGCGACATACCCACGAGGTCTTTGTCGGAGAGGAGCATCGCCGAGGCGGGGATGGGCCAGGCTACGGCCACGTCGGGGTCGTCGAAGCGCAGGGTAGCCTCCGACTGCGGGGCGTAGATATTGTCGACCATATACTGGAACTGGGCTTTGTCGCTGAGCACCACAAAGCCGTGGGCGAAATGGCGCGGGATAAACAGCTGGCGGCCATTCTCCTGCGACAGTTCCACAGCTACATATTTGCCGAATGTGGGGGAGCCTTTGCGGATGTCTACGGCTACGTCGAGCACCGCGCCCTGCGACACCCTCACGAGTTTAGCCTGCGAAAATTCGCCTTTCTGGAAGTGCAGACCGCGGAGCACACCGCGGGTCGACATCGACTCGTTGCTCTGCACGAAATTCACATTGGGGTCGACATTTGCGTGGAATTCGTCGAGCTTGAAGGTTTCCATAAAATAGCCGCGGAGGTCGCCGAAACGCTTCGGCTCAATGATGTAGACTCCGTCGATGGCAGTCTTGAGGTAATTCATCGGAATTTTATTTGTTAATTTCGCGCAAAATTAATAATTTTGGAGGAAAATAGAAAACGTAAGGCAAACTATCGGACTGCCTGCGGAGTTATAAATCTAAAGTCAATAACCATAAAAACGCTTCACACTATGCTCAGACTCATACTACAGGACTCTCCGGCAGTGCACGCTAATCTGCTCCCCATCACCTACACGCGCCCCGTGGCCGACCTGCTGGTGGGCATCAACACCATCGCCGGAAAGTGGCATATGTATCTCCCTGAAGCCGAAATTCACTATGGCACAGAGGAATACCTGTCGGAAAAATATCCTAACGTGAAGCCCGCACCCGGATTCACCGTAGTGGCCTCGCACGTGGTGCCCGAGGAATCGCTCGCCGCCCGTGTGGCAGGTCTCCAGCCGGGCCAGACCCTCACGGCGCTCAACCGCAATGGCGTAGCTGTGGCCGTAGCCTCCTGTCTCGACGCCGAAGGAGCCGCTCCCAGCGAGGTGGCTTATGAATCGAAGGTCGACACAATCGATTTCCTCTACGACATCTTCCTGCTCAACGGCCGCAAAATCGAAGAGGATTTTGAATTCCTCACCCGTGGCCGCGAAGGTCAGGCCATTCCGCGCAGCAACACCGTAATCGGCGACCCGGAGATGATCTACATCGAAAGCGGCGCCGTGGTGGAGGGCGTAGTGCTCAACGCTTCGCACGGCCCGATTTACGTAGGTCGCGACGTAGAAATTATGGAGGGGAGCTGCTTGCGCGGCCCCATCGCCTTGGGTGAGCATTCCACCGTGAATATGGGTACGAGAATCTACCCCGGCACCACACTCGGCCCTTGGTGCAAGGTCGGCGGCGAACTCAACAATGTGGTGATGATCGGGTTCTCCAACAAGGCTCACGACGGCTTCCTGGGCAATGCCGTGATTGGCGAATGGTGCAACCTCGGCGCCGGTTGCGTGTCGTCGAACCTGAAAAACGACTACACCGAAATCAAGCTGTGGAATTATCCCCAGCACCGCTTCCTCAAAACCGGTCTGCAATTCTGCGGCCTGATAATGGGCGACCACTCCAAAGCTGGCATCAACACTATGTTCAACACCGCTACCGTGGTGGGCGTGGGCGTCAATGTCCACGGCTCAGGCTTCCCGCGCAATTTCGTGGCCAGCTTCTCGGAGGGTGGCGCCTCCGGCTTCACCGACCTGCCGATGGAGAAATTTGTTGACATCGCCTCCCGTATGATGGCCCGCCGCCACCGCGCCCTTAGCGACTCCGACCTCCGTCTCTTCGAGGCCATCCGCCGCGAAGCCGAAAACTACAAGTAATCCCCGGGCTTTGCCAATGCGGAATGCATAATGCGAAATGCAACATGCAAAATGCGAAATGTAAAATGAATAATTGCCATCCGGCATGCGCCCGGATGGCAATTTTTAATTTTTAATTTTCAATTTTTTTCGCGCGGCTCAGAAGGTGTAGCCGGCGGTGGAGGCAAGGCGGCGGTCGTCGGCTACGGTGGAACCGACGGTGGTGAGGAGGTCGCCTACGATGCCGCCGTTCATGCCGGTCTGCAAGGCTTTCACTTGCAGTTCGCGGGGAAGTTTCCGCCGTCCGCCGGCAAAACGGATGGCTACGTGCGGGTGCACGAAGCGGAAGAGGGCGATTGTGGTGAGGATTTCCTCGCCGGAGAGCGGCTCGGCATCCTGCAGCGGAGTGCCGGGGATGGGGCAGAGAATGTTGAGGGGGATGGAGGCAGGCTGCACCCGGCGCAGGGTCAGCGCCAGTTCTACGCGTTGGCGGCGCGTCTCGCCCATACCGATTATGCCGCCGGAGCACACCTCCAGGCCTACCTCGCGGGCGAGGTTGATGGTGGCGATTTTATCTTCGATGCTGTGCGTGGAGCAGAGCGAGGGGAAGAACGATGGCGCTGCCTCAAGGTTGCAATGATAGCGTGTGACGCCCGCGTCGCGGAGCTTCTGCAGCTCCTCGCGGCCCAGCAGGCCCATAGATGCGCACAGATCCATTCCACCCTTGGCGGCCATCTCGCGGAAATATTCGCAGGCGCGGTCGAGGTCGGCGCCCCGCATAGCGCGTCCGGAGGTCACGAGCGAGAACCGCCGGATGCCCTGTGCGCGATTGTAATCGGCCACACGCATACACTCTTCGCGGGAAATCAGCGGATAGACATCGCAGGAGGTGTGATAATGCGCCGACTGTGCGCACCATTTGCAATTCTCGGAGCAACGGCCCGACCGGGCATTTACTATCGAACAGGAATCAAATACCTGCGGGCAAAACTTGCGGGTGATTTCGCCGGCGGCCTGCCAGAGCGCATCCTGCTGCTCGTCAGCGAGTTCGGCCAGACGGTAAGCCTCCTCGGCGGAAATCTCGCCGCCGGATAGCACCCGCTCTTTCAGTTCATCGATATATAGCGTATCCATATCTTACAAAAAAATCACCCGCAAAATTAGCAAAAAACTTCCAAACGCCCATCCTGCGCCGTCGGAATCCACAATTTTCTATACAAAACAGCTTTAAAACTACTATTTGAACATTTTTTAAGAAAAAATGTGGCAAAAAGTTGCAATTATAAAAATTAATCTATACATTTGCGAAGTGCGCCCACGCACACCACACACACCGTATAAATCAAACAAACATCACATAAGCAAAAAAGTAGAAAATCAGTAAAAATTTTTTCAAAAATCAGAAATAACAGATAGCATCCAACAAACAGCTTTCCGGCGAGGAAAGCTATCGCCGCCCTTGTCGCGAGACACGGGCGGTTTTTTCGCCCGCCCCCGCCCGCCTTAGCCTCCTTAGCTGCCTTAGCCTCCTTAGCTATTTTTGCTACTTTAGCCATCTTAGCTATCTTAGCTACTTTAGCTAATTTAGCAGCAAAAGCCACGCCGCGCAGCCTCCTGTTCTCCGGCCTTCCGCTTCGGAAGGTAGCGCTGCGCAGCCCCTCCTGTCCTCCTGTCTTTTCCCGCCTGGCGGCCATCCGGGGTGGGCGCGACAAATCGCGCCCCTACAAGCCTCTCCGCCCCGGCTTTCTGTTTTTATGTCTTTCTGTCATCTTCAAAAGCCTGTCTTTCCGTCTAAAAAGCAGCCTGGCTTGATGTCGGCGAAAAAATAAATCTTTTAAAAAATTTGGTCAATCCAAAAATAATACCTACCTTTGCAACGCAGAAACGGGAAGCACCCCAATTCTTGCGAAAATATCGCCTGATGGTGCCATAGCTCAGTTGGTAGAGCAAAGGACTGAAAATCCTTGTGTCACTGGTTCGATTCCCGTTGGCACCACCTGAAACACAGAGAGTTAAGCCTCAAGCTTAGCTCTCTTTTTCGTTTTAATTTGGGCATATCAAATATTTGAGGGGTCAAGCCGAATTTTCGGTGCATTTGTTAAAACCGGGAGATTAAAGTGTTAAAAAATTAGGCATATAGTTTTACGAGGCGGAAGATGAAGAAGTCACGATCCCGGACACCACGCATCTGTGAACGGAATATCTTGACCTTGGAGTTGAAAGCTTCGGCAGAAGCGTTTGTGGAGCGCCGTCGGAAGTAATTGAGAATCGTCGGGGCGTGATTTTTGAATGTCTTGATTACAGAACGAAAGTTATTATTGCCCAGAGCCATCACCTTTTCATACCACTTGTTCATCTTCCCCATGGCTTTTGTCGGAGAGATTTGCATATTGAATATGCGGCGTAGTTCCATAGCAAGTCGATAGGCGTCTTTCAGTATAGGATAGTGCTTGAACAGTATGTTTGCCCGATGACGCTGTATGTCAGTCCATTTGTTTTGTGACATCATAAGCGTGTGCTTGCTGCGCGCAAGTATCTGGCGCATAGTCTCACCGTTTGAGTATGTCACCGGAGCCTCGGATTTGTCGCGGGCATTGTCCTCCGCTATGAGCTGACGGCGGATGTCGACACGGATTTCATCGACAGCCTCGTTGTAAACCTGCTGCACATGGAAACGATCGTTTACAACATGG
>SFFL01000048.1 GCA_004557825.1 Bacteroidales bacterium | reverse complement strand
AAAATTCTTCCGCAAGATCTGCCCGCCGGTCATCTCGATGATCGTTGTACCGTTCTGCTCGCTGGTCCTGTCCGTCATCGTCGCTCATACCATCCTTGGCCCCATCGGCTGGAAGATCGGCTCCGTCATCTCTGATGTTGTCTACGCTGGCATTTCCGGCTCCTTCCGCGTCATCTTTGGTGCTATCTTCGGCTTTGTCTACGCCCCGCTCGTCATCACCGGCCTGCACCACATGTCCAACGCCATTGATATGCAGCTGATTGCCGACTTCGGCGGTACGATGCTGTGGCCGATGATCGCGCTGTCCAACATTGCGCAGGGCTCTGCCGTCCTCGGTATGATCTACTTACAGCGCAAAAATGCTGATGCCCAGGAGATCAACGTGCCTGCCTGCATCTCCTGCTACCTTGGCGTTACCGAGCCCGCTATGTTCGGCGTCAACCTCAAATTCCACTTCCCGTTCATCTGCGGCATGATCGGCTCGGCCATCGCGGCAGCTGTCTGCGTGGCTACTTCCACCACGGCCAACGCCATCGGCGTCGGCGGCATCCCCGGCATTCTGTCCATCCAGCCTGCCTATATGCTCAGCTTTGCGCTGTGCATGGTCATTGCCATCGTTGTGCCCTTTGTGCTGACCGTCAGCGTCGGCAAAAAGAAAGGCATTGCCTGATTTTGTGAGGTGTGTACCATGAATGATTTTAAAGATAAAGTTGTCTACCAAATTTACCCGAAATCCTTCATGGACTCGAACGGTGACGGCTTCGGCGATTTGAAGGGCGTCACCGCGAAACTGGACTACCTCGCCGACCTGGGCGTTGACTATCTCTGGCTGACGCCGCTTATCCGCGAGGCGGACAGGCGCGGCATCGGCCTGATGCTGGACATGGTGTTCAACCACACCTCCACCGAGCATGAGTGGTTCAAAAAAGCACTGGCAGGCGACAAAAAGTACCAGGACTATTACATCTTCAAGGACGGCACGCCCGACTGCTACCCGACGAACTGGGTTTCAAAATTCGGCGGCCCTGCGTGGGAATATGTACCATGGCTCGGCAAGTGGTATCTGCACCTGTACGATGTTAGAAATGGCCGACATCCTGCGCTTCTGGAAGGCGAAAGGCATCAAGGGCTTTCGCTTTGACGTCATCAATGTCATCTCCAAGCCGGAATTTTATGAGGACGACTACGAGGGCGACGGCCGCCGCTTCTACACCGATGGCCGCAACGTCCACAAGTACCTGAAGGAGTTGGTCGCCGCGGGCGGCATCGACGGTATGATAACCGTTGGCGAAATGTCCTCCACCACGCTGGAAAACTGCATCGGCTACACCGCTGAGGGCAACCACGAGCTGACGATGTGCTTCAATTTCCACCACCTGAAGGTCGACTACAAGGACGGGCAAAAGTGGGAATTGAGGGAGCCTGATTACCTCGCCATGAAGAAACTGTTCAAGACCTGGCAGGAGGGAATGCACCACGACCAGCCCCGTGCGGTCAGCCGCTTTGGCAGCGACACGACCTACTGGAAGGAAAGCGCCGAGATGCTGGCGGTGGCCATCCACTTTATGCGCGGCACACCGTACATTTATCAGGGTGAGGAGCTGGGCATGACGAACCCGCACTTCACGAAAATCGAGCAGTACCGCGACGTCGAGAGCCTCAACTACTACAGGATCCTGCGAGATCAGGACAAGACCGAGGCCGAGACGCTGGACATTATCGCCCAGCGCAGCCGCGACGACAGCCGCACCCCGATGCAGTGGGACGCGAGCGAGAACGCCGGGTTTACCACCGGTACGCCGTGGATCGGCATTGCCGACAACTACAAGGCCATCAACGCCGCTGCCCAAATGGACGCCCCGGATTCCATCCGCAGCTTTTACAAAACGCTGGTGGCCCTGCGCAAGAAAATGCCGGTCATCAGTGCGGGAAAAATCGAGTTCTTGTACCCCGACAACGCGGATTTGTTAGCCTATCGCCGGTACGACGGCGAGACGGAGCTGCTGATTCTCTGCAACCTGCGGGAGCGGGAAATTGCCAAGCCCCTGCCCGTAGGCTGGACCGATGCCGAGAAACTGCTGGGTAACTACCCCGACACCGCCGACACGCTGCGCCCCTATGAGTGCGTAGTGCTGAAAAAGTGAAGGCTGCCGTATTATCTTTTCGCTATTGGGAGTTGACCGTATCCTTTGCGATAGTAACCTCATAGTGAGCAAGACAAAAGCACTTTCCCTTATTTGCAATGCAAATATAAGGGAAAGTGCTTTTTTGTAAGGGCAAAATTCCGCGTTTAAAGCTGTGCAAGACCTGCCGGGTGCCATTCGTCCCGGATGCCGATGTCGGCACAGACGATCTCACCGCAGAAGGGTGCGGAGCTTGTAGCTGTGTGCAGGGGCTTGCAGCTGTCAAACGTCACGGTCAGGTCTGCGCGGACGGCTCCCTCGGCGGCCTCACCCGTATCGGTGTTGATGCCGCTGGGCAGATCGACGGCCAGC
>SFFL01000047.1 GCA_004557825.1 Bacteroidales bacterium | reverse complement strand
TCCAGCATCTGCAGGATGGCTACTCCGAAGATGATGCCGCTCATGCCTGCCACCAGGGTGAGGAGAATACTCTCTGAGATGATTTGCGAGAGAATCATCTTAGGCGTGGCTCCGATGGCTCGGCGAATGCCTATCTCGGTGGTTCGCTCCTTCACCGTTACCATCATGATGTTGGAAACTCCGATGGCGCCGGCGAGAAGGGTGCCGATACCTACCAGCCAGATGAGGAAGTTGACGCCCTTAAACAGATTGTCGAGCATCTGGAAGAGCACCTCCGTATTGAACACCATGATTCCCTTTTCATCTGAAGGGTCGATGTTGTGGGCCCTGGCTATGGTTTCACGCATTCGCTGGGCGATGCTGCTCATTACCACGCCCGGCTTACCCGTGGTGGCGATGATGTCGATGGCGGTTCCGCGGTTGTAGGCGGTGCGGAGCACAGATTGCGGAATGGTGATGGTTTCGTCGGCTCTACCGCCGAAGTTGATGCCATTTCCCGAGCGGTAATCTACACCCACCACCGTGTAATAGGTGGAATCCACTCGTACACTCTTGCCGCACGGGTCACCGCCGCCGGGGAAGAGGGTCTTGTAAATCTGTTTGCCGATGACGCAAACCTTGCGCTGGCGGCGCACATCCATCTCGTTGATGTATCTGCCGTAAAACATTTTAGGTGCGGAAACCTGGGCGTAATCGGGATTCACACCCTGCGTGCTGCCGCTGAATTTCTTGTCGCCAAACACCACCGACTTGTTGCCTCCGAAGAGCAGCGGGGTAATGACATCGAGTTCGGGCACCCTGTGGCGCAGTCGCTCCAGGTCTTTCTCTTCCATCTGCCAGGAACGCCCCTTGTTGAATCCCTTGTAGGGCTTGGTGGTGTTCTGCGCCCAGATGATGGCGGTGTTGGTGGCGAAGCCTGCGAAGTTGTTCTGCAGCATCTCCTTCAGTCCCTGTCCGCCACCCATCAGGGCGATGAGCATAAACACGCCCCAGAACACGCCGAAGCCCGTGAGCAGACTGCGGCTCTTGTTTCTCGTGATGGTGTCGAGAATCTCTTTATATGTATCTAAATCTAATCGCATAATAATAATTTATAGTTTATTCTGCTCTCAGCGCCTCTATCGGTCGGATTCTTGCAGCCTTGATGGCTGGGATGAGTCCGGCGATGGTGCCTGCGATGACGATGGCGATGGTAGCACCGATGCAGGTGCCGAGGCCCACCGTAGGGTTCACAAACATGGCGGCTTTAAACAGTCCGGTATCTACGGTGGTGTGGCCGATGGTTGCGTCCATGATTTCGTTTGCTGCCACGCCGCAGACCATTCCGATGTAGCCGAAGAACGAGGTGATGATGATGCTCTCGGTGATGATGAGCTTCAGTATCGACCAAGGTTTGGCACCGATGGCTTTTCTTACGCCAAACTCTCGGGTTCGCTCCTTTACGGTGATGAGCATGATGTTGCTTACGCCCACGATGCCGCTCAGCAGAGTGAACAGACCTACTATCCAGAGGGCAGTCTGCATGATGGCGATTCCCTGGTTCATCTGGATATTGTCCATGTATCGGTTCCAGAGCCAGATGGTGCGATCGTCATCGGGAGCAGCCTGGTGGTTGTTGTTGATGCTGGCACGATAGTTCTTCTCAAACTGCTCGTTATCTTCCTTGGTCTTCAGATTCTTGATGGTGAACTCCAGACTTCCTGCATCATCGCCCTTGGCGTAGATGGTCTTTATGGTGGAGTAGGCGATGAAAGCATCGGTATTGTTGCGCGATTCATCATCCTTGTAAATTCCTACCACCTGGAAGTTGAGGTTGCTGATCTTTACGTTCTTGCCCACCAGCGAACGGTAGTCTTTGCTGAGTTCCTTGGCCTGGCTTCGGCTCAGCACCACATTCTTGCGCTGGTCCTTCATATCGATTTCGTTGATGAATCGTCCGGCAATCATCTCCGTCTTGTCGATTTTGGGATGTGTAGGAGCCACACCCACCAATGACTGGCTTGCTACATAATTATCGCCGTA
>SFFL01000046.1 GCA_004557825.1 Bacteroidales bacterium | reverse complement strand
CTTATAATCATTTAAGCATTAAACAAGAAAATATAGACCTATACTACAAAAATAAGCCACGGATATTTGCAACTGTGCCAACATGGCTCATAATGGAATCTCCGTAGAAAGAGGTTTACATCCTCCTGAGTGTACCAATATTTATCTCCTTCTCATGAATATCCTAAATATCCGTTGTCCAGTAGTTTTTTCAGATACTTGTCCTTGATAGAAGGGTCATAAGAGATTTGTTATTATTACGGTTTGGCGGACAGTATAAAAAATTTTTAGAGGATTTTTTGAAATAAATTTGGCGGGGATTGGAATTGTTGCTATTTTTGTAATCATAACAAAATGAGGTAAAGATGACCACAGAATATTCGATAGCGAAACTCACCGAAATGCTTCAGGCGAAGGGGATACGTCCTTCGGCTCAGCGGATTGGGGTGCTCGGTATTGTGGCCAACAGCCACCGCCATCCGTCGGCAGAGGATATCTATTCGAATCTCTCGAAGCTCTATCTGTCGCTATCGCGCACAACGGTCTACAATTCCCTGAAAACGCTGACAGAGAAAGGATTGCTGCGCGAATTGGAGATTGAATCGGGATGTTCACGTTACGACATGGCCCAGCAGCCTGCTCACAGCCATTTCATTTGCCGGCGATGCTCGCGAATCTACGACATGCCCATGCCCGGCAACCTGGCCGAGTGGATGTCGCCCCGATTTGACATCGATTCGGTGGATGTGACCTTCCGCGGGCTGTGTCCGGATTGCATAAAACTGATTGACAACCAATCGACAACCAAATAATAACATAAAAAAATACCTCAAAAAAACATGAAAGATTTAAAAGGAACAAAGACTGAACGCAACCTTCAGGAAGCGTTTGCAGGCGAATCGCAGGCTCGCAACAAATACAGCTATTATGCATCGAAGGCCAAGAAAGACGGCTACGAGCAGATTGCAGCCCTCTTCGAAGAGACTGCCCACAACGAGAAAGAGCATGCCAAACTGTGGTTCAAGCTTCTGCACGGCGGCGAGATTGCCGACACCATGACCAACCTCCGCGATGCCGCCGAGGGCGAAAACTACGAGTGGACCAACATGTATGACCGCATGGCAAAAGAAGCCGAAGAAGAGGGATTCCCCGAAATCGCCTTCAAATTCCGCGCCGTTGGTGCCATCGAGCGCCACCACGAGGAGCGCTATCTGCGCCTGCTCAAGAACATCGAGGAGGGAATCGTATTCTCGCGCGAGGGCGACACCATCTGGGTATGCCGCAACTGCGGTCACATCGTCGTAGGCAAGAACGCGCCGAAGGTTTGCCCGGTTTGCGCCCATCCCGAAAGCTTCTTCGAAATCAAAGCCCAGAACTACTAATTTCGAAAGAAGATGAGCAGCAACGCACTCTATGACATCACCTACGGGCTCTATGTGGTTGGATGCTATTCCGACGGCAAGCCCGCAGGGTGTGTCATCAACACCTGCTTCCAGGTGACGAGCGAGAATCCCACCCTGGCTATCTGCCTCAACAAAAAGAATTTCACGCTCGACTGCATCAAGCGCAATCCGCGCTTCAGCCTGTCGATCATCGCTGAGGATACCGATCCGTTTGTAATCAGCTCGTTCGGCTTTCGGTCGTCGCGCGACACCGACAAATATGCCGATTTCGGATGTGAAGACCTCGATGGCGCTCCGGCCGTGAAAGGGAAATTCTGCGGACGCCTCATCCTGGACGCCATCAACTTCGTCGACTGCGGCACCCACGTGATTGTCATCGGCAAGCTCGTGACCTCCTATCCCGGCGAGGGCACGCCCATGACTTACGCCTATTATCATCGCGTGATTAAGGGGAAAGCTCCCAAAAACGCACCCACCTTCCGCGCCGAACCCGAGCCCAAGCCCGAAGCCGAAGCTCCGAAGAAGTCACGCCGGTTCAGATGCGACGTATGCGGTTACATTGTGGAAACCGACGGCGATCTGCCGGCCGACTACGTTTGTCCGATCTGCGGCGTTGACCGCTCGCACTTCGAAGAGATCTAAAGCCGATCGACCGACCTGCATTCCCGGAACAGGAATGA
>SFFL01000015.1 GCA_004557825.1 Bacteroidales bacterium | reverse complement strand
CTTGCAGCGCGATATGGTGATGGGAGCGCAGAGCACTCCACGGGCATTTTTGAGCATAAAGTTCACCTGCTCGGGTGTGATTTTCTCGGCGGCGACAATCAGGTCGCCCTCGTTCTCACGGTCCTCGTCATCGACTACAATAATCATTTTGCCCTGACGGAAATCGCTGAGCGCATCCTCGATGGAGTCAAGACGGATAGTGTCGTTATTCATTTTTGGAAAGATTGTTGCATAAATCAGTTGGCAAGCAGGTCGATCAGCGAATTCATTCTTTCGGCCAGCATATCGAAAGGCTTGAACCGCCAGATGGTGTAGAATGCTTTTCGGTAGAAGGGTAGAGCATCCCACTGCTCTTTTACCTCATTGCAGGCATCAAGCATCGGCCGCAAGCTTGCCATTGCCCGGGCCGGGGTAACGTCCTCCATAGCGTACTGCTTCAGCTCCAGCTCGCGGCGCTGGAGGCCGCGCAGACGGCGGAAGAAATTCTTGTAGGCATCGCCGTTGAGCACAGCCGAGTCGCGCATTGCCTTGTAGGTGAGGAAAACACCCAAGGGGAGAAGCACAAACGAACTGAGCCATACGCCCTCCCAAACGGCGGTCTTGCCATCGCGGGCAAATTTGAAGCCGGTGTTGTCGATGATGTAGTAGAAGATGAAGAGCAGCACCGAAATCACCAACGGGGTGCCTATGCCACCCTTGCGGATGATGGCTCCCAGTGGAGCTCCGATGAAGAAGAATACCAGGCAGGCGAAAGAGAGTGTGAATTTGCGGTGCATTTCTATGCCGTGGCGACGTATGGTCGCACGATCCTCCTCCATCACGAAGCTGCGGAATTCATATTCCTGCTTGATGGTCTGCACACGCCGTATGGCGCCGGTGAGATAGTTGCGGGTGCGATGGAGGTCGGCGTAGAACAGTGAATCAATATTGTAGCTCCTGACTGAGGCAGCCGGGTAGGGGATGCGCACCTCCTGCACCGCCGCTTTGCCGTTGAGAGAGCGCACAGTGCTCACCGGTGTGACGTTTATGTAGGGTCGCTCCTTGATTTCCTTGGCATATACGGCACCGATGGAGTCAACGCGCAAGCCCACCGAATCAATGGTGGCCTGCAGCTGGGTCATATTCTTGCCCACATACTGGTTGCGCATACCGGCCTCATCCATACGGGTAAAGTTGGCATCGAACGCCAGGAGAATCTCTTTAAGGTCGAAATTCTCGCTGCGGTAAGGCTGACTGGACTGGGAATAGGCACCATTCTCACGCAGATTCTCAAACTGCTCACCGTTGTAGAGCTGTAGGAACAGGTGCGCCTTGTCGTCGGCCGATTTCAGATGGCCGGAGTCGGCGAGTATCACGCGGGCATTGTCGAAGCCGCGCGACACATCGTAAATCATCATATTGAACAGAGTGCCCGAATCGCGGTCTTTGCTCTCCACGTAGAAGTTATAGCCGGGAATCTGAGTGTAGAACACCCCCTGGGGAATCTCAAGTTCGGGCGACTTCTGCCTCATAGAGTAAAGCAGCGTCCACATCTTCGTCTGAGCCACCGGGAGCACATTGTTCTGGAAAAAGAACGCTCCTACGGCAATGAATGAAATCAGAATTATCAGCGGACTCATCACTTTCAGCAGCGATATACCGGAAGCCTTCATTGCCGTAAGCTCGAATTTCTCGCCGAGATTACCGAAAATCATCAGCGACGCCAGCAGGATGGCCAGCGGGAGCGCCATCGGCACCATAGTGAGCGCGGCATAGAAGAAGAGCTCGCCGATTACGTCGATCGAGAGGCCTTTGCCCACTAAATCATCGATATAGCGCCATAGAAACTGCATCAGCACTATGAACAGGCAGATGAAAAAGGTCATCAGCAGCAGAGGCACGTAGCTCCGCAGCATATACCTGTATAGACGCTTTACTCTAATCATACCGCAAAGTTACGAATTTTTGACGTAAATACGGTGCCCTTGCTGAAAAATGTGCCCTATCAGAACGGTGCCTCGCCATCGGAGGAGAGGTCGGCGGTGCCTCCGGTGAAGGGGGATGGGCCTAACGGGTCGGCCGGGTCGCCCACGGCCGATGATGTTGAGCAGTCCGGCCCGTTCATCTTCGACGATACGATTTCGCGGGTGGCGATATATTCCTCGTCCCAGTTCTGGAATCGGGCAAACTGACTGACGAAACGCATTTTCACATCGTCGACTTTACCCGAACGGTGCTTGGCTACAATCAGCAGTGCCAGGCCGCGGATGTCGTTGCCCTCGCTGTCCTCCGAGGAGTGGGAGTAATACTCCGGTCGGTGGATAAAACATACGATATCGGCATCCTGCTCTATGGCGCCCGACTCGCGGAGGTCGCTCAGCTGCGGGCGTTTCGACTGGCTGTCGGTGCCACGGCTTTCCACCGAGCGGTTGAGCTGCGAAAGGGCCACGATGGGGATATTCAGCTCCTTGGCCAGCTGCTTGAGGTTTCGTGAAATCATCGACACCTCCTGTTCGCGGGAGCCGAATTTCATGCCGGAGGCGTTCATCAGCTGCAGGTAGTCGATGATGATTATTTTCACGCCGTGCTCCCTGACGAGGCGGCGCGCCTTTGTGCGCAGCTCGAAGATGGAGAGCGAGGGGGTGTCGTCAATGTAGAGCGGAGCGTTGTAGAGCGGTTTCACACCGGCCATAAGGCGGTCCCAGTCGGCACTGTCGAGTCGGCCGCTCTTGATTTTTTCGCCCTCTATCTCGCAGGCGTTGGAGATGAGTCGGTTCACAAGCTGCAGGTTGCTCATCTCGAGCGAGAATAGTGCCACCGGAGTATTGAGGTTTACGGCCATATTCTTGGCCATCGAGAGCACGAATGCGGTTTTACCCATGGCCGGGCGGGCCGCGATGATAATAAGGTCGGAATTCTGCCAGCCCGAGGTGAGTTTGTCAAGGTTGTGGAATTGTGTCTCCAGACCCGACAGCCCCGATTCACGGTTGGCGGCGGCCTCAATCTGCTCAAGGGCCTGCTTTATCACTGGGTCGATCTGCGTGACATCCTTTTTCAGATTGCGCTGCGAAATCTCGAAAAGCCTTCCTTCAGCCTCCTGCAGCAGGTCCTCCACATCGTTTGACTCGTCGTAGGCCTGCTCCTCAACCTTCGAGGAGAAACGGATTAGTTCGCGGGCCAGATATTTCTGCGCCACAATCTGGGCGTGAAATTCCACATGCGCACCGGAAGCCACACGTGCCGTCAGTTCCGAGATAGCCACGGGGCCGCCTACCGTCTTCAACTCGCCCATAGCACGCAGTTTCTGCGTGACCGACAGCATATCAATCGGCTGCTGCTGCGCGCCGAGCTGCTGAATGGCCTCGTAGATTTTCTGGTGCCCCGGGTCGTAGAAACTCTCGGGGGTGAGAAGGTCGCACACGGTGGTGTAGGCGTCCTTTTCAAGCATAAGCGCACCGAGCACCGCTTCCTCAACTTCAAGATCGCGAGGAGCTATGCGCCCCTCCTTCTCCAGAAGGGTGTTTTGGTTCTTGCGGGCGTTGTTATAATTGTTGCGGCTATAGTTGCCCCGATTGTTTTCCTGGTCAAGTGGCATAGTAGTTTAATTTTTCAGGGCAAAGTTAGTAAATGTTGCCCGATTTTTCGTAACTTCGTGGGATAATATATCAACAAGATATCAACGCTACATTATCAACGTGTAAATAACTTCACTGTGTATGCATAACGGCTTTTTCCGTGTGGCCGCCTGTGTCCCCTCCGTTTCGGTGGGCGATGTCGCAGCCAACACTTCCTCCATAATCTCGATGATTCAGACGCTCGAACGCAAGAGCGTAGAGCTGGCTGTTTTCCCGGAACTGTGCGTCACTGGCTATACCTGCGGCGACCTTTTCCACAACGAGGCGCTGCTTGATGCAGCTTCCGAAGCTGTGCAGCGCATTGCCGCAGCGACCAAGGGGCTTCGCATCACTGCCGTGATAGGTGCCCCGATGCTCCTGCGCAACCGTCTGTTCAACACCGCTTTTGTGGTGGGCGACGGTTCGGTGAAACTTACCGTGCCCAAAACATATCTGCCCAACTATAATGAGTTTTACGAGCGCAGGCTTTGGTCACCGGCGCCGACTGTTTCGCCCGGCGAGGATGGCGGTCAGATGCCCGTGGCTTCCAACAAACTGTTTTTCGTAGGCTCGGTATGCGTGGGTATTGAAATATGCGAGGATCTCTGGGCGCCCATTCCGCCCTCCTCTTTTGCGGCTTTGGCCGGTGCGAAAGTCATTTGCAATCTGTCGGCGTCGCCCGACATCATAGGCAAGTACCGCTATCTCACCGACCTGGTGCGCCAGCAGTCGGCGCGCTGTATGTGTGCCTACGTTTACGCGGCAGCAGGCTTCGGCGAATCGTCGACCGACCTTGTTTTCGATGGCAAGGGTATCATCGCCGAAAACGGCACGCTCCTTGGCGCCACTCCCCGCTGGCAGGAATCCTCCCAGTATATTATCCGCGATATTGATGTGGAGATGCTGGCTCACGAACGTCTGCACACAGGTACTTTCGCCGAGTGCGCTACTCGCAACGATAAGAGCTATGCCGCTGTGCAGCAGATAGATGTGAATCTTCACGAGCTTCTTGACCCAGATGCGTCGGAGGAGCTTCGCGAGAGGCTGAAAGGGCTTATGAACCAGGAAAATCAGCAGCAGGAGGATGACGAGGATTCGCGCCGCCTGATGCGGTATGTCGACCCGCATCCCTTTGTGCCGTCGGGCGACCGCGAGGTGGATGCGCGCTGCGATGAGATAGTCAACATTCAGGTGGCAGGGCTTGCCCGCCGTCTGAAAGCCATCGGGTGCAAATGCCTCGTGGTGGGTATCTCCGGCGGCCTGGACTCCACACTGGCCCTGCTTGTGGCCACCCGTGCATTCGATAAGCTCGGCCTCGACCGCAAGGGGATAATCGGTGTGACAATGCCGGGCTTCGGCACTACCGGCCGCACTCACTCCAATGCCCTCACACTGATGAATGCCTTAGGCGTTTCCACCTGCGAGATTCCCATCGGCCCGGCTGTGGAGCAGCATTTCCGCGACATCGGCCACGACCCGGCTGTGAAGGATGTGACTTACGAAAACTCGCAGGCCCGCGAACGTACGCAGATTCTGATGGATGTGGCCAATCAGGAGAATGGCATTGTGCTCGGCACCGGCGACCTCTCGGAATTAGCGCTGGGCTGGGCTACCTACAATGGCGACCATATGTCGATGTACGGTGTGAACGCCTCCGTGCCAAAAACGCTGGTGAAATATCTCGTACGGTGGTTTGCGCTCCGCTCTGAAAATCCCGATATGGCGGAAGCGCTTGTCGATATTATCGATACTCCCGTTTCGCCCGAACTGCTTCCTCCCACCGCCGATGGCGCTATCGAGCAGAAAACCGAGGACCTTGTTGGCCCGTATGAGTTGCACGATTTCTTCCTATATTACACTCTGCGCCACGGGTTTGGCCCGGAGAGAATCTATTATCTTGCAATCCAGGCATTCATAACACAGCACAATACCGGCGCATATCGTTCGGGAGGCATTATGGAAGTAGGGCAGTATAGCGCTGCTACGATTCTGAAATGGATGCGGGTGTTCTACCGCCGCTTCTTCAGCCAGCAGTTCAAACGCTCCTGCCTGCCCGACGGCCCGAAAGTAGGTTCGGTATGCCTTTCGCCGCGCGGCGACTGGCGTATGCCCTCCGACGCCTCGGCTGCCGTATGGCTCTCCGCCATCGACCACCTGATGGAAACCCTCTGATTCCGTTCCCTCCATAAGCTAATTACCCATAATTAATACCGCAGTAAGTTAATTTACAGCTTATTAATCTCAAAATTATTTAATTTGAGAACCCAATTGGAAACAGAAATGATTTTTATTTTGTAGGTTGCGTGAATATGCTGATTCTGCGTTATATGCTTTAATCTGCGCTCGTTTGCTACATCGAATTCTCGCCAAGTTGGCGAGAATGGCACTAATAATGGCACTAATAATGGCGAGAATGGCACTAATAATGGCACTAATAATGGTGAGAATGGCACTAATAAAATTATCCTTGATGCCATCCGAGAGAATGCCTTCATTACTCTACCTCAATTAGCAGAGTATACAGGATTCTCTCTAAGAAAAATCAATCGCCTTATTGCCACCCTTAAAGAAGCCGGTAAGATAAAGCGTATAGGAAAAACAAAGGGAGGTTATTGGGAAATCATTGAATAATTACGTATTAACGTATTCGCCTGTAGTTCGTATGTTTGCAGTGAGCATTTTTGAAACTCACTGCAAACATACGAACTACAATGAGGGGGGATTACAATGAGGGGATTTACAATGAGGGGATTTGGATTGGTGATGCTCAGGAGGGGCGGCGGGGTGGGTTAGTCGCGGCCGAAGATGTCGCGGGTGTAGACGCGATCGGCCACATCGGCAAGTGCCTGCTTGTCGAAGCGGTTGGCGATTATGGCTTTGGAACGCCGCTTGAATTCGTCGAGGTCGTTGACTACTTCGCTGCCGAAGAATGTTGTGCCGTCGGCAAGCGTCGGCTCATACACGATAACGGTGGCGCCTTTCGCTTTCAGGCGCTTCATTACTCCTTGAATTGAGGACTGACGGAAATTGTCGGAATCCGACTTCATTGTGAGCCTATACACACCGATAACCACCGGATTCTCAGGAGCTGAGCCATAGGAATTGCGGTTGTAATAATCATAATATCCGGCCATTTTAAGCACCTGGTCGGCAATGAAATCCTTGCGCGTGCGGTTGCTCTCCACGATGGCCGACATCATATTCTGGGGCACGTCGGCATAGTTGGCAAGGAGCTGCTTTGAATCCTTGGGCAGACAGTAACCGCCGTAACCGAAGGAGGGATTGTTGTAGTGCGAGCCAATGCGCGGGTCGAGTCCGATTCCCTCGATAATTGCCTTAGAGTTAAGCCCTTTCACCTCAGCGTATGTGTCAAGTTCGTTGAAATAGCTCACGCGAAGCGCCAGGAAGGTGTTGGCAAATAGTTTCACCGATTCAGCCTCCTTAATGCCCATAAACAGGGTGGGGATGTCGGGCTTCAGAGCGCCCTGCTGGAGCAGTGTGGCGAAGGTGTGAGCAGCGTCGTTGAGGAAGTCAATGTCGGTAAGGGCAAGAATGGCGCGGTTTTCCTCCTGAAATTTCGGTTTGTCGATAACACGGGGCACACCGGCGATGATGCGCGAGGGGTAGAGATTGTCGTAAAGCGCCTTCCCTTCGCGCAGAAATTCCGGGAAGAAAAGCAGGTTGAGGCGGCGGACACCCTTGGCGGCATATTTTTGAAAGAGCGAACGGCAGTAGCCCACAGGAATGGTCGACTTGATTACCATCACGGCATCGGGATTGACCTTGAGCACCAGGTCGATAACATCCTCAATGCAGT
This sequence comes from Bacteroidales bacterium, assembly GCA_004557825.1. Lineage (GTDB taxonomy): Bacteria > Bacteroidota > Bacteroidia > Bacteroidales > Muribaculaceae > UBA7173. The sequence goes on along the minus strand of SFFL01000015.1, from coordinate 40,887 downwards.
GGGTGTCGAAATAGTTGCGCACCGGGTCGTAGTTGGTGGGAGTGGCTATCACCACGAAGTCGGCATCGCGGTAGGCAGTCTCGCCATCGAGGGTGGCAGTAAGGTCGAGCTGCTTTTCAGCGAAGTATTTTTCGATATATTCGTCGCGGATGGGCGATTTGCGGCCGTTGATCATCTCCACCTTCTCGGGCACGATGTCGACAGCCTTCACGCTGTTGTGCTGCGCCAGAAGGGTGGCCAGACTCATACCCACATAGCCCGTGCCTGCCACGGCAACATTATATTTCTTCATAGTCGGTGATAGTTTGGAGTAGGGAGGTGCGTTGGTGATAGTTTGGAGTAGGGAGGAAAATATTCCGGGATAAAGATTATTTCCGGAGGGGGAGTTTATGATTTGTCAAGAATTTTCAGATATTCGGGAGTGCGCGCGGTGGGGGAGGATTGCAGCACGGTGTTGAGCTTGCGGCGCATAGCGTAGAAATTGGGCTGCGACATATCGAAAATTATAGAAATGGCGCGTGCGCCAAGCCCCATTGCGCGGTAGAGAAAGAGATCGTGCTGCTTTTCGGTAAGTTTCTGATAATCTTCGCGGAAACGGTCGATGAGATTGTCGCGCGAAAGATTCACCACACGGCGGAAGGAGTCGCGCTTTGCGGGGAAATTGCGCTTGCGGATGAAAGCTGTCACCTCCGGATCGTCGGTGGCAGCCACGCGGCAAATCTGATTGATCGAGGCAGTGCCGATGCCGAGGATGTCGAGCAGCTCTTTCTGAAATTCGCACTCCTTTGGAGCGTCAGCTTCGGTAATAGCCGCTTCAGAAATGACTGTATCGGTTGAGTTGCTGTCAGGGATGGCTGAGGCGGGGCTTACGGCACCGACTGTGGAGGCGCGGCGCAGACGCCGACGGCATATTATCAGAGCCGATGCCGCTGCGGCGGTGATGCAGAGCAGCGCTACTGCCAGGATTATTGTCATCTGCTCTGCCCGGCTCGCTTCGGCACGGTAATACTCAGTGGCCTCAACAAGTTTTGCCTGCAAGGAAGCCTCTGTGACGGTCGGAGCGCCCTGTTGGGCGGCTCGGGCGTGCATGAGCGTGAGCAGATGCCAGTCGACCGGTGAAGTGAACTGGGTCGAGTCGATGGTTTCGAGAATACTCCGTGCCAGGTCAGGGTCGGTGGTCATAGTTTGCTCGGCATTCTGCAGCGACGCATCGTGGCGCTGAGCGCAACCGGCGCAAAGGAGCATCGGCAGCACTACCAAAACCGGAAGCATCGCGAGCAAAATCGGCCGGAGGTTCGGAAGTAATATGTGGCGGAGTGTTCTCATAGATGGGGGCAGGACTTAACGGGCTACCAGACCGCCGTCGATGAGGTAGTGACCTCCGGTGCAGAACGACGACTGGTCGGATGCAAGGAAATAAACAAGGTTGGCCACCTCCTCCGGTTTTCCGGCTTCTCCTCGGGCAAACAGGGCGTTTTCCTCCTCCCAGTATTGCTCGATGCTCTTGCCGTCGATAGCCGAGAACTTCTCAAACAGCCGGTCGACGAGCGGGGTGTGGATTGTGCCGGGGCAGATGGCGTTGACGCGGATGTTCTTTGGCCCGAGGTCGATGGCAAGTGAACGGGTCATCTGGCCGAGGGCGCCTTTGGTAAGGCCGTAGGCAAAGGTGTGCGCCTTCCCTACAAACCACTGGTCGGAGCAGTTGATTACCACCGAACCGCCTCCGGCTTTTATAAGTTGCGGCACAGCTTCGCGCAGTGTGTCGATGGTGCCGTAGATATTGGTGTCGATCACCAGATGCAACTCCTCGTCGCTGACATCGAGCAGAGTGTCGCGGCGATGGATTCCGGCGTTGGCAAACACGCTGTTGAGGGCGCCGAATCGCTCCACTGTGGCCTCCACCGCACGGCGGATATCATCGCGCGAGCGGGTGTTGCCCTCAACGAACAGCAGACGGTCGGCTCGATTGCAGTTGGCATTGCAGAGGCTGTGGGCATTTTCGGTGTCGATGTCCATAAAGCCTACGTTCCAGCCCTCGTCGAGCATTTTGTTTACCGTGGCCGCACCGATTCCGGTGGCCCCGCCCGTGATGAAGATAGTGCTCATGATTCAGTGATCCTAATTTACAAATCAGTGCCCCTTAATAACCAATACAGGCCTGCGGGCATAGCACCCGCAGGACCTGATATGTAGTTGGGTGATAATTGATTACCAGATTACTACCTGCTCCTCGGGAGAGAGGTAGAGCTTGTCGCCGGGCTTGATGCCGAAGGCCTTCAGGAAGGGAGTGATGTTGCGCAGAGTCACATTCACGCGGTTCTCGGCCAGCGAGTGAACGTCGCCGATAGTGAGGTTGCGCTTCTCGGCGTCGCGGATATTGGTGGCCCAGATGTTGGCGTAGTTGAGGTAGAACACCTGCTCGGGAGTGAAGCCGTCGATTAGGGCATCTTTCGATTCGATGTCTACGCCCTTGGCCTTCTGAGAGTCGAGGAAAGCGGTGTGCGATACGCGCAGACCGCCCTGGTCGCCGATGTTTTCGCCGAGGGTGTATTCACCGTTGGCCATAAGGCCGGGAAGGATTTCAATCTTGTCGAACTGATCGGCCAGCCCCTTTGTGAGGTCTTTGAATGCTTTTGCATCCTCATCGGTCCACCAGTTCACCATATTGCCCTTGGCGTCGAAGTTGCAGCCCTGGTCGTCGAAGCCGTGGCTCATCTCGTGACCGATAACCACGCCGATACCGCCGTAGTTCTCGGCGTCGGTAGCCTCAGGGTTGAAGAAAGGAGCCTGCAGGATAGCTGCGGGGAACACAATTTCATTGGCCAGCGGCGAGTAGTAAGCGTTGACAGTCTGAGGAGTCATACCCCATTCAGTCTTGTCGACGGGTTTGCCCCACTTGGCGTATGTCTCTTTCTGGTGCCACATCTGAGCGTTGTGCACATTCTCGTAGAGGGGGAGGGCTTCGTCGATTTCCATAGCGGAATAGTCTTTCCACTTGTCGGGATAACCGATTTTCACGGTGAAGGCATTTAGCTTCTCCATTGCTTTCATCTTGGTGTCGGTGCTCATCCAGGGAAGGTCGATGATGTGCTTGCCCAGGGCGTGCTTGAGGTTGTTGACAAGCTCAAGCATCTGCTCCTTGGAGCTTTCGGGGAAGTATTTTTCCACATAGAGCTGGCCCACGGCCTCGCCAAGCAGACCCTCTGCGGTAGCCAGCGAGCGCTTCCAGCGCGGACGCTGCTGCTTTACACCCGACATTACCTTTGAGAACTCAAATGCGGTGTCGGTGAACTTGTCGCTGAGGTAGGGAGCGGCCTGAGCCACATATTTCCAGAGATAGTAGTCCTTGATTTCGCGGTCGGTGAGCGAGGCCATCAGATTGTCGGCCTGCTTCACGGTCTTCAGCTCGGTCACGATTACATTATCGGGCGATTCGATACCCATAGTCTCGATGAAGAAGCGGTCCCAGTTGATGTGGGGATAAAGCTCCTTGAGCTGGGCGAAAGTGCGGGGATTGTACATAGCCGGGATGTTGCGGCTTTCCTCGCGGGTCCAGGTGGAGTCGGCCAAAGCGGTCTCGATCTTCATCACATTTTTCATAATGCGCTTGGCATCTTTTTTCGAGTAGCCGGCATTGACCATCTGGTCGGTAATGAGCTTCTTATAAGCGTTGCGGATGCGGGTGTTGTCCTTGTCGTTGAGCAGGTAGTAGTCGCGGTCGCCCATACCGAGCGAACCACCCGACACATACATTGCATACTCATTTGAGTTGACGAGGTTTTCCATCGGGCCGGCCTGGAAGAAGGGGGAGGAGTAGTTGCCGTGCATCCAGAGGAAAAGATCCTCCATACCCTCGTGGGGAGTGTTCTCGATTTTCTTCAGGTGAGCGCGGATAGGAGCGTTGCCTTCGTTGTTGCGGCGCACCGAATCCATAGCCTGCGAATAGAGCGTCCAAACCTTGTAGGCGTTGGTACCTTTCTGGGGATTTGACTCGCCAAGATGGAGCACAATATCCTTTACATTCTTTTCGGCCTCGTCGTTGAGGACGTTGAACATACCGTAACGTGAATATTCATCGGTGAGGGGGTGGGCTTGCATCCAGCCATTGTTGACGTGGCGGTAGAAGTCCTCGCCGGCGGGAATCGAGTTGTCGATGCCTGCTTTGTCGACGCTTGCCAGATGCTGGGCGGCCATCGCGCAGGATGCGGTCAGAGCCAGTGCGCCGAATGTCATTGCAAATTTCTTCATTATATTTATATATTTGTAGATTCTGTAATAGGTCTAAGCCGAAGCGGCTGTGTATTGAACGGAAAGGGTAGGTTAATTATTGAACAGGAAGTGCATAATGTCGCCATCCTGCACGATATATTCCTTGCCCTCGACACCCATCTTGCCGGCGTCGCGCACGGCAGCCTCGCCGCCGAGAGTCACGAAATCGTAGTATTTGATCACCTGGGCGCGGATGAAGCCCTTCTCGAAGTCGGTGTGGATTACACCGGCGCACTTCGGAGCCTTCCAGCCGTCGACAAATGTCCAGGCACGCACCTCGTCGGCGCCTGCGGTGAAGAATGTCTTGAGGTTGAGCAGCGCGTAGGCGGCACGAATCAGACGCGACACGCCCGACTCCTCCAGCCCGATTTCCTGCAGGAATTCCTGACGCTCCTCGAAGGTGTCAAGCTCGGCAATCTCGCTTTCGGTCTGCGCGGCCACAATCATCAGAGAGGCATCCTCATCCTTGATGGCCTCGCGCACGGCATCCACGTAATGGTTGCCGCTGACAGCCGACGCATCGTCGACGTTGCAGACATAGAGCACGGGCTTGTCGGTGAGCAGAAACAGCTCGCGGGCAAACTTCTTCTCGTCGGGGGTGTCGAGGCTCACGCTGCGCGCAGGCTTGCCCTGGTCGAGAGCTTCCTTGAATTTGCACAGCACTTCATACTGCATTTTGGCCACCTTGTCGCCGCCGGTCTGCGCCTGCTTCTGAGTGCGCGTGATGCGGCTCTCGATGGTCTCGAGGTCTTTCAGTTGAAGTTCTGTATCGATTATCTCCTTGTCGCGGACGGGGTCGACCGTGCCGTCGACATGGGTAATATTATCGTCGTCGAAGCAGCGGAGCACATGCAGGATGGCATCGGTCTCGCGGATGTTGGCCAGGAACTTGTTGCCCAGACCCTCGCCTCGGCTGGCACCCTTCACCAGACCTGCGATGTCGACAATCTCCACCGTAGCAGGCACGATAGAGCGCGGATTGCACATCTCCACAAGCTTGTTGAGGCGCTCGTCGGGCACCGTGATTACGCCTACGTTAGGCTCGATGGTGCAGAAAGGAAAATTGGCCGACTGCGCTTTTGCGTTTGACAAACAGTTGAAAAGAGTGGACTTTCCTACATTGGGAAGCCCTACTATTCCACATTGTAGTGACATATATCGGATGTTCTTATATTTGGCCGCAAAGTTACGAATTTTTTCTCAGAGGGCAAACAAAAACAGGGGGTTCAGGTGTTTAAGATTATATAACAATTGAAAATTTTTATTCACTATGATAATGAAAAAAACTCTGTTTCTCCCGATAGCTTTCACAGCACTGCTGCTGTCGGGATGTAATGAACGTCAGAAACTTTCCGAAGACCTTCAGGGTGTGTGGGCCGGTGCCCCCGAAACTCTTGCCGATACCGGTGCCGCAAAGGCATCGATGGTGCGCCTGATGGAATTTAACCCCACCGGCGACAATGGCGAGGGGAGTGTGACGATGACCACCTTTATCACCGTCGAGAATGTAATGCCTGCCAACGACTCTATAGTGACACCTCTCACCATCACCGCCTCGGGCACCGCTACCATCTCCGGCATATATCAGGCTCGCGACGATGACGAGATTACCCTCAGTCTCGACGCCTCCTCGATGACTGTAAACGTTGATCCGCAGGCAGTGCGGCTCAACTATGACGTGCTCGATGGCGAAAGCAGCTCCACGCTTACCCATCTCAAGCCTGCAGCTTCCGTTTTGGCAACCCAGCAGATTACCCACGCCGCACAGCGCGTGTTTGCCAACCTCACCGAAATGGATGATATCGAAATCAAGAAAGACCTTATGCTCTGCGAACTGCATCACAAGGATCTCACTTTCCGCCGTCAGGACCCCTCGCAGATGACAGGCAAATAAATACTTTACAGAATACAGGCAAATAATCCTTTACAGAATACAGGTCAATAATTCTTTTACATATGACAGGCGCATAACCTGGCATATCTTCCAATAGCTTTATATATCAGCCCGGCAGCACATTGAGTGTTGTCGGGCTACTTATTTTGTGGAGAATTTGGACACAGCGCTATTTTTTTACAAATTTTTTGAAAAAATACCCTAAAGAATTTTTCGGCCGTTGCAACAATTATGTAAAGGATTATTTCGTGCGCCTCGACCGGAAGAATCCCGAGAAGATTTATGTGGATGTGGCTATGTCGCAGCCCGTGGCCGGTGAAAAGGTGAAGGTGGAGATTCCGGAGCTGAAAAAGAGCCTGGAGGGCGTCACCGATGCCGCAGGCCGCTTCGCCGGCAAGATCACTGCGCGCAATCTGCGCCGCTGGGCTCTTGATGCACCTGTGCTTTACGATGTGAAGGTTACGGGCGGCGCCGACACTGTGACCGATCGCATCGGTTTCCGCAACATCGACATCGACGCCACGAAAATACTTGTCAACGGCAAGCCGGTGTTTATGCGCTGTGTTTCATTCCACGAGGAGATACCGCAGCGTATGGGGCGCGCTTTCTCAAAGGCCGACGCTGAAATGCTCCTTGGCGAAGCCCGCGACCTGGGCGTGAATATGGTGCGTCTGGCCCACTATCCGCAGAACGAGTACACTGTAAGGATGGCCGAGGAGATGGGTATTCTCCTCTGGGAGGAGATTCCAATCTGGCAAGGTATCGATTTCACCTCCGACAGCACTCTCACAAAGGCTCGGGGGATGCTCACCGAGATGATTGCCCGCGACAAAAACCGCTGCGCAGTGGGTTTCTGGGGCGTGGCCAACGAAACAAGGCCTTCGCCGCAGCGCAATGCCTTCCTGAAAGAGTTGCTGAAAACCGGCCGCGATGCCGATACAACCCGCTTATACACAGCCGCTTTTGACCTGGTTTATTTCGACCCCGATAGGCAGATCTTCACAATGGACGATTCCTTCACCGACAATCTCGATGTAGTGGGTGTGAACAAGTATATGGGGAGGTATCACGACTGGCCCCTCACTCCCGACAAATGCGTGTGGGATGTTACGCCGAACAAGCCGCTGATCATCACCGAATTCGGCGGTGAGGCGCTTTACGGTCAGGCAGGGTCGGAGAATGTGAAAAGCTCCTGGAGCGAAGATTATCAGGCCAAACTCTACCGCGACAATCTCAGGATGATGGAAAACATTCCCAACCTCGCCGGTGTGTCGCCCTGGATTCTGTTCGATTTCCGGTCGCCTTTCCGTTTCCACCCCACAAATCAGGAGGGCTGGAACCGCAAGTGGCTTGTCTCCGACCGCGGCCAGCGAAAAAAAGCTGGTCTATTATGCACGATTTCTATAACAGCAAACGTTAAGGTTATATAACGTAAACCACAAAACGTTATCCATGAAACGTAATCTTACATTATTTCTTGCACTGCTCCTGATTGCAGCGGGAGCTTCGGCCCGTACGCTGAGAGTCCTCACCGTGGGCAACAGCTTCTCGCGCGATGCCGTGGAGCAATACTTCCATGAAATCGCTGCTGCCGAGGGAGATACCGCCATCGTAGGGTCGCTCTTTATCGGCGGTTGCCCCATCTCGCGCCACGTCGATAATCTGCGCAGCAATGCCAAGTCCTACGACTACCGCTATATCGGAGCCGACGGAAAGCGCATAGAGCGCGGCAAAGCCTCTATCGCCGATGCGCTTGCCGATGATAAATGGGATATAATCTCCGTACAGCAGGCCAGCCCCCTGTCGGGCAAATACGACACCTACGCCGAGTCGCTCCCCGAGTTGCTCAACTATCTGCGTAAAAACGGCCCGAAAAAGGCTAAAATCGTGCTTCACCAGACCTGGGCTTATCAGCAAGGTTCCACACATTCCGGGTTCAAGAACTACGGCAACGACCAGCTTATGATGTATCGCGCTATTGTCGACGCCAACAAGCGCGCCGCGAAGCTGGGCAAAATCAAGACCATAATTCCCGCAGGTACCGCCGTGCAGAATGCACGTACCACCTATATCGGCGACAATATGAACCGCGACGGCTACCACCTGGATCTCGGTGTGGGCCGCTTTACCGCCGCCCTGGCCTGGTATGGCAAGCTGTTCGGCAAGGATGTTACTGCCGGGAGCTGGGCACCATCCGGAATGAACCCTGATCTGGCCAAGGCTGCCCGTGCTGCCGCTGCCGCCGCCATTGCCAAGCCCGACGATGTCACCGACCTGAGCAATTTGGAGGCATCCTCAACGCTCTATAAGCAGAGCGATGTGCCTGTAGAAATCCGCGTCGACGACCGGCTGAAGCGTATGACCCTCGATGAGAAGGTGCTCCAGCTCAACCAGTATATTCTCGGTGAGGACCACAACCCCAACAATGTTGGCGCTGTAGACAATATACCTGCCGAAATCGGATCGCTGATATGTTTTGACACTGTTCCCGACGCTCGCAATGCCATGCAGCGCCGCGCTATGGAGCAGTCGCGCCTCGGCATTCCTGTGATTTTCGGTCACGATGTAATCCACGGTTTCCGCACCACATTCCCTATCCCTCTGGCTCAGGCATGTTCCTGGAATCCGGCTTTGACCCGCAAAGCTTCTGCGGTGGCTGCCCAGGAGGCCGCAATGTCGGGCATCGACTGGACCTTCTCGCCGATGGTGGATGTGGCCCACGACCCCCGCTGGGGACGTGTGGCTGAAGGCTACGGCGAAGACCCTTACGCAAATTCCGTCTTTGGCGCCGCTGCTGTGCGCGGCTATCAGGGCAAGAATCTTGCCGATACCACCACTGTGGCTGCCTGTATGAAGCATTACGTTGGTTACGGCGCATCTGAGGCCGGCCGCGACTATGTCTATACCGAAATCTCTCCGCAAACTCTCTGGGATACATATCTTCCCTCTTTCCAGGCCGGTATTAAGGCCGGTGCCGCCACCGTGATGAGTTCCTTCAACAATATCAGCGGCATCCCCGGCTCGGCCAACCACTATACACTGACCGACGTGCTCAAAAACCGCTGGCACCACGACGGTTTCGTGGTGAGCGACTGGGGCGCTGTGCAGCAGCTTATCAACCAGGGCATTGCTGCCGACAAGCGCGAGGCTGCAGAGTTGGCTCTCAATGCCGGTCTGGAGATGGATATGATGAGCAATGCCTACGACAAGCACCTGGCCGAACTCGTGGCTGCCGGAAAGGTGTCGCAGACGACTGTCGACGACGCCGTGCGCCGTGTGCTCCGCCTGAAATTCCGCCTCGGCCTGTTTGAACGCCCCTATACCGGCAATCATCCCGACCGTTTCCTCCGTCCGGCATCACTGAAAACCGCTGAAAAACTTGCGGCCGAATCGATGGTGCTTCTGAAAAACGATTCCACCCTCACCCTGCCGCTTCGCGATGTGAAGAAGATTGCTGTCATTGGTCCTTTGGCCAAAGATCAAGGAAATCTGCTCGGAAGCTGGGCCAGCCAGGGACGTCCGGATGAGGTTGTCACCTGGTATGAGGGCATTGTCAACGAATTTGGCAAGGATGCTGAAATCCGCTATGCCGCAGGCTGTGGCCTTGACGGCGATGATGCGTCGGGCTTCAAGGAAGCTGCCGACGCCGCAGCATGGGCCGATGTGGTGATTCTTTGTCTGGGCGAAGACAAGCACTGGAGCGGCGAGAATGCTTCCCGTTCTACCATCGCCCTCCCAGCCATTCAGGAACAGTTAGCACAGACAGTTGCAGCTGCAGGCAAGCCTGTAGTGCTGGTGCTGAGCAATGGCCGTCCGCTGGAACTGTGCCGCCTCGAACCTATCAGCAACGCCATTCTTGAAGCATGGCAGCCCGGCATCCGTGGCGGCAATGCTATGGCAGGCATCCTCTCCGGCCGCATCAATCCCTCCGGCAAGCTCGCTATAACTTTCCCCTATACCACCGGTCAGATTCCTATCTATTATAACCGTCGTCCGAGTGCCCGCCCCCATCAGGGCTTCTATCAGGATATCACCAGCCAGCCCCTCTATCCCTTCGGCCACGGTCTGAGCTACACCACATTCAGCTATGGCGAACCCACCGTGTCGAAGACCGAGTTCACTTCCTCCGACAAGAAACTCACAGTGACTGTGCCTGTGACAAATACCGGCAATGTTGAGGGCGCCGAGACCGTGATGTGGTATGTATGCGATCCCTATTGCTCAATCACCCGTCCCGTAAAGGAGCTGAAGTATTTCGAGAAAAAGACCCTCAAACCGGGCGAAACAAAGACGTTTACCTTTGAAATCAAGCCGATGCGCGACCTTGGTTTCGTGGATTCAAAGGGCAAACGATTCCTCGAAAAAGGGGAGTACCGCATCCTTGTGGGCGACAAGACCATCTCGCTTCAGATGAAGTAACCCTTCCTGAAGTGCCTCTCACTCCAGATGAAGTAATTGCCGTTTCAATCATTTGATTACATTTTTTGCAATGAAACTACGTAATATATTACTCTTCCCGGCTTTATGCTCCGTTTTTGTTGCATCGGCCGTGGAGATTACCCCCGCTCACATCAGCCGTGCACGTGACCTCGTGAGCCGGATGACCATCGACGAAAAGATTGCCTGCCTTTCGGGCAAAACATCCTTTTCGCTTCGTGAGAACCCGCGTCTGGGCATCCCTGAAATATGGTTGGCCGACGGGCCGCAGGGCATACGCAATCATTGCAAGCACAGCACGCTCTTCCCTTCGGGTATCGCCGGGGCGGCCACCTGGAACCGCGACGCAATGCTTCGCTACGGCCAGTCGCTTGCCGATGACGCCCGTGCCCGCGGAGTGGCCATCGTGCTCGGCCCCAGCGTAAATATCTACCGCACACCCCTCTGCGGCCGCAACTATGAGTATATGGGCGAAGATCCCTATCTCACCTCCGAGATGGCTGCACAATATATTAAAGGTGTGCAGTCGAAAGGGGTAATCGCCACAGTGAAGCACTTCGCCGCCAACAACGAGGAGTGGAACCGCCACCATGCCAGCAGCGATGTGGATGAACGTACGCTTCACGAAATCTATTTCCCCGCTTTCCGCAAGGCTGTGCAGCAGGCCGGGGTGGGTGCCGTGATGAACAGCTACAACCTGCTCAACGGTGTTCACTCAACCGAAAATGCCTGGCTCAACAAAACCGTCCTGCGCGATATGTAGGGCTTCAAGGGTATACTTATGAGCGACTGGACCTCGGTATATTCCACCATCGGTCCGGCCAACGGCGGACTCGACCTGGAGATGCCGAAGACCAAATACTTTGCTCCCGACAAGCTGAAGGAGGCTCTTGCCACCGGGCGCATCACCGAGAAGACCATCGACGAGAAAGTGGAGCATTTGCTCTCTACCTTCATCGCTTTCGGGCTGCTTGACCGTGTGCAGAAACTCGACAGCATCCCACTGGATTACGACCGCTCGCGCCGCACCGCCCTCGATGTGGCCCGCGAGGGAATCGTGCTGCTAAAAAACGATGGCGACCTTCTTCCCCTGAAAGGACGCACACTCATCCTTGGCCCCCAACGCCGATACAATCGTGTCGGGTGGCGGCAGCGGTTCGGTCTCCCCGTTCTCCGTAGTGCCGGCCGGAAAAGCGCTGAAGCAGCTCACCGGCAAGATTTCCCCTTCGGGTAAGCTTCCCATAACCTACGACCGCACACTCGCCGACAATCCCTCTTATCCTTATTATTACAAGAACGGCGACCCCAAGAGCCGCGAGTGCGACCACGTGGACTATGGCGAAGGGATTTTCACCGGCTACCGTGGCTATGACCGCGCCGGAAAGGCTCCCCTTTATCCCTTCGGTTATGGCCTGAGCTACACTACGTTTAAGTTCTCCGACCTTGCGATTGAGAAACTCCCGGCCGACAGTGTGGCTGTATCGTTCACCGTCAGCAACACCGGGCGCCGCGCCGGTGCGGAGGTGGCGCAGGTATATGTCGGCGACCCGGAGTGCTCCGTGCCCCGTCCGCAGAAAGAGCTGAAAGGCTTCGAGAAAGTGGCCCTCAAGCCGGGCGAAAGCCGTCGGGTCACAGTAGTGCTTCCGCCTGATGCATTCTCCTTCTGGAGCCTCGACGAGCACCGCTTCCTGGTGGAGCCGGGCGAGTTCAAGATTTCTGTGGGCAACTCTTCGGCCAACCTCCCCCTGAGCGGCAGCGTCAACCTCTGACCGCCACCGGCAGCATCCGGCTCACGCCGGACAGCTTCCTATAACCGCTGGGAACCTTCGATTAACTTCGGCAATAATTTCGGCCTGTGAGAGGCGCGTAATTATTTCGGTAATTGATAAATAATTTGTAACTTTGCGGTGCTCTAAGGAATCCCCCGATTCCTCAGGGCACCGCAAAACGCTTTATTTAAGATTTACACACATAACTATGGCGACCAAACCTTTCCACTATCAGCCAATGTTCCCGCTCGGACCTGATAAAACCGAGTATTACCATCTGACATCCGACTATGTCAAAGTTGAAAACTGGGGCGGACACGAATTCCTCGTTGTCGACCCGGAGGCGCTGACCGTTCTTGCCCGTCAGGCCACTCACGATAACTCGTTTATGCTCCGCCGCGAGCACAATGAGATGGTCGCCAAGATTCTACACGACCCCGAAGCTTCCGACAACGATAAGTTTGTGGCGCTCACAATGCTCCGCAATGCCGAAATTGCTGCCAAGGGTGTGCTTCCTTTCTGCCAGGACACCGGCACAGCCATCTGCCACGGCGAGAAGGGGCAGAACGTTTACACCGGTTGCGACGACGCCGAGAAAATTTCGCGTGGCGTTTACGACACCTACACCGAAAACAACCTGCGCTACTCGCAGAACGCGCCCCTCACTATGTATGATGAGGTGAACACCGGCTGCAACCTCCCCGCGCAGATTGACATCCACGCCGACGAAGGCGACGAATACAAGTTTGTGTTCGTGGCAAAGGGCGGCGGCTCGGCCAACAAGACTTACCTCTATCAGGAGACCAAGGCCGTGCTCAACCCCAAGACCCTCGTGCCCTTCCTCGTGGAGAAAATGAAGACCCTCGGCACCGCTGCCTGCCCTCCCTATCATATCGCTTTCGTAATCGGCGGTACATCGGCTGAGAAGAACCTCGAAACCGTAAAGAAGGCTTCCATCAAATATTACGACGAACTGCCTACTACCGGCAATGAATATGGCCGTGCATTCCGCGACCTTGAGCTGGAGAAAGAGCTGCTCGAAGCATCGCGCAAAATCGGCCTCGGCGCTCAGTTCGGCGGCAAATATTACGCTCACGACATCCGCGTGATCCGTCTGCCCCGCCACGGCGCTTCCTGCCCCATCGGTATGGGCGTCAGCTGCTCGGCCGACCGCAATGTCAAGGCCAAGATCAACCGCGAAGGTCTCTGGATTGAGAAACTCGACACCAATCCCGGCGAACTCATTCCCGAAGAGATGCGCAACCCGCAGGAAAGCAATGCCGTGACCATCGACCTCAACCGCCCCATGAAGGAGGTGCTGGCCGAACTCGACAAATTCCCCGTGGCTACCCGTCTGAGCCTCAACGGCACCATCATCGTGGGCCGCGATATCGCTCACGCCAAGATTAAGGAGCGCCTCGACGCCGGCGAACCTATGCCGCAGTATCTCAAAGATCACCCCATCTATTACGCCGGTCCCGCCAAGAAGCCCGAAGGTTATCCCTCCGGCTCGTTTGGCCCCACCACTGCCGGACGTATGGATCCCTACGTCGACCAGTTCCAGAAGGCCGGCGGCTCGATGATTATGATTGCCAAGGGCAACCGTTCGCAGCAGGTGACCGACGCCTGCAAGAACAATGGCGGCTTCTATCTCGGCTCAATCGGCGGCCCCGCTGCCGTGCTGGCCAAAAACTCCATCAAGAAGGTTGAGCTTCTGGAATACCCCGAACTTGGTATGGAGGCTATCTGGAAAATCGAGGTTGAGAACTTCCCCGCATTTATCCTTGTTGATAATAAGGGCAACGACTTCTTCAAGCAGATTCAGCAGAAGTGCGCTGCCTGCCCCCTTACAAAATAATTAACGAGGTTGGGTAAAAATCGCCCACAATGTATTAACGCATTGTCGTATCAACGTTTTTAGCGTGTTGACGTATTAACTTGTAGGGACGCACCCTTTTCTCTCTTATAACTTACAAATTTAGGTGGCTGTGCGCCACCGCTGAACTTAGAATTTTGACTACAATGGCACATAAAGCTTTCTTAATGATTCTCGATGGCTGGGGCATAGGCAACCACACCCACAGCGATGCCATCTACTCTACTCCCACTCCCTACTGGGATCACCTGCTGGCTACCTATCCTCACTCGCAGCTGCAGGCTTCCGGCGAAAACGTGGGTCTGCCCGACGGTCAGATGGGCAACTCTGAGGTGGGTCACCTCAACATCGGCGCCGGCCGCGTGCTCTACCAGGACCTGGTGAAAATCAACAAGGCCATCGCTTCGGGTGCCATCCTCGATAATCCCGAAATCCGCAACGCCTTCACCTACGCCAAGGAGAGCGGCAAGGCTATGCACTTTATGGGGCTGACCTCCACCGGCGGCGTGCACTCCTCGTTTGAGCACATCTTCGCGCTGTGCGACATTGCCAAGAAGTACGGCCTGGAGAAGGTTTACATCCACTGCTTTATGGATGGCCGTGACACCGACCCCCGCAGCGGCAAGGGCTTTATCGAGAAGCTCACCGAGCATTGCGCCAAATCCACAGGCGTGATTGCCTCGATTATCGGCCGTTATTACGCAATGGACCGCGACAAACGCTGGGATCGCGTGAAAGTGGCCTACGATCTACTCATCGACGGCACCGGCAAGCAGGCCACCGACATGGTGAAGGCTATGCAGGAAAGCTACGACGAAGGCGTGACCGACGAATTTGTCAAGCCTATCAACAACAGCGCCGTCGACGGTACCATCAAGGAGGGCGACGCCGTGATTTTCTTCAACTATCGCAACGACCGCGCCAAAGAGCTTACCATCGCTCTCACGCAGCACGATATGCCCGAGCAGGGTATGCACACCATCCCCGGGCTGCAGTACTACTGTATGACCCCCTACGATTCCTCCTTCACCGGCGTTCACATCCTCTTCCCCAAAGAGAATGTCGACAACACCATCGGTGAATATGTGTCGAGCCTCAATCTCAAGCAGCTCCATATCGCCGAGACCGAGAAGTATGCCCATGTGACATTCTTCTTCAACGGCGGTCGCGAAGCTCCGTTTGAGGGTGAAGACCGTATCTTAGTGCCCTCGCCAAAGGTCGCTACTTACGACCTGCAGCCCGAGATGAGCGCTCCCGAGGTCGCTGACAAGCTTGCGGCTGCCATCGCCGAGGATAAATACGACTTCGTGGTGGTCAACTTCGCCAACGGCGATATGGTAGGCCACACCGGCGTGTATACCGCCATCCAGAAGGCTGTGCAGACTGTCGACAAGTGCGTTGAGAAGGTGATTGAGACCGCCCGCGCTCACGGCTACGAGGCCATCATTATCGCCGACCACGGCAATGCCGACTTCGCCGAGAATGCCGACGGCACACCCAACACCGCTCACTCGCTCAACCCTGTGCCCTGCGTCTACGTTTCCGATGACAAGAAGGCCACTGTTGAGAATGGTATCCTGGCCGACGTGGCTCCCACAATCCTCCACATTATGGGTCTGCCTCAGCCTGCCGAGATGACCGGCAAGAACCTTATCAAGGAATAATGGACCACAAAGACCCGCACGCCGGCGCCGACCGCACGGAGGCGCACGGCTGTGCCGAACATAATCACGCGCACGGCGGCGTCGACCGCATTGACCTGCGCACCGATTTGGCGCACGCCAACGAGACCCTGCGCAACCGGCAGCTATGCTTCCGGTTGAAGCAGACTCTTCCGTTGGGCGAGGAGTACAATAAGCTCGTCAGCGAGCTGTTCTACGGCCATATTGGTGCCGGCAGCTATATGATGCCTCCGCTCACAGTTGTGGGCGCGAGCCGCATCACAATCGGTGCCAACGTGTTTATTATGGACGGTATACTGCTAATGGGTTCCGGTGGCATCACCATCGAGGACAATGTGCAGATTGCCGCCAATGTGCAGATTCTCTCCAACAACCATGACCTGCGCGACCGCGAGATCATCACCCTGGCTCCCGTGCGCATCTGTCGCGGAGCCTGGATTGGTGCCGGAGCCACCATCCTCCCCGGTGTGACGATAGGAGAGAACGCCGTAGTCGGCGCCGCTTCTGTTGTCACCCGCGATGTCGCGCCCAACTCCATCGTTGCCGGCAACCCGGCGCGCCTCCTGCGCACCTTTGACACCACCGCCGACAATTATTTCTAATCCCCCGCTGTTTCTAATCCCCCGCTCCCACATATTATTCCGGAGCGTGATATGTAGAATGTTTACATTGAGTGAGGCGATATGGACGGCTTGTTATGGGGGTCGGCGTAGCGACCAAGAGTGTAGCCTTGGGTGCAGCTGCGCGGAGCGCTGCAAACCCAAGGGAGCATTCCCCTCTTCCCCTCGATTTAGCGCTTCGTAGATGCGCGTCAATTCCCTGACGCGCATCTACGAAGCGCTTTATACGAATTATACGGTTTATATGAGTTATACTATTTAGTGAAGATGTGCGGCAGGGTGTTTGGATGGCTGCGGGGGCGCGGAATCGCGGGGGAAAGGCGGAGCGTGGAGAAATTCGCTACAAGGAGATTGAGGGGAGGAAGAGGGCGGAATTTACGCGGGGTGGATGCGGCCTGAAAATGGGGTTGAGGAGGGCGCTGCGAGCTTGTGTTGTTGTCGCTGATGCTACGAGGGGACAAATTTTGCAAAAATATGATAGATTTGTGTTAAGCTATGAAAAAATAGAGCCTGATTGAAAATTTTTGAGTAAAAAAATGCCGAAAAATTTTGTCAGTTCAAAAAATGTCCCTACCTTTGCAGACGTCAAACGATAACAGCTGGCCCGAGCGAGGGTGATGCTTCGATTGACAAGAAATTGCCTTGTGGTGTAATGGTAGCACGTCGGATTCTGGTTCCGCCTGCGGGGGTTCGAATCCCTCCAAGGCAACAATGAGAGAGCTGATTCAATTTTCAGTTCTCTCTTTTTTATTAATAAGGTCAATTTGCTAATTAAGCGGACGCACCTGGGGTGCATCCCTACAAATTGATATGTTGATGGCTTTTTTGACACAGCCCCCAATAAGGTCTAATTTGACCAATAGCCTCAATAAGGCCAATGGGGCTTGCGAGCCCGTGATTTGAAGATGGATAGAAGAAAATTCTTGATTACAGCCGCCGCTGTTGCGGCAGCTCCACATATCCTCGCCGATGCCGCGGCGAAAACTGTAATCTCTCCCACAGGCGAAAAGCTTGCCGGGGAGGGTGTGAAATCGCCTGCTTCGGGAGCAAATCCTTCGGTAGTCGGTGGCCGGTTGCCGCGAAAGGGGTTGCAGATGCGTTTCTTCCCGTATGAGCTGCAGCTGCGTCACGCTTTCAATCTGGCCAAATTCTCACGCACTACCACGCCGGATGTGCAGGTGGAAATCAGTTTCGACGGCGTCACAGGCTATGGCGAGGCGTCGATGCCGCCGTATCTCGGCGAGTCGGTGGAGAGCGTCACCCGGTTTCTTTCCTCGCTGAATCTCGAGCAGTTTACCGACCCCTTCCGCATTGAGGAGATGCACGACTATATGGATTCTGTGGCAGAGGGGAACAATGCCGCCAAGGCTGCCGTGGATATCGCGCTGCACGACCTTACCGGCAAGATTATGGGGCAGCCGTGGCACCGCATCTGGGGTCTTGACCCGGCGCTGGCTCCGGTGACTTCCTTTACCATCGGTATCGACAAGCCCGATGTGGTGCGCAAAAAGGTGGCTGAGGCCGCGCCTTACAAGCTTCTGAAGGTGAAAATGGGACTGGACAACGACCGGGAGCTAGTGGAGACAATCTTGCAGGAGCGCCCCGGGGTACCTCTCTGCGTTGATGCCAATCAGGGTTGGACCGACCGCGAGAAGGCGCTCGATATGTGCCATTGGCTGAAAGAGCGCGGTTGCCTGTTTGTGGAGCAACCTATGGCGAAGGAGAATCTCGATGATGCGGCGTGGCTGACCGAACGGGCACCTCTCCCGATTATCGCCGACGAGGCTGTGAAGCGCCTTGTCGATGTGGAGCGCCTGAAGGGTGCCTACAGCGGCATCAATATCAAGCTGATGAAGTCGGGCGGTATGCACGAGGCATACCAGATGGCCGTCCTGGCTCGCGCACTCGGTATGAAGGTGATGGTGGGGTGTATGACAGAAACATCGTGCGCCGTGTCGGCAGCCGCCCAGTTGGCACCGCTGACGCAGTATGCCGACCTCGACGGCAATCTGCTCATCGCCAACGACCGTTTCCGCGGTATGCAGATTGTCGACGGCAAAATCACCCTCGATCCGGCTCTTCCCGGCATCGGCGTGGCGCTGCTGTAAGGTAGCTGCTTCGAGATTGGTAAGCGCCCTTGGCTGTCGAAATTTTTTGTGGCATTAATATCATTTAACGCAGATGGGCAAAATTCTTGCTCATCTGCGGTGTATTTTTGCATCGTAAACCTCTCATCAACCTCTAAAGCATTACTACTATGGATTACGATCAGGACTACTACAACGCAATGTCGACCGAAGAACAGATGTGGCTCGATTACGACAGCGATATCAACTGCCCCGATGAACCGCAGATTACCGGCGAGGCTCCAGCCGCCAATTCCGGCGAGTGTGTGCTCGATACCGAGGATTTCAGCTGACCGGTGCGTTAAACTTTATATACTCCCGGAAATTTTAAAGGAAAAATTTGGCGTGATTTATATTT
Source organism: Bacteroidales bacterium (assembly GCA_004557825.1). Lineage (GTDB taxonomy): Bacteria > Bacteroidota > Bacteroidia > Bacteroidales > Muribaculaceae > UBA7173. The sequence goes on along the minus strand of SFFL01000015.1, from coordinate 21,856 downwards.
ATTACATATCTTTGCATCAACAACGCACAACGCTCCGGCTTATGCTTGGATTGTAAAATAGATAACGCTATGATATACAAATTCCGTATAGTTTCCGACGAGGTGGACAACTTCCGCCGCGAGATTCAGATTGATGCTGAATCAACTTTCCTCGACTTCAAGAATGCTATCTGTGAATCGGTGGGCTTTGATAAAAACCAGATGTCGTCGTTCTTCATTTGCGACAACAGCTGGGAAAAAGAAAAGGAAATCACGATGGAAGATATGGGTAACGACTCCGCTACAGAAGTTTATCTGATGGAGGACAGCAGGCTCGACGACTTTATCGACGGTGAGGGCCAGCGCCTGATGTTCACTTTCGATTATTTCACCGACAGGTCGTTTTTCATCGAGATGAAAGAGCTTGAGACTTTCAAGAATCTCAAAGACCCTGTTTGCTCGCTTTCGCTCGGCAAGGCTCCGGCACAGAATATGGACCTCGATGAATTTGAGGAGAAAACAGCAGCCAAGGCAAAGGCCGCTGCTGTAGAGGACCTCGACGAAGATTTCTACGGCTCGGAATCATACAATGAGGATGAGTTTGATGTGGAAGGCTTCGATGAAATGACCTTCGACGAATAAATACCTGTAGGCGCGCGGGGCAGCGCTTCACAGCTCCCCACCGGCTACTGCAAAATATAGCGCAGCCGCTCTGAAACGAATCGGAGCGGCTGCGCTTGTTTTTATCTTAGCTAATTTGGCTAAGGTAGCTAAGATAGCTAATTTAGCTAAGGTAGGAGATCTGGCTGGGGTCAGCGGAAGCGGGCCGGGAGCGAGGAGCGGATGGCCTCGGCGGCTTCGTCGGATACGCGGCGGCGGTCAAGGTCGTCGGCCGGAGGGGTCACCGGTTTGTGGATGGTGAGGGTGATATGAGCCGGGCGTGGAAGCCAGGAACCGCGCGGGAGCACATCGAATGCGCCGTCGATGCTCACCGGCACCACCGGTAGCTGAAATTCTTTGGCCAGCTGGAAGGCTCCGGTGTGGAATTTGCCCATATGTCCGGTGCGGGTGCGCGACCCTTCGGGAAACACTACCACCGAGATGCCGTTGCTGAGCGTGCGTTCGGCTTTCGCCATAGTAGCGCGGATGGCGACAGGGGAGGAGTTGTCGACGAAAATCTGGCCGGCGGCTTTGCAACTGATACCGATAATCGGGAATTTCCTTAGCGAAGCCTTCATCATCCACTTGAAGTTGTGGCCCAGGAAGCCGTAGATCGAGAAGATGTCGTAGGCACCCTGATGGTTGGCCACAAACACGTAGGATCTTTTCGGGTCGATGTTCTCGCGACCTTTCACACTTACTGTGCAGAGTGTGAGCCAGGTGCATAGCTTCGACCAGATGTGCGGCGGCCAGTAGCCCCAGAAGCGGTTGCCTCCGAGGGCGCACCCAATGATGGTAACCAACCCCGTGAGCACGGTGATGACTACCACGAGGGGTATCATCACCAGCAGCTCATAGATGCGGTATGGGATAAGCGACCACTTCATATCGGCATAATTCCTGTTAGGTGTAACGGATAGAGAGACAGCGGTTTATCACCAGGCGAACATCGGGCGGTCGGCCATCATTGTGTTCACTTTCTCGCGAACGGCGGCGATGTTGGCGGGGCTTTCGGGGTTGGAGAGCACGGTGTCAATCATTTCCACGATTGTGCCCATTTCTTCCTCCTTGAGGCCGCGGGTGGTGATGGCGGGGGTGCCGAGGCGGATGCCGGAGGTCTGGAAGGGGGAGCGGGAATCGAAGGGCACCATATTCTTGTTGGCGGTGATGTCGGCTTCTACGAGCACCTTCTCAGCAACCTTGCCGGTGAGGTCGGGAAATTTTGTGCGGAGGTCTACGAGCATACAGTGGTTGTCGGTACCGCCGGAGATTACGTGGTAACCTTTGTCAATAAGAGCCTGAGCCATAGCGGCTGCATTGGCCTTTACCTGCTGCTGGTATACCTTATATTCGGGCTGGAGAGCTTCGCCGAAAGCCACAGCCTTGGCGGCGATGACATGTTCGAGCGGGCCACCCTGCACACCGGGGAACACGGCGGAGTCGAGCAGCGAGGACATCTTTCTCACCTCACCCTTCTTGGTGGTTTTGCCCCAGGGATTGTCGAAGTCCTTGCCCAGGAGGATTACGCCGCCACGCGGGCCGCGGAGGGTCTTGTGGGTTGTGGAGGTGACGATGTGGGCATATTTCAGCGGGTTGTCGAGCAGTCCGGCGGCAATAAGACCGGCGGGGTGAGCCATATCTACCATAAAGATTGCGCCGATGCTGTCGGCAATCTGGCGCATACGGGCGTAATCCCATTCGCGCGAGTAAGCGCTGGCGCCACCGATGATGAGTTTGGGACGGTGCTGTTTGGCCATCTGCTCCATCTGGTCGTAATCGACGCGGCCGGTGGCTTCATTCACATTGTAGCCGATAGCGTTGAAAACCAGACCGGAGAAGTTGACTGGGCTGCCGTGCGAGAGGTGGCCGCCGTGATCGAGGTTCATACCCATAAAAGTGTCGCCCGGCTTGAGGCAAGCCATAAATACGGCCATATTAGCCTGGGCGCCGGAGTGGGGCTGCACATTGGCGTACTCGGCGTTGAACAGCTGCTTCAGCCTGTCCTGGGCGAGTGTTTCGGCCTCGTCAACTACCTGGCAACCGCCGTAGTAGCGGTGGCCGGGATAGCCTTCGGCATATTTGTTGGTCAGGCAGGAGCCCATAGCCTCCATCACCTGGGGAGATACGAAGTTTTCGGATGCAATCAGCTCGATGCCTTTCTGCTGGCGCTGGTGCTCACGGTTGATGATGTCGAAAATCTTTGTGTCGCGAATCATAGAATATTTGGGGATAATATTTAATGCGGAATTATGAATGCGGAATGCAAAATGCGGAGTTATGAATTCTTTTTTACGGAGAAGCCGAACCGGCCAAGTGGCTCGCCCTGGGTGTAATAATGTCCGTGGGTATAGTTGAGCAGCCCGGCGGCTCCGAGGTCGAAGCTGTCGGTGGCCGGGTCGATGTATTTCTCGTCGGCGATTACGTTCACCACTTTTGCTATGAAAACGTGGTGCGAACCCAAGGGGAGAATCGAGCTGACTTTACATTCGATGCTGAGGGGCGACTCCTCGATATAGGGGCAGCGCACCATCTGTCCGGCTGCGGGTGTCAGACCTGTCTCTTTCCATTTGTTGTAATCCTTGCCGGAGCGCACGCCTGCCCAGTCGGTGGCGCGGGCCATATCGGCAGTGGTGAGGTTGATGGTGAACTCCATATTCTCCTTAATCATAGGATAGGAGTGGCGCTCGGGCCTGACGGCTATGTAGCACATAGCGGGGTTGGTGCAGAGGGTGCCTACCCACGCCACGGTAAGCATATTTAAGTCGGCGACGGTGCTGCCGCACGTCACAAGCACAGCGGGGAGAGGGTAGATCATTGTGCCCGGTTTCCAGGATCGCTTGCTCATCGGTAGAATATGGGTTTACTCGGTAGGGTTATGGATTACTTGGTGGAAAAGGAGGGGATTACTTGTTGTCGAACTGGCGACGCAGGGCATCTACATCGATGCCGAGCACGCGGCAAATCATAGCCTGACGGGCGAAAAGACCGTTGCGGGCCTGATCGAAGTAGTATGCTTTGGGGCTGTCGTCGACATCCTCGTTGATTTCGTTGAGGCGGGGCAGCGGATGGAGCACGCGCAGGTTTTCGCGGGCGCCGTCGAGCATAGCGCGGTTGAGGCTGTAGCAGTCTTTTACGCGGTTGTATTCCTCGATTGACGGGAAGCGCTCGCGCTGCACGCGGGTCATATAAAGAATGTCGGTGGAGTTGATAACCTCGGGCGACAGCTCGGTGTGGATTTCATACTTGATGCCTTCGCGCTCGCAGAAGTCGATATACTTCTGAGGCATAGCTAATTCGGGGCAGCTTACGAAGCGGAAGGTGGGGTTGAAGAAGCGCATGGCCTGGAGCAGCGAGTGGACTGTGCGGCCATATTTGAGGTCGCCCACCATAGTGATGGTGAGATCGTTGAGTGTGCCCTGGGTTTTCTGAATGGAGTAAAGGTCGAGCATCGTCTGCGACGGGTGCTGGTTGGAGCCGTCGCCAGCGTTGATGATGGGGGTTTCGGTGACGGTGCGCGCATACTCGGCGGCTCCATCCTTGAAGTGACGCATAATGATGAGGTCGACATAGTTCGACACCATCTTGATTGTGTCTTTCAGCGATTCGCCTTTCGAGGATGAGGAGGTATTGGCGTCGGAGAACCCGATAACCCGGCCTCCCAGACGGTTGACGGCGGTTTCAAAACTCAGGCGTGTGCGCGTGGAAGGCTCGAAGAAAAGCGTGGCCACCACCATGCCGTCAAGGATTTTGTGATTGGGATGCGCTTCAAAGAAGGCAGCGTCCCGGAGGATGCTTAGCAGGTCTTCCTTGCTAAGCTCGTCGATGGAGACGATAGAGTTGGGGTTCATCGTTTGCAATTTTCTGCAAAGATAGCTATTTTAGCGTAGTCGCGCAAACTGTATTGCCCAAAAATTAGGCTGCTGTTGAAAAAATAATTTCTGTAGCCAAAAAGTCGACACTGACAGACGCAAAATTGGCCGTTCGGCAGATGTAAAGAAGGGGAGAGGTAAGCGCGACGCTTTGAAGAATTATCGCAATGCTTTGAAGAATTATCGCGACGCTTTGAAATAGAGTAGCACGGCTATGATGGTGTAGATTACATTCGGAATCCACATAGCCACAAAGGGCGACGTCATACCCGATACGGCGAAGGCGCTCGTCACGGTCATAAACAGAATGTAGCTGAAACTCAGCAGCAGGCCTATGCCGATGTTAATGCCCATACCTCCCTTTACTTTCTTCGATGAGAGCGCCATACCTATCACCGTAAGGATGAATGCGGCGGCGCACATAGCATAGCGGCGGTGATATTCAATCTCGAATGTCTGGATATTGGCCATACCGCGTTGTCGCTGCCGGTCGATGTATTCCACAAGTTGCGGCATAGTCAGCTCCTCCTCGTCGTTCTTGGAGATAAGGAAGTCGCGCGGCTCAAAGGGGATGATGGTGTCGAGGGAATATCCTTTGGAGATGACTTCGCGGTTGCCTTTGAATTCGCGTATCACATAGTCGCGCACCTGCCAGCGGTAGAGAGTGTCCCATCGGATGCTCTGCGCCTGCAGACGACTCACAAGTTTCTTGTCTTTGAACTGGTCGAGCGAGAAACGGTAGCCCACCTTCGAGATGTTGTCGTAGCGGTTCATATAGGCAATCTGCCCCGGGCCGACCTGCATCATGATATTGTCGCCGTAGTCAACGCGCTTGTTTTTCACATATGTATTATAATAGGCGATGCGCTTGACATTGGCCGGTGGGATGATGTAGGCCGATAGAATGTAGGTGGCTATGGCGATGATGGCGGCCGACACCAGGTAGGGCCTGAGCAGTCGGCGGAAACTCATTCCCGAAGATAGCATGGCGATGATTTCGGAATTGCCGGCTAACTTCGATGTGAAGAAAATCACCGCGATGAATACAAACAGCGGGCTGAACTTGTTGGCGAAGTATGGGAGGAAGTTCAGGAAGTAGTCGAAAACGGTGGCTTTCAACGGCGCCTCCAGGAAGGAGTCGAGCTTCTCGTTGATGTCGAAGATTATGGTGATGGCAAGAATCAGCGCAATCGCAAAGACATAGGTGCCTAAGAAATTGCGGATGATGTAGCCGTCGAGAATTGACAGCGGACTATGGAACCGGTGTTTGAGTTTCGGAAATGTCATTAGAGTCGGGTGGTGACTTTTTCGAGCATAGTGCGTTTCCACGCAGGGAAATCGCCAGCGAGAATATGGTTGCGGGCTTCGCCTACAAGCCACAGGTAGAAGGCGAGATTATGGATTGAGGCAATCTGCATTGCCAGGATTTCATCGGCGGCAAACAGATGGCGCACGTAGGCCTTTGAGTAGACCTGGTCGACGAAGCAGTCGCTTTCCGGGTCGAGAGGGGAGAAGTCGTCGGCCCATTTGCGGTTGCGCATATTCATTACGCCGTTGCGGGTGAAAAGCATGCCGTTGCGGCCGTTGCGGGTGGGCATCACGCAGTCCATCATATCCACGCCGCGGTCGATGGCTTCGAGGATGTTGGCGGGAGTGCCTACCCCCATCAGATAGCGGGGCTTGTCGGCGGGGAGGATTTCATTTACCACCTCAATCATCTCGTACATTACCTCAGCAGGTTCGCCCACAGCCAGACCGCCAATGGCATTGCCGTCGGCGCCAAGGTCGGCCACAAACTTTGCCGATTCGCGGCGCAGGTCGGGGAATGTGCACCCCTGCACGATGGGGAAGAACGACTGATAGTGGCCGTATAGCGGTTCGGTTGACTTATAGTGATCCCAGCCGCGACGAAGCCAGCGGAGGGTGAGGTCGAGCGACTTGCGGGCGTATGAGCGCTCCGATGTGCCGGGAGGGCATTCATCGAGCGCCATCATTATGTCTGAGCCGATAATGCGCTGGATGTCAACTACATTTTCGGGAGTGAACAGATGTTTCGAGCCGTCGATGTGGCTGCGGAAGTGAGCGCCCTCATCGGTGAGCTTGCGCTGGTCGGAGAGCGAAAATACCTGAAATCCGCCGGAGTCGGTAAGAATCGGGCGCTCCCAGCCTTCAAATTTGTGCAGACCACCGGCTTTGCGCAGAATCTCGGTGCCCGGACGCAGATACAGGTGATATGTATTACCTAAAATAATCTGCGCCTTAATATCATCGCGAAGCTCACGGGCATGCACAGCCTTCACCGCCCCACAAGTGCCTACCGGCATAAAAATGGGGGTGAGAATCTCGCCGTGGTCGGTAGAAATGCGGCCGGCGCGAGCAGCAGTGCCCTGAGGAGAAGCGTCAAGTTTGAATTGCATAGGTGCAAAGTTACGCTTTTTTCCGCAAACCATAACCATCTCCCCCCGAAATTACATCATTCCATCCTCCATATCAGTTATATCAGTTATAAGTCTAATTAGTCTAATTGGTCTAATTTGACCCCCTTATTGGCCCAATGCGAGGGGTGGGGGGGAGAAAAGTGGTGTTAATACGAAGAAAGCAGTTTTGCCTGAGGGAGGTAAAACTGCTTTCATCATCTTGGCGGAAGGGACGATTCCATAAGGGGAGGAAAGGGAAGGAAAGAGGAGGTAAGATGGGGGCGGGCAAGTGGTTGACTGGTAGGAGGGTCGTTTAAATAAAATTAATCGGGATGTTTTGGAATGAATCGAAAAGTGTGCGTAAATTTGTGCGCGGGTTGATTGCTCGCTTTTTGATTTTATCTTTTCGTTATGTACTATGGCTGTGAATTTTTATCTTGATAAGAGGACGGACAAGAAGGGCGATGCGCCTATAAGAATGAGTATAACGGTTAGGGGTGCCAGGTTTTTGTCGTCAGCGGGTTATAAGGTTGCTCCGGCTAAGTGGGATGCTGTGAAGCAGCAGGTGCGCCGTGGTTGCAGCAATGCTTCGGGCATTACGTGGGCGGCGATTAATTCGGCGTTGGCTCGGATCGCGGAGCATTTCGCCCAATTTGAGAGCGATTGCATTGTGGCGAACCGGAAGGTGGATGCAGATGCGCTGAGGGAGGAATTTATTAAGAATTTCGGCCGTGTTCGCGCCAAAATCTCGATAAAGGCTATGGGGCTTTATGATTATTTTGATTTGTTCACGCGGGAGGTGGGGGAGTCAAACAACTGGACCAGGGCGACGCGGCAGAAGATGGCTGCGTTTAAGCATCACCTTGAAGCGTTCCGGCCGGGGCTTTCGTTTGCAAACCTAACGGAGAGAGGGATGTCGGAATTTATCGCTTTTTTGCGTGATAAGCGAGGGTTGCGCAATACGTCGATTCTCAATCAGTGGGGCTTTCTAAAGGCGTTTTTGCGATGGGCTACGGCACATGGGTATAATAGCAATTTGGCGTTTCAGACGTTTACTCCAAAGCTAAAAACGATTCCCAAGAAGGTTATATTTTTGGACTGGGAGGAGTTGATGCGGGTATTTAATTATGAGATTCCGTCGAATGGCACGGAGGTGATGCTGACCGATGCCAATGGCCACGAATATAAAAAGAGAGTGCAGGCGGCCGAGGGAATGGCCATATCACGTGATATCTTCTGTTTTTGCAGTTTTACGTCGTTGAGGTTCTCGGATGCGATAAACCTAAAGCGGTCGGACATCTACGATAACACGATTACGATTACAACGATTAAAACAGCAGACACCATCTCAATAGAGCTGAACAAGTATGCACAGGCGATCCTGGCAAAATACGCCGGCAATAGCAAGCTGGGTGAATATGCACTGCCGCACATTACAAACCAACGGATGAACATATACCTCAAAAATCTCTGCGAGCTTTGCGGTATCAATCAGCCTGTGACGATGGCGTTTTACAAGGGGTCACAGCGGTATGATGTGACGTCGCCCAAATATGAGCTTATAGGCACTCACGCGGGTCGCCGCACTTTTATCTGCAACGCGCTGATGCTGGGCATTCCAGCGGAGATTGTGATGAAGTGGACCGGGCACAGCGACTATAAGGCGATGAAACCATATATAGATGTGACTAACGCGGCCAAAGCGGTCGAGATGAACAAGTTCAATGCGCTGCCTTCGGCGATGGAGCGGCCGACTTTTGGTAAAAATCGCCAAGACCCGTGAGGAGCCACATCGGCGAAACTCCATAATCGCGGACAAGGATGGAGAGCCAAGCCACCTGGAAGATGTTGCGCTCGGGCTCTTTTTCCAACGAGTTCAGATTCCAGCGGTTTATATTATGCTCGCGGGTAAAGGTTTGCTTCCCCCGAATTTTTTTTTCATCCTTCAGACGATACAGAGCGGCGAAGAACCGCTTCACGATCACTTGGCTGTCGGGGTTTTGCATTGGGTCATAGATTTAGAAATTGCAGCATCGACGCGAGCATCAAGAGCGGCATTGTGCTCGGACAGCATCGCTTCCCATCGGGAGACCTCCTCATCGGAGAAAGCGGAGAGAGACTCGCCACGAAGAACACCTTCATAGCTATGCAGTTCCTCCGGCGACATCACGGAGAGGTATCGGTCGAAAGCAAGGATGCTCTGCACGCGAGAATAGGTCTCACGACGCAGACCGAAAAGCTTGTCGTCGTTGAGCATCGATCCCTGGCCGAGCAGTAGCCAGCGGGCATTTATCTCGGGTAGTTTTTCGAGGATGGTCAGCACAGGTTGTAGACCGAAGTTGTCGCCCCGAATTAGCTTGGCGAGATAGGGCGCGGACCAGCCCATCAGTTCAGCAAAGGTTTTCTGTTTGCCTCCGGTTTTATACCGGATTATTTCCATTAATCGGTTGTTCATAGGGGAAGACCGTATTTTGCCGCGTGTGGCCTCGTTTTGCATCGAGTGGGACAAGTATACATCCGGAGTACTAAACGCGACGTGTGGCGATTTTTGAGTAAAATAACTAATAGGTTAATCGGTTATTGATAAGAGCGGGCGGTATCGCGGAGTTGTTCAGCGTAATTATAGATATCGTCGAGCGATTGTATCTCAATCTTTTGCTCATTTCGCTCGGCATCAAACAGACCAATATATTTCACTGATTTTGCGTTGAACCGGAGGCGACAAATAGGTTTGCGGTTATTATCATCGAGCAGGATGGCGAAGTAAGACTGAGCATCCCTATAGACAACGCGCGATACATCCACAACAGGGCGGAGAATAGCCTTGACAGTTAAATATCCTTCGATTTCCTCCTGGGTGGTAACAATTCCCTTCTCATTGTCAATGGCGACGACGCCAGCGGGCAATGCGCTCGCGGGTGTTTCAACGGGGGCTTCTGCTTCAGCGGGCGCTTCTTGGCTGGGGCGAACCGGAGCAGGCTCTGCGGTGGACTTTATGGCGAGGCCGAGACGGTCGGAGATTTTGTCATTTATAATATTTTCGATGGCCGCAGAAACCAATGGTCTGAACTGATCGAGAACCTTCTGATTGATTACGCCCGAATATACCTTCTTCGTGATGGAGCGGACGAATTCATCCCCAGGGTTAAAGATTTCGCTCAGGAGCACCGTTTTAAGCTGGGTGGTATACTTTAACTCTTGAGCCGTGCTGAGGATGGCATCGACATTATAATAAGACTTATGGAATTTCTTCAGCTGCTCAATATCGGCTTCGGAGAGGTCGAGTAGATTCACGACCAGGAAGGGCTTACTGTCCATAATATTCTGCTTCTCCAGGTCGGTATAGAACCAATATTCTATGCCGTTTGTAAGGGCGCCAAAGCGGGCGTTTGAGGCAACGAAATACTTCTGCAGCTGCGAACTATGGAGGTCGAGATTAGCGGAGCAATGCTTGCATTCAATCAGTAGGATTGTTTCATCGTCGTGCTTGATAGCATAGTCGATTTTTTCACCCTTCTTTTTTATGAGGTCACAGTCGAGTTCAGGAACGACCTCAAAGGGGTTAAATACATCATACCCAAGGGCGGCGATGAGAGGGAGGACGAAGGCATTCTTTGTAGCTTCTTCGGTTTGTATAATATCTTTTTGAGTTTTAATTCGTTCAGCAAGCTGGAGCACGGAATCTTTGAAATCCATAGCGGTAAGATTTTGAGGGTTAAAAATATGATTTACCAGCCGAAATCGGCGATGTACTTTATTACTTTCCAGACCCCGCGAATCATTGAGCGGGGGAGTTCTTCGTCGGCGACATCAGGGTTGTAGGAAATGCACCAGACGTAATTTTGCGGGTCAGGGTCGTAGCGGCGCACCTCCTTGGTGATTCGGCGGCCATCGCGGAGCCACAGCACATATATATTCCCATAGCCAAAATATTCGCGCCAATCCTCGACTTGACGAATGAGCAGCGCTGAGCCGGAGGGGATGGTGGGGTACATAGAGTTGCCGGACTGAAGAATGGCAACGTCACCTTCGCGGGCTTCGGTGAAGGGCATCATCCGCATCACGTATTGCTCGGAGGGGTCGATTGTGTTATTGGAGTGAATGCCGCCAACGCTGTCGATATTAATGAGGGGCACAAAGCGAACATCTTTGTCGAATTTTTGCTCCGAGGGGACGGTTGCACCGGCGGCCGAATCATTGCTTGATTTGAGCATTTCGCCCTCGCCGGTTAGGAGCCAATCTTCATTTAATTGAGGGAAGGCACAGATGATACTCTTAATTTTTTCTCGTGAAGGTTCCTTGCGAAGCTGTCGCAAATAACCAACAGAAAGCCCTGCCAGGGTTTCAAAACGATGGACGGAAATTTTTGAGGAGGAGATAAACTCCATAATTCGGTCTTTTACAGTCATTTGAATTAGGCTTAAGATTTATTAACAGATAATTATCTCAATAAATTTGGTTTGATAAAGATAATTATCTAACTTTGCATCGTGTTCAATAAAAGACACGCACAAAGATACAAAAAAAGAAATATAATCAGAAATTAACCAAAAAGAAAATGAAACATTTACAATAAAGAGACCGACAGATACAGCATCTTAGACCTGACGGCTCGGAAAGACGAACACTGCGCACGATTGGAAAAATCGCGGCCAAGCCCGCCCGGAAGAAGGCAGTATCAACAATATAGCTTCCGAATAACGGGGTCTACCACCGTTGCAGCTCGTAACTGCCGTGCGCACAATTGGGCCAATCCGTGAGGACGCCTTCGCTCAGAGGAGCGAGAAATGTATGTGATAACAGGTTTATATTCCCAGCCCCGGGGTTTGCATAACCCGGGGCATTTGCCCCCGAAACCGCCGTGGGAATGCCGCACGGCTGCAACAGTAGGATAAGGTTGCAGGGTCGAACCTGCCGGGTGGCGCAAACAATTTAATCAAGAAAAGATGATGACACAGACACAAACTATTTCGCAGCCGCGCCTCAAGACGAAGCTGCAAGAGAAGCGAGAAGCCCGCGACCGGGCCATCTACAACGAATACCACGCTCTGGTGGCTAATCCCGAGCAGAGCCGCATCGAGGTGGTAGAGAGCCTCAAAGATAAGTATGGATTCTACACCCGGGGCACCATCTACACCATCCTCAAAAGGGTAGAGAACCGCATAGGAAAGGAGGCTGTAAAATGAACGCCAAGAGAATAATTCAGTGGGCGGTTTACGTCGCTATCGCTGCGTGGGCATTAGTAAGCTTCTGCGTCATGGCAGGCGATGAGAATCCCGACGCACCTATGAGCCTGAACCGGTTCTGTATAATAAAACTGATGGCAGCCGCCAGCCTTTACGCCTGCTATCGGGTAGGAAAAATTTGCTGCCGACGCGGACTACTGCCGCCCTTCGGAATCCGCTAAAACCAAATAGGAGGACTTGACTATGATAATCCAAGACAGCACAATAGTGGTGCTAACCGGTGAGCAGCTCCGCGAATTTGCAGCGGAGATCATCGAGGCTACCGTGGGAGCAGCGCCAGCCGGAAAAGCCGACAAGGCAGCACCGGAGCGGCGATTTGTTTACGGCATTCACGGCATTGCGGGCTTGTTCAACGTATCGCTCCCCACGGCCCAAAAGTACAAGAATACCTTCCTGGCTCCGGCCGTTAAGCAGCGCGGGCGGAAGATTATGACCGACGTAGAGGAGGCTGTAAGGCTTTACGATGAAGCGATGGCCCTGCGGGCGGTATAGCTCTAACCGAACATTAATCTAAAATTACAGACAGATATGAACCCGAAAACATTTGTGGCCACCACGAGCTGGGCGCAGTCGATGGCAGGCTCCCTCCGGATTTGCGCCTTGAGGTATACGACGCGATTTTCCGCTACGTCGACACCGGCGATGCCGGAGAGATGAGCCAGGCAGGTGCAGCAGCCTTCGCCTTTATCAAGGCCGACATCGACATCGAGATAGGCAAGCGTATAGAGCGCTGCGAAAAGAATCTCAAAGCGATACGGAAGCGCTGGGGTGCCGTAGAGAAACCGACTGCCGAGGCTCAGGCAGAAGATGAAAAATATTAACCGAACACATAATTTTAAGCAAAAATGACACAGGACAACCAAATCATCGAAGTAAAGCAGGCTGATATGCTTGCTGCAATCAACCGGACAGAGGTGGATATGCAGATAGCCACCGCAAAGCAATATCCGCGCGACCTGGCGCAGGTATTGAACAAAATCGCCACCTACGCAAAGATGGACAAGGAAACGGCTGAGGACTGCTTCTATATCCTTCGGCGTAAAGACAAGGATGGCAACGACTCGCTTATAGAGGGCTTGTCGGTACGAATGGCGGAAATTATCGCCTCTGCCTGGGGCAACCTCCGCATTCAGACGCGCATCATCGGCAACGATGGCCGGATGATAACAGCGCAGGCAATGTGCCACGACCTCGAAAGCAACGTGGCAGTCTGCAAGGAAGTATCGCGCTCAATCGTGACCAAAAAGGGTTACACCTTCTCGCAGGATATGCAGATAGTGACCGGGAACGCAGCAAGCAGCATCGCATTCCGAAACGCCGTTCTTGCGGTAATCCCGAAAGCGATAACCAAGAAAATTATCAACGATGTCAAGGCAGTGGCAATGGGGCAGACAATCGACCTGGAGCAGAGCCGCAAGAACGTCATCGCATACTACAACCGCGCCGGGGTTAAGACCGAGCAGCTTCTGCACTACCTCGGTGTTTCAAGCATCGAGGAAATCGATCAGCAGATGATTTTTGAGCTCCGCGCCTTGCGCAACGCCATCGAGGAGGGAACCACCACAGTCAAAGAGACATTCATCGACCCCGAGAAGGAAGCACAGGCAGCCGCAGAGGCGGTCAAAAAAGCAACCTCCGCAAAAGACAAAGCCGCAGCAGCAATGGCAGCAGCTACCACGGGCACGATCGTTGACGCAGAGGCTGAGGCAATAAAAGCACAATAACACGTAATAAGCTATGAATAAGTGCATTAAGAATAGGGGGGGGTAAATCCTTCCTCCAGTGGTGGGCGAACCCCAAAAATCGCCAAAAGGTCTTCGATTCAGACCGGGCCGACGCGGAGGAACTGCGGAAATTAAACAATACTAAACCTGGGGAGGGTTGACAGCTCTCCCCATCAATAACCTCAAAAATTACAGAATTATGAACAACGTGACAATTATCAGACCGGCCAGCCGCGAGGAATGGCTGGAAGTTCGCAAGGGCGGCATCGGTAGCAGCGAAGTCGCAACCATCGTAGGACTCAACCCGTGGGAGACACCCTACCAGCTTTGGCGACGCAAGACCGGGTTGGACGAACCGAAACAAGAGAATGCAGCGATGCGCAACGGGCACCACCTCGAAGATGCAGTCAGCCGGATGTGGGCCGATGCTACCGGGCGCGAGGTTATCAAGCGTAGCGCAATCGACTGGATTATCCGCAACAATCAGAACCCCCACCTGCAGGTGTCGCCCGACCGCACCTACTGGCTCGGAGAGAGCCGCAGCCCTGAAGACAAAGGCATCCTCGAAATCAAGACCACACGGATGAAGGTCGACCCCGACGACCTGCCGAAGTATTGGTTCTGCCAGGTGCAGTATCAGCTCGGCACGGCCGGATATCAGCAGGGGAGCTTGGCGTGGCTATCGGCAGGGAACGGCTTCGATTTCGGCTATCAGGATCTTACCCTGGTGCCCGACTTCTACGAGTGGCTTGTGGAGGAGGTGACCAAATTCTGGCAGGATTGCGTGATAGGCGGCAAGGAGCCGAGCGCGGTCAGCGTCAAGGATGTGGTACTCAAGTATAACTGGCACACCGACGGCAAAACCATCGAGTGCAGCGACGAGGTCTTCGAAGCCTACACGAAGCTCAAGGGGGTGCGCAAGGAAATAGACGCGTTGGAGAGCCGCAAGGAGGAACTCGAGAACAGCATCAAGATGGCATTCGCCGACGCAGAAGCCCTCAGCTACGGCGGGGACACCATCGCCACCTGGAAGGCTCCCAAACCCAGCAACAAGTTCGATGCAAAGGCCTTCACAGCCGATCATCCGGAGTTGGCTGCACAATACACCCATATCCAGCAGGGCGCACGGCGATTCCTGCTCAAATAATCAATCATCAAATCGGGCTATACAGAGCATTATGATAAGCATTTCCAATGCAGACAGAGCCAAGGCTGTAGAACTCCTGCGGGCATACGCAGCTCTGGGCAGAGAGCTCGACGCGTGCGACAACAAAGAGCGCAACCGCCAGCGCATTGCCCTTCTCCTGGCCAGGAAACTGGAACGGAAGGATGCAGACGATAAAGGACAAAGGTTCGCCGAGAAATGATTATAGTATAATCGCAAATAATAACCGAAAGACCGATAAATGAACCAGGCCAGCAACATATTCTCCGCAAACGGGTGGGAAGGTCGAAAGGATTCCCGGCGCAGCTGTAATGCGTGGTTAGCCCTGCCTGCGGAGTTTTATACCAATAAATGAAAAATGATAACACTCAGAGAAAACCAGGAAGAACCTATTCGCAAGGCTATCGCCTTCTTTAAGGAGAAGAAGCCCAAGCCCAGCCTTATTGTTCTGCCGACGGCGTGGGGCAAGAGCATCCTAACGGCCTATGTAGCCAGGAGCACCACCGACAAGCTGCTCATTTTGCAGCCATCGAAGGAGCTGCTGGAGCAGAACTTCAACAAATACGAAACGTTATGCGGGTGGTTTGGCAGTAATGCCGGGATTTACAGCGCGAGCTTTGGCAAGCGCGAGATGGCGCAGATAACATACGCCACAATCGGCACCATCAAGAACCTGGGCAAGGAATTCAAGGCGCACGGCTTTACAAAGATGCTCATCGACGAGGCACATCTCTATCCCCGCGAGGCTGACTCGATGCTGGGACGTTTTCTCCAGGAGAGCGGCATCACGCACGTTCTCGGCATCACGGCAACACCGGTGAAGCTACAGCAGAACTACGACCGTGACGGCAACACCTATTCCAAGCTGGTAATGCTGACGAGCCGGAGCAAGAAGGGAAACTTTTTTAAAAATATCATCCACATCGGGCAGGTCGAGGAGATGGTTCGCCTGGGCTTTTGGAGCAAGCTGACATATCAGGCGGAAGGATTCGACGACAGCCTCCTGGTTTTCAATACCAGCAAGAGCGAGTACACCGAGGAAAGTGTGCAGGCAGCATACGACGCTAACGGCGGCACAGAGGCGATTATACGAGCCTTAGACAGCCACCCCGAGCGGAAGCACATCCTCGCCTTTGCGCCCAGCGTATCGGACGCTATAGCCCTCTCCGAGCATTATCCCGGCTCGGCAGTAATCTACGGAGATATGGATAAGCGGGAGCGCCAGCACACCATAGACGAGTTCAGAGCCGGGCGCATCCGGGTGCTCTTTAATGTGAGGGTGCTTTCAACCGGCTTCGATTACACAGGTATCGACTGCATCGTGCTGGGCATCAGCACCGCCTCGATTGCCCTCTACTACCAAATCATCGGACGAGCCACGCGCATCGACCCAGGCAAGGAAGACGCGCTCATCATCGACCTCGGAGGCAACGTTAAGCGATTCGGCAAGGTTGAGGATATCACCTTCGAGCAGGGCAAGATATGGCGGATGTTCGGCAGCGGAGGGCGCCTGCTGAGCGGCATCCCCATCGACCAAATCGGAAAATACACCAAGGCCGACACGGATGCTATCGACAACAACCAGATGCCTCCCATTGAGATAATGCCCTTCGGCAAATACAAAGGGGAGAAAATAAAAGATATCCCCACCAATTACAAGCAATGGATGATACGCACCTTTGAGTGGAACAGCCGCAACGAAGCCCTGCGCAAATCCATCGTAGCAACACTTTAAACGACATCCCGGATATGGCACGACAAAATAAAAACGACGCGGAATTTTTCCCACACGACTCGGACATGAGGAACGACATCAAGGTCACCGCTCTCCGCCGCAAATTCAGCCACACAGGATACGCTGTGTGGTGTTTCCTGCTGGAGACACTGACCGACAGCGAAGACTTCGAGCTGCCATACAGCGAGGTCGACCAAGAGCTTCTCGCCGCAGATTACGACGTGCCTGTCGAGGAACTGAGGGAAATCATCGACTACGCCACGCGCATCGGACTCCTTCAACAGGAAGACGGAAAGGTTTACAGCGAAGCCCTCAAGCGTCGCTTCATCCCCTTGCTGGAGGCAAGAGAGAGACGCAGACAGAGGGCTGAAATCAATCGGCAGAACGGACGCAGGGGCGGTAACCCAAATTTCCGCAAAGGACAACCGAACCCTTACTACCAGCGCGGAGAAGATAACCAAAACATAACCGAAACGGCGCAAAACATAACCGAAGATAACCCTAAAGTAAAGGAAAGTAAAGCAAAGGAAAGTAAACCAATAAAGAAAACCCCTGTAGGGGAAAAGAAAAACGCCTCGCGTTTTTCCGCCCCCACGGTTGACGAGGTAAGGGCTTACGCCCAAGAAAAGGGGTTCAGCATTGACCCGGAACATTTCGTGGACTACTACACCTCCAACGGCTGGCGCGTGGGACGCAACCCCATGAAAGACTGGAGAGCGACCGTCCGCACATGGGCATCGAGAGACAGGGCGCAGACCCCCGTACAGGGCGCACAGAGCCTCGGTGTCGGCGAATTCATCAACAGCAAGGGAATACGCACCTACGGCACGAGCGGACAGCCTGTGCCGCCGGAAGCACCCCCAAGACCATCGGACGCGCACTATTGGAGTGAGACCACCAAACAATGGGAGAAAACGATATGAACAATCTCGACTTTGAAAGATTCGGCATCGACGTGAGCCGTCTGAGCAGCCATGCCACCAACGCCAAGACATACTGCCCCCAATGCCACGACCAACGACACAATAAGCGCGACAAGAGCCTCTCGGTCAATATGCAGACAGGGATGTTCAAATGCCATTACTGCGGCTTCAGCGGATGCGCAGCCGTCCCCTCAGAGAGCGAGAAGAAGCAATGGATGGAGAGACAGCCGTGGTTCAGACCTGCGCAGATCCGCAAGCAGAAGCCGGAATACAAGAGACCGACCCCGAAGCCTCACGCACCGATGGGACAACGCGCACTCGCATGGTTCGCAGGCAGGGGAATCAGCCAAGCGACCCTTGAAGCCCTCAAGGTAACGGAGGGCGAAGAATGGATGCCGCAGAAGAACGGCAAAATCAACACGGTGCAGTTTAACTACTACCGGGACGGACAGCTCATCAACACCAAGTTCAGAACAGGAGACAAGTGCTTCAAGCTCTGCTCCGGCGCGGAACTGATACCCTACAACATCGACGCGATCAAGGGCAAGAAAGAGTGCATCATCGTCGAGGGCGAAATGGATGCCTTGAGCTTCTACGAAGTCGGACGGCACGACGTTGTCAGCGTCCCCAACGGAGCAAACGCCAACCTTGACTACCTCGACGATTTCATAGAGGACTACTTCGAGGATAAGGAGACCATCTACATAGCGGTCGATACAGATGCGAAAGGAGTTATGCTCCGGGACGAGCTGATCCGGCGGTTCGGAGCGGACAGATGCCGGGTGCTTGACTTCGGAGAGGACTGCAAGGATGCCAACGAACACCTCATGGCACACGGCAGGGAGAGCCTCCTGCAATGCATAGCCCAAGCCCCGGAAATCAAGGTCGAGGGAGTCTTCACGGTCTCGGACTTCGAACAGAGCCTCGACGCGATCTTTGAATTTGGATTGCAGAAAGGCGTGACGATGGGACACGAGAACGTCGACCGACTGATCAGCTTCGAGACGAAACGCCTCTGCTTGGTAACAGGCTACCCCGGCAGCGGCAAATCGGAGTTCATCGACGAGATGGCGGAGCGGCTCAACATAAGGTACGGATGGCGATTTGCATATTTCAGCCCGGAGAACGCTCCCCTCGCATACCACGCAAGCAAACTCATCGAAAAGTTTACAGGAAAGCACTTCGACCAAAAGCACCTGACATTCGGGGAGTACAAGCAGGTCAAGGAACACCTTGAGCAGAACTTCTTCTTCATCGCACCGAGCGACTACAAGGTGGACACGATCCTCGAAAAAGCCAAATACCTCGTCCGGCGCAAAGGCATCAAGGCTCTTGTCATTGACCCCTACAACAGGCTGGAGGACGAAAAGAGCGGCATGAAAGAGACGGACTACATCAGCCAACTGCTCGACCGACTAACCAACTTCGCACAGCAGCACGACATCCTCATCATTCTGATGGCGCACCCCACGAAGCCAGCCAAGAACAAAGACGGAAAGATAGACCCCCCGACGCTCTACGACATCAGCGGCTCGGCTCACTTCTTCAACAAGGCGGACTTCGGCATCGTGGTACACCGCGACCGGGTTAACAACACGGTGGAGATCCGCATCGAAAAGGTCAAGTTCAGACACCTCGGAGAGCCGGGAACAGCCCTCATGAAGTACAACCTTAACAACGGCAGGTACGTCCCATTTTTCAACGGCACAGAGCCTGTGTGGGACAACAGCAACCACCTTGTCGAGGAGGAGCGCAGACGGCAGCAGGAAGCACAGGAAGCCGCGACATTTGACTTTGACGATTGGCTGAGACCATCGGACGAGGAAGCCCCATTTTAAAAACCCCATAAACCCAAGAGATATGAACGACAACCCCAACCCAAAGAGCAGCGCAAGCCAATTCAAGCAAATCCTCGCATGGCTGCAGGAGGGCAAAACGCTGACCTCCATCCAAGCCCTGACGCAGTTTGGATGCTTCCGGCTGGCATCCCGAGTGAACGACCTCCGGCAGCGTGGCATCGACATCTGCAAGAGGATGGTCAAGAACCCCAACAACGGAAAGCGGTACGCAGAGTATTACATTAATCCCGAGCAATCATGACGAGCAACGAAACCATTTGGAAAATCCAGCGCGAGTTCATGGAACTTGCAAAGAGCATCGAAGCCCAGCACGGAGTCGCTCTTTTATCAGTGCGGTACAACCGGGACGACGAGGGATGCGCACAATCGGTTTGCCTTTTCTACGAAGACAGGACGGAGGTGCTGGAGACGGAACAGGAAGAAAAAAGTGGACTTATAAAGTACCACATCAAACCGAAATGAACATGGACTACATCATCAGCATCTGCGGATGGACGGCATTTGCAATCATCGCCGCGCTCCTTTCCGTCTTCACGCTTGCCCTTGCATGGGGCGCAATCCGGCTCGGCTTCCACATATCCACCCGTCTCATCCGGGAAAGGAAAGCATGGAAGCAAGCAATCAAGAGGGGCAACCTCGAGAAGATAAGAATGGCGGCATTCATCATGCGGGACAGGCTGCAATACGGAGGCGAAGCAACCCTCAACGACATCATCAAGGACACATACATCAGACAAGCAGAATGACACAGAAAGACCCGACAACAAAAGCCGCAATGACCGCTGACGGAAGAAGCCGAAGATGCGGAAGCTGCCCCCTCAAAGGATGCTCTCCTTTGACTTTCAAGGTTTGCACAACCACATTCGTGGAGGGGTTCAGAAAGGGTGCAGCATGGCAACAGAAGAAGCACAGAACCAGCAAACAAAAATAATTCAAACAGATATGAAAACATTTGAAACAATAAAACAAGAGATTCTGCGCAGAAGCCGAGCCGAGAAGCGAGTAAGAGACGCCCAGGCACAAATTAAATTGGATTTGACTATATAGTCCACCACAAAAACAAGAGATATGGAAAGACAGATAGCAACTAACAGATTACAGAGCGACCGTCTGCTTAAATGCGGCGTTCAGGCTGAGAGCGCGGATATGTATATCAACAACTACGATGAATTATGGGCTGCCCCATTCAAAGATTGCGCCCGCAAGAAAGAAGAAGGCTTTGCCCCTGCCTTTAGCCTCAGCTCATTGCTCTCGCTATTGCCGAAAGAAATCAAAATAGACGGCTACGCATACCGCATAAGTATCTATTTTGAATCCCCGGAAGAACCCGTAATCGGCAATCAGTGGTGCTTGTATTATAAGCCAGTCAAGTACACGGAGAAAAGCCGCATAGACGATGTGGCTATGTATGCCGAGAATCTTCTCGAATGTACCGTGCTTATGGCTGAGTATCTTTATGAGCACGGTTACAAGTTGAACGAAAGCAAAGAATAAAATTATGACACAACCCGAATACGACCAGCAGAAGCGCGAGTGCTTTGTCAAATTCTGCAAGGACAACGGAATTGACCAGGAAGTGAACATCGGCATTTTTGACGCTTTCGACCAAATCTTCGACCGCGCCTACGCCCTCGGCAAGCAGAAAGAGACAATCACTCAGGAGGAGGTTGAAAAGGTGGCAGAAGATTACGCCTATGATGTCGGGGACTCTGATTGGGAACGATTAATAATACGAGATGCTTTTGTTGATGGTGCCAACTACGCCCTCGGCAAGCAGGAGAAGGGAGATAATAAATGAACTACGACATCACATTCTGCGAGGGTGGAAAAGCCTTCGGAAAAGCGAATGCTACCGCTACCGCGAGCTGCTACGCTACCGCGCCGACAAAGACAAGAACAAAAAAAACTATACATTTCAATGTGCAGACCGAAATACTCAAACAAAAGATAAAATATGAAGAAACTGACCCTAACCCTCCTCGCCCTGCTTGCCCTGACGCTGACGGGATGCGAGGCAGAAACAAAAGAACAGCGTGACGAACGCTATTCTTACGATATTGAAGTAATCACATATAAAGGACATGATTATATCGTGCTAAGTGCAACCAAATGGTGCAATGGCATCACCCACGACCCCGACTGCCCATGCCACGAGAAAGGAGATGAGTAAAAATGACACCGACCCCGACTGAACAGCGACCGCAGGAGTGCAAGTATTGTATTAACAACCATTGCCAACACCCTTATTACAATGATTGTGACTGCGCATCATGGAGATG
>SFFL01000014.1 GCA_004557825.1 Bacteroidales bacterium | reverse complement strand
CGCAGCCGAAGTGGCTACCGCAAAGCACCGCGACGCTATGGAGGTAGCCGACTGGATTTCCAACCGTGATGCTCTGCTCAACAGCTACCACGACATCGAGAAGATGGCCGGCGAAATCACCGACCTGGAAGAGCGCGTGCAGCACATCCAGCAGGAATTCGACAAGCAGCAGCCCACCAAGCCCGCCCGCTAACCCGCCCACAAAATTAAATTAGCTAAATTAGCTAAGTTAGCTCAATAAGCTAAGATAGCTAAATAAGCTACCTCAGCTAAGATAGCCCCTCATCCGAGCCGGAGAGCATTTCGCTCCCCGGCTTGGCTCATTTATGAAAGCGCCTTTATGCAAAGGATATGCCCGCAATCTCGCGCTTTTTTGCTACATTTGCAAAAAATCACCGGGCTTCACCGCTCTATTCCCTATGAAAAACCGAAACATCATCCTCGCTCTCGTCATCCCCGCTGTATTATCTTGCGCGGCTGCCGCGCCGAAAGTCATTGCTCACCGTGGCTACTGGGACGCTCCCGGTTCTGCCGAAAACTCCATCCGTTCGCTGGTGAAAGCCGACTCTATCGGTTGCTACGGCTCTGAATTCGACGTATGGATGACCAAGGATGGCCAGCTGGTAATTCACCACGACGCAGCAATCAACGGTGTTTCCATCGAGGGCAACACTGCCGATGTGGTGCGCCGCGAAAAGCTTCCCAATGGCGAAACAATCCCCACCCTCGACGAATATCTCCGCGCCGCCCAGCCGCTCAACATCCGTCTTGTCCTGGAAATGAAGCCCCACGACTCCCGTTCACGCGAGTTTGCCGCAGTGAAAAAAGTGCTGGAGCTTGTAAAACAATACGGTCTGGAAGAGCGCACCGATTATATCTCTTTTTCGCCCGAAGCTTTCAGGAATTTCATCAATCTCGCGCCCAAGGGAACGAAGGTCTATTATCTCTGCAAAGATTACATCCCCGCGCAAATCAGTTTTATGGGTGGCGCCGGCATCGACTATGAGATGAATAATATGCGCAAGCACGCCGAGTGGATCGAGCAGTGCCACGATCTGGGCCTGGAGGTGAATATCTGGACCGTCAGCGACCCCGACAACATCAGCTGGTGCATCGACCACGGCGCCGATTACATCACCACCAATGCCCCGGAGCTTGTCCAGAAAATGATTGTCAACCGTCCGTCAGACCAGCTTGCGGCTGAGGAAGAAGCGGCGCGTAAAGAATAGAAGCAGCAGCGTGCCCGCAATCTGCGAGGCGGCTGTCACCCAGAACGCTGCCGAGAAGCCGCAGTATTCCGTGATTACGCCGCCGGCCAGGATTCCCAGGCCCATACCCACATCCCACGAAGTGAGGATGGAGGAGTTAGCCGTGCCGCGCTGGTCGTGGCGTGCCACCGAGATAAACATATTCAGGAAGGCGGGATACATTCGTCCGTTGCCCAGGCCGATCAGCATCGCCGACACATAGAAGGCCCACGCACCCGGCGCGATGGCAAACAGCGTGTAGCCCACCGACGAAATCAGCGCACCCTCCATAGCATTCTCGGTGAGTTTTCCCTGCCTCAGCGCCTTTGCGCCATACAGTCGCGAAATCACCAGACCGATTGAGAGCAGTGCGAAAAAGATGCCGGTGCCGTCGGTAATCCCCATCTCCTCCTTGCCGTAGAGCGCCACATAGTTGGCCATCACACCCCAGCACAGGCCGAACAGACAGATATTTATCGCCATAAGCCAGGCTCGGGTGAGGAAGAAATGGTCGAGACTCATCGGCGGTTTTCCCTCCACTTTCTTGCGGCGGGGCAGCCGGATGGTGGTGGAGCACCAGAACCCTATCAGCGCCACAACCAACGATATCCAGAAAAGCAGCGAGAAATTGTCGGTGGCGCTGTAAATCCATATTCCGGCCGAGGGAGCGATGGCCATAGCCAGATTGTTGCTCAGCCCGTAAAAGCCCATCCCCTCATTGCGACGCGACGACGCCAGCACATCTATCGCCGCCGTACTGTTGGCCACCGTGGTGGCTCCGAAGGGGAGCCCGTGGATGGTGCGCACGATGGCGAACATCAGCAATGTGCCCGCGCCGATGTAGCCGGTAAAGCAGATGAAGAAGAAAAAGAAGCAGAGCACAAGCACCTTTTTGCGGTCGAAACTGTCTACCACAAATCCGCTGAACGGCCTTACCACCAGCGCTGCAATCACATAGCCCGACAGCACCAGGCCAATCATATCCTTGCCGGCGTTAAACTCCGCGTCGAGATAAATCGGCAGCAGCGGGGTGAGCAGATAAAACGAGAAGAACATCATAAAGTTGGCCAGCATAGCCACACAGTAATTGCGGTTCCACAGCTTCTCCTTTACGGCGTCCTTGCTCTCCTTTACGGCATCCCTGCTCTCCTTTACGGCGTCCTTACTCTCCTTTACGGCTTCCTTATCAGGGGCGCCTGCCGCTGCTTCCGTCTTATTCTTTAAATTCTGTTCATTATCCATTTCGGGTGCAAAGTTACCCATTTTCCACAACACACCGCACCGCATTAAACTTTTTTCACCCTCCGTAGCCGCCACTCCCCCCACTCAAAACCTTCCGCAGAAATTTGCCGGAGTGAAAATAAATGCCTATATTTGTAGCAAGATATTAGCAGTATTAATATGCAAACACCCGATACTAATAATATTTTAGCAATTTTAGACAACTTCACACTCACCAATGCCGAGGACATCGTCAGGGAGGTAGCCGAGAATTTTCGCAAGCGGCGCGTAGAAAAGAACATCTCCCGGCAGCGCATCGCCGAATTGTCGGGCGTGCCCCTTTCCTCCGTGGCCCGCTTCGAGCAGAAAGGGCTTATCTCATTCGAGTCGCTCACCAAACTGGCAATGGCGCTCGAATACACCTCCGACGTCAAAAATCTCTTTTCCGCCCCGAAATTTATGACGATGGAAGAGCTAACCCAAATCCGCAAGAAAACCGGCGACAAACGCGCCTACCCCACCAAAAAGCCCCTATGACCAAAACCGACTAATGCCTGCCATCTGACGCAACGCAATGAGGGAAACAGATTGTGAGATGTGTTGACAGCGAGGAGTATGCGGGGATTGTACGGGAATCCGTGATTTCATATGATTAATTTTGCTTAAATTTGGTATACAAAAATTAAATTGTTACCTTTGCGTCTGTAAATCAAAACAATAATTACTCAGACAATTCTCAACAATAATTACTCCGATAAGCCCTAAATTATGTCACATTGGCTAAAAACCTGCGCCATTGCCCTTTTCCCCGCAATGGCGCTGACTGGGTGCGTCGACGACAACTATGATCTTTCCGACGTCGACACTACTTCCCGAATCCCGGTCGACAACCTGGTGATTCCAATCAACATCGACGAAATCACTATGTCGGACATCATCGACATCGACGACGACAGTAAAATCAAGATTGTCACCGTGGACGGAAAAGAGTTTTACGCTCTTTCGGAAACCGGTTCGTTCAATTCCGATGCTATCCACGTAAACAAGATTATGGCGCAGGCGCCTGTGCTTGCCCCGACTTCCAAGACCCTTACCTCGATTCTCGCCGGCAGCGGTGCGCAGAAAAAAGCCACGTCGCTCGACGGTATCAACAAGTATGAAATCGTGGATATGGGGAATTCCTTCGACTACCACACCGAGAATGTCGACGAAGCCATCGTGCAGCTGAAAAGCGTGAAAATCGCTCCGGTGGATTTCCAGATCCATCTCACCACAAAAAATATGGAGGATGTGGCCAACAGCATTCTCTTCACCGACCTGGTGATTCTGGCACCCAAGGGGATGACCGCCACCCCCTCGGAAGGCACCTACGACCCCGCCACCGGCCTTTGGACAATCAAATCTTACAATGTTCCCGGCACCGAATCCGATATCTATCTCAACGTGTCCGCCATTGATATGGAGGCCAACGGCGCAACAATCACCGCCGACCGTCGATTCAAATTCGCCGGCGACTTCCGCGTGCGCAGCGGCCTGCTCACCATCGAGGCCAAGAAGGATCTCAGCGGCATACCTATGCAGCTCCCATCCTCGCTGGAATTTGAGGCATCCTACACCCTCGGCGACCTCGACATCACCTCTTTCTCAGGCGTAATCGAATACAACCTCGAAGGGATGAATGTCGACCCCGTGAACATCAGCGACATTCCCGACTTCCTCGACAATCCCGAGACCGACCTGCTTCTGGCCAATCCGCAACTTTATCTGCAGCTCAACAACCCCATCGCCGGCAACAAGCTTTCTTATCAGACCGGCATCGAGCTGCAGGCTATCCGCGACGATGCTCCGGCCCTGGATTTCGCTCCGGCCTCGCTGATTAACGTGGGCTTCGACAAGGGCGTAACCGGTCCCTACAACATCGTTCTGGCTCCCTCGCAGGAGTCCCTCTCCACTCCCGCCGACTTCAAGGACAACCTCAGCTTCGTAAGCTTCCCCACCCTGGGCGGCCTGCTCGGTTCGGCCGACAACAGCACCGTGAAGGGCCTGCCCAAGCAGATCGGCATCTCCATCGTATCGCCGCAGATTCCCCGTCAGACAGTCACCGACTTCGCCCTGGGCACCGACATCACCGGCGTAAACGGCAAGTATGAGCTGCTGGCTCCGCTGGCTCTCTCCGACAAATCGGTCATCGTTTACTCCAGCACCGAAGATGGCTGGGGCAGCGAAGACCTCGACGCCGTGACCATCAACAAGCTTTCGGCTACTCTGAATGTCACCAACTCCACCCCGCTCGACGCTACCCTTGTGGCATATCCCATCGACCGCAACGGCAAGCGCATCCCCGGCGTAGAAGTTACTGCCAAGGGTATCAAGGGCAACACCACCAACCAGCCCGTCACCATCGAGATGACCGGCGTGATCCGCAACCTCGACGGCGTAATCTTCGAGGCTACAGTGCGCAGCGCTTCCGGCCAGACTCTCGCCCCCTCCGAAACAATCACCCTTCACAATGTCCGTGCCTGTGTGAGCGGATGGTATGAAAAAGAACTTTAATCCTCGAAGCCTTATGAATCGTTATATCCGCAATATCGCTTTCGGCGGCTTCCTGGCTGCCACCTTATCCATCCAGGCTCAGAACACCAACTCGGGCTACTTCCTCGACGGCTACACCTACCGCTATCAGATGAACCCCGCCTTCGCCAACGACAAGAACTTCGTGTCTATGCCGGGTCTGGGCAATCTGAATGTGGGCGTCGACGGCACACTCAAGCTCTCCAGCGTGCTCTATAATGTCGACGGTCGCACCTGCCTCTTCACCAACCCCAACATCAGCGCCGAGGAGGTGATGAGCAACATCAAAGACAAGAACCGCGTGGGCGCCGACATCAAGGTCAACATCCTTTCGGCCGGTTTCAAAGCCTTCGGCGGCTACAATACCGTATCAATCAACGCCCGCGCATCGGTCAACGCTGCTGTGCCCGGCGCATTCTTCTCGCTGGTGAAAGAGGGTGTGGCCAACCGCAGCTACGACATCGACAATCTCGCCGCACGCGCTATGGGCTTCGGTGAAATCGCCTTCGGCCACTCCCGCGACATCCCCAAGGTGCCCGGCCTGCGCGTTGGCGCCACCGTGAAATTCCTCATCGGCGTGGCCAATATCGACGCCCGCTTCAACGACGCAAGCCTCACACTGGGGCAGGACGGCTGGAGCGGCTACACCGACGCCGACATCTACGCCAACCTCGGCTCGCTCCAGTTTGAGCACGACACCAACAATGCCGGCCGCCAGTATGTATCCGGCGTAAACACCGACGGCGAAGGCTCAATCGGCCCCAACGGCTTCGGTATGGCATTCGACCTGGGCGCCACCTACAAGTGGAAAGATTTCTCCTTCTCGCTGGCCGTGCTCGACCTGGGCTGGATTTCATTCAAAGACACCAAGTACGCCTCCACCAACGGCAAGAAGGAAGTCAACACCAACGCCTACACATTCAATGTCGACGACAACGCCCCCAACTCCTTCGACAATGAATGGGACCGCCTCAGCGACGACTTCGGCGCTCTCTATCAGCTCGACGACAACGGCAACATCGGCACCCGCTCATCGGCCCTAGCCGCCACGCTCAACCTCGGCGCTGAGTATCAGCTCCCCGTCTACCGCAAGCTCGCCTTCGGCTTCCTCAGCTCCACCCGCATCGCCGGCAAGTTCTCCTGGACCGAAGCCCGCTTCTCGGCCAACGTAGCTCCCGTGAAGTGCTTCTCGGCCGACGCCAACGTGGCCTTCGGCACCTTCGGCACCTCCTTCGGCTGGCTTCTCAGCGTCCACACCACCGGCTTCAACCTCTTCCTCGGTATGGACCACACACTGGGCAAAGTGAGCAAGCAGTTTGTGCCCCTCAACACCAACGCTTCCGTCAACTTCGGTCTTAACTTCCTGTTCTGACCCTCCCCACCCCGAGCCGGCCTCCCCGGCTCGGCCACTTCCCCCGTCGGACTCCCCGCCCCGGCTAATTTCCCCAAAAATATCATCCTCTTGTAGGGCCGCACCCGGATGGCCCCGGTGGAGTATATTACCTCCGATGATGCGGCCGCGATTTATCGCGCCCCTACCTCGATAGCGCCCCCATATGAATGGCGCTGCCATTTGCGCACTACATTGGGACCTATGCGCACTACATGGGGGTGTCCTATGCGTACAATGTGTGGGATGCCCTTTGCGCACAATGTGGGGGGGGCAATGCGCACAACGTGGGGGCCGGCGTAGCCGGCCAAAGAGTGTAGCCAGGCGGTGCAGCTGCGCGGAGCGCTGCAAACCCCTGGATTTCATAATAACGTATAGAATATTGCGCTTCGTAGATGCGCGTCAGGAGCCTCCTGGGTCTGACACGCATCTACGAGGCGCTTTCCGTTGCCCGCCGGATGCAATCTCCTGCCACAAGATTGGGATATTTGCCGCGAAATTACTACCTTTGCACTGATTTTTCCGAAAATCTGCTCTCCGCTCTCAATGCTAATAATTTCCATACGATGAATATTCTCGAACTCAGCGAACAAGAAATCATACGCCGCGGCTCTCTCGAGCAGCTCCGCGCTATGGGTATCGACCCCTATCCTGCTGCCGAATACCCCGTAAACGCTTACACCGACGAAATCCGTGCCAACTTCACCGACCCGGAGCTTGATGCCGATGGCAATCCCCTCACTCCGCCCCGCGAAGTCACCGTGGCAGGCCGCATTATGGGTCGCCGCATTATGGGCAAAGCCTCCTTTATGGAGCTGCAGGACGCCCACGGCCGCATCCAGGTCTACATCAACCGCGACGAGCTTTGCCCCGGCGAGGACAAGGAGATGTACAACACTGTGTTCAAGAAGCTTCTCGACATCGGCGACTTCGTAGGTGTGGAAGGTTATGTATTCCGCACCCAGACCGGCGAAATCTCTATCCACGCCCGCAACCTCAAGGTGCTGAGCAAGTCGCTCCGTCCTCTCCCCATCGTAAAGGTGAAGGATGGCGTGACCTACGACGCATTCGACGACCCCGAGCTGCGCTACCGCCGCCGCTACGTCGACCTGGTGGTCAACGACGGCGTGAAGGAAATCTTCATCAAGCGCACCAAGGTGTTCAACTCCATGCGCAACTACTTCAACGAGCATGGCTATATGGAGGTGGAGACCCCCATCCTGCAGGCCATCCCCGGCGGCGCATCGGCCCGTCCGTTCATCACTCACCATAATGCTCTCGACATCCCCCTGTATATGCGTATCGCCGACGAGCTTTACCTCAAGCGTCTCATCGTGGGCGGCCTCGACGGCGTGTATGAGTTCTCGAAGAACTTCCGCAACGAGGGTATGGACCGCACCCACAACCCCGAATTCACCTGTATGGAAATCTACGTTCCCTACAAGGACTACAACTGGATGATGCGCTTCACCGAGGAGATGCTCCAGCGCATCTGCCGCGAGGTAAACGGCACCGACAGCGTGAAGGTGGGCGACAACATCATCTCCTTCAAGGCTCCCTTCCCCCGTGTGACTATGCGCCAGGCCATCATCGACCACACCGGCTTCGACATCGACGGCAAGAGCGAGGAGGAGCTGCGCAAGGCTGCCCTGGATATGGGCATCGAGGTTGACGCCACTATGGGCAAGGGCAAACTCATCGACGAGATTTTCGGCGAGAAGTGCGAAGGTACCTACATCCAGCCCACATTCATCATCGACTACCCCATTGAGATGTCGCCGCTGACCAAGCGCCACCGCGACAATCCCGAGCTGACCGAGCGTTTCGAGCTGATGGTCAACGGCAAGGAGCTGGCCAACGCCTACTCCGAGCTTAACGACCCCATCGACCAGTATGAGCGCTTCGTGGAGCAGATGAAGCTCGCCGACAAGGGCGACGACGAGGCGATGATTATCGACCACGACTTCATCCGCGCCCTGGAGTACGGTATGCCCCCCACATCGGGTATGGGCATCGGTATGGACCGTCTGGTGATGCTGATGACCGGCCAAACCACCATCCAGGAGGTGCTTCTCTTCCCGCAGATGCGCCCCGAGAAGATTGCCCGCCGCGACAAGGAGGAAGCCTTCACAGCCCTGGGTATGCCCGCCGAGTGGGTTGCTCCCGTGCAGAAGGCCGGATTCCTCACCGTGGAGGCTCTTGCCGCCGCAGTGCCCGGCAAGCTCCAGCAGGATCTGATCGCCATCAACAAGAAATACAAGCTCCAGCTCAAGAATGCGCAGCCGGCTGAAATCCAGGCCTGGGTTGCTGCCGCTCAGGAGCGCTTCCCGCAGCCTCAGCAAGAGAAGTAACTTACCGCCAACAATGCCATGACACAAACCGATTCCGAAAAACGGTTCCCCGGACGTATCGCAGTGATGGGCGGGGGCAGCTGGGCCACAGCCCTGGCCAAACTGCTGCTCAAAAAGTGCGATTCGATATTGTGGTATATGCGCCGCGACGACCGAATAGAGGAATTTCAGCGCCTCGGTCATAACCCCGCATACCTCACCGACGTAACCTTCGACATAAACCGCATAGAGTTCTCCTCCGACATCAACGAAGTAGCCACTAAGGCCGACACGCTGCTGCTGGTAATGCCCTCGCCCTACTTCAAGAGCCACATGGAGAAACTCACCGCCGACATCTCCGACAAGCACATCGTCTCGGCCGTGAAGGGCATCGTGCCCGACGAGAATATGCTCGTAACCGACTGGATGATGGAGAAATACCACATCCGCCGCAACAACGTGCTGGTGGTGTCGGGTCCCTGCCACGCCGAGGAAGTGGCGCTCGACCGCCCCAGCTACCTCACCGTGGGATGCGAGGACATGAACAATGCCCAGCTCTTCGCCGGGTGCCTCAGCGGCACACGCAACTGCCACGCCATCCTCTCCTCCGACGTCGACGGCATCGAATACGCCGGCGTGATGAAGAACATCTACGCCATTGCCGCCGGCATTGTCCACGGTATGAAGCGCGGCGACAACTTCCTGGCTATGCTCGTGTCGAACGCTATCCGCGAGATGGAGCATTTCCTCGACGCCGTGAATCCCCGTCCGCGTCAGATGTGCGACTCGGTTTACCTCGGCGACCTGCTGGTGACTTCCTACTCGCGCTTCTCGCGCAACCACAATTTCGGTTCGATGATCGGCAACGGCTACTCCGTAAAGGCCGCACGGATGGAGATGGAGCAGACCGCCGAAGGATACTACGGCGCAAAGTGCATCCACGAAATCAACTGCGACTACGAGGTGAATATGCCCATAGCCGAGGCTGTTTACGACATCCTCTACCGCCGCGTGCGCCCCGAAACGGCGCTCAACCGCATTGCCGACCAGCTTTCCTGACATATAACTGACTATGATTGAATTACGCCGGATAAAGAAGAATTTCGGCTCGCTGGAGGTGCTCCGGGGAGTGGACTTCGACGTGAATCAGGGCGAAATTCTCTCGATTGTAGGGGCTTCCGGCGCCGGCAAAACCACCCTGCTGCAGATTCTCGGCACCCTGGAGCGCCCTACCTCTGGTACCGTCAGCTACGACGGCACCGACCCCTTCGCCCTGTCGGGGCGCCGACTTGCCGCCTTCCGCAACCAGACAATCGGCTTCGTATTTCAGTTTCATCAGCTGCTCCCCGAATTCACAACGCTTGAAAATGTGGCTATGCCGGCCCTCATCGGAGGTGCCCGACGTGCCGACGCACTGCGACGCGCCGCCGAAATCCTCGACTATCTTGGCCTGGCCGACCGCGCCTCGCACCGCCCAACGCAGCTTTCCGGCGGCGAGTGTCAGCGCGCAGCCGTGGCGCGTGCACTCATCAACAGCCCCAAAGTGATTCTCGCCGACGAGCCCTCCGGCTCTCTCGACTCGGTGCGCCGTCAGGAGCTTTACGACCTTTTCTGCCACCTCCGCTCCGAGCAGGGACAGACCTTCGTAATCGTCACCCACGACGAATCGCTCGCCTCCCGCTCCGACCGCACCGTGCGCATCGCCGACGGCCTCATCCTCCCAGATTCCCCCTGCCTATGACCTCCCTTATCCGCATATTCTCCTCCATAGCCCTCGCGGCTCTATTGGCGCTGCTCACCGCCTGCCACGACAACGAGCCGGCGCCACCCCATCAGGCCACCCTCTACGACATCGCCGAAATCGCCGATGCCGACGCCTCCACTCTCCACATCTACCGCCCCGATGCCGACGAGCCGATAGTACTCACCATCACCGGCAACAACACCCTGGCCGCCACCGCCGACCGCCCTGCTGCCGGCAGCGCCATTTTTGTAGCATATACCCCACTCGACGGCCAGCCATACACCTCCGGTGCGGTCACTCTCTCCGACTGGGCCGCCATCACCGACATACCGCTGAAACAACCCACCGAGGGCAACACCGTGCAGGGCTGGGACTCCGACCCGGTGTATATGATGAGTATGTGGCGCGGCGGCAACAAGATATATATGCGTCTGCGGCTCCCCTACGGCACCTCCGCCCGCCACTTCACGCTTCTGCTCGACACACCGACGGAAAACGACCCCGTGCCGCAGCTCTATCTCTATCACTCGCGCGGCTACGCCTACCCCACCTTCGAGCGCCAGTATTATGTAGCCTTCGACATCGGCAACCTCTGGAAGCGCGACTATATAAAAGGTGTCACCGTCAACGTCGCCAACTCCGCCGACCCTGCCCTCTCGCAGTTCACCTTCCACAAAACAAATTGACCATGTTTCGCCTCATCCTCGCACTTCCGCTCATAGCCTTGTTAGCCGCAAGCTGCTCCTCAAAAGCAGCCTCCGCAGCGGCTACTGCCGCTGATGAGCAGCCCGAATGGCTCCTTACCGACTCGGCCTTGCTTCCATCGGCCGACACGCTCTACTCGCTCGTGGAGCAGCAGGTGGCTTTCGGTCCGCGAGTGCCCGGGACAAAGGCTCACACCGACTGCCGTGAGCACATAATCGACCTGCTGCACCGCTATGGCGCAGACTCCGTGACGGTGCACACCGCTCCCGTCACCGATCCATCTACCGGCAAGGATGCCACGGTATATAATATTTTCGCCTCCATCAATCCCGCGGCGCTCCACCGCGTGATTCTCCTGGCGCACTACGACTCGCGTCCCACGGCCGACGAGGACCCCGATCCGAAGCGTCGCGCCCTCCCCATCGACGGAGCTAACGACGGTGCCTCCGGTGTGGCCGTGATGCTCGAAACAGCCCGTCTCTTGGCAAAAGCCCCGCTCGACTCGCTCGGCGTAGACCTGCTGTTCACCGATTATGAAGACTCCGGCATAGAGGGTGGCGGCGACGGCACCTGGTGCCTCGGCGCACAGGCCTGGGCCGAACAGATGCCCTACACAGCCGTCAACCGTCCGCAATTCGGCATTCTGCTCGATATGGTCGGCGGCAAAAACGCCGTATTCCCGCGCGAATATTTCTCCGACCGCCACGCCTCGACAGTCGTCGACAAGGTGTGGGCCGTAGCCTCAGCTGCTTCTCTGGCCTCGCGCTTCCCCAACAGCGCCGGCGGTGCCATCACCGACGACCATCTGCCGCTGAATCAGGCCGGAATACCCACCATCGACATCATCGAATCCAACAATCCGGCCACCGGCTCGTTCAACCCCACCTGGCACACCTCATCCGACAATCTCGCCTCCATCGACCCGGCCACAATGCAGGCCGTCGCCACCGTGGTTGTCGCCATCCTGCGCCGCGAAAATTCCCTATTGAAATAAATCGCAAAATCCTCTCCTGATATAAAAAGCCTCAACCGGCCAATTCATATACTGCAATGACTATCAACGAAAAACAAGACGAAATCATCGACGAGCTCTCCGGCCTTGACGACTGGATGGACCGTTACTCATATATCATCGACCTGGGCAACTCCCTCCCCGCCATCGACGAGCAACTGAAAACTCCCTCGCGCCTGATCGAGGGGTGCCAGAGCCGCGTGTGGCTCGACGCCCGTCTCTCTCCCGATGGGAAGGTGGAATTCACCGCCGACTCCGACGCAATAATCGTAAAGGGCATCATCTCAATGCTCATCGACGTGCTCTCAGGCCACACTCCCCAGGAAATCCTCGACGCCGACCTCTACTTCATCGACCGCATCGGCCTCTCGGAGCACCTCTCACCCACCCGCTCCAACGGTCTGCTGGCTATGGTGAAGCAGATGCGCCTCTACGCCACCGCCTTCAAAGCCCTGGAGCAAAAATAGGCTCCTATCCAATTAGCCTAATTGGTCTAATTGGTCCAATTGGTCTAATTCCCCACTTCCGATAATCACTCACTAAAATAAACCAAATGCTACTTTCAATCACCAATTTCTGGCAGGAAAACCAGGCTCTGGCCATTCTGCTATGTATCCTCGTCGTGGTGATACCCCTGCTGGTATTCTACGTCGTAAAGGCGCGCCGCGACCACCCCAAAGGCCTCATCCCGGCAGCCATAGCAAACATGGGCGAGCGCTTCGGCTACTACATTATGAACGCCGTGCTCCTGCTGTTTCTCTGCTCCAAATTCGGCATCAGCGACGACGCCGCCGGCTGGATTTATGCCGTGTTCTATTTCCTGATTTATGTGCTCAGTCTGCCGGGCGGTATGATTGCCGACCGCACACAGAAATATAAGGCCACCATCATCAGCGGTCTGCTGGTTATGGCCGCCGGCTACGCCATGCTCTCCATCCCTGTCTTCTCCGACAGCAACGACGCAGGCATAAGCTGGATTCTGGTCTTCACCTGCGTGGCACTCTTCGTCATCGCCTTCGGCAACGGCCTCTTCAAGGGTAACCTCCAGGCCATTGTGGGCCAGCTCTACGACAACTTCGAGGCCGACGCTGCCAAGAAGGGACCCGAGGCGCTCGCAATCGCCAAGAGCCGCCGCGACTCCGGCTTCCAGATTTTCTATGTATTCATCAACATCGGCGGCGTGATTGCCCCCTTCATCGCCCCGCTGCTGCGTGAATTCTGGCTTAAAGCTCACGGCCTGGCCTTCAACGCCGACCTCCCCCGTCTCTGCCACAAGCTCATCAACGATGCCTCCGCGATGACCCCCGGCGACCACACCAACCTCGCTCAGCTTGCCGAGAAAGTGGGCTTCAACGATGCCGTCGACGCCGGCTGGTGCTCCAATTATCTCGAAATCTTCAACACCGGCGTGCACTTCTCCTTCATCGCATCCGTTGTGGCAATGCTCATCTCCCTGGCCGTGTTCGCCTGGGTAATGAAGCGCCTCCCCACCCCCGTGAAGAAAGTGAAAGCCGCCACCGCTTCGGCCGAAGAAATCAAAAGCGACGCCAAAGAAATCAAGCAGCGTATGTACGCCCTGTTTGCAGTGCTCGCCGTGGTAGTCTTCTTCTGGTTCTCATTCCACCAGAACGGCCAGTCGCTCTCGGTATTCGCCCGCGACTTCGTAGCCACCGACAAGGTAGCGCCCGAAATCTGGCAGTGCATCAACCCCTTCTTCGTGATTGTGCTCACCCCGATTATTATGTGGCTCTTCGCCTTCTTCGCTAAGCGCAATAAAGAAATCTCCACGCCCAAAAAGATTGCCTACGGTATGTTCATCACCGCCGCCGCATACATCTTCCTGATTGTTGTGGCAGTGGTCAACAATTACCCCTCGGGCGAAGAGTTCAAAGGCTTCAGCGAAGCAGTAAAAGAGTCGATGAAAACCGAACCTTACGTGCTCATTCTCACCTACTTCTTCCTCACTGTGGCCGAGCTGTTCATCTCGCCGCTGGGTCTGAGCTTCGTATCGAAAATCGCGCCCAAACACCTGCAGGGCATCTGCCAGGGCCTGTGGCTCACCTCCACCGCCGTGGGCAACCTCTTCATCGCCCTCGGTGTGACGATGCTCAACCAGTTCCCGCAGCAATGGATGTGCTGGGCAGTCTTCGCCGGCTTCTGCCTCCTGTCGATGACCGTAATGCTCTCGATGGTGAAATGGCTTGAGCGCGTCACCGCCTCCTAATCCCCGCCCCCAAAGCCCCCCAAAGCTTCCCAAAGCTTCCTAAAGGAAGCCCCAATAAAAGCCTATTTCCAAAGCTTTTCAAAGAAAGCCCCTATAAAAGCTATCCCCAAAAAGCCTTCTAAAGAAAGCTTCCCTATAAAAGCGCCGGAGCCGCCCCCATCGGGCCAGCTCCGGCGCTTTATCTTCCCTTCTCCCGCCTCTCCATTTCCCTCTGCTTCCCTCTGCTTTCCCATTTGCCCTGCTTTTCCCCTCCCTGTTTTTTTGTTCAGGGTCCGAGCTTCAGCGAGGCAAGCCCGCAGGGCTTGTTGGCTGGCGGAGGATCTGGTAGAAATGCCAGAGGGCAAGGGCGCTGCTCACGCTCACATTCAGCGAGTGCTTCGTGCCCTCCTGCGGAATCTCCACGCACACATCGCAGGCATCCACCACGTCCTGGCGCACACCATCCACCTCATGGCCCGCCACAATGGCATATTTCTTCCCCTTCTCCACCTCAAACCGCTCCAGGCTCACCGAATCCTTCACCAACTCAAGGGCGCACACCGTGTATCCCCGGCGCTGCAGATCCTTCACAGCCTCGAGAGTGTCGGCGCAATAGCTCCAGGCCACAGTGTCCTCCGCGCCAAGCGCCGTCTTGTGAATCTCCACCGAGGGCGGCGTGGCCGTGATGCCGCAGAGCACCAATTGCTCCACACGGAAAGCATCGGAAGTGCGGAAAATCGAACCTATATTATTGAGACTGCGGATATTGTCGAGCACCATCACCAGCGGCAGTTTCTCGCTGCGGCGATACTCCTCCGGGGTAGCCCGGTGCATATCAAAGATTGTTTTTTTCTCCATATCTTGCAGAGTTTTGCGCACAAAGTTACAAAATCACAGCGATATTCCGCCGCTTTTCACTAACTTTGCACATTGCTAAGGCGTTATAGTATACAAAATAGCAATTATAATTATGGAAACAACCCGTCAAGCAAAAATAGCGCGCCTCCTCCAGAAAGAGCTGAGCGAAATCCTGCGCCTTCAAACCGCCAAAACCCACGGAATCATCATCTCCGTATCGGCTGTGAGAGTGTCGCCCGACCTCTCCGTGGCCAAAGCTTACCTATCGGTATTCCCCTCGGCTAAATCTCAGGAAATCCTCGAGAACCTCACCCGTTCGGCCAAGACAATCCGCTACGACCTGGGCCAGCGCGTGCGCTTCCAGCTCCGCAAGGTGCCCGAACTCACCTTCTATCTCGACGACTCTCTCGACTACCTCGAGAACATCGATAACCTTCTGGCCGAAGACAAGGCCTGAAGCTCACCCCTTCCCTCTCAATCATTATCACATTGGCAGAAGATTTAGACATCCGCAGCGAGAATTGCCCGCGCGAATCAGACAGCGACATCGAGCGCGCACTGCGCCCGACCCGTTTCGACGACTTTTCCGGCCAGGATAAAGTGGTCGACAACCTGCGCGTGTTCGTGCAGGCGGCTCGTATGCGCGGCGAAGCGCTCGACCATCTCCTCCTCTACGGCCCTCCCGGCCTGGGCAAAACCACCCTCTCGGCAATCATCGCCAACGAGCTTGGCGTAGGATTCAAGGCCACCTCAGGCCCCGTGCTCGACAAGCCCGGCGACCTGGCCGGCATACTCACCTCGCTGGAGAAAAACGATGTGCTCTTCATCGACGAAATCCATCGTCTCAGCCCCGTGGTGGAGGAATACCTCTACTCGGCGATGGAGGACTACCGCATCGACATTATGATCGACAAAGGCCCGGGTGCGCGCTCAGTGCAGCTCACCCTCAGCCCCTTCACCCTCGTCGGCGCCACCACCCGCTCCGGCCTGCTCACCTCGCCGCTGCGTGCCCGCTTCGGCATCCCCTGCCATCTGGAATATTACGACCACGAGATACTGGAGCGCATCATCCTCCGGTCGGCGCACCTGCTCGGCGTGAAATGCTCCGCCGAAGCCGCCCACGAAATCGCACTCCGTTCGCGCGGCACGCCACGTATCGCCAACCGCCTGCTCCGCCGCGTGCGCGACTTCGCCATGGTGAAAGGCTCCGGCTCCATCGACCCCGAAATAGCCCGCTACGGCCTGGAAGCGCTCAAAATCGACCGCTACGGCCTGGATGAAATCGACAACAAGATTCTCTCCACCATCATCCACAAATTCCGCGGCGGCCCCGTAGGCCTCTCCACCATCGCCACAGCCTTAGGCGAAGACCCCGGCACAGTGGAGGAAGTATATGAGCCATTCCTCATCAAGGAAGGCTTCATCAAGCGCACCCCGCGCGGCCGCGAAGTCACCGACCTGGCCTGGGAGCACCTTGGCATCAACCGCCTCACCTTCCAGGGCGGCCTCTTCGACTGACCCCCGCCTCCCGCCCGCCTTCCCCGCCTGTCCCCGGCGGTCCGCCACACAAGCTCTCCACCCCCCGGCCTCCCGTCTTCCTGGGAAGCCCGCCTAAAAGCCTTCCCCGCCTGTCCCCGGGCCTTGTCCTGTTATCGGCCGTGCACGGCCGATCTTCCCCAATCCATTAATCCGTTATCACATTGGCTTCGATTCGCTCACTTTTCAAAGATACCGCCATCTACGGCATCAGCTCCATCATCGGGCGCTTCCTCAACTGGTGCCTTGTGCCGATGTACACCTACCTGTTCACCGCCGGTGAATATGGTGTGGTGACAAACATCTACGCCTACGTGGCGCTTGCAATCGTGATTCTTACATACGGAATGGAGACCGGCTTCTTCCGCTTCGCCAACCACGAGCGATGGTCGGATCCCATCCAGGTATACACCACCGGACTGGTGTCGCTCGGCACCACCTCGGCGCTCTTCGCCATCGCCGGATGCCTCCTCTCCCCCTGGCTGGCCGGCCTGCTCGACTGCCCCGAGCACCCATCATTCATCTGGATGATGGTACTCACGGTGGCCATCGACGCCTACACCGCCCTTCCCTACGCATATCTGCGTTTCCGCAAGCGCCCCGTGCGGTTTGCCACCATAAGGCTCACAGGCATAGCCCTCAACATCGGGCTGAATCTCTTCTTCATCCTCCTCTGCCCGAAACTCTGGCAATCGGTTCCCGAGACGATCGCCTGGTTCTACGACCCCGAATTCGGCATAGGTTACATCTTCCTGGCCAACCTCATTTCCTCGGCAGTGTCGCTGCTGCTGCTCGCCCCCGAGATTTGCGGCGTAAGCTACTCATTCTGCGGCAAACTGCTCCGCGAGATGCTCGTCTACAGCTACCCCATCCTGATTCTCGGCATCGCCGGAATTATGAATCAGACCATCGACAAGATTCTCTACCCGATGCTGATTCCCGACCACGCCCGCGCGCTCCACGAGCTGGGCATCTACGGGGCCAACTACAAGATAGCCATCATTATGGTGGTGTTCACTCAGGCCTTCCGCTTTGCCTTCGAGCCATTCATCTTCGCCCAGAACAAGGAGGAGAAAGGCGCCGAACGCAATGCCTCCTACGCCAGAGCCATGAACTGGTTCGTAGCCTTCAGCCTCGTCATCTTCCTCGGCGTGATGTTCTACCTGCCTGTGCTCCGTTACTTCATCTCGCCGGAATATTTCTCCGGCCTTAAGGTGGTGCCCATCGTTATGATGGCCGAATTATTTTCGGGCGTATTCTTCAACCTCTCGCTCTGGTACAAGCTCTCCGACCGCACAATCTGGGGCACCTGGTTCTCGTTTTTCGGTCTGGCCGTAACCCTGATTATCAACATCATCTTCGTGCCGATTTTCGGTTACATCGCCTGCGCCTGGGCCGCCTTCCTCTGCTACGGCACGATGATGGCCGCCAGCTACTTTGTGGGGCGCCGCTACTATCCCATCCCCTACCAGTTGGGCAAACTCGCCCTCTACACCCTCTCGGCCGCACTGCTATGGGGCGCCTCCTGGCTGCTCACCACCGGCAATATCTGGATTGACTTCCCCACGCGATTCCTGCTCCTGAGCGTGTTCATCGGCTCTGTTCTTCTCATCAACAAGCGAACAAAGGTATGCGCATAGCCCTGCTGAGCACCAACTACGACCTTGGCGGCGCGGCCATCGTGACCCTTCGCCTCACGCAGGCGCTCCGCGCCCTCG
The DNA here is from genome assembly GCA_004557825.1 of Bacteroidales bacterium. Classification (GTDB taxonomy): domain Bacteria; phylum Bacteroidota; class Bacteroidia; order Bacteroidales; family Muribaculaceae; genus UBA7173. The sequence goes on along the minus strand of SFFL01000014.1, from coordinate 30,887 downwards.
GCCACGACGCCCGTATGGTGGTAGCCCGTCCCGGCGCCTCTGCCGGGAGCGCCATCGTGGTACCTAAAGGACAATGGCTCAAGGCATTTCTGCGCGAAAGGGCGCACCTGTGGCTCCACGGCGTGCCCCGCAAAAATCTTTTCAAGCTTTCCACCGGTCTGTGGGGCTGCGCCCTGGAGCAAGACCTGTTTGTGGCTTCCGCCGACGCCATTATCGTCAACTGGGCCTCGCAGGGATTCCTGTCGCTCAGTTCCCTTAAGGCGCTCATCGCCATCGACAAACCGATTGTCTACGCGATGCACGACCTCTGGCCTGCCACCGCGCTTTGCCATCTTCCCGGCACCTGCGCCCGCTACACCGAGAATCCTCTCTGCCACGGCTGCCCGCTTTTCAGCGGTCACCGGAAATACGCCGACCGACTGGCCGACCGCATCGCCGCCGAAAAGCGTGCGATTTTCTCTGCCGACAACCTCCACCTCGTGGCGATGAGCAGCTGGCAACGCCGTGAGGCGCTCCGCAGCGCCATCCTCGCCGGCAAAGAAATCACCGTAATTCCGCACGCCTTCCCCATCGACTTCTTCACCCCCGCTCCGGCCGCTCCCGATATCCAATCTCCGGCCAAAGCCGATGGCCGCTCCTCCGCACCAACCGGCACCGAGGCGCTCCCGCCGCTGCACATCGTGATGGCGGCAGCGCGGCTCGACGACCCTGTGAAAGACCTCCCCGCCGCCGTGGAAGCGCTCAACATCCTCGCGCAGGAACAGCCGGCCCTGGCCGCTCGCGCCCACGTTGACTTTGTCGGAACAATCCGCGACACCTCGCCGCTCTCCTCCCTGACCATCGGCTACACCCTCCACGGCCCACTCGATGCCGACGCCCTGCGCCGCCTATACCGCCGCGCCGCCGTGGTGCTTTCCTCCTCGAAATACGAAACAATGGGCGCCACTCTTATGGAAGGAATGGCCTGCGGAGCCATCCCCGTCACCTTCGGCGACGCCGGACAGGCTGACATCGTCACCGACGCCGTCAACGGCTTCATTGCGCCGGTCCACACCCCGGCCTCGCTCAGCTTCGCCCTGCAGACAGCCCTCCTCACCGCAGCCGAGCTGCGCGAAGCCTATGCCGAAAGCGCCGCAGCCGACAATGCCGGCAGCACAAATGGTCTTGCAGAAAATTTGGAATCATTTTTCCCCGCCGCGCTCCACGCCTCAGTGGCCGAGCGCTTCTCCCCCGAATCAATCGCCGCCCGCTACCTCAAGCTGCTGCAGTAGCTACCTAAGCTATATTAGCTAAATTAGCTATCTTAGCTGCCTTAGCTAATTCCCGCTATATAATCACCTGCGGCGGAGCACCGAGCGCACACGCGCTTTCAGCTCGCGAAGCGAAAAAGGCTTAATCAGATAGTCATCGGCCCCTACATTCAGCGCGCGTATGATATTCTCGGGCGACATACACACCGAGTAAGCGATAATCGACACACGCCCGTCGGGGTAAGTCTGCTTGATTCGCTCCATAATACCATAGCTGGTATCGGCAGTGTCAATGCCCAGGTCGAGAAGCACCAGGGCATAATCCGTGAAATTCACATCATAAATCAAATCGGTGGATGTGCACGTATCCACCACGAATTCGTCGGCGGCAAAGCACTCGGCAATCATCTGGCCCACCGTTTCGTCGGCATCGATCACAAGAATCTTGCGCGCGCTGCCTTCGCAACCCGACGGACGAACATCCATATTTGATGAGAGTGACATAAGCAAAAAATCAGTAGAAACTGAATAATTGGCGGGGCTTTGACTTGCTATTTAATACTACGCATTTATTGTGTGTGCATAATGCAGATGATGTGCACTGCATCCTACGCGCATAACGATAGCGCTGTTTTTCTGGACTGGTAATTAACTGTTGCAAAAATAGCACTAAACAAACTCCCATTGGTCATCAGTAACCAACTTGTAATACATTTGTGCCCACAATTTGCCAACGCCCCCCTTTCCTCAACCACTTTGTAACATCTTCCCGCCCCACATTGCGCGCATACGCCCTCAAAAGGGGGCGATATCGAAGTAGGGGCGCGATAAATCGCGGCCGCATCATTGGCGGTAAAATTCTCCCGGGGCGGGCTGTATCAAAATATAAAATAACTTCCCTACACAATGATACGTCATAAGCTATTTTGATACAGCCTCATTGAGGGGATTAGAATTCGCGGACCTCGGGCTGGTTATCGAGCCAGGCGATCATATTGAGAACAAGCAGATTCCAGTTCTGGAAGCCCTTGTTCATAATCGGTTCGCCGGAGAAGGGGTCGTAGTACTCGTGCAGCTCGCCGAAACGCTCGAAGTCGCTGCCGAACATCAGGATGGTCTTTTCGGCCAGTTCGCGCGCTTCCTCATTAAAACCGTAGTTTACCAGGCCACGCCATACAAACCAGTTGGCGCATCCCCATACCGGGCCCTGCCAGGTCGACGGATTCTGAGTGGCGCGGATGTTGAACATCTTTTCGGTGGGCGCCAGGGTGAACACTCCGGCAGGCGCGTTGAAAAGCTTCTCGTTCTTATAGTTGCGCTCCACCATCTCGCGGGCTTGCTCGGGCGTGGCCATACCGGCCCACATCGGCAGAAAGCCGCTCCACACGCTGAAACGCTGCAGCACGCAGTCGTAATTGCGAGGTGCGCTCTGATGCAGGTGGAAACCGGAGTCCTCGAATTTCTCCACGGGGAGCAGATTCAGGTCGCAGCTGTAGAAAAATCCGTCGCGCTCATCCCAGCAGTGCTCGATGATTTTGTCGCGCAGCTCGGCGGCATCTTTTTCGTAAGCCTTGGCATTGGAAGGCATATCCAGACACTCGCTGAGATATTTCATCGCGAGCAACTCCTTATACATCAGAGCATTGAGATAAATCGACGCGGAGCTGTTGCGCGGGCGGTAGAAGGTAGATGGGTCGTTGTCGACACCAATCATATAATCATCGTTCCAGTAAAGCAGACCGGTAGCCTTGTCGCGATGATAGGTCATATATTTGTTTACGAAAGTGGCCAATTTATTGATGTTGTCGCGAATCCATTCGGCGTCGCCTCCCTGCTGCTTTGTGATGAAAGCAGCCTGCTGAGCCAGGCAGGGCTTGTGCATATTGTGGTCGTAAACATTGATTTCCTTAATCATATCCTCGCGCGAGGGGGAATTCGGCGCGATGATAATGGGCACATACCCTTCCAGTCCGCAATAGTCGAGAGCATTGTAGACACACCCCTTCAGGTATTCGCTGCACTCCTCCTTGTCTGCCTCCTTGCCGGTGTCGGAGATAATCTGATACAGGGCGATACCCGACAGCCACGAATCCCAGTCCCAAAGATTGTCGAGATAAGCGGCACATCCGGGGGTGATGAATTTATGCTTCAGCACACCCTTCGGCTCGCGATACATCCCCTTCTGGATTTTGTGAATGTTCTCGCGGCAGATTTTCTTGTACTTTTCCACATTTTCGGGAGTGCGTTCAGGCATAGCGCTGTAAGCCGCTCCGCAGGCAAGAGCTACAGAGGCAACAACGGTTGCAAGTTTCTTGAAATTCATAGTTTATCGGGTTAAAGAACAGGGCTGACGGCCAAATTCCCGCGGAGAAAGCACCCCGCAGGTCGGCACGCCTTATCTATTAAGAGTAAATCCCGGCAAAAACCTACTCACTATTTCCCGACTTTTTCTCCCCTCACCGGAAAAATCCGCTTCAAAATTTCTGATTCATCACACTCGCAGGCGAACGATGGTTCTTCAGTTCGTTGGCCATATAATCCATATATGGCGCCACGTGCTCAAAGAACCGATGATACCCGGCGCAGAGATAGTTAAGCCCCGGCTGACCGTCGGCTGTGACGGCGAAGCGGTTTTTGGGGCACTCGCCGTTGCAGGCGAAGAGATATTTGCACCGGCGGCACTGGTCGGGCAGCCGATCGAATTTGTCATTGCCAAACTGCTGCTGCCTGGGGCTGTACATCATCTCCACAAGGGTGGAAGTGCGGATGTTGCCGAGTTTGTATTCCGGAAAAACGAAATGGTCGCAGGAGTAGACGTCGCCGTTATACTCCATCACCCCGGCGTGGCCGCAGGTGCGCGCCATCGTGCACACCCCCGGCTGCTCCCCGATCCAGTTGGCGAGCGTGGCGTCGAACAGCTGGATGAAATATTGCCCTACGTCGTGGCGCACCCACTCGTCGAAGATTGTGCAAAGGAAATTGCCCCACTGCTCGGGCGACACGGAGAAATCGGCCAGCGGCGCACCATTGGCATCCATCGGCGAGGCCAGGTGGCGCCCATCCTTCCGGGGCAGAATACGCTCCACAATGGGCGCAAACTGTATATATCGGCACTCTATCTCCTTGAAAAAATGGTAGAAATCGAGCGGATAATCGGCGTTGAAATCATTCACCACCGCCATTGCATTCCACTCCACGCCATGCTTTTTCAGCAGGTTGATGCCCTGCATCACCTTGCGAAACGACGGCGCACCCATCTTGTTGCGGCGGTATTCGTCGTGAAACTCCTGCGGTCCGTCAATCGACACCCCCACGAGCCAGTTGTTATCCTTGAAAAACCGGCACCACTCATCGTTGAGCAGCGTGCCGTTGGTCTGGATGGTGTTGTCGATGATGTGCCCGGCGGCATACTTCTGCTGCAGCTCCACCACGCGCTTGTAGAAGGATAGCGGACGCATCAGCGACTCCCCGCCGTGCCAGCAGAACTGCACCTGGGGCGTGGTCTGCGACTGTATATACATATCTATAAATCGCTCCAGCAGCTGGTCGCTCATTATGAATCGCTTGTCGGGCTGAATATCCTTGTAGAGGTTGTTCTTCTCAAGATAGTAGCAATACTCGCAGGCGAGATTGCACGACGAGCCGGCGGCTTTGGTCATTACATACAGCGGACGGGCAAACGGGGTGGCGGGAGTTTCCATATTTTAGGATGCAGTGGAAGTAGAATAGGGAGAATAGAAAGAGGGGGAAGCAAAAAAGAGGGGGGCAAAGGGTGCGGGCAGTGGGCGAGCGCGGAGATTACAGACCGCGGGCGGTGAAATAGGCGTCGTAGGCGCTGAGAAGGGCACGGGAGGTGTGGTCCCACGACAGTTCGTTGAGGATGCGGTTGCGACCGAAGGCGCCCATCGCCTCGCGGCGGGCAGGGTCATCGAGCAGTTGGGCAATCTTGTCGGCAAGGTCGCGGGCATCGTTGCGCTTGGCATAGAGCGAGGCATCCTGCGCAGAGAAGCGCCCCTCGGTGAGGTCAAACTGCACAATCGGCTTCCCTAACGCCATATATTCCAGCACCTTGTTCATCGTCGACTTGTCGTTCATAGCGTTGTATTCGTCGGGATTGACGCACACGTCGGCGGTGTTGAGATAGGTGAGCATAGTGTCGTCGGGCACACGGCCGGTAAATTCCACAATGTCGTCGAGCCCCATCTCGGTTGCCTTGCGGCGGAGGGCGTCGAGGTGCGGACCGCCACCTACGATTCCCCAGAATATATCGTCGCGGCCACGCTCGTCGCGCAGATACCGGGCGGCCTCAAGCAGATATTCTATCCCCTCCTGCTGACCGATTACGCCGAGATATCCCACCATAAACCGGCGGCCGCGGCGTATCTGCGGGTCAGCCGGCTGTATGCGCAGGCGCTCCAGCCTGGGGCCGCTGCGCAGCACGTGTACCTTCTCCGGGGGCATACCGTTGCGGCCGATGGCCAGCGCCCGATAGCTTTCGTTGGTGACGAAGGCGAAGGTGCAGTGGCGGTAGGTCTGCCGCTCCAGCCATAACTGACTGCGGTAGAGCATACCTGTGGTCTTGCCGAATTTAGCCTCGAACAGTTCGGGGCAGATGTCGTGGTGGTCAAACACATAGTCGACACCCTTGCCGCGGAACATCCGCGCCACCATATATATATCGTCGGGGGGATTGCATCCGTGAATCACGTGGAAGCCCTGCTCGCGGTAAACGCGGCGTGCCAGGCGATATTCATGCCAAAGCGCCGAGAGGTATTCGCGGGCATATCCCACAGCGCCGTTTCCCTCGCCGGGAAGGTCATGGCGGTAGATGTGTACCCCGTCAAGCTCCTCATAATCGCTCGTGTAGCCCTTTCCCTTGGGGCAAATCACCGATACGGTGTACCCGGCGGCGGCAAGGGTGGTGGCCTCCTGCCATACGCGGGTGTCGAAAGGCACCGGCAGATTCTCTACGATAATGAGGATTTTGCGCTCCATTGCTGCTGTGTATGCTCCGGTATTAGTATTCAGTGCTTTTAGGTTAGAGGTCTATGCCGCTGGATGTTCAGCTTTTTGCTGCAACACTGAGATTCTCTACCGGCTCCTTTCCCTCCCCGGCGGTGTTGATATCGGGCCAGGCAAGCCCTTCGTAGCGACCGTCGTAATCGAGTGTGTTCCACATTCTTATCAGGTCAACGATGGTTTTGCCTGGATAACGGGCGGGGATGTCGGCAAACTCTTTTTCGCGGTTGGTAACAACTAAGACATCGCTCTGCGAAGCCACGGCGTCGAGGTCGTCGGTGATAAGATGCTGCAGGTGAGGAATCCGGCTCATAATGAAATCGCGGTTCGTGCCGGTGATGCGGCTCACCTGCACGTTGCGGTCGTAGATAGCGATGTCGTAGCCCTGTTTCACCAGCTCGTTCACCACCTCCACCACCGGCGAGCAACGCAGGTCGTCGGTGCCGGCCTTGAAACTTAGCCCGAGGATGCCTATCTTCTTGCGTCCCTGCGCCATAATCAGGTCGAGGGCGCGGCGGCGGTGGGCGTCGTTGCTGCTGCTGATGTGCGAAATCACCGGTGCGTCAACACCGTTGTCGGCGGCCAGGGCGCAGAGCGCCGCGGTGTCTTTGGGCAGACAGGACCCGCCGTAGGCGAAGCCCGGTTTGAAGTAATAGGGGGAGATATTGAGCACCCGGTCGCGGCAGAATATATCCATCACCTTGTGCGAGTCGATGCCCAGTGTGCGGCAGATGGAGCCTACCTCGTTGCCGAACACGATTTTCAGTGCGTGGAAGGTGTTGTTGACATATTTCATCACCTCAGCCACAGAGATATCGGTGGCGATATATTCGCCCGGCAGCGAACTGTAAAGCTCCTGCATCGTGGCGGCGGCACGGGGCGAATCGGTGCCCACCAACGTGAGCGGCGGATTCAGAAAATCGTGCACCGAGGTGCCTTCGCGGAGGAATTCCGGATTGGATACCACGGCGAAATCCACCCCGGGGGTCTTCCCCGACTCCTCAGCCAGGATGCGGGTCACCTTCTTGTTGGTGCCGGGGGTGACGGTGCTGCGGATGGCCACCACGTGGAAGGCATCCTTGGCAGCCAGTGCGCGCCCTATCTCGCGCGCCACTGCGAAGATATATGAGAGGTCGAGATGACCGTTGCCGGTGCCGGGGGTGCCCACGGCGATAAACGAAATGTCGGTGTCGGCCACAGCTTTAGCCGCGTCGGTGGTAGCCGACAGCAGTCCGCTCTTGTGGCCGGCCTCGCACAGCCCGGCGATATCTTTCTCAATTATTGTGGGTCGGCCGGCATTGATAAGGTCAACTTTCGAGCGCGACACATCCACTCCGATAACCTTATGGCCCATCGAAGCGAAACAAGCAGCACCCACGCATCCTACGTAGCCGAGTCCGAATATGCTGATTTTCATTTCTAAATAACGATTCATAGAATTAACGCACCGGCGTCCCCTTTATTGTATGCCCCGGCACCGATATTACAGATTTTTGCCAAGCAATGCCGGCACAATGCCGCAGGCGCCGCGAAAAAATATTCTCAAATGCGCCGAAAAAATTCGCCCGGAAGGAGCCAAATACTTGCAGGAGTGGAAAATAAGTATTATCTTTGCGTCGCTTTTATGGCCACCGGCTGCCGGCGGTCACGGGCAGTGCGCTACAACCCATAGTCAGTCAGCAAGTTGCAGCCGCCGCGCGCGATTCGACCCGCAGAGGTGTTATTATTCACTTAATTATTAACCATTTTAAATGACTGAAGAAGTTAAAAACTCTCCTATCGCCGATTTCGACTGGGAAGCCTACGAGCACGGCGATACAAAGAGCGAGAAGTCGCGCGAAGAGCTTAACAAAATCTACGACGAATCGCTCAACACCGTTAAAGACAAAGAGGTAATCGAAGGTACCATCATCGCTCTGAACAAGCGCGAAGCTGTGGTTAACATCGGCTATAAGTCTGACGGCATCATTCCTATGAACGAATTCCGCTACAACCCCGACATCAAGGTCGGCGACGTTGTCGAGGTATTCATTGAGAACCAGGAGGACAAGAAGGGTCAGCTGATCCTCTCCCACCGCAAAGCTCGCGCTGCCCGCTCTTGGGATCGCGTGAACCAGGCTCTCGAAAACGACGAAATCATCAAGGGCTACATCAAATGCCGCACCAAAGGCGGCATGATTGTCGACATCTTCGGCATCGAGGCTTTCCTCCCCGGCTCTCAGATCGACGTCAAGCCCATCCGCGACTACGATGTATTCGTAGGCAAGACCATGGAATTCAAGGTTGTCAAAATCAACCCCGAGTTCAAGAACGTGGTTGTTTCTCACAAAGCACTCATCGAGGCCGAGCTTGAGCAGCAGAAGCGCGAAATCATCGCCAAACTCGAAAAAGGCCAGGTTCTCGAAGGCACCGTCAAGAACATCACCACCTACGGCGTATTCATCGACCTGGGCGGCGTAGACGGTCTCATTCACATCACCGACCTCAGCTGGGGCCGCGTTAACCACCCCGAAGAAGTGGTTCAGCTCGACCAGAAGCTCAACGTCGTTATCCTCGACTTCGACGACGAGAAGAAGCGCATCGCCCTCGGTCTCAAGCAGCTCATGCCCCATCCTTGGGACGCTCTGGCCGACGAAATCAAGGTTGGCGACAAGGTCAAAGGCAAAGTTGTGGTTATGGCCGACTACGGCGCATTCGTGGAGGTAGCTCCCGGTGTCGAAGGCCTTATCCACGTAAGCGAAATGAGCTGGAGCCAGCACCTCCGCTCTGCTCAGGACTTCCTCAAAGTCGGCGACGAAGTAGAGGCTGTTGTCCTTACCCTCGACCGCGAAGAGCGCAAGATGAGCCTCGGCCTCAAGCAGCTCAAGAAAGACCCCTGGGAAGATATCGAAATCAAATACCCCGTTGGCTCCACCCACACCGCCAAGGTGCGCAACTTCACCAACTTCGGCGTATTTGTTGAGATTGAAGAAGGCGTTGACGGCCTGATCCACATCTCCGACCTCAGCTGGACCAAGAAGGTTAAACATCCTTCAGAATTCACAAAGGTTGGCGCCGACATCGAAGTGATGGTTCTCGAAATCGACAAAGAAAACCGTCGTCTCTCACTCGGCCACAAGCAGCTCGAAGCAAATCCCTGGGAAGAGCTTGAAGCTAAATATGCTCCCGGCACCACTCACGAAGGCACTGTAGCAAACATCCTCGAAAAGGGTGCTGTGATCCAGCTCGCCGACGACGTGGAAGGCTTCTGCACTCCCAAGCACCTCGTTAAGGAAGACGGCAGCCAGGTTAAGGTTGGCGACGTGCTCCCCTTCGTAGTGCTCGAGTTCAACAAAGAAAACAAGCACATTCTCCTGAGCCACGTCCGCACCTACCAGGAAGCTCGCGCCAAGAGCGAAAAGAGCGAACGCAAGCCCAAGGCAGCACGCAAGGAAGAAGCTCCCCTGCTGAGCACCCCCGTTGAGAAGACCACTCTGGGCGACATCGAAGCCCTGGCCGCCCTCAAAGAGAAGCTCTCCAAAGGCTGATTCCCGCTCCCCGTTGAGCACTCCGGCGCCCTCCGCGCCCGGCGCAAAATAGTACTTTAAAATACAATCTATAATCTTTTCCTCCCCCCCTGAAGATGTGTAACATCCTCAGGGGGGGAGGAAAACTTTTTTACCTCACTCTCAAAAAAAATGAAAGCAATCCACATTATCACAGCGCTGGCGCTTGCACTCTCGTATCCATCCGCCAAGAAACCAGCACGCACCAACGCGCCGCATACACAAAACAGCAACGGCTGTGGCTCACCGGATGGTGGCGCCACAGCCGTTTAAGTTATGGATGTGCTGATTTAGCAAAAGATGGGTGCCGCAGAAAGCACTGCGGGATTAGCGGACGAGGACTTTGCGGCCGGCGGAGATGTAGAGGCCGGGGGTGCGTACGGCGTCGAGGGAGTCGGCTACGCGGATGCCCTGGAGGTTGTAGACGGGGGCGGCAGCAGCGTCGGCCTCGGCTTCGATGCTCTCAACTGCCGAGCTGGTAAGGTCGGAGATGTTTGTGAAATTCTTCCAGCCTTCCACTTCCTGATAAGCATTCACTGAGCCGTCAGGCACGATCAGTTTGCCCTGCTTGTAAGTATCCTGCGAGAAGGTATAGGTGCTTGCGTCTGAAGTGTTAATGTAGCTTGTGGCGGGGGGTGTTACAGCGTTGCAGATAACGGTGCGGAGGCCCTTGCAGCCGGTGAACGGCTCCTGGCCTATGCTTGTCACGCCTGAGCCGATAGTAACAGTGGTAAGACCATTTAAGTCATAGAATGACCAGCTTCCTACAGTTGTCACCTTGTCGGGGATAACGATGGATGTAATCTTATCGCAGTGGCGGAATGCGGAATTACCGATTGTCACGCAATTTGCAGGAATAACAAATTCAGTAAGGTTACCACATGTTTCAATCGATTCACTGCCAAGGGAAGTTACCGACGAAGGCAGTTTAATAGAAGTAGCGTTATTGCAATCCTTGAAGGCGCATGCTCCAACTGTAAGCAGGGATTCGCCACCCATCGAGAAGGATGTCATATTTGTAGCATATTCAAAAGCATTGTCGGCAATCGAAGTGATGGTGTACTCAATGCCACCGTATGTAACGGTAGGCTCCATCACGATATTGCCGGTAACGGCTTTCTTGTCGATAGCCTCTACGCTTACACTATAATTTGCGGCATCTGTCAATACATATTTGTAATTGCCGATGGTGAATTCTTGCTCCGGAATAGCCTTGATGTTTACAAATTTTTTCCAGCAATCTGCAGCCTTATATGCTTCTACAGATTCTGCAGGCACAAACAGGGTGGCATCGCTATAAACATTTGAAGCAAATTGTGAAAGATCCGGACGGACAAAAGAAGGCGGTGTAGTGGCTTTACAAGTAATTGTAGTTAATTTATTGCAACCAACAAATGCTTCCTGTCCCATATTTACTACATTACTTCCGATAGTGAAGGATGTAAAATTATTATTGAGATTAATAAAGGCCCAGTTACCATAAGTAGTGACTGATTCGGGAAGGTTAATTTCTCCTAAGAAGTTTGCATCTGCAAAGGCGTTCTGACCTACCTTGACAAGTTTGTCACCTTTCATTGTGAAAGACTTAAAATTCCAAGCTCTATTAAAACCTTTTTTACCGATTGCAGTAATTGTATATTCTGAACCTCCATAAGTAACTGTAGGCTCAAGAACTACATCAACCAGAGCCTGATGGTCTATAGCATATATTGTCACCTCATTTTTATCAAAGTCAGTCACTTCATATCTATAGTTACCGACGGTGAATTCGGTTGTGGTAAGAGCTATTACATTCTTAAAATACTTCCAACCTTCAGCCTGCTTGTAAGCATCTATTGACCCTTCGGGCACAAGGAGTGTGCCGTAATCATAAGTGTCCTGAGAGAAAGGACGGGTGTTAACGTTGTCCGCTTGTACCCAAAGAGCCTTAGGAGGAGTAGGATTTTCACTTACTACAACGCGCAACCCACTGGCTTTGGTGAAAGGTTCCTGGCCAAGAGAAGTGATTGAGGAACTAAGGGTCACTCCTTCGATGTCAGAGCACCAATAGAAACTCCAGCTAGCTAATTCAGTAACATTATATGTCTCATTATTATAAGAGACTGTAGGACCAAGAGTTATGCGGCCGCTAACTTTATCATTGCTTACAGGGGCTACGCTGACGGTTTTGGCGGTGGCGTCGAGGACCTTGTACTTGTAGTTGCCGACGGTGAATTCTTCGGCACTGGCGGTGGCGGTGCCGGCCACGATGGCCGTTGCCAATGCAATTAAAGTAAATGTTTTTTTCATAATATGATTTTAAGTGTTAGGAGATTATTGTTTTTTGTGTTGGGTGTTTATTTTGAATGGATTAAAGAAAATACGGCGAGGCGGCGTCAGCGCTGTTCGTAGACAAATGATGCGCTCTGGAGCCGTTCGCTGTCGCTGCCGGCCATGACGCGGAACTCGCCCGGCTCGGCGACGAGGTTGAGGTCGGAATTGTAGAAGGCCAACTGCTCGGGAGTGATCTCAAAGCTCACTTCGGCGCTCTGGCCCGGGTCGAGAGCCACGCGCTCGAAGTGTTTCAGCTCCTTCACGGGGCGCGAAACGGAGGCTACAGGGTCGGCGATGTAGAACTGCACCGTCTCCGTGCCTCGGCGCGTGCCGGTGTTGGTAACTTTTACCTTGGCAACGATTTTGCCACCGTCGGCAAGCTTGCTGCCGCTGAGCTGCAGGTCGCCATAGGCAAAAGTGGTGTAGCTCAATCCGTAGCCAAACGGGTAGAGCGGCGAGTTTTCCACATCCATATAGTTGGAGCGGTACATCTGATAGCCCTCTTTGGCGGGGTCGACGGGGCGACCGGTGGGGAGCATGGCGTAATATACCGGAATCTGCCCCACAGAGCGAGGCATCGACATAGTCAGACGTCCGCAGGGGTTGAAATCGCCGTAAACCACATCGCAGATGGCGTGGGCGCCCTCGGTGCCGGGGAACCAAACATTCAGAATGGCATCGAGCTGCGGCTCCACATCGGTCAGTACATTGGGGCGGCCGGAGAAATTCAGAAGCACCATAGGTTTGCCCAACCGCGACAGCTCGGCGATAAGCCGCTTCTGTGTGGCGGGGAGCGAGATGTCGCACATCGAATTCGATTCGCCGCTCATCTCGGCCGTTTCGCCTAACGCCAACAGAATCACGTCGGCGCCACGGGCAGCCTGCACAGCTTCGCGCAGCATCGCCTCATCGTCGGTGCGATAGTCCACCTCCCGGCGCAGCGCATCGAGCACCGGCTCCACGCGCTCATTGTCGGAAACGCGGCAACCCTGCGCATAAGTCATTCTGCCACCCGAAGCCTCGGCGAAAGCATCGTGCAGAGTGAGATAGTCGCTGTAGTCGGCGGCCACGCACCAGGTGCCCTGCAACTGCTTGCGGGCCTTGCAGATGGGGCCGATGAGAGCCACGCGGGCATCGCGCCTCAGAGGGAGCAGCCCCTCGCTGTTTTTCAGCAACACAAACGACTCGGCTGCCAGCCTGCGCGCCAGTGTGCGGCTCTCCGGGGTAAGTTTCACCGAGTCGATGCGGTGCTCGGCGATGCGGCGGAACGGGTCGGCGAACAGTCCCAGCTTATATTTTGCTTCCAGCACACGGCGCACGGCGGTGTCAATCTCCTTTTGGGAGACATCGCCCTGCTGCAGCGCCTTGTCGAAGGTGCCGATAAAGCCCTGTGCAATCATATCCATATCCACACCAGCCTTGAGGGCGCGGCGCGAGCACTCGGCCAGGTCGCCCAGGCCGTGAGCCTCCATCTCGGCGATGGCGGTGTAGTCGGTCACCACGAACCCCTTGAAGCCCCACTGCCCGCGCAGCAGGTCGGAGAGGAGCCACTTATTGGCCGTGGCGGGCACAAAGTCAATCACATTGAAGGAGGTCATCACACTCCCCACGCCGGCATCCACAGCGGCCTTGTAGGGAGGGAGATATTCATTATACATCCGTATACGGCTCATATCCACGGCATTGTAGTCGCGGCCCCCTTCCGAGGCGCCGTAGCAGGCGAAATGCTTCACGCACGACATTACCGACCGGGGCGAACTCAGGTCGCTTCCCTGGTAGCCGCGCACCATAGCGGCGGCCACGCAGCTTCCCAGGAAGGGGTCCTCGCCGGCACCCTCGGCCACACGCCCCCAGCGGGGGTCGCGAGAGATGTCGACCATCGGACTGTAGGTCCAGTCGAGCCCGTCGGCGGCAGCTTCGGCAGCAGCCACGGAAGCCGCCTCCTCGATTGCAGCCATATCCCAGGAGCAGGACTGTGCCAGCGGAATGGGGAACACCGTCTGGTAGCCGTGAATCACATCGAGGCCGAACATCAGAGGTATGCCCAGGCGGGAGCTGTCGACTGCCAGGTGCTGCAACTCGCTGATAGCCTTATAGCCGCGGGCATTGAGCACACCGCCCACTCTGCCGCGGGCCACCTCCGCCGCCATATCTGAGTCGTGGCGCAGACCGGTGGCGATGTCGCCGTTGTAGGTGAGCAGATTCAGCTGGCCGAGCTTCTCCTCCAGGGTCATTTCCGACATAAGGGAGTCGATAAACTCATCCATCCGTGCGTCGGCGCCATTGCTCGCAGATTTGGAGCAGGAGCCGCAAAGTGCCAGGCAGAGAGCCGCGGGCAAAAGGTACTTCTTCATATTCGGTATCAGTTTTCGGAGTTCAACCGGAGCGGTGATATATTCAGGCAATCAGGTTCTATAATCGGGATCTTTCGACAATCGGAATCAGAGGTGGGCGAAGCGCACCGGCTCGTCGGGCTTGTCCTTGCAGGTGACGAAGCCTTCGAAATAGCCGCTGCCGTCGTGGAAGTCGAAATAGCGAATCTCTATCTCGTGCCACCCCTTTTCGAGGGCCACCTGCTGTTGCTTGTATTCGGTGCCGTGGTAGCCGTCGTTGTCTACCACCATCACACCGTCGACGGAGAGGAAAGATCCATCGTCGCTGTTCAGGGCGAAATCGTATATCCCGGTGACACCGGCATATACATATCCTCTGAAAATCACGGCGCGGTCGTGAGTGATGGCTTCCGGAAGCCGGATTTCGGAAGCATCCAGCTCACCGATGAGCGGCTTGGAGTCGATGCTGCGGCAGGAGCGCACATCGTCGTTGCGGTGCCAGGAGAGCCTCAGCCCCTCACCGGCAGGCTCCACCTGCTTGGCGGGCATCGGCGTCACCTTTCTGAAGTCGACGAATTTGTAGTCGGAGCGGGTGCCGTCGTCGCGGAAAGTAGCCACACAGAATTTGGCATTGTCGGTGATTTCTATCGGCTTCTTGATCAGCCGCGACTTTGCCGTGGGGATTGTGCCATCGGTAGTGTAGCGGAAAGTGGCCTTCTTGCTGGCGCAGGTGGGGTCGAGCACTGCCTTGTCGATAAAGGCATTGTGCTCCTCCACCCCTTCGATGTCGGGGAGGGCATAGTTGACGCCCATAGCCTCCAGACGGCGGTATTCCCGGTCGGCGGCCTTGAAGAAATCATCGTAGCTGAGGCGCTTGCCAAGGGGTGTCCACCCCGATTCGGCCACAGCAAAGAGGCGGGGAAAGATCTGGTAGCCGATGCGGCGCAGCGAGGGCACGATTTCGGTCCAGAGCTGCCCCTGCAGACCCAGCACGAGGCGCGACTGCGAGGAGGTAAGCCCGTCGTGACGCAGGTCAAGCTCCAGGATGCGGCGCAGAGTGAGGTTGCTGTTGGGGAGGTTGAAATATAGGATGCCGAAGTCGCAGCAGATAGCGCCCTTTCCTTCGGCCGTAACTCTTTCGATTACTTTATGACGGTCGCCGCGCCACCAGGCTATCGCAGTTTCGGCGCCGAGACCGTCGTAGCTTATGTCGTCCCATCCGGTGAGGATGCGGTCGTGATTGCGCATAAACAGTTCCAGCTCGCGGGTGAGCCATCCCTGCAGTGCCTGAGTGCCCTCAAGATTCTCGCGCTCAGCCAGGGCATTGCAGCGCGGGCAGTCTTTCCAGCGCGACTTGTCCACCTCGTCGGCGCCGATGAACACATATTTGAAGGGGAAGATGTCGAGCAGTTCGCTGTACACATCTATAATAAATGGGAGAGTCTTCTCCTGGCCCACACATATTTCATATACCGGGGTGCCGTCGCACGACATCTCAGGGAAAATCTTGGTGAGCATCGTGGAATGGCCGGGAACGTCGATTTCCGGCATCACGTTGATGGCACGCTTGGCGGCATAGTCCACTATGTGGCGCATCTGCTCCTGCGTGTAGTAGCCGCCATAGAGAGTATCGCCATCCACCACGCGAATGCGGTCGGAGGGGAGGTCGAAATCCTTATTGTCCATCCAGTTGACGCGGCTCAGACAGTCGCGGTCAAGATTGTTGAGCTTGTTCCAGGCGCCCTTTTCGGTGAGCACCGGATATTTCTTGATTTCAGCCCTCCACCCCTGGTCGTCGGTCAGGTGCCAGTGGAAGACATTCAGCTTGTAAAGCGCCATCATATCGAGCACTCGCTCAATCTCCTCCACGGTGAAGAAATGGCGCGCACAGTCGAGCATAAAACCGCGCCACTGAAAGCCGGGGGCATCCTCCACGGTGAGCAGGGGGAGCTTGCCGTCGAAGCCGGGAGCGGTGTAAAGCTGGCGCAGGGTCGACAGACCGTTTACAACGCCCGCATAGTCGCGGCCGTTGATTTTAATTCCGTTCACGGAAATTTCCATTCGGTAAGTGCCGGAGTCGCCCTCAACGTTTCCGCAGGCCAGGACGATATCGCCCTGTGCGCCCGTGACATAGCTGACGGGAATCTGCATCCAGTCGGCCACGTAATCCCGCACATCCATCAGCGAACTGTCAGCCACGGCTATTGTCAGGCTCCGGGGCAGGCGGTAGGTGCCCTGCGCCTCGGAGAGCTGCAGCGGAGTGGGAAGCACCGGAGGTATGGCGCCGGCGGTGAATACCAGTGAAAAAATCGAAAATAACGTGAACAGTACTTTTTTCATTGAAAAACAAGAATTTTATAATTGGCAAGAGGGAGGTGATGATGGGATAGACGTTTTGAAACAGCCTCCTCCGACGCCGGGGAGGGTCATCGGGGGGCTGTGTCGAACCTATTATCTTATCATAAACGTCATTCTATAGTTGGTATGAGAGTCTGTCAAAACTGGAAATAACGTATCCTTTTGTAGAGTTGATGCGTCTTTGGAGATTTTGACATAGCTCCGTATCAGTGAGTGAGCGGGGGGAGCTCCAGTTCGGGAGATTCGTTGAGCTGCTCGGCAGGTACGGGATAATATGCGCGGGAAGGATTCCATCCGTTAGGCCCGAGGAATTCCTCGGCCAGGCCGTAGCGGAGAAGGTCGGCGTAGCGTGTGCCCCATTCGCAGCACAGCTCCATACGACGCTCGTCGATGATGTCCTGCAGAGTGACACCGGTGATGGGATTCATCTCGGCGCGGGTGCGCACCAGATTGAAAGGAGCGTCGCCATCCTTGCCCTGACGCACAAGCGCTTCGGAGTTCATCAGCAGCACCTCGGCATAGCGCAGAACGCATACATTGTTGGCACAGCCATACTGGTAGCGACCCGGAGTGATCTGGCTCATAGGCACATACCATTTGCCGTTCCAGTTATTGGTATTGTTGGAGTTGGCAGCGTTGTCCACGAAGTCGTAGCTGGGAGTCATCTGGCCACCGTAGATTACGGATGTGGTGGCTCTCACCTTCTCGCCGCGGGCCTTCATCCAGTTGAGGAACTTATCGGTGTAGCCGACGAAGCCCCAGCCGTTGATCTTTCGGCCGTCGGTAATCGAAGTGATGCCGGGGCCGCCGAGGATGAAGAAGTGACCGGTATCGACGATGTCGCCCGAGCCCATGCCGAAGTCGGTGCACTGCACCTCCATCAGCTTCTCGTCGCAGAGCTTGCCGGGGATTTTAAACAGCTGGTAGAAATCGGGATAGAGCGAGAACTTGCGCGAGGTGATGATGTCGTTGGTGCATTCCTCCACCTTGGCATAGTCGCCAAGTTCGAGATAAACCTTAGCGGCAATCATACGGGCGGTGTAGGCGGTGTAGGCGCCGATGTGCTCCATCTCGTTGGGGCGGAGCTTCTCGCCATACTTCCAGGCGTAATCCAGGTCGCCCTCAAGCATATACTGGTAAACCAGGCGCTTGTCGGAGCGCTGAAGGTCGGTCTGGTCGGGGTCGCGCAGGATAGTTACGTCGCCGAAAGTCTGCACGAGGCGATAGTAGGCCCAGGCCCTGATGGTGCGCACCTCGGCGCAGTAGCTCAGATACTTCTTCATATCAGCCTCGTTGGTGATATACTTGGCATACTCGTCGAGCGACTTGAGCGCTTCGGTGGCGATACGGATAATGGTGTAGTGGTTGACCCAGATATCGTTGAAGGCCCAGTGGGAATTGTTGTAGACATAGTTACAGCCCACGGTCACCATTTCGGCCTGGTCGTCGTAGCGGCCCGACCACACGTCGCCGTCGCGGATTACGGTCACAAGATTCACAGGCCAGTGGCAGCCGGCGGTACGCACGATGGCATACACACCCGACACGGCCTGATACATCTCAGATGTATTGGTGAAATCCACCTGTTCCTCGGGCACTTTCATTTCCGGCTCAATGTCCAGATAGTCGCAGGAACTTACAGCCACCGACATGGCCAGGGCCACGCCTGCTGCGGCAATGATATATTTATGCTTTTTCATTATATTTCGATTATATAAGGATTAGAATTCTATCTGCAGGCCGAAAGTGTATGTGCCGTAGAGGGGATATACTTCGTTGTCGATACCTACCGGATCGGGAAGTTCAGGTGTGAAGGAGTGAGCAGAGAAGAATGTGAAGGGGCGCTCGGCATTGACATAGGCGCGGATCGAGGGCATCACATAGGACCCCATCTTGATGTTGCGGAAAGTATAGCCCAGCGAAATGTTCTGGATGCGGAAGAAGTCGGCGCTCTCCACCGGATAGGAGTTCTTGGTATCAGTGGTCCAGGAATTCATCAGCGCGGCAGCCGAGGGGTTGGTGTTGGAAGTGCCGGGGCCGTGCCAGCGGTATTTCACCTGGTCGCGGTCGTAGTTGTAGTAAGCCGAGTAGCGGCGGTAGAGGCGCTTGGCGTTGTACAGCTCGGCACCGGCCTGACCATAGCCCGAGATGGCGAAGTCGATGTTCTTATACCCTATGGCGATGTTGATGCCGTAGGTGAGGTCGGGGATATAGGAGCCGAGAATCTGATAGTCCTTGGCGTCGAGCACGTTATCGCCGTTTGTATCCTCGAATTTGAGGTAACCGGGCTTGAAGCCGTTGGTCACTGCCACGGGGTCGGCGGCCACTTCTGCTTCGGTCTGATAGATACCGATTACCTTATAGCCGTAGAAGGAGTTCATCTTTTCGCCCACCTGGTTGCGCACGTAGTCGGTCTGGATGTAGTGGGGACCGCTGAGGGTCTTCACGCGATTGTGGAGCCAGGAGAGGTTGCCGCCCACGCTGTAGCGGAAGTTGCCGATACGGTCGGTCCAGTTGGCCGAGAATTCAAGACCGGAGTTCTCGATTTCGCCATAGTTGCCGGCCAGCGAGTGGGGCGAGAAGGGAATCTTGGCCGAGATGATAGCATTCTCGGTGAGGCGGTAGTAGTAATCGAGGTCGGCCTGCAGGCGGGAGTTGAACATCTCCACCGACACACCCACGTTGGTCTCGTTGACCACCTCCCAGTCGAGGTCGGTGTAGTAGACGGTGTTCTGATAGCCGGTATAGGTATTGTTGCCGAATACGCCGGAAGCGGCGAGGCCGGTGCGCACTGCGGCGAAACCGTCGCTGGCAGCCACCTTGTTGTTGCCGAGCTTACCCCAGCTGGCGCGCAGCTTCAGGAAGTCGACGTTTTTCACATTCTTGAAGAAGGGCTCGTTGGAGATTACCCACGCGGCGCCCACCGAGGGGAAGTAGCCCCAGGTCTGCTGGTACTTCGAGGAACCGTCGGCACGCATGGTGAACATCAGCAGGTAGCGCGAGTCGAAATCGTAGTTCAGACGGGCGAATACCGACTGTGCGCGCTCGCGGTAGCCCGAGTCGCCGCCCTTGGCGGTCTCCTCGTTGCCGTTGCTTACATACCAGTATTCTTCGCGACCTTCGGGAATCTCGGTTGAGGATGACCAGTTGCCCCAGTTCTTGTTCTGATACATAGAGTAGCCGACCATTGCGCCCACGCCGTGCTTGCCGAACTTATCCTTATAGGTGAGGATGTTCTCCCACGACCAGTTGTCGTAGGTGGTATTGCTGCGCGAGAGATTGGAAGTGGAGCTCATCTGAGCGGGACCTACCAGGTAGGCGGGAGTGAACGCGCGGTTGGAGAAGCTGCCGAAGTCACGGCCGTAGTTGGTGCGGAAGCTCAGTTTCTCGGGAATAATCTTGAAGTTGGCGTAGTAGTTGATCAGGTACTGATTACCCTTGTTGGTGATATTGGGGTAATTGGCCATAGCCACAGCGTTCAGGATGTTGTTGACGATACCGATCTGGGCGGCCGAGGCGTATTTCACAGGGTAAGCGTCGGCATAGTTTTCGTCGTAAACAGGAAGAATCGAAGGTGTGGAGTAGGCAAACTGCCATGCGCCGTTCTGGGGATTCTGGCTGTTGGAGGAGCTGATCAGGGTGGTGAAACCGGTGGTAAGCCAGCTGGTCACATCGTAATCCAGAGAGCCACGCAGATTCCAGCGCGAGTAGTTGTTGTCGCTGTCCATAATACCATCCTGGCTCAGGTAGTTGATACCCATCGAGTAGGTGGCCTTCTTGCTGCCGCCCGAGATGGAGAGGCTGTGGTTGGTGATGAATGCATCGCGCAGCAGCTCTTTATACCAGTCGGTGTCGGCATTGAATGTATTGGTGTCGTAGTCGCCGCCCCAGAGGTTGATTGAGCCCATAAGCACTGAGCGATAGGCTCTTTCGTCGACCTCCTTGAGCATTGTGGCAAATTCGGCGGAGTTGGCCATTTTGAGGCGCTTGCCCACTTTCTGCACACCCACATAACCGTTGTAGGTAACGCGCGCGGGCATATCGTGGCGGCCACGCTTGGTGGTGACGAGCACCACGCCGTTGGCGGCCTTAACACCATAGATGGCTGAGGCAGAGGCATCTTTCAGCACCGAGATTTCCTCGATGTCGTCGTTGTTGAGGAAGCCTATGTCGCTGTACTGCACACCGTCCACCACATACAGAGGCGATGAATCGGAGAAGGAGCCGGTACCGCGCACGCGGATTGTCGGCGACCCGCCGGGCACACCCGAGCTGAGCACCTGCACGCCGGTGACTTTACCCTGCAGCGCATTCATAGGCGAGGGGGTAGGTATGGTGGCGATAGCGTCGCCTTTCACTACGGCGATAGGGCTGGTGAGGTCCTTGGCCTTGGCCGAGCCGTAGCCGATTACCACAACCTCGTCGAGTATCTGCATATCGTCGACCATCTTCACATTGATCACTGAGCGGCCGTTGACATTTTCCACCACAGGCTTGGCGCCGATAAACGAGAAACGTATCTGCGCGCGCTCGCCAACACCCTGAAGGGTGTAAGTACCGTCATCGTTCGTCGCGGTGGCGAGTCCCGTGCCGGGGACATTAATCGAAACTCCGGGCAAAGGTTCGTCCATCTGGTCGACCACTTTACCCGTAACGGTAATGGCGTAGATTTCCACCGGTAGGAAAATACCCAGCGCCATTGTTAAGGCAACTAATAGTTTTTTCATGCGTTAGTGATGATTAGGGTTGTCTGTGTGAGTTATGAGATTGGTAATAAGGGAGGTGTCAGTTGATTTTCTGGAATTTGCCGTCGACGATGGAGATTGGCTTCACCGTGCTCACATAAGCGCCGGTGCCGAAGTTGCGGGTGTGATAGGATATGCGCAGGTTGCCGTCGAGGTCCTTGAATACATGGCCGTGGCCGCCGGTGTCGGTGTTGAGCCGCTCGGGCTGCTGCTCCCACGGCCCCAGGATGCTGCCGCTCTTTGAGATGGCTTGCCCCATGGCATAGCCGCTGTCGGAATTGCTGCTGAAAATCATAATAAGATTGCCGCTTGCGGGGTCTTTCCACGCGTAAGGAGCATCGGTGATGTAGACGAGCTTGCCGTCGTGTACTCCGGAATTGCGCACCCAGGGTGCCTCGGAGGCGGTGAACAGAAGTGTCGGCTCCCCGATGAGCGAGGAGAGGTCGTCGGACATACGCTGGGCGTAGACGCGGCCGTCGTAGAACTGGGTCAGCTCGCCCGAATATATCATCCAGGGGTTCCCTTCGTCGTCGACATAGAGGCTGCCGTCGATGCACATCCAGTCGGAGGGAGTGACATTCAGTTTGTCGGCGGGAAGCAGTTCGCGGTAGGGGCCTTTCGGACCTTTGTCGCTGACGAATACCGTAGTACCGGCCTTGATTTCAAAGTTTTCAAGATTCCAGTGCGAGATTTCGCTGATATCCCTGATGCGCGAGAAGGTCACGAAGATGTAGTGCTTTCCTTTATACTTATATATATCAGGCGCCCAGCAGTCGTTGTTGCCCAGGAATGTGCGGGAAGGTTCCCAGGCCACGCCGGCCTGCCGCCAGTTGGTGAGATTCGGGCTTTCAAAGAGGTCGAGCGCTGCCGGTGTGCCATTGAGATTGTATCGCGGATGCACGTGATAATACATCTGGCTCTCTTCGTCGGCAAAGAAGAAGGGGTCGTTGTGATGCATCGTGTTGATGGCGATGGGATACTCCGTCTGCACAGGCGTGGTTTGCTCGGGTGCGCTTTCCGAGCTGCCTGAGCAGGAGGACGACGCCATAGCCACGACGGCCGAGGCAACCGACATCATCACGGTCAGGAGTTTTCTTTTGCGATTCATAGGCATTGACATTTTCACATCGCAAAATTATATGCAATAATAAAGAGAGCACAACAATTCCCTACTTCGATAACTCGCAATACGTTTTCGGCAACTACGTTTTTACTACGTTTTCCGCCCTAATCACCCTCAGAACGTGTGTAAACCACTTTTTCATTATAAAAAGCGCACGTTATTTGCTACCTTTGCGTTGTTCTTCGTCATCGCAACCGGCTCCTCCCACTGATTCTACACTTATGAAAAAACGCATACTTTTCCTTGCGGCACTGTGCCTCGACCTTATTCTGCCGCCGTCGCTGCGGCCGGCGTCCTTTATGCCTATCGTGAAAAACATCGTGCCCGACATCCCTTTAAGTCAGCAGACTTTCGGCGGCGCCCAGGATGCCGCCGGGAAAATCTACTTCGGCGCGCGCGGGCTGATTGAATTCGACGGCAACGAGTGGACCAACCATAAAATCCCGGGCGAAAGCCAGGTGAGAACCGTGAAATATATCGGCGACCGTATTTATATAGGCGCCTATGAGGAATTCGGATACTACAAGGCCGATGAAACCGGCCGGCTGGTGTATCACTCTCTCTCGAAAGATATCCCGCGCCCCACCATCTCCGACTGCGACATCTGGGAAGTGGCCGAGCAGGGGCCTTACGTACTCTTCTTCTCCTATAATCATATTTTCGTCTACGACGGCAAATCGGTGTCAACCCTCCCGCTGGGCGACCGTCACGCCCTGGGGCTATACAAGATTCCCTCCGGTGTGCTGGTGCAGCTCACCGACCTCACCGTGCATAAGATCGGCAACGACCTGAAACTCACGCCCGTATTCGCCGACAACCGGCAGATGCCGCTGCTTCGGAGCATCAACGCCCGGGAAAACGGCGACCGCTATTATGTCACATCCGACGGCTATTTCCTGGTGCAGAAGAATGGCGCCCCCGACACCACCCGCTGGAGCACCGATGCCGACAATATGCTGCGCTACAGCGATGTGCAGGATGTGCAGATTGCCGGCGACTCTCTCATTATTATATCTACCCGGCGCGATGGCGTGCTCGCCCTCGACACCGCAGGAAAGGTGCAGTGGCACCACAATCTGCGCACCGGTCTCTGCAGCAATGCCGTGCTCACAGTGTTTATCGACAGCTACGGCAACATCTGGTGCACCTCCGACCACGGCCTCTCGCTGATCTACACCTCGCTGCCGCTCAGGGCGCTGATTCCCGGCCCCAACGACCCGCAGGTCGGCGTGGTCAACGGCATCTCCAAGCATGGCGACAATATTTATCTTGCCACGAGTCAGGGCGGTTACTACCTGAATATGAAGGATATGTCGATTCACGAGATATTCGACATCCACGATTTCTGCTGGTATACAAATGAAATAGGCGGGCAGGTGTTTATGGGGAGCAATACACACCTGGCAATCCTCAGCGGCGGCAAGAATGAAACCCTCTTCCACGAAAACACCTCCATTACGCAGAGCGCCGACAAGAAGCACTACTTCGAGAGCAACTACAGCGGCATCCGCGTATACCGGGCGCATCCCGACGGCAGCATCGACATCTCCTCGGGCTATATGCTCCCCGGGTTCAAGGCCACCCTGGCCTCGGTCGTGGAGGATTACGACGGCTCGCTCTGGGCCTCGCACATCGCCAACGGCGTGTACCGCCTCGTGCTCAATCTCGACAAAAACAAAATCCTTGAGCAGCAGTTTTTCCCGTCGCTGAAAGGTTCCGGCACACGTCACAAAATTACCCCCGTCAAGCTCAACGGCCGCGTATATCTGGCCGACTCCGATTCTCTCTACTCCTACTCGCGGGAAACGGGCGAGATGGTGCCATACCGCAAATTCTGCAACGAACTCCCCTGGGTGAAGCAGATCCAGAGCATCTCGGAGGCCGACCCGCACAAATTCTGGATTGCCACCGCCGACGGCTACTACCTGGTCAACTACGACGGCACGAATTATCGCTGCGACTATGAGATTCCCTTCAATCTTTTCTCCATCCACAATTTCGGTCTGAGCCGCAACATCTTCATAGGCAACGAGAACCGGGTCTACTTCGCCTCCACCAACGGCATCCTCCTCTTCGACGGCAACATCCGCAGCGGCCGCGACGCTATCCCCGTGCTCTCCTTCTCCCGCATCACCACGGCAAGCACCCCGGGCAATGAGCAGCGGCTGCCCGTCAGCGCCGACGCCCGCCCCGATGTCGACGCCAACATCTCGTTCAATATGGCGCTCGTGAATCCGGGCAACAAGAAATACCGCTTCAGATACTCTCTGGAGGGAAATACCTCCTCGGAGCATATCTCCGACGAATACTCCGTGTCGTATGTGAATCTCTCGCCGGGCGACTACACTTTCCGCGCCGACCTGCTCGACAAGGACAACAACAGCGTGCAGTCCCTGTCGTATGATTTCACCGTACCCACGCCGCTGCTGCTCCGCCCCTGGATGATTGTGATTTACATCCTGAGCGCCATCCTGCTGCTCTATCTGAGCACCCGCATCTCGCTTTACTACATCGATCAGCGCCGCAAGAAGCGGCTCCGCGAAAAGCAGATGGAGGACAATATTCAGTCGCTCCAGCAGGAAAACGAGGCGCAACTCAAGCACAACCAGCTGCTGGAGGAGCGCATCAACGACAAGAACAAGGACCTGGCCACACTGGCACTGAACGAGGTGGAGCGCGGCTACCGCATCGAGGAGCTGCAGAAGGCGCTCATCAGCAATAAGAACGGTGTCTCCACCGGCGATGTGGAGAAGCTGCTGCGCAACATCAAATCCGATTCCTCCGACCTCGATTTCTGGAAAATTCTCCAGGGCAATTTCGACCTGATCCACAACAACTACTTCGTGCGCCTACGCAAGAAGTACCCCTCACTCACTTCCGTCGACCTGCGTTTCTGTATGCTCCTGCGCCTGAATATGAGCACCAAGGATATAGCCCGTATGACCAATCTTTCGGTGCGCGGTGTGGAGACTGCCCGCTACCGTCTGCGCCGCAAAATCGGCCTCGGCAGCAAGGAGTCGCTCACGCAATTTCTCATCGATTTTGAGGCCGAAAACACTTCTGACGGGCAAAACGTAGTCAAAACGTAGTACCACACTCTGTTGACGTAGTATTCGCGAAGCGTTTCATTTTAATCCGATTTTTCATTTAAACTAATTTTGTGCCATACAAATGCTACACTCCATGAACGTAAAAAATCTTATACTTCTTGCCGCAACCCTTATTCCGCTTGCATCCCAGGCCGACGAGGTAATTATGGATGCCAACTGGAAATACCGCGTCGTTGACAAGGCCAACAATAAGGTGCTTCTCATCGGGTCGGTCAACCCCCTGCGGCCCTCCACTCTCTCGCTCCCTTCCGAGACCAACTATGCCGGAAAGACCTACACCGTGACCGGTATCGGCCGCGAGGCTTTCGCCAACTGGACCGGGCTGACCTCGGTGTGGCTCCCCTCCTCCGTAAAATATATCGGCGAAGGCGCCTTCAAGGGTTGCCCCCTGAAGGAAATCCACTGCCAGTCGGAGCAGCCGCCCACATTCAGCGGCAAATCGCGCAGCAACGATGTGGCCATCGAGAATATGCGCCTTCGCGACCCCTTCATCTTTGCCGACACGGAGCAATATAAGTATTATACATATATGCCCCGATGGGTCAACGGGCTCCCCGGCATCGAGAAATATGAAAGCTACGACCTCCGCCGCTGGCACAGCACCGGCTGGGCCTGGGATCACAAAGAAGGTTTCCTCGGCAACTGCGACAACTGGGCGCCCGATATGTATGAATACAATGGCGACCACTACATCTTCGTCACCTTCTCGCGCGTCTTCGACACCTCAAATACCGACCATTGGAATCTCAGCAATTTTGAGATCAAGGCCGGTGTGGCAGTGCTGAAAAGCACCGACGGCCCCGGCGGTAAATTCTACCCGATGTTCGATGCCGAAAGCGGGCGCCTCAACCACACCCCATCGAATATGATGTGCATCGACGGCGCGCTCTATGTCGACACCGACGGCCAGCCCTGGATGATTTATTCCGGCGAGCTTACCCAATACTACGACGGCCGTGTCTACGCCCAGAAGATGAAGAAAGACCTGAGCGATATGGAGGGTGAACCCCACTTCCTCTTCTCCGGAAGCCAGTCGGGCTGGAGCCGCAATTCAGGCTACCACGACGGCCACGCCTCCTACATCACCGACGCGCCTTTCATCTTCCGCGACGACGCCACCGGCAAACTCATCCTTATCTGGAGCAGCAACTCCTCCACCGGTTATGCCGTGGGGCAGGCCATCTCCGACAGCGGCAAAGTCACCGGTCCCTGGCGCCACCTCACACCCCAGCTCAATGTCGACAACGGTGGCCACGGTATGCTCTTCCGCGATTTTGAAGGCAAACTGATGCTCTCGTATCACACCACCGAATATGGCGCCAAGGTTGAGCACATGTGCGCCCGCGAAGTCACTCTGGCCAACGGTCAGCTGCAGACACTGGATATGGTCAACGGCTACAACGTGAAGAGCGAAGATGTGAATCCCTCTTTCGACGATGGCACATTCGCCACAGCCAAGGTCTACATCCCCCGCAACATCTATATGAATTATTTCCTCGGCGAACAGTGGAACGATTTTACCAATCTCACGCTGGAAACTGCCGGCGTGGAGGATGTGGAAGCCGCCGAGCAGGAGCCTAATTATGAAATCAACGGCACCACTCTCACCCTCCTGCCGGGCAACGCTCCCAGCGAGGTCTACGGCATCGACGGCGCATTGCTCTGCACTTTCAGCGCCGACGGCGGCCAGTACACATTCCCCCGCCCCGGCATCTATATCCTTAAATCCGCTACAAAAGCTTACAAACTTAAAATCTAACCTAAACCCCAAAAACTATGAAAAAATTATTACCCGTTTTGGCGGTCGCAGCAGCTATGTGCGCTCCCGCAGCATCGGCTCTTGAGTTTGATGATGGTATGTATCACTTCGTCACAATAGGCGAGAGCACCGATGTTATGGCAAGCATCAATGACTACTCCAAAATCACTAAAAACGTTGTAATTCCTACCGAAGTTACCTTCGCAGGCACCACCTACACTGTAACCCACCTCTCCGGCTGGATGTTCTCGGCAAGACCAGACACTCATCCCGAATGTAAAAATATCGAGACCGTGACGCTCCCCGAGCGCCTCACCACATTCGAGTATGCCGTTTTTGAAGATTGCACAGGCCTCAAGGAAATCGTCTTCCCTGAATCACTCAAATGGATTGGCCGTTACTGCTTCGTCCGCTGCGCCAATCTCGAAAAAGCCATTCTTCCCCCCAATGTTGAGGTAATTCAAGGCGAAGCCTTTATGCAGACCGGTTTGACCGGCGAACTCGTAATTCCCGATGCAGTGACTACAATGGGCGACAATGCTTTCCAGAGCACTCGTTTCACAAAAGTTACCGTCGGAAAGGGCCTTTCCTCAATTTCCACCGGTGTCTTCGCCTGGACACCCATCACCGAAATCGTTATCCCGGCTAACGTAGCTACTCTGATGCCTTTCTGCTTCCAGGGTATCGCTGCCAGCCGTGTTAATGTAGGTTCGCCTGCAGTAATCGCCGTAAATGCGTTTGTTGAAAGCCCCAACCTCCGCGAGGTGCAGGTTGAATCCACCACACCTCCCGTTGTACTGGAAGGTTCATTCCCCATCGATACCTACAGCGGCAAGCTCATCGTCCCCAATGAGGATTGCATCGCAGCCTACAGAGCCGATGCCGTCTGGGGCAAATTTGCCACCATCGAAGCTGCCAAGTCAGGCGGCCTTGAGGATGTTCTCGCCGAAAAGAAAGCCGATACCACCGTCTACAACACTCAGGGTATCCGCGTAGCCGACGACATCAACGATGTCACCGTGCCCGGCCTCTACATCGCCGGCGGCAAGAAAGTCCTTGTAAAATAAGCATCTGTTACATCCTCGTCCCCCGGAATCCCCGCATTAAGACATGCGGGAATCCGGGGGATATCTTCCATAAATTATGCATTTGAAATTCTCCATACCGTTTTTTTACTGATTGCCGTAATTTCCGGCAGACCTGCCTTCGCCAAAACCACAGAAATCGGCGGCTTTATCGGCTCAAGGATTGAATCCTGCATCGAAAATAGGGTGAAAGCGCAGGACATCGACATTCTGGCCGAACCATTCCGCCATCTCACCGAGGGAGGGTGCTGGCAATCGGAGTTTATGGGCAAATGGATGCTCGGGGCTATTGCATCGTATCGCTACGACAATGACCCTCTTCTGCTTGAAAAAATCAAATCAGCGGCCCGGATGCTTATGGAGACTCAGCGCGAAGATGGATAAATAGGCAATTACACGATCCACGACCGCCTGAAGGGGTGGGATATATGGGGACGGAAATACACTTCGCTGGCTCTGCTCGATTACTATCGTCTGACCGGCGACAGAAAATCTTTATCTTAAAAAATAACCCGCGAGAAATAATCTCTAAATGAAATTTCTCCACATTATCACAGCGTTGGCACTGGCGCTCTCCGCCGTGGCCTGTGGCGACGACGAACCGGAATACTTAGAGCCGGAACAGCCCGTTCAGCCCACACCCGACCCCGAAGATCCTGAAGAGCCCGAAAAGCCCGACGACCCTGTAACGCCTCCGGAACCGGAGCCATCTCGGGCGCTGTCGCTGGATTTGCCCATCTCCACAGCCTTTGCTCTCGATGGCAAAGCCAGTGTGACAATTTCTCTGAAAGACCTCAGTGGGATGGAGTATGTTTCCAAATCCGACCTCACCCTCTCCGCCACCGTTTCGACCGAGGCAAACAAAGATATAAATGCCTACAATTCGGCTAACAACAGTCAGTATACCCTGATGCCCTCCTCGGCGCTGCAAGTAGCATCGGCCACGATTCCCACCGGCAACTCCGAAGCCACGATGGAAATCACCGTCGACCTCGACGCGCTCGATTCTTCCTTCTCCGGTATGCCCTTCATTATGCCTCTCACCGTTTCCGCTTCCGACGAGACGGTGACACCGGTCACACTCTATGTCACCGCTCCGGTAATACGCACGCTGACCGACCGCATCGCCATTTATCTCACAGGAGCCACCCCCACCGCCGAAATATTCAATACCGATACCTCAACGAATATGAAGGCCGTAGTGGACTGTCCGGGTGGCGGCTTCGGAAATCACGACGCCGGAGAAATTCAGATGGCGCACACCGTATTCAGCAGCTACAGCGGCATCACTCTCGCCATCACGAAATACCGCCTGCCCCGAGGCAACACTGTACTCCCCGCGCTCGACGCATACAATATCGTGCGCCTTATGCGAATCCACGCATCGGAGTGGGGCGGATACAGTCAGGTGGGCATAATGGGATGCTCGGCCGGCGGCCACGTGGCTGCCACCGTTGCTTGCTATGCACCCACCGAAGTCGACTTTCAGGTTCTCCTGTATCCGGTAATCACTATGACGGCCGGACAGACCCACGCAGGTTCCCGCGACGCTCTCCTGGGCTACAATCCTTCGGCCGAGAAAGTGAAAGCTATGTCGATGGAAAAGCAAGTGACGGCCAGCACACCCCCGGCCTACATCGGCTGGTCGAACGACGACCCTGTTGTGCCTCCCACATACAACGCAATGGCCTACTACTATGCAATGCTTGGTGCCCGCCGCCCCGTCACCATCTCGGAGCACGCCACCGGCGGCCACTCCTGGGCCACCTGGACCGACTTCCCCACCAATATGCTCAGCTGGGTCTACTCCATCCGCTAAATTCCCCGCCCCGAATGGTCTCCACCCGGATGGCCGGCGTGTTGAGAGGTCGGCATAGCCGACCAAGAGGGTAGCCTGGGGTGCAGTTGCGCGTAGCGCTGCAAACCCCAGGCTACCCTGACAGCTGGCTACGCCAGCCACCACAATTCGCCATACGAACTGAGCTTCTGCCAATGCGGCAAAGCACCGCGAGCCTCCGTCAATACGGCAGAGCGCTGCCGATAAGATTTCCGGAGCGCCTTATGGTTTTTTGGTTCTTTTCGACCTGCGAAAAGAACCAAATCTATTTTATGCAAATTGACGGAAAATTTGTCAATTACATATAAAACTATTGCTGTCCGATAAAAATTGAGGACAGCACAAAAGCATGGCTCAACTGCTGATCTACGGCGGTCGAGTCTGTTTTTATGATTTCCAAGCCCCTTCAG
>SFFL01000036.1 GCA_004557825.1 Bacteroidales bacterium | reverse complement strand
GTAATTACGAGCACCACCGGTGTGCCGGCTTTTTTTACGGATGCGGCAAGCTGCTCCTGGATGGCCGGGAGCGAGATTGTGGCACGGGAGTGGTTCTCGCCGCTCCAGTTCTCCTCCTCACCCAGGCAGACAATGGCCACATCGGCCTGCTTGGCTGTATTGACAGCGGCGTCGAACCCTGTACGGTCGGTGCCGTCGGTCTTTCCTCCCTCTACAAATTCGACTTGCGCATCAGGAAATTCACCGCGGATTCCTTGCAGCAGCGTGGTCACCTCCGAGGCAATGCCGTGGGCGTGCCACCAACCCAGAAGCACGTCGCCGCGGTCGGCCACCGGGCCGATTACGGCGATCTTCCTGATGACCTTAGGATTGAGCGGAAGCAGTGGAGCCGTGCCTACGGTGTCGTTCTTCAGCAGAACCATCGACTCGACGGCGAGCCTGCGGGCAATGTCGAGCGATTCCTCCGCGAGAAACTTTGGCGACGGGTCGGAGGTATAAGGGGAGTCGAACAGCCCCAACTTGAATTTCACGCGCAGGATGCGGCGCACGGCATCGTCGAGCCGCGAGAGGGGCACCGTGCCGTTTTTCACCAGTTCGGCCAGATTGCGGTCGAAGGCGTGACTGCTCATGTCCACATCCAGACCGGCGTTGATGGCCTTTGCGGCGGCATCGGGGAGGTCTTCGGCAAATCCCTGCGCAATAAGCTGCGCCACGGCATCCCAGTCGGCCACCACGAATCCGGGAAACTGCCAGCGCTCCTTGAGAATCTCGGTGAGGGTGCGGTGGTTGGCGGTGCCTGGCACGCCGTTGATATCGTTGAACGAACTCATCACCGTGGCGGCTCCGGCATCGATACCTGCTTTATAGGGTGGAAGATAGGTGTCCCAGAGGGTCTGGTCTGACACGTCGGATGTGACATAGTCGCGGCCGCCGACCGATGCACCGTATCCCACATAGTGTTTCAGGCAGGCAGCCACCGAGCCGGGGGCGAGCGAATCGCCCTGATACCCCTTCACCGAGGCGCGGCAAAATTCGGAGTTGACATACGGATCTTCACCATAGCCTTCGGCTACACGCCCCCAGCGAGGGTCGCGGCACACATCAATCATCGGCGAGAAGGTCCAGTCGACCCCTGCGCTCCTTGCCTCGCGAGCCGCCATTGCGGTAGCCTCGCGCACCAGCGGTGTGTTCCAGCTGCAGGCCTGCGCGATAGAGATAGGGTAAATGGTGCGGAAACCGTGAATCACATCGAAGCCGCAGAGCACCGGTATGCCGAGCCGCGACTCCTCCATAGCGCGGTGCATCATAGCATCGCGCAGCGCGGGATTCCATTCGCAAAAAATAAGTGTGCCGATTTCGGCCGGCAGACGCTCCGTCACTTCGCCGAGGTTGTTTTCGTTGGCGTTGCGGCCGAGCACATCGAGGCTCGTCTGCATCACTTTTTCCTCAAGAGTCATCCTCGAAAGCAGATCTTCCACCCGCGCTTCCACCGGGGCGGATGCGTCTTTGTATAGAGGGGCATCAGCGCTTTTCTTCCGGGCGGCGCAGGCGGTGTCGGCGCTCACGGCCGAGGCGATGGCGACGGCAAGAAGAACGAAAAATTTTTTGGAACAGAACATAGCGGAAATGTTATTTTGATGTGACAATGGATTCCGCCGCAAATATAACATTTTTTTGGAGGGAAGATTGTCGCGAGCGTATTTTTCGGAGGAGGAAACAGCCACTCGCTGCAACATTTTTATAAAAACGAACGGCGTGGGGCCCGCAAAATTATCCGGTTTGTTTCAATCGCTTTTCTATTCTGACAAATCCGCTGTTCAGAGCCTTTAAAAGCTGTTTTTTCTTGTTCGGAATTGCTAATTTTGATGTTGCAAAAGTGCCTTGTCGTTAACCATAAGTTTTAACCGGTCGTATTATGCAGGATTATTTCGCAAGCATTTTTCGAGTTCTGATTGCCGCTGTAATGTTGGGCGTGGCGTTGCCTTCCGGGGCGACCGTCGCCGACTTGCCGCGCCGCAATCTGCCTAATCTCCGAGTCAACGACATCACGCAGGATTCGCTCGGTTATATCTGGATTGCCACCCCCAACGGACTGTGCCGCAACCTGGGTGTTTCGTTCGATGTTTTCCTCCCTGAAAAGAATAATCCGGCATCGCTTCCTTCCAATAACATCGTGGAGGTGATTTACCGGCATCCCGATATTTGGGTTGCTACCAGCCGCGGTGTAGCTTCGCGAAATATTTACAGCAACGGCTTCGTGCGCTACGGAAGTGAAAAGGGGCCGGTCACCGATTTTATCAACGGCTTCCTTGAAATCGACAACCGGCTGCTGGTATATGGCAGCGGCGGCCTCTATGAGGTGGATCCCGTAGGGCAGAAGCTGAAGCATCTTTACACACATCCGGGTGGGCAGATTGTGGCCGGTGCAGTGGCTGACCGCGATAAAATCTGGCTTATGGCGGGCAACACTCTCGTGAGCCTCGACAGCAATATGAGCCATCCGCGCAAATATGCCCTGCCGACCGATATGGTGGTGACATATATGGTGTTCAGCAACGGCAAAATGTTTCTTGGCACCTCTGTCGGTTTGCGCGGCTTCGACCCTATCAGCGGCAATGTGTCGCACGTGGCACCGGGCACCGTGCTCGATCATTGCGAAATCCACTCCATCCTCAGCACCGATGATGACGTGCTGCTGGTGTCGACCCGTCGCAACGGCGAACTTATCTACGATATACACACCGGCAAGGTGTCGACCTCCTCTCCGCAGTTCAATTTCTCGGCGCTCCCCTCCTCGGATGTGATGGTGGGCTTCATCGACCGCGACTCCAATGTGTGGCTCGGCACCCTCGACCAGGGGCTACTGCTGGCCTACAACAAATACTCCATCTTCAATCACGACCGTGAGCTTTTCGGCGCGTTCCGCAATAAGTTCGTCACCACCCTCTGCGCCGATCCGCAGGGAATGGTGTGGATCGGTACACGCTACGACGGCCTGTATCGCTACGACCCCGTCACCGGAGCTTTGAAAAGCATCAAACTCCCGGCGACAGATGTGCTGGTTGACCATCTGTCGGCCGACAGTCACGGCCGTATCTGGGTAGGCACAAACTCCGGCCTTTATGTGTCGCATGGTGATGCTCACGGCGATGCTGTGAATTTCTCCCGCATAGGTTCGTCGATAGGCACCACAGCCGAGGACAGCCACGGCAATATCTGGACCGGCACCCCGGGCGACGGCATCTATGTGTATAATCCCGACCTGTCGCTCCGCCATCATATTGCCGGCAACGGTATGCACAACCGCAATATCACCAAAATCATCCGGCTCAACTCGGGCAAGATGCTGGCTTCGGCGTACACCGACGGGCTTTATCTTATCGACCCGACCAAATATACTATCACACCGCTGGATTCGCGCTATCAGGACCAGTGGACGTCGGCCATCGATCTGCTGCAGGGGCGCGACGGCAGGATATGGGTCGGCACTTACGACAACTATCTCCTGAGCTACGACCCCAAGACTAAGGAGCTCAGGCAATATTCCGATTTCCCTTCGCAGGACATCGTGGCTCTTGTCGAGGATTCTGACGGTAAAATTTGGGTGTCCAGCTCCAACGGCCTTTACAGCGTCAATCCCGCTACAGGCGACCGATATTCTTACGTCGACGGCCTTTCCGAGGGCAATGAGCAGTACCACGAGAAAGCTGTGGCGCGTACAGCCGACGGCACAATGTATTTCGGCGGCAACTCCGGCTTGCGTCAGGTGAGTCCGGCCCGTGATTCTGTGGCTCCTCGCGATATCCCGGTTTATCTCACCGGCATTACGCCTCTTTACCGCGATATCGCCGACGCCGATTCAGTGACCGACCCGGCATTTGTGCGCAAACTTACCCTGGCTCACTCCAACAATGGTGTGGTAATCAGCTTTATCGGGCTAAACTATGGTGCGAGGGTGCAGTATTCATATATGCTCAAAGGCTACGACCGCGACTGGATTGAGGCCGGCGAATATCCGAGGGCTGTTTACTCCAATCTGCCGTCGGGCGATTTTGAATTCCTGGTGCGCACCCGTACATCGGGCAACTGGTCGAAGCCGGTACGTCTTCTCGACCTGGAGGTGAAGTGTGCTCCCTGGCGGCATCCGGTGGCTATAATATTCTACGTCATTATCCTGGCTTCGCTGGTGCTGTTGGCCATAAGATTACACATACGCCTGAAACTGGAGAAGGAGCGGATGGATATGTCGGAGAAAAAGATGATTGCCGAACGCAATATCGCCACCAGCAAAATCAACTTCTTCAACAATATCTCGCATGAGCTGCGCACGCCGCTCACGCTTATCCTGGCTCCTGTGCGCTATCTGCTGGGCAACTTCACCCGAATGTCGGCCGAGGATATCAGGAAGAACCTGGAGTTTGTGAACAACAACGTGCAGCGGATGTTCCATCTCACCACTCAGATTCTGAATTTCCGCGAAATGGAAGGGGAGACACCGCCCCTTGCCGTATCGACCAATGATATTACTTCGCAGCTTGAGAGCATTGTCGGGCTGTTCAATATCTACGCCGCAGAGCGGGGCGTCACCATCGAGCTGGTCTGCCATATCCGGGAGAAGAATCTCTGGTATGATGCCGATTCTGTGGAGAAGATGATCAACAATCTGCTGTTCAATGCCATAAAATACACACCCGACAACGGGCACATTTCTGTGCGCGCCGAACTCACCCGCCATCCCGAATATATCGCTATGCCGGAGGGCGGACTGTATATGGAGCTGGCTGTGATCGACGATGGCATAGGCATAGACCGGTCGCAGTCGAAATGGCTGTTTACGCGTTTCCGCAGGCTTATGGCGCCTTTCGCACAGCGCAAGACCCCCGGTTTCGGCATTGGCCTGAATTTCGTGCAGAAGCTTGTCGACCTGCATCACGGTAAGATAGCCGGGCGCCCCAACGGCCTGAAAGGTATGACATTCACCATCGACATACCGGTGGAGAAGGAAGCGTACGCCGAAAGCGAACTTGCTCCGGAAAAGGATACTGTGCAGCAGGATAGCGCCGTACCCTCGCATATTGATGATGCCGACGATAGCCTCGCCGCCGAAGATGCGCTCGTAGATGAAACTCTTGAAGATGAAGTTCTTGAAGATGAACCTCTGACCGACGAAGAACTTAATGCGGATGACCTGACCGACGATGCTTTAACCGACGACGCTTTAACCGAGGAGGAATTAACCGAGGAGGAATTAACCGAGGCGGAACTGGCCGAGGCAGCGCTTGCCGAGGTTGAGGAGAAAGCTGCTCCCGCCAAGCATAAACTACTTATCGTGGAGGATCAGCCCGAACTGGCTGAGTTCATTTCGTCGATATTCGCACAGGAATTCGATGTAATCAGGGCTGCCAACGGCCTTGAGGGTGCCGAAAAGGCTCACGACGAGCGTCCGGCCATCATCGTTTCCGACATTATGATGCCTATAATGGATGGTATAAGTATGCTTGAAAGAATCAAAAACGACCCGGAGACGAGCAGTATTCCGGTGATAGTGCTCACGGCTAAGAACAGCGATTCCGACAAGGTGAAGGGCTTCCGCACCGGCGCTGATATGTATCTGAGCAAACCGTTCAGCCCCGAAGTACTGGTGGAAGCCGTGCGCTCGGTTTTGGCAAATAAAGAGCGGCAGCGCCGCCAACTGGCCGGGTCGGCCGGGTCGGGCGACTCCTCTGTGGCTACTGCCAATATCAGCGAGTTTGACCGCCGTTTCCTGCGCCGACTCTACGACTATATCGACCAAAATCTCTCCGATCCCGACCTGAATATCAATCTGCTGTGCCGCGAACTGTGTATGTCGCGAACGAGTTTCTACCGCAAGGTGAAGGACCTCACCAACCTTACACCCTACGATATGCTCCGTATTTTCCGCCTTAACCGCTCGGCCGAGCTGCTTCGCTCGCGCCGGTATTCGCTGGGCGAAATCGCCGACCTCACCGGCTTCAGTACGCACAGCCATTTTTCCACCCTCTTCCGAAAACATTTCGGTATGACACCTACAGAGTATCTTCACTCTATAGAATAAACGCTACACGATGCAAAACCGATCCCTCATAGCCGCCGCAGCTCTTCTATTGTGCGGCACCGCAGCCATCGCCAACAAAACAGCAACCGGTGCTGGCAATTCTCTGCCCTGGCCTGTAACCGCCGCAAGCGACCTGCCGCGTGAACAGCTCGAAGAGCGCTTTGCCTCTCCGGCCACACAGTCGACTGCCTGCTACTATTATATTCTCAACGGGCATCTTTCGCCGGAGGGTGTCGCCGCCGACTTCCGCTCGATGAAGGAGGCGGGCATCAACCGCGCCTTTATCGGCTATCACGGTGTGGATGGGCTGACCCATGGCCCGGTAATGCTGCACGATTCGGTGTGGTACGACAGTTTCCGCACCGCTATGCGCACCGCCCGAGAGGAGGGCATCGAGGTGGGCGTGTTCAATTCGCCCGGCTGGAGCCAGAGCGGCGGCCCGTGGGTCACTCCCGAGGAGTCGCAGCGCTATCTGGCGTTTGCCGACACGGTGGTGGATATAGCCTCCGGCACCCCGAAGGAGATGATATTGCCGAAAGGTGCGGGGCATCTTTCCGACTTTGCCGTGCTGGCCTATCCGGCGCCCAAAGGACGTGAAATCCGCAGCGAATTCAGCCTGGTAAGCAATGTGCTGGAAATCGAGGCTCCGGAAGGGTTTACCCTCCGCTCGGCCACGGTGAAGATACCGGCGCAGATAATCGGTGTGGCTGAGATAGAGGCGTGGGTCGACGGCCGCTGGCAGCCTGCCGCCCGCTTCGATGTGAACCGCCGCAATATGATGCTGGAGGTGGGCTATGACCCGTTGGCGCCGGTGGCTCAGGATATTGCGCCGGTTACGGCAAGCCGTTTCCGGGTGACGCTCCACAAGAATCCGGAGGCTCAGGGGGGATATGTGATCCTGTCGGAAAATCCGGTGGTGACGGCCTGGGCCGACAAATCGCTGGTGAAGCTTTTCCCCGAGCCGCAGCCTTACTGGAAGGAATATAAATGGCCGCTCCAGACTTCGCAGCCCGGCACTGAATATCTGCAGGCCGGTGAGGTGCGCAATCTTACGGCATCGCTCCGTGGCGACACGCTCTCTTTGGCAGGGCTGCCACAGGGGCGCTGGACTATATCGCGGTGCTATATGGCGTCGACCAATATCGTAAACGGCCCCACGCTTGCCGGCGACGGAATGGGGCTGGAAATTGACCGCTGGAACAAGGAGGCACTCGACCATCACTACGATGCGTTTGTCAACGACCTTGAGAAGCATCTGCCGGAGGCCGACCGTGCGCCCTGGAAGGTGATTGTGGCCGACAGCTACGAACGCGGCACACAGAATATCGGCGATGATTTCGTGGAATATTTCAAGCAGCATTATGGCTATGACCCCCTGCCGTATCTGCTTTCATATAAGGGCACTGTGGTAAATGCCCCCGAGGCTACCGACCGTTTCCTCTGGGATTTGCGCCGCTGTGTGGCCGACCGTCTGGCTCACGATTATATCAAGAATCTGCGCGAGAAAGCCCACGGGCAGAACCGCACCCTCTGGCTTGAGCCTTATGGGCACTGGGGTTTCCCCGGCGAATTCCTGATGTATGGCGGTCAGAGCGATGAGGTGGCCGGAGAGTACTGGAGCACCGGGTCGCTGGGCGATTATGAAAACAGGAGCGCGTCATCTGTGGCCCACACCTACGGTAAGGGCACCACAAGCGCCGAGTCGTTCACCGTAAGTACGCAGGAATTCACTCTTTCTCCCCGCGATTTCAAACTCCGCGGCGACCGCTTTTTTGCCGAGGGTATCAATAAGACCTTGTTGCACCTCTTTATCTCGCAGCCCGACGATTCCACCCTTCCCGGTGTGAATGCCTGGTTCGGCAACGAGTTCAACCGGAAGAATACCTGGTGGCCGATGCTCCACTATTTCACCGACTATCTCAAGCGTGCCAATCTTCTGCTGCAGCAGGGCAATTACGTGGCCGACATCGCTTACTATATCGGCGAGGATGTGCCCTGTATGGTCGGCACCACCGAACCGGCGCCTCCCACGGGTGTGCAATATGATTTCATTAATGCTGAGGTAATCAAAAACGCGCTGAAGGCCAGTGACGACCACACAATGCGGCTGCCGCACGGCACAGCTTATCGCCTGTTGGTGCTCCCGCCGTCGCCCAATATGCGGCCCGAGGTGTTGGAGGCTATCGCCGGAATCATCCGCGACGGTGGAGTAGTGCTCGGCCCGAAGCCGTCGCATAGCCCGTCGCTGCAAGGTTATCCCGACAGCGATGCGCGAGTGAAGGCGCTTGCCGATTCGCTCTGGGGCGACAATCCGGGCAAGATGATGCGCCGGATAGGGAAGGGGCTGCTGCTCACCGGCTACACGATTCCGGAAGCTATGGAGGCAGCCGGATTCGGTGATGATTTCAGCTGGGAGCCGGCCGACGGGTCGGTGGCATTGAGCCACGCTCCGGTGGCTTTCGGTTTCCTCGACGACGGAAAAGCCGATATCCGGTATGCCCATTACACTTCGCCTCAGCGCGATATCTATTTCGTGGCCAACCAGACTACCGATGCCAAGGATGTGAATCTGCGCTTCCGCGACGCCCGTGGCCGTCAGCCCGAGCTGTGGGACGCCGTGACCGGTACGCGCCGAGTGCTGCCGCAGTTCAGCACCGACTCTGCCGCCGCCGTGTCGCTGCCGATGAGCCTTGCGCCGCAGCAAAGTTTGTTCGTGGTGTTTGAGCGCGAGGCCGGCAAGAGCAAGCAGGGCGTGAATTTCCCCGCTCCGGAGCCGTGGCAACCGGTGGCCGACAAGTGGACGCTGCAACTGAAATCTCCTTTTGGCGAGACGCGCACGCTGGAGAATGTTAAAGCCGGTTCACTTACCGAGAGTGATGACCGGTTTGTGAAATATTTCTCCGGCACAATGACCTATAGCACAAAGATTCGTCTGCCCAAAGCGCCCAAAGGGAAGCGGGTTTACCTCGACTTGGGTCAGCCGGGAGAAATTGCCGAGGTCGTGGTCAACGGCAAGGTGGTCGGCGGAATCTGGACGGCACCCTATATGGCTGACATTACCGACTTTATCCGTAAGGGTGATAATGAAATCGAAATCCGCATCGTCAACAACTGGTGCAACCGGTTGATTCACGACGCCTCGCTCCCCGAGGCGGAGCGCCGCACATCCCTGTCGGCACGCGCGCTCAACGCTTCATCTCCCCTGCAGCCTTCCGGCCTGCTGCACACCCCGCGGCTCCTCCTGCTCCCCGCGCCCATCCAGCTCAAATGAGCTGCAGATAATTAGGCGCACACAATGTAGGGACGCACCCCAGGTGCGTCCGAGTAAGTATTTGATAATCAGCGTGTATGGCGAACGCACCTGGGGTGCGTCCCTACAAGTTGATACGTTATTTAAGGTGTGACAGAGCTTGAGGAAGGAGGGGTTGGTGTGGGGCGAGCCAATGCACTGATGGGTCGCGACGGAGCCAGGTGAGCTGCTTCTTGGCGTATACGCGGGTGTTTTTCTGAATCCGCGCTACGGCGGTGGGGAGGTCCATTTTCCCATCGAAGTAGGCAAACAATTCCTTGTAGCCCACGGTGTTGAGCGAATTGAGGTGCCGCAGAGGATAGACGCAGCGCGCTTCCTCGAGCAAGCCCGCTTCCAGCATCTTCTCCACACGCGCGTTGATGCGGGCAAACAGTTCCTCGCGCGGATAATCTATTGCTAATTTCAGGATGTCGAAGGGGCGCGGCGCTTTTTCGCGGCCTAAGAGCGACGAGTAAGGGCGCCCTGCTTCGAGCGACACCTCTAATGCGTGGATGAGTCGCTTATGGTTGCGCAGGTCGGGGGCGGTGCGCAGATATTTCGGGTCGTGAATCTGCAACTCTCTGATGAGGCCGTCAATCCCTTCGCGCTGCCACAATTCGGTGGCGTAGCGCCGGTTCTGCTCGCTCACATCGGGCATAAGATCGATGCCGCTGCACACGGCGTCGACATACATCATCGACCCTCCGGCCATTATGGCCCTGCCACCGCAGCGGCGGAAGATGTCGGGCAGTAGCCGGAGCGCTTCCTCTTCATAGCACGCCGCCGAGTAATATCCGTCGAGCGGAAGTGTGCCGATGAAATGGTGGGGCGCCGCGGCGAGTTCGGCCTCCGACGGTCGGGCGGTGCCGATGGGGATGTCGCGGAAAATCTGCCGCGAATCGGCCGACAGAATCTCTGTGCCCAGTTTTTGCGCCAACTCTATGGCCAGGGCGGTTTTACCGGAAGCAGTGGCGCCGGTGACCACAATCAGCAGATTGCGGGCTCCGGCGTCGGGAAATTGTAAGTCAATGTGTTTAGTCACAGCAGTCTGTGAGGAATGGAGGGAGGCGTGGCTCAGGCCTTATCGTTGACCAGGCGGGCGATTTCCACAATCACGTCGCGGGCTTTCAACATCGAGGGGATGGGCACAAACTCGTAGCGCCCGTGGAAATTCAGGCCGCCGGCGAAGATGTTGGGGCAGGGGAGACCCTTGAAGGAGAGCTGGGCGCCGTCGGTGCCTCCGCGGATGGGCTGCACTTTCGGGGTGACACCTGCCAGCCGCATAGCTTCTTCGGCGATGTCGACGATATATTGCACCGGCTCCACCTTCTCGCGCATATTGTAGTACTGATCCTTGATGTCGATGGAGCAGCAGTCGGGGAATTCATTGTTGGTTTTGCGCACGAGGTGCTCCAGCTCCTTCTTGCGGCGCTCGAAGCGGTCGCGGTCGTGGTCGCGGATGATGTAGGTGAGGGTGGTGGATTCCACCGAGCCTTCAATCTGCACCAGGTGGTAGAAGCCCTCGTAGCCTTCGGTGTGCTCGGGGGTTTCCCAGCGGGGAAGCATCAGTATAAACTGATTGGCGATGCGGATGGAGTTGATCATCTTGTGCTTGGCATAGCCGGGATGCACGTTGCGCCCCTTGAAAGTCACGCGGGCCACGGCGGCGTTGAAGTTCTCATATTCCAGTTCGCCTACTTCGCCGCCATCCATTGTGTAGGCCCATTTGGCGTCGAAACGCTCCACATCGAATTTGTGTGCGCCCTGACCGATTTCTTCGTCGGGGTTGAAGGCGATGCGGATTTTGCCGTGCTTGATTTCGGGATGGTTCTGCAGGTAAACCACGGCTGAGATGATTTCGGCGATGCCGGCCTTGTCGTCGGCGCCAAGGAGGGTGGTGCCGTCGGTCACGATGAGGTTCTGACCCTCATAGTGGAGCAGTTCGGGAAATTCGCGGGGCGAGAGCACGATGCCCTGCTCGGCATTGAGCACGATATCCTTGCCGTCGTAATC
The DNA here is from genome assembly GCA_004557825.1 of Bacteroidales bacterium. Lineage (GTDB taxonomy): Bacteria > Bacteroidota > Bacteroidia > Bacteroidales > Muribaculaceae > UBA7173. Next base: position 3,258 of record SFFL01000036.1, on the reverse strand, counting down.
GCTTACGATGCGGGGCTTTACGTTGTGGCCCGACATATCGGGCGATGTGTCGAGGTGGGCGATGAAGCCGATTACGGGCACATCGGCGCGGTCGGTGTTGGCCGGGAGGGTGGCCATCAGATAGCCGTTTTCGTCGAGGGTAATCTCTTGCAGGCCAAGTTCCTGCAGCTCTTTTTCGAGGGCCTGGGCGAATTTATACTGCCCCGGGGTGGAGGGGGTGAGGTTGGTGAGTTCGTCGCTCTGGGTGTCGAACTTCACATATCTCAGGAATCTGTCGGTAACGTTCATCTTTAGATGCGGAGTAGGGTATGTGGATTAAAGGATTTGGCGGGGAGGGATGGGCAAAGGTAGCAATTATCACTCAGCCAGCCAAATAAACAGCGCGCTTTTTTTGTGCGCTGAGGCGGGATCAGCGGGGCTGGGGGTGCTGGCGGTTCCACTCGCTGCAGACCAGGGCAAGCTCGTCGTACCATTCTTTGCCGAAATATTCGGTGAGCGGGCCTTCAAGGAATTGGTAGAGACGGATGCCGAGGCGTCGGCCGTTTTCGATGGCCGGACGGCAGATTTTCCAACGGTGGTAGTTTACGGCGGTGTAGCAGTCATATTCTTTCAGCCTCACGGGGTAGAGCGCGCAGGAAGCGGGCTTGCGCCAGCCGACACGCCCTTCGCGGTAGGCTTTGTCGATGGCGCAGAGGCACAGGCCATCTTTGGCGAAGGTGCAGAAGGCGCAGGCGGCGCCGTCGAGCAGCGTGGTCACCATCTCGCCGTCGACATCGGGATAGGCCACTCCTTCGGCCTCCACGGCCTCTACGGCGCGCGGCAACATATCGGCGCTTACTTCGGGAAGCACCTCCTCAAGCTGTGCGATTTCGTCGAGTGTGACCGGCGCACCGGCATCGCCTTCGATGCAGCAGGCGCCTTTGCATTTGTCGAGGTCGCAGCAGAAGTATTCTTCGGCCAGGTCGAGCGACACAAGTGTATTCTGAATCTGAAACATCAGCGATATTTTTTGCAAAGTTACTACATTTGCCGAAAAAAAGTGCTAATTTTGCATCAGTAATACCCCTTAGCCATGTCAATGACTCTAAACGGGCTGGGAATAGCCCTGGCCACTCCGTTCAACGAAGACTTCTCCATAGATTACCGGGCGCTGGAGCGCCTTATAGATTATGTGATCGGCAACGGCGCCGACTATCTTGTGGTGCTCGGCACCACCGGCGAGGCCGTCACTCTCTCCGATGAGGAGCGCCACCGTGTGGCCCGCTTCGTGGTGGAGCACACCGCCGGCAGAGTGCCTCTCGTGCTGGGTATGAGCGGAAATTCCACATCGCATCTTGTCGATACTATCGGGCGCACCGATTTCTCGGGCTTCAGCGCCATACTGTCGGTAGTACCTTATTATAATAAGCCATCGCAGGAAGGTATCCGCTGCCACTTTGAAGCCGTGGCCAAAGCATCGCCAGTGCCGGTGGTGCTTTACAACGTGCCCGGCCGCACCGGCGCAAATATGGAGGCAGCCACCACGCTTCGCCTGGCCGCCGACCATCCCGACAAGATTATTGCCGTGAAGGAGGCTTCCGGCCGCATGGGGCAGATACGTGAAATCCTGGAGAAACGTCCGGCGTCATTCTCAGTGATTTCCGGCGACGACGCCCTCACCCTGCCGCTGATGGCGATGGGAGCCTGCGGCGTGATTTCAGTGATCGGCAACGGCCTGCCTGCCGAGTTCAGCAGCGTGGTACACCTCTGCGCACAGGGCAAATTCGGCGAAGCTGCCGCGCTCGACCGTCGACTGCAGCCCTTCTACCGCCAGCTCTTCGCCGAAGGCAACCCCTCCGGCATCAAATGCCTCCTCAGCATCAAAGGCATCGCCAAGAACGTGCTGCGCCTCCCCCTCACCCCCGTCTCCGCCTCCCTCCGCGCTGACATGGAGCTATCCCTCGTCGACCTCTGACGGCGGCATTTGTGCGATTTCGGGCACAAAATTTGGTAATTCGGGCATTTTGCACTATTTTTGGTGAAAATACCGCGATAACGTATATATAAATAGCAGAATAGCGACTTAAACGATTTCGCTTGCAGAAAGGTATCGTATTTGGAAGTTCACCGGCCCCAGGCCGTCTACGGTATCCCCTTTACGCGAAAACCCTGCCACTATTATGCTTTTCGACACTTCATCCGATTATGTTCAGGCTTTGCCTGATGCCGTGGTCTTTAAACAGGAACTTCTCCGGTGCATCACATCGAAGAAGGGTTTCTTCATATCCGATATCGCCCGCGAAACCGGACGCAGCATCACTACTGCCATAAAGTATGTGCATCAGATGAGGGATGAAGGACTGATTATTCCACTCGACAAACCCGACAACCAGGGGAAGGGGCGCCGCTCCATACGCTTCGGCATAAATCGGGTCAAGCCGAAATCCCGGTGCATAGATTTTGGGAAAAGTGTTAAATTTGCGGCATGAAAACCGCAGATGCAATATGGATGTGCCTTCCCGAAGGCTTAAATGAGCTGTTTGAGATGGTTCGTTTTGAAAAGACAGACCAGTCATACGACATATGGCTTGACGAGAAAAAGAAACTTAGCGATGATGATTACCGCAATCCCAACATAGTGGCCCGAGGCTATACAGATTATGTGACCGTTCAGGACTATCCCATGCGCGGCAGGCCCGTCTATCTGCACATGCGCAAGAACAAATGGTGGGACAAGAAAACCAACGAGATATTCAGCTACAACCTTGAACTTCCCAATGAGGAGGGTACACGACTCAGCGCCGAGTTCGTGGCTTTTTTAAAAGACGAAGGTTGAATCTACGGCTCTGTCAATAAAGCATATCGCGCAGATGTACTGCGTCAACGGTAAGTATTTCGCTGACTTACGAGAGTGAACTCGGTTGTGGATTTTATTTCAACGCCGCCAATATCGGTCCGTACATGAGCTTGGACGAGACATGTCTTAGCAACGGCGAGGTATGGACATTCCTCACCAACAAGGACGGTCACGGCGGCAGGGGCACCCTTGCCGCTGCAATACCGGGCACGAAAAGCGACGAGATCATCTCCACACTCATCGGAGCGATGGGCAAATCCATGAGACGGAAGGTAAAGGAGGTGACTTGTGATTTGTCGCCGTCAATGATGCTAATAGCTGCGGAGGTTTTCTACAACGCCCATGTTGTAAACGATCGTTTCCATGTGCAGCAGGTTTACAACGAGGCTGTCGATGAAATCCGTGTCGACATCCGCCGTCAG
>SFFL01000013.1 GCA_004557825.1 Bacteroidales bacterium | reverse complement strand
TTCTCGATAGAGCCCTGCGCAAAATTGTTTTGAGAAGTTGTTGGCCGGAAATTTGGTGGTTTCGCAGGAAATTACTAATTTTGCAGTCTGAAAAGTGTAAACGATAAAAAAATTCACATAACGTTATGAAAAGAACATTTCAACCCTCCAACCGCAAGAGAGTAAACAAGCACGGTTTCCGTGAAAGAATGTCGACTCCCGATGGCCGCAAGGTGCTTGCCCGTCGTCGTGCTAAAGGCCGCGCTCATCTTACTGTGTCCGACACTCTCGCCCGCAAGTAATCCCCTCTCTCATGACCGGGAATCCGGAACCCGGCTCTGAAAAGCAAACCGCCAAGGCTTCCGTAGCCCTGGCGGTTGCTTTTTCGGCTCACGGCTGAACTTCATTTCTATCGCAACTGTTCTTTATTATAGAGTTTACACTGCGCCAAGAGCAAACAAATAACATCAACATATACCCAACACCTATAATTATGGAAATCGGTGAATACATCCCCAACAATTTAGGCATCGACGGCGAAGGTCGCCTCGTAAACGCGGCTGCCGACTATGCCCACACCCCGCTGATTATCTATTTCTACCCGAAAGACAACACTCCCGGTTGCACCGCAGAGGCTTGCTCACTGCGCGATGGGTACGCACGTCTTCGCCAGATGGGCTACGAAATCATCGGTATCAGTCGCGACACCCCCGAATCGCACAAGCGCTTTGCCGCCAAGCACAGTCTCCCCTTCACCCTGCTGACCGACGTTACCGGCGAAGTGTGCAACGACTTCGGCGTATGGCAGCTAAAAAAAATGGCCGGCCGCGAATATATGGGCATCAAGCGCACCACATTCATTACCGACTCCGACCACAAGCTCACCCACATCATCGAGAAGGTCAACACCAAGGACGCCGCTTCGCAGATTCTCGCCCTGCTCAATGCCTAAACTGACCCACACTAACATACAATCAGCTCCCGCATAAATCTTTCCCCGCATATAAAATCAGCTCCCGCCTTCACAACGAAAGACGGGAGCTGATTTTATTTTTGCCATCGGAGGCGATGACTCTGACTCAGAGAGGGAAAGTCACCGCCTCGATGGAGGCATCGGGCAGGATTAGATCCAGCGGGTGAACGCGAAGTCCATACGGTGAGGCAGGTCGGCGTTCTTGGGATACAGACGGAAACCGTAGCGGAATACGCCGGCGTCCTTAAGCTTGGAGTGGAGCTGATATGTGAGCACATTGCCCTCTTCCTTGATGACGTCGAACTGCTCAGTGCCGCAGAATTTCTCTTCGCCATCCATATTCTTGTAGATAACCATCTCCAGACCCAGGTCCTTGCCGATGCCGTTGGTATCGACGATGGCACGAACGGAGAAGTCGCGGCCGGAGGTAGTGTTCGACATATCGGAAGTCTCCACATCGAATACCTTGATACCATCCCAGGCAGCAGCCACTTTCTCTTTCCAGGCAGCGATTTCCTTTGCTTTGGCAAAGTTGTCGGCAGCAAGGAGCTTCGAGCGGTTGCCCTCTTTCAGGTAGAAGCGGTCGATGTAGTCGTGAATCATTCGGGTCATAGTGAAGTGGGGAGCAATCTTCGAGATCGAACGCTTGATATACTGAATCCACTCGGGCGAATAACCCTTTGAGTTCTTGGCATAGTAGAGAGGCACAATCTCGTTTTCGAGCATCGAGTAGATGGTAGCGGCATCGAGTTTGTCCTGCTGAGCCTGGTCGGTGAATGTACGCTTGTCGGTGAGTGCCCAGCCGGCATTCTCTGCAAAGCGGTAGCCTTCATACCACCAGCCGTCGAGAACCGAGAAGTTGAGCACGCCGTTCATCTCGGCCTTCTCGCCGGATGTACCGGAGGCTTCGAGCGGACGGGTAGGTGTGTTCAGCCAGATGTCGACACCTGTAACAAGGCGCTTGGCCACGATCATATTGTAGTCCTCCAGGAAGATAATCTTGCCGAGGAACTGAGGCATACGGGAAATCTCGATGATGCGCTTGATCAGACCCTGACCGGCTCCGTCGGCGGGGTGTGCCTTACCGGAGAAGATAAACTGCACGGGGAACTGCGGGTTGTTGACGATCTTGGCCAGACGGTCGAGGTCGGTGAACAGCAGATGTGCGCGCTTATATGTGGCGAATCGACGTGCAAAACCGATAATGAGCGCGTTGGGGTTGATTTTGTCGACAATGCTCATCACCGAGGAGGGATCGCCCTGGTTGGCCAGCCATTTGGCCTTGAAATCCTTCTTGACAAAGTTGATGAACTTGTTCTTCATCGTCATGCGCATATTCCAGATTTCCTGGTCGGTGCACTTGAGGATGCCTTTCCAGTTCTCGGGATCCGACTGGTCTTCAAACACCTCCTGACCGAGCTTTTCAGCGTAGAACGACTTCCATTCCGAAGCAGCCCAGGTGGGCATATGCACACCGTTGGTAACATAGCCTACGTGGCTTTCCTGCCAGTTGTAGCCCTTCCATACACCGGCAAACATCTTCTTCGACACTTCGCCGTGGAGCCAGCTTACGCCGTTGGCCTCCTGGCAGGTGTTCAGAGCGAACACGCTCATCGAGAAACGTTCGTTGGTGTTGGGGTTCTCGCGACCCATATTCATAAGGTCGTTCCAGGAGATGCCCAGTTTTGCGGGGAAACCGCCCATATATTTGCCGAACAGGCCCTCGTCGAAGTAGTCGTGACCTGCAGGCACGGGAGTGTGAACGGTGTAAAGACTGGATGCGCGCACCAGTTCGAGAGCCACCTGGAAGTCGAGCTTCTGGTCCTGTACATAATCCACAAGGCGCTGGAGGTTGAGCAGAGCGGCATGGCCCTCATTGCAGTGGTAGAGGTCGCTCTTGATGCCGAGCTTCTTGAGCATCAGCACACCGCCGATGCCGAGGAGATATTCCTGCTTGATACGGTTCTCCCAGTCGCCGCCGTAAAGCTTGTGGGTGATTGGACGGTCGAATTCCGAGTTCATCTCAAAGTCGGTATCCATCAGATAGAGGTGCATACGGCCTACATTCACGCGCCAGATGTGGCTGTAGATAATACGGTCGTGATAAGGCACTTCAAGAATCATCGGACGGCCCGACTCCTCCATAACCTGCTCGATGGGAAGCTGGTTGAAGTTCTGCGGCTCGTAGTTGGCAATCTGCTGACCGTCGACCGACAGAGTCTGCGAGAAATAACCGTAGCGATAGAGGAAACCTACGGCGGTCATAGGCACACGCGAATCGGAAGCCTCCTTGATATAGTCGCCGGCAAGCACACCGAGGCCGCCGGAGTAAATCTTCAGGGCATTGCAAAGACCATATTCCATCGAGAAATATGCTACGGAGGGGAGATCGTCGCGCATAGGCTTCGACATATACTCCTTGAACATTGCGTAGATATGTTCAACGCGCTCCATCATCTTCTTGTCGGCGAGCACTTCGTCGAGGCGCTCGGAGGAAAGCTGCTGAAGAAGCATCACAGGATTCTCACCTGTGGAACGCCAAAGCTCTACATCAAGGTCGTGGAAAAGAGCCTTAGCTTCGCTGTTCCAGACCCACCAGAGATTTTTGGCGATTTCTTCGAGCGACTTCAGCTTGGCAGGAAGATCGGATTTCACAGTAATGTCGCGCCATACGGGGACATTAGTGTTGCTTACGGGAAGTTTCATATGGAAAAACTAAATAGTATGATTATTATTTTTCGTTTATTATGAATGTAGGTAAAATATCGTTTGATATTACAAATTATATATGTGCCTTCCGGATTATTCTTTGGAGACATCGGCGCGGCGACCGTCGGCAGCGGTGAGCGCACGGCGGTATGCCTCTATATAATATGTAATGAAGTAATTCCACTCGGCCTTATCGGCAGTCTTGCGAGCTGCGGCCGAGAAGGAGGCCATTGCCTCGGCGGAAGCGTTGGAGAGGGCAAGCATATCCTGCGACACCTTCTCTACGACATCGCCATAGTTGGAATCATTGCGGAGCACCACATCCACGCCGCTCTTGTCGAAGCCGTTGTTGCCCGAGGAGAGCACCCACTGGCCGAAACCGCTGAGCGAAGTGGTGACGGTGGGCACACCGAAAGCCACGCTTTCAAGCGGAGTATAGCCCCACGGCTCATAGTAAGAAGGGAAGACTGTGAGGTCAACGCCGGCAAGCATATCATAATATGTGATATTGAAGATGCCGTCGTCGCCATTGAGATAGCAGGGCACATAAACCACCTGTACCTTTTCATTGTCGGTATGGGAGGCGAAACCGAGCTGACGCACACGGTTGATGATAGTATCTTCGTAAGGATTGTTCAGCTCGTGAGTGATGGCGGCATCCTGCATCGGAGCGGCAGAGGTATCCTTAGCCTCAAGTTTGGCCTTGAGGTCGGCGCGAGGCTGCTTGGGCCAGGCCGGCACAAGGATATAGAGGAGCAACTGACGCGACGGATTCAACGAGCGCAGACGGGCTGCGGAATCGAGGAATACGTCGATGCCTTTGTTGCGGTATTCGCAGCGGCCGGAGGTGGCCACAATAAATGTATCTTCGGGGAGGGTGCGCCCGGCTAACTTCGAGCCGACATTCAGCATAGCCTCGCGGGCTGTCTGACGGGCGCGGCGCTGTTTAGTCTTCGAGGGAGCCCAGTCGGCGGGGAAGCCATTGGGGGTCTCCACCTGCGGACGGATATCGAGCAACTGCTCGCACTCGGCGGCTGTGACGTCGCTTACCGTGGTAAAGCAGTCGGCATTGTGAGCGGCAGCCTTTTCAAGCGAGTGCTTCGACTCCATATTCAGTTCACGGGCCATCTGGTCGCCGTTATAGCCTGGCAGGTAGTCGTAAAGCGGTTTACCATTGCCGCAGATGCTGCGGCCGATGGAGGTGGCGTGGGTAGTGAACACGGTGCCGACATAGGGCACTTTCCATTTGGTGTAGAGCAGCCCCATTCCAGTGGTCCATTCGTCGAAATGTGCTATCACACTCTTATGGCGGAGGCGCTTATAGTTGCAGATGCTTTCAATCACTGCGCCGGCGGCCAGGGCAAATGTGCACCCCTCATCGTAATCGCCGTAGCCGTGCAGGGAATCCACGCCGTAGCGCTCCCACATTTCGCCATAATAGTAATCTTTGAGTTTGTACATCCCCTGGAAACCAACCAGAATTACAATGGGTTTACCGGGGATATTCCAGCGCCCTACCCTTACGGTAACGCCCTCGGGGAGGCTGGCTTTGTCGCGCCATGGTTTCAACAGCGATGGCACTTCCGAAAAATAGGGCGACGGGCTGTCGGCAGTCCATACGTCCGGACCTATGAATATCGTTTTATCCTTATAGAGATTCTGCAAAGTCTGGGCTTTTGTAGACAAAACGGTGTAAATACCACCGATTTTGTTACATACCTCCCAGCTTGTCTCAAAAATCATATCGAGATTCAGGGAATCAAATTTCATTTTCAAAAATCAGATTGTAGGGAATATTTCCTTTTACGCTGCAAAGGTAAGCATTTTTTTTGGTTTAGCACACTATTTATCCAGTAAATTCCTTATCCTGTAAATAATTGATTTTACGGAATTACATCAAAAGTGTAAAATTATTTGCTATTTCAGCCTTATTTCGCTATTTTTGTGGGTAAATTCTTAATGTTTGGAGCGCCACTGCTTAATTTTGCATTTTTTCGCCTCCGCCCCCTAATTCGATGAGTACCGACCGAATATATTACTTCGACACCTACGTGGCCGGACGCCGTTATCACCAGGCCGACCTTGCCTGGGATGGTCTCAGGCCCGGTATGCCCCTGGAATTAAGGCGCGACCGCGACAATCAGCACGACGATTCTGCCGTGGCGATATTCGCCACAACCGATTCCGGCACTTACATGCTCGGATTCCTGCCGATGAGCTGCAACCGCCCTCTGGCGCAGCTGCTCGATATGGGCTGGGGCGATGCCTTTTCAGCCACACTCTCCAGGCTCGACCCTTCCGCCGATTACGACAAGCAGATTGGCCTGATTGTGAGCATAGTGCGCCGCACCGACAAAAAGAACAAAGCCGACAGAAAGCAAACCTCCACTGAAAAGGAGCAGGCCTCTGCCGATAACGCGCGAACCGCAGCCGGTGAGCCGCAAACCGCAGCCGGCAAGAATCAAGCGGTCGCTCGCTCCAAAACCGATGCCGAATTCAACCTCTGGAAATGGAAAAAGAGAAAGAAGAACTGACAATAGGTAAATGCAACGCGCCACTCCGGCGTCCTCCCTACGATGCCTCGCAGCCGATGAGGTCGGTAATCTCCGACAATTCACTGCTGCTGATGACGCTGGTGCGTTTCGGCATATCCCTGGGCTTCGGCGACAAGTCGGTGAAGGAGGTCTGCGACCAGCAGGGAATCGACTGCAACACATTCCTCACTGTCATCAATTACCTCTCCGGACGCGATTATTCCATCGAGAATATCGATATGGAGCAACTGATGGAATATTTCAAGCAGGCTCACAATTATTTCCTTGATTTCCAAATTCCTATGATACGGCGAAAACTCATCGAAGCCATCGACATTGCCAGCGTTGACTCGATCGGTTTTCTCATAATCAAATTCTACGACGATTTCGCCACAGAGGTGCGCACACACATGGAGGTGGAGAACGACCACGTTTTCCCCTACGTTGAGTCGTTGCTCGACCGCAGCGATTCTCGCAACTACTCCATCGAAAGCTACCGACGCGGCCACACGGCCATCGCCCCGAAGCTGCAGGAACTTAAGGACTTAATCGTAAGATATTACCCCGGCAAAGGAAACGACTTGCTCACATCGGCGCTGTATGATATCATAACCTGCGAGCAGGATCTGAATTTCCACTGCCGGGCTGAGGACGACCTGTTCATTCCCGCTGTGAGGCAGCTTGAGCAACGTATTGAGAAAGAGGATGCCGAAAACGACAATCGTTTTCCGGCCGCAAATGCCTCGCGCAGCAATCAGTCGGGCGAGAAAGAGATCTCTTCGGCCACCGATGCCGAGAAACTGGCATCGCTCTCCGACCGCGAAAAGGAGATTATATGCCTGATAGCCCGCGGCCTGCTGAACAAGGAGATTGCAGCAAAACTTTTCCTCTCGGTTCACACCGTGGCTACTCACCGCCGCAACATTTCCGCGAAACTGGGCATACACTCCCCTTCCGGCCTGACTATCTTCGCAATTGTCAACGGCCTGCTTGACATCAGCGAGATTCCCCGCTCCGGCATCAGTTAAATCCCGTTCCGCCTCACTTCTACCGGCTCATCCACCCGAATTAGCTATGAAATTCTCCGACATATTAGGCCAGGAAGGCCCCAAAGAGCGTCTGCGCGCTATGATCGACTCAGACCGACTACCCCACGCACTGCTGCTCGAAGGGCCGGCAGGCGTAGGGAAGTTCGCACTGGCCCGTGCCGCCGTGCAGTATCTCCACTGCACCGACAGGCAGAATGGCGAGCCTTGCGGCAAATGCCCCTCCTGTGTGCAGCACGCCACCTTCAACCATATCGACACCATCTACTCGTTCCCGGTGCTGAAATCGGCCGGAGGTGCCGTCAGCGACATATTCGCCCCGCAGTGGAAGGATTTCCTCACCAAAAGCCCGTATATGTCGTTTGGCTTGTGGCAGAGTATGCTCGGCAATCCCAACGGCCAGCCGGTAATCTATGTCGATGAATCGCAGGATATCATTCACAAGCTATCCTTCACGGCTCACGGAGCCTCCTGCAAGGTGGTGGTGATGTGGCTTCCCGAAAAGATGAACATTCAGTGCTCCAACAAGCTGCTCAAACTCATTGAGGACCCGCTGCCCGGGGTGAGATTTATCTTCGTGTCGAACAATCCCGGAGAGATCCTCCCCACAATATACTCGCGTCTGCAGCGCGTAGAGGTGAAGCGCCTGGCCGACAGCGAGGTAGCTTCCTATCTGGCCGCCCGCCACGCTATTGACCCGGCCGATGCTATGGCCGTGGCGCACCTGGCTGAGGGTAGCCTGCTGGAAGCTGAAAAAATCTACACCGACAATGCGGAGCTGACAAAATTTCTTGAATTTTTCCAGTCGCTGATGCGTCTGGCCTATCAGCGCAAGATTGCCTTGCTCAAGAAATGGAGCCAGGATGTGGCCGCGCTCGGCCGCGAACAGAGCGCTCGGTTCTGCGAATATTGCCAGCGGCAGACTCGCGAGAATTTCATCGCCAACATCCGCGTGCCCGGCCTGAATTATCTCACAAGGGCCGAACAGACATTCTCCAGCAAGTTTTCCCCTTTCATCAACGAGCGCAATGTGGAGCAGCTTTCACAGCTTTTCGACAAGGCGCGCATTGACATCCTCGCCAACGGCAACGCCAAAATCATCTTCTTCGACGTAGCCGTAAAGGTGATTCTCCTTCTCAAAAAATAGTCCCTCCTCCACTCCTTAATCTCCCCCCCATCAAACCAATCTTTCCCGCCGATGGCTGCCCGCGACAATTCCGACGCAAATACCATAAAACCCTTTCTCTACAGCATAGCAGAAGCATACGTGCTAAACGAAGCCCAAAGCCTTGCCCGCTACTGCTTTGTGTTCCCCAACAAACGAAACATCGTTTTCTTCAATCACGCTTTTTCGCGGGCGCTACAGGCTCACGGCGTTCACACTCCTCACCCGGCCACGGTCACTATCAGCGAATTTACCGAAGAACTTGTGCCACATAAACAGCCCGACCGCATCGAGTTGATTTTCATCCTCTACCGCGCTTACCGGCAGTCTATTCTCAACCGCTGCGGCGACTCCCGAGAGTCGAGGCTGATGGCCGAGTCGATTGACTTCAACAAATTTCAGCGCTGGGCCGATATGCTTATCGGCGACTTCAATGATGTGGATTCTTATATGGTAGACCCGGAGCAGATTTTCCCGAATCTCTCCAACGAGCTGTCCATATCATCCAATTTTATCAGTGATGAAGTGCTGGAGGAAATCAAGCGGCACTGGGATGTGGACAATCTCTCGCGCCACGGCGACCGGTTCTGGAATCACATACGCCACAACGCCACCGACGAGGATGATCCGGAAGGAGAAAAGCAAGGGAAGACAATAGAATTCCTGAAACTCTGGCAGGTGATGCTCGATGTCTACCGGGAGTACCGCCGACAGCTCGAAGCGCTGGATATGGCATACCCCGGTATGGCAGCCCGTGAAGCCGCCGACGCCATAAAGCAGTGGCGCAGCTCGCAGTTTGCCTACAGGCGCTACGTGTTTGTGGGCTTCAATATGCTCACCACCGCCGAAGAAACCATCTTCCGGCGTATGCGCGACCTCCCCGCGCCCGACGACGGACTCGGGCCGATGGCCGATTTCTATTTCGACAATGCTTCACCGGCCCTGCGCAATCACGGCAACACCGCCGTTTACTCTCTCAACAAATATATCAAGGAGTTTAAATCGCTGTACGACTGCGTTAAACCGGTCGACCATTTCCCGAAAATCGAAATCACCGGTGTAGGTTCAATCGCCGGGCAAGCCAAGGTGTGCGGCGCCATCGTCAATGCGCTCTACGCCGATGAGGACGCCATCACCCCGGAATCGCTCCGGCGCACCGCCATAGTGCTTCCGCAGGAGAGCATCGTCAACAGTGTGCTTATGTCGCTCCCTGCGAAGGTCAGTCCGGTCAACCTCACTATGGGCTACCGTCTGCGCGACAGCCGTGCGGCAGCCCTGGTCAAGTCGATTGTTTCGCTGCATATACGCGCACGCAAGCAGCACGGCGTGGAGCCGGTGTTCTACTACGAGGATGTAACCCGGATTCTCACGCATCCGCTTCTGCGCCAAATATTTCCCGACGCCACAGCCCGCATCATCAGCGAAATCACACAGCGCCGCATCTATAACATCAGCCAGTCGTTTATCGAGGAGCATTATCCGATTTTCAATCCTATATTTAAATATGTAGAGAACACCGGAGATGCCGATGAGGTCTTTTCCTACTTCGAGTCGCTTTTTCACTGGCTTCTTGAACAATGGGAGGCTTACTCCCCTGACAGTAAGAAGGCGCCCTCAGATGCCGATGACGAGGCAATAATCGATGATTTCGACGGCTCAGACCTCTCCGATGCAAAACCGGTGGGAGCAGCGGCGCTGGTTGACCGTATGCTTGTCAGGGCATATCTTGCAGCCATTAACCGTCTGAAAGCACTTATTCCGAAATATCTTGGCAAAAACGAGATATACACAGCCGACACCACCCTCTTCCACCTGCTGGAACGTTTGGTTGGCGGCGAGACCGTGCACTACGAAGGTCGCCCTCTCAACGGCCTGCAGATAATGGGTGTGCTTGAAACCCGAGGCCTTGATTTCGAGAATATCATCATCCCGTCGATGAACGAGCGCATCTTCCCGCGCAAGCATTTCCAGAAGTCGTTCATCCCCACGCATCTGCGCCGGGCCTACGGTATGTCTACGCTCGACCATCAGGAGAGCATCTACTCCTATTATTTCTACCGGATGATTTCACGCGCAAGGCGTGTGTTCCTCCTCTACGACGCCCGCGACAAGGGTGTGGGAGGTGGCCAGCCATCGCGATATATCAGTCAGCTGCAGCATATCTACCTCCCCGGCAAAACCGAAACGAGGGTACTCGGCTACAGTATGCCCCGCCGCATAGACACCGAGATAGAAATTCGCAAGACGCCGCGTATCCTCAAAGAGTTGTATAAGTTTCTTGCGCCAACCGACCCGCGCTTCCCTCAGGGCGCCGCACCTCGCAAGTTGTCGGCCAGCTCTATCAACCTTTACATCAACTGTCCGCTGTCGTTCTATCTCTCATATATTGAAGGCTATAACCGCGAGGATGAAATCCACGACTATATGGATGCCTCGACCTTCGGCACCATCGTGCACGGAGTATTCCAGGACATCTACGATGCGCGCAAGGATTCCGTGCCGTTATTCAACCGCGAGAGCCTTTCTCGCATCAAACAGGGAAAGGTGGCTCTGCAGCAGGTGATTGTGCGAAGAATCAACAAGCACTATAATGTGCTTCCGGATGACCGGCTGGATATACCTCTTACCGGCGACGCCGAAATTTTCGGGAACCTCATTCAGCGCTATGTGCTCCTGGCTCTTGACAATGAAATAAAGGCGGGTGATTTCGAGTATATCAGCAGCGAATATGAGAGCGCCGAAAAGCCCCTCACAATTTCCGACGGCAGCGATTCCATATCGATCAATTTCACTTATAAGATTGACCGCATCGACCGTTACCACGGCACTCCGGAAAACCCTATCGACCCCACTTTGCGCTTTATCGACTACAAGACCGGCGCCGACGAAACATTCTGCGGGAGCGTGGATGAGATGTTTCAAGACGTTGGTTCGCGCAAGCGCAACAAGGCTATGCTGCAGCTCTTTCTCTACTGCCAGGCCTACGCCCAGCACACATCCCAGACCGACATTGCCATTCAACCCTGGATTTACTCCATCCAGCGGGTGGCCACACGTTCCTTCGAACCGTTGCGCATCGGCAAGGCGACAGTGGCCGACTATCGCGACTATCTGCCGGAATTCAACGCCATGATGTACAATATTCTCTACGATCTGTTCAACCCGGAGATTCCGTTTACGATGTGTGCCGACAATCATACCTGCAACTATTGCAAATTCTCGCAGATTTGTCATAAGAGCCCTGATAAGAAGTGGTAAACCCCGGTCTGTACATACACATCCCTTTCTGCCGCAGCAAATGCGCCTACTGCGACTTTTTCTCTATGCCCCTACAAGCTGCCACAGAGGAGATATTCGACCGCTACTGCCAGGCGCTCCTCACGGAGCTACGTCTGCGTCGCCACGAAGTAGGCAGCGATGGCTTCTCCACCATATACATCGGCGGCGGCACACCCACCGCACTTCCTTCGCATCTGTTGCTCAATCTGATACGCCACCTGCGGCAGGAAGGATGCCCGTCAGGCATACGGGAATTCACCGTTGAGGCAAACCCGGAAGATATCTCCGAGCAAAGCATTGTGGAATTGCGGCAGGCTGGAGTCGACCGCATCAGCATCGGAGTGCAGTCGTTCGACACGCCGCAACTGCAGAGCGTGAGTCGCCGGCATTCGGCTGAGGAATCTCTGAGGGCACTTCAAGTGCTTCGCGACAGCGGCATAAATTATTCGGCCGACCTCATTTACGGTCTGCCCGGGCAAACGGTAGAAAGCTGGGAAAGGCAGCTCGACACGCTTCTCTCGTTCCGACCGCCGCACTTTTCGGCATATCTGCTCTCCTACGAACCAGGCACACGTCTTTACGCTATGCGTTCCACCGGCAAAGTGCAGGAAGCATCGGAAGCCACGGCCGTGGAAATGTATCGTATACTATGTGAATCAGCTGCTTCCCACGACTACCGGCACTACGAAATATCAAATTTCGCGCTTCCATCGATGGAAGCCAAGCACAACTCCGCCTACTGGAATCTCACACCTTATCTTGGCCTGGGCTGCTCGGCACACAGTTTCGACGGCGTCACCCGCCGCTACAATCCCATCGACATCCGCGCATACATCAACTCCCTTCTACCCTCCTCCGGAGAACCGAAAGCCCCATTCATCGTCGATGATGAAAACGAAATCAACCGGCTCAACGACTACATCATCACCTCGCTGCGCACTGCCTCCGGCCTATCTACCGCACTAATCGCCTCCCGCTGGGGTGAGCCTCTTTTAGAGCGTTTCCTCAGCAATGCCCGTCCGCTCGTGCATGCCGGTCAGCTTGTCGCCAACGGCTTTGGTGAAGCCGGAAAGGAAGGGGAAAACTCAGTAATCCCCGAGCAAGAAAACCTCGTAATCCCCGAGCAAGAAAACCTCGTAATCCCCGAGCGCTTTTGGCTCACCGCCGATGCCATTCTCCGCGAAGCAATTCTCGATTCTGACTTTTAACACTTCCAAAATTGGACGTTTTGGGATATTATTGGCATTTATTTCGCATTACAGTGAAATTTCCCAAGATTAAATGTTAAATTTGAATCAAAGTGTTAATTCCCAGATGAAGAAATCTACAATATGGTTGCTGACTGTGCTGATGGCCCTCACCCTCACAGGTCTGCTCTACATACAGATTGTGTATATGGAGAGTATGATGAAGATGCGCGACGACCAGTTTGCCGAAGGTGTCCGCCGCAGTCTGTATGCCGTGTCCTCGCTCCTGGAGCAGGACGAAACCAAATATTTCCTTGAAGAAGATGTGGCCGAGGTGGAGTCCTCCTCGGTTTACACCCAATATGGCGGCACACCCCATCTCGGTGGCGTGAAATACTCGTTCACTACCCACTCGGGGCTTGTGGGCGACGTCACGGTGAAGGCCGATGCCGACAAGATTTACAAGCTGCAGAGCGACAACAGCAGCATCCGCGACAGCTACAACTCTATGCGTCAGGAGCTGCAGGGACAATACCTCTACCAGAAGGGTATTATCGACGACGTGATTATCAACATTATGAACAAGGCCGCCGACCGCCCCATTAAGGAGAGAGCCGACTCGGTAGCCCTGCGTCAGTATCTGCAGAAAGAGTTGGCCAACAATGGTCTCGACCTTCCGTTTGAATTTGCCGTGGTCAGCCGCAACGGCCACGTCTACTACAGTTCGGGCGGATTCTCCAACAGCAATCCCGCCAATGTGGAGAACTCGGTCTTCGTGCAGTCGCTTTTCCACAACGACCCCCCTGCGAAGAAGAACTATCTGAAAGTCTACTTCCCTTCAAAGAACAAGTATATCCTTAGTTCTCTGAAGTTTATGATACCGTCGTTTCTCTTCACATTCATCCTGCTTATCGTGTTCCTCTACACGATTATTCTCGCTTTCCGCCAGAAGAAGATCACCGAGATGAAGAACGACTTCATAAACAATATGACGCACGAATTCAAGACGCCGATTTCCACCATCTCGCTGGCGGCGCAGATGCTCAACGACCCATCCGTGCGCAAATCCCCCACGATGCTCCAGCATATTTCCACCGTAATCAACGACGAGACGAAGCGTCTGCGCTTCCAGGTGGAGAAAGTGCTGCAGATGTCGATGTTCGACAAGAAAAAGGGTACTCTGCGTATGCAAGATGTCGATGCAAACGCTCTGATTTCCAATGTCGTGAGCACATTCCGGCTGAAAGTGGAGAAATATGGCGGACATATCTCGGCTGATTTTGCCGCCGAGGATGCCATAGTCAACATCGACGAAATGCACTTCACCAACGTGATTTTCAATCTTCTCGACAACGCCGTGAAGTATCGCAACGATCAGCGGCCTCTCGATCTGAAAATCACCACCGCCAATATCCCTGGCAACAAGCTCCGCATCGAAATCTCCGATAACGGTATCGGCATAAAGAAGGAGGATCTCAAGAAAATCTTTGAAAAATTCTATAGAGTTTCCACCGGCAACCGTCACGACGTGAAGGGCTTCGGCCTCGGCCTGGCCTACGTGAACAAAATGATAGGACTGATGGGAGGCACAATCGCCGCAGAAAGCGAATTCGGCAAAGGCACACGGTTTATCATCACACTGCCGCTGCTCTCCTCCGACGAAGAAGCCGACCCGGAAAAACCGCTCACCGAGGAAAAATCATAAGAAATACTGCTCCTCAGTGAACAATTCACATAGTTAAAATTTTATATAAATATAATAAAAAAACTTTCACACTATGGACGATCGTATGCGAATCCTCCTTTGCGAGGATGATGAAAATCTTGGCATGCTGCTTCGCGAATACCTGCAGGCAAAGGGGTTCAATGCCGACCTCTATGCCGACGGCGAAGCCGGCTATCGCGCTTTCCTCAAAGGCAAATACGATATTTGCGTGCTCGATGTGATGATGCCGAAAAAAGACGGCTTCACCCTGGCACAGGAAATCCGCGCCGTCAACTCGGAAGTGCCCATCATTTTCCTCACCGCCAAGACTATTAAGGAGGACATTCTCGAAGGCTTCAAAATCGGAGCCGACGACTATATCACCAAACCTTTCTCGATGGAGGAACTTGTCTTCCGTATCGAAGCTATTCTCCGCCGTGTTCGCGGTAAGAAGGGAAAGGAAGTCACTATGTACAAAATCGGCAAATTCACCTTCGACACTCAGAAACAGGTGCTGATGATCGGCGACAAAGTCACCAAACTCACCACCAAAGAGTCGGAACTTCTCAGCCTGCTCTGCGCCCACATCAATGAGATTCTGGAACGCAACTATGCTCTGAAGACCATCTGGATTGACGATAACTACTTCAACGCCCGTTCGATGGACGTCTACATCACCAAGCTGCGCAAGCACCTCAAGGATGACCCCTCCATCGAAATCATCAACATCCACGGCAAGGGCTACAAACTCATTGCCCCCGAGGTCAAGGAAAACGCCTGATACCCCGCCACCAATTTACAGCTGATTCAGCCATTTAGCACTGATTCAGCCATCCCAAAGAGGCGCTGGCGCGTGCGCACTATTGGGGGCTGGCATAAAATGTGTAGGTCTAATACGTGCGCACTTTGATAATTGGCGCATAACACGTTGGACCGGTGATGCGCTCGTATGGCCTATGGGGGCTGGCATAGCCAGCCGTCAGTGTAGCCAGGGGTGCAGCTGCGCAGAGCGCTGCAAACCCCAGGCTACCCTCTTGGCCAGCTACGCCGGCCCCCACAACACGCCGACGCACCCTGTTGGCAATGCACCGAGTACATTACATTATTGGCGCTCCGGCTGTAGGGGCGCGATACATCGCGGCCGCACCCCGATGGCAGGTAGCCTGAAGCGAAAATCAGCCGCTCTCATTCAATTTCGCAGCATTTTCCACCACGAATTTTAAAATTTCTCGCAAAATTCCCACGAAAAAGCTTGCACGATTCAAAAAATGATTGTAACTTTGCAGTCGCAAAAGCGATAATAATCGTTGGTTCGCTAGCTCAACTGAATAGAGCATCTGACTACGGATCAGAAGGTTACAGGTTTGAATCCTGTGCGAATCACTCAAAAGCCTACTTTCTGCCGCACCATCCGGTGCTGAAGGCTTAGAAAAAAGAAGATGGTTCGCTAGCTCAACTGAATAGAGCATCTGACTACGGATCAGAAGGTTACAGGTTTGAATCCTGTGCGAATCACCACCAAGTCACCGGCTCCCCGGTGACTTTTTTTGTATCTATTCCGCTGTCTCCTGCGGATGGGCTGCGGTCACAGCAGGTCGAGGAAGGGCTGCAGCTCGGTGAGGGGGGTGAGCGGAGTCAGCGAAGGAGCCTGGCGCGGGAGCGTGGCGGCCCGGCGGATGGCAGCTGCTATGGAGGGGGCTACATCTTCCGGGCGGGTTGTTTTCTTCAGCGCCGGCAGAAGGATGCCGTTGGGGCGATCGAGCAGCGACTGTGCGGCGCCGGCATTCGTGGCCACAATCGGTGTGCCCAGTATGCACGCCTCGGCCATCGCAATGCCGTACCCCTCAGATCGCGACAGCTGCACATACACGTCGGCACCCAGTATATAAGGATAAGGATTCTTCACCTCAGCCGACGTGAAATGCGCCCGGTCGGCCACGCCGAGTTGCTCGGCAAGCAAAAGGTAGGGATTCTTACCCGAACCATACTCCACCACACCTCCTACGAAATGCCAGTGGGCATCCACCCCATCGTCGGCCAAAGCCTTCAACGCATACAGCGCGTATTCAACTCCCTTATGATACGTCAAGCGCCCCACCGACACTATGTTCAGCGCGCCCTCTACCGGTGCATAGCCGGAATTAGACTCCTGCGCTTTCTCGATAATCAGCTTGTTATCAGTGAAATTGTGGAGCACGTGACCCTTATGCGCATACTTCGGAAAACGCTCGCGGAATTGGTCAAGCGCAAGTTCCGACACACAGAACACACCATCGCACTTATCATACACCATTTCAGATGTTTTCTGCCGTAAAGGCACCCAGTCGAGGTCGAAATGAATAAACGACGCATACCGTTTGGCCTTGATGTGGTTCGTGGCATAATACTCCAGATATTCTCCTGGAGGGCCGGTAAAATCTACCGACAGGTCAAACTCCCCGTCGAGCGCCGGATTGGCGTTGCGCCCTCCGGCACGGTCCTCGCGAAGCAGCCACGCCGCATACTCGGCAAGCGAACCATTCATCACCGACCGCAGATAGTGGTATGCCGCCGGAATACCGCTGCGCCAACGCAGTGTCAGCAACCGGCGCGGAATCTCCTTCTTGGGCTCCATTATCAGAGCCACATTCCTGCTGAACCCCTTGATATGGTGGATTTGCACATTCTCGGGGAATATCTTTTCTCCGGTGCCTCCCGGGATGGCCACAGCCAAATGAATCTCATACCTGTCGCCAAGGCGGCGCAGAATCTCCAGCAGCGATTTCTCAGTGCCGGCAGTATTCATTTTCAGGAAAGAGAAAAGTATCTTTTTCATAGCACCAGCTATCTTAATAACTAAATTGATTTGTGAAACTTCTGCCTGACCTTCTCAATGATGAGCCGACGCATCTCACCGTCAATTGCAAACATCCAGCTCAACGCGCCAAGGAGCACCGCCGACAAGGCTGTGCATTCAACAAGAATCAGCAAACCATTGCCGCCGCGCGGAGTCAGGAAGAATGTCACGGCAAAACATACTAAGTTGATGGCCATCGGCACCGCCACTCCGCGCCACCAGAACCGGCACATTCCGAAGGAAGGAAGCTGCACATTCAGAATCAGCGAGTTAACATATACTATCACAAACACCATAACGATATGTACGCAGTATATCACCGGCGGATTCTCGCTCCATCTTAGCAGCAGCCACATCATAGGCAGTTCAAGCAGATACAGCGATCCTGATATGAAGCTGATGCGGGCCACACGCCCCGTGGCGTGAATACCCACGGCAAGCACCGTGTTGAGCAGTTCGCCATATACCGCTATCAGCGCAAGGCGGCAGAAAACGGCGGTGTATGGAGGGATATCCACCAGCCAGATGCCCAGCAGCGTATCTATGCAAAGAATCATCGGAGTCACCATCAGCCCCAACAGCAACAACGAATACCGCGCACAGTTGTCGAGCAATTGCAGCATATACCGATAGTCGGCCCGCGCATATTGCTGGATAATCTGCGGGCGGAAAGCAGTAATAATCGACCCGGCAAAACCGCCGACTACCGACGATACCGTGGCACACAGACCTCCGGCAGCGTTGAGCACCGTGCCGCCGAACCTGTTGAGCACTACCAACATTCCCTGTGCGCGCATCGTAAAGCAGAGATTACCGAACACATCCCAGGAGCAGAACGACAGCAGCCGGCGCACACTTGTCTTATCATTGTGCAGCGACCAGCGGCACTCAGCATAGTGCCTGCGGCAGTAGGCCATATACATAAACGCCACCACAGCGCTCGCCACAAGAATCAGCGCGGCGTATGCAATCAGATTGTCGGCCGTGGGCAGAAAGAGCAGCGCCAGCACCACAGCCAGCTTCAGCAGCACATTCACAATCGCCACCACAGCATAGTAGCCCATCGCCTCGTGCGCCATTATTGACCCCACAAAGGGCATCTGCATCACTGTCAGCACCGCGGCCAAGACAGAAAACTGATACGTCCAGTTGGTGGCCGCCATCCTCTCGGGGGCAATTACCAGATTTGTATTGACATACCACAGTCCCACAGTTTCGGCAAGTATCAGGAGAATGATGGCAAGCAAGGCATGCACCGTAATAGCTGCCGAGAAAATCTTCCGGAGCGCAACATCATCTCCCTTTCCCAGCTCAAAACTCAGGAAACGCGACGTGGCGCCGCTCATTGTGCCGTTGAGGAAGTTCAGTATTATCACTATTCCCCCCACCACATTATATATACCATAGTCGCTCACCCCAAGCACATCGAGCACCACGCGCGATGTGTAGAGCGATACGAACATAGTGAGCAGCATCCGGCCATAAAGATAGGCCGTGTTGCGGGCAATACGTTTGTCGTTGGCGGTTGGCATAAGGAATATCTGCATATTAAACGCGAAATCCTGTTAAATATTATTGAAATTTCGTAACTTTACGCCTCAATTCCGCTCTCCCTTCCGGCTTCTGCCCTTCCTCTCTCATTCAATCCATATTCCACACGTTTAAACCATATCCATCACACCCGATGAAATACTCATTCAAACCTCTTCTTGCCCTCCTCCTCGCCTGGTCAGTTATGCCGACGCTCTCGGCTCAGAGTTCAAAAACCGACGTCAACGGCTCCTGGTGCTCCATCGGCACCTCTATCACCTGGTACAACAACAATATCAACGACAAGAATCGCGAAGCCGGCCTCACCCGCGGTTATCAGGACCGGGTAATGGACCGTCTGGTATTCACAGAGTTCACCAACGTCGGGCACAACGGTGGCGTTATCGCCGAATCAATCGACCGGCCGGTGAAAGCCGACTACTACACCGTAGAGCACGGCATCAACGACTGGGGGCATTCAACCCCCGTCGGTACCATCGACGACTACATCAACAACACCGACAACGGCACCTTCGCCGCAAACTACCGCAAGCTCATCGACCGGATTTTCGAGCTGAACCCCAATGCAAAAGTAGTGCTCTGCACCCCGCGCAAGGGCTACAATTTCAAGGGATATCTCCCCGCATCATGGGACAAGCCTAAAAATGGAATCTACCTCAGCGAATACGCCGATATGGTGCGCCGGATAGCCGCCTACGAATCATTTCCCGTAGCCGACTTCTTCAACGAATGCGGCGGCATGCGCCAGCTTCGCAATCTCTCCATCGATGATGCCCTCCACCCCAACGACGATGGCTTCCAGATGATGGCCAATGTGCTTGTGCAAGCCCTTGAGAAAGTAATCACCGACTCCCGTCCCTCAGTTCCCCGCCGCCCCTTTATCAATCGCCTCCCCAAAGCAGTCAAGATAATCGAATCCCGCTCAATCTCCCATCCCTGATCCAGCCCCTTCTCCCGAAGCAGGGCGTCTTCCGCCTCCAAGCGGCACCCCGCTGAATCACACACCCCCGATATGCTGCCGGCATATCGGGGGTGTGTGATTTTATGGCCAAAGAGCGGAAACTCTTTGCGCTATAAGCATTTACGCTTTACTTCGCTTTGGAGAGCACCTTGCGGTCGATTTTGGCGGGATAAAGCTCGCCAAGGGTCTTTACCCATTCCTCCAGCAGGTGATCCTGATAGTCGGAGATAACCACACCGCGCACATCGCCAGCGTCCTCCGGAGCGTCGATAATCTTCGGCTCGAAAGTCATATAGGCTGCCCAGCGGGCAATCTTCTCAGGCTTCTCACCGCCGAAAGCCAGGTAGTCGGTAATAGCATTCTCACCCTTGCCGGCGAGCACGCGCTCTACCTTCACATCCTTGCCAAACTGCTTACTGAGAACCATCTGCAGCGAGTCGCCGCTGACCTTGTTGGCACACAGATATTTCTTCACCTCAGTGAGGATGGAATCATTCGTGGCAAAAATGATGCGCGATTTCAGATGAGGCACATCCCATTTATATTTGTCGCGGTTAGCCTCGAAATATTTTTCAAGACCCTCAGAATCATTCTTAGCCTTCGACCAGACGTTGCGATCCTGAATCTCAAACATCAGCATACCGTCGCGGTATTCATTTACCAGATTGCGATAGGCCGGTTCCTCATCCATCAGGGTAGCGCGACGGTGCTCCACTACGGCATCGTCAAGAGTCTGCTTCACAGCCACATTGAGCTGCTGAGCCTGCTGGTCGGCAGTGCCGGCAAAACCGTTGACAAGCTGCGAAGCCATTACCTCAGCAAGCGTAATCTTCTGCTTGCCAAGCTTAGCCACTACAGTATTGTTGGTGCGGAAGTTGGCAAGCATCGTGGAATCCACGCCGCCGGCCAGCTTGATGCCGCTCAGAATTTTATCAAGATTCTTCTGCTCGATTTTGGCCTTGTACTGCTTGCTCAGACGTGCCAGGCAGCGCTCTGCGGGCAGACGGCCGATGGAATCGTGAGCAATATATTTCTCAATATCGCCCTTCACTTTGTCGAATTCAGGCACGCCGCGGCTGTCGAGCTTCTTGATGATGTGCCAACCGAACTGACTCTGGAAAGGCTCCGAAACCTCGCCGTTCTGCAGCGAGAAAGCCACATTCTCAAACTCGGGCACCATCATACCGGTACCGAACCAGTTGAGATCGCCGCCGTTGACAGCCGACTGAGTGTCCTGCGAGTTGGTTTTGGCCACCTGAGCGAAATCAGCGCCATTTTTCAGAAGAGTATAAATCGAATCAATATACTGCTTCTGAGCCTGTGCCTCAGCCTCCTGCATACCGCGGGTAAGGCGCAGGATATGAGCTGCATGCACCTCGCCACGGGCAGGGCGACGGTCGGTCACCTGCATAATGTGGAAACCAAACGGTGTGGTGAACACATCAGAAACGGCACCTACAGGGAGCGTCCAGGCGCGATCCTCAAACGATTTCGGGAATCTGTTGGCCTGAATGTAGCCCATCGAACCGCCACGGCCCTTGCTGCCGCGGTCCTGCGAATATTTCGCAGCGAGATCAGCCATTTTTTCACCGTTTACCAGGCAGGTATGCAGCGAATCCATCAGCTCCTTCTCGCGCTCGCGGGTCATCGACTTGTCGCCGAAGAAAAGCATAATGTGGCTTACCTGCACCTCCTGCTTCATACGGTCGTACTGCCCGTGCAGGATGCTGTCCTCCACGGCTTTGTCTACCAGATAAGGAGCGGAAAGCTCATTGCGGTAGTTCTGAAATTCCTTATTGAACGATGCTGTGGTGTCGATACCGGCAGACTCGGCGGCTGCGACCTTCTGACGGTAAGGCACAAACAGCTGCAGATACTCCTCGATAGCCTGCGGAGTAGACTGCTGGGCATTGTTCTTGTGATAAAGATACTCAAACTCACTGAGGGTCACCGGCTTTCCGGCAACGGTCATAAGCACCGGGTCGTTGGCACCTTTGGCCTGGGCAACGGATGCCAGGCACAGCAGAGCGGTCAGCAACAATAGTCCTTTTTTCATTGCTATATCTAAATTGTTTCTATATTTACACAGATAATCGGCCGATTGCACACCGGCACTATCCTTTTAACGCCGCGCACACGCTTTTATTATAAGAGCCGATATTTTTTCGTGAAAAAATTCGTAACTTTGCGCCTATGTTATTTGAAGATTTTGATTTAAGCGACGACCTGCTCGACGCGCTCGATGCAATGCACTTCTCGGAGTGCACCCCCATACAGGAAAAAGCTATCCCCGTGGTGCTCGACCGCCACGACCTTATCGCCATAGCTCAGACCGGCACCGGCAAAACTGCCGCATATCTTCTGCCGGTAATCGACCTTTTGGCCGAAGTGCCTGAAGCCAAAGGATTTGTCAACTGCCTCATTATGGCTCCCACCCGCGAATTAGCTCAGCAGATTGAGCGCCAGATGGATGGCTTCGGCTATTATCTTCCCCTCTCGTCGATAGCCGTTTACGGCGGTACCGACGGCAAAGAATTTTCCCGCCAGCAGCGCGCTATGAAGGATGGCGCCGATGTGGTGATTGCCACTCCGGGGCGCCTCCAGGCTCTGCTTCAGATGGGCGGCATCGACCTTTCGAAGGTGCGCCACTTTATCCTCGACGAAGCCGACCGTATGCTCGATATGGGCTTCTTCGATGATATTATGGCCATCGCCAAACTTCTGCCGGAAGAACGTCAGACGCTCCTCTTCTCCGCCACAATGCCCCCGAAAATCCGCAAACTCGCCTCGCAGATTCTCCGCAATCCGGTGGAGGTGCAGATTGCCCCCTCACGCCCCGTGGAGAAAATCAAGCAGTCGGCCATTTTCTGCAACGAGCCCGACAAGCAGCGCATCCTCCTCGACCTGCTCAAGCAGCACCGGGGCGAAAGAGTAATCGTCTTTGCCGCATCGAAGCACGGTGTGCGCGACCTGGCCCGCGACCTGCGCCGCACCGGTGTGAAAGCCGCCGAAATCCACTCCGATCTCGACCAGCAGCAACGCGACGAAACGATTCGCGGTTTCCGCTCTGGCCGCATCGAGGTGATTGTGGCCACCGACCTGCTGGCCCGCGGCATCGACATAGAGGATGTGATGCTGGTAATCAACTATGATGTACCCCGCGAACCGGAGGACTACGTGCATCGCGTAGGGCGTACGGCCCGCGCCAACGCCGACGGCGAAGCGGTCACACTCATAGGGCCGCGCGACCGCCGCGCCTTCCAGCGCGTGGAAGCCACACTGAAAATCAACATCCCGGCGCAGGACCGTCCCGCATCGTCGCCCCGTGGAGGCGCCGACCGTCCGCGCCGCGACTCTACCCGCAAGCCGTCCCGTCGTTCCGGGCAAAAGCCCCGCGCCGCGCAGGAAGATAGCAAACCGGCCGAAAACAAGTCTGCCGAAAACAAGCCCGCCGACAACAAGCCGACCGAAAACGCCGCCAAGCGCAAGCGCCGCCGCCGTCCACAGCACCGCAAACCCTCCAATAATAGCGGCAAGCCCTCCGACAATGGCGGCAAGCCTGCATCCGAACAATAACTTATTACGTAAGCCGATGATTGGAAACATCGGCTTATTTTTTGGAACATACGGCCAAATTTCGTCCTGCCAAAATTCAAGCCGCCACTTTTATTTTCATTTTTTTGCGAAATTAAAATATAATTTGTAAATTTGTAACGTTTTTGCCTTAGTAGGTAAAATCGGCTTCCGCCTGACTTTTGGTGCATCAGTTTACCCATTGAATCTGACTGCGGATTAAATCTTTGCGCGGAGCGCCCCAATGAATGTGCTGATTATGCAGCCAAAACAATAGGCTGATTATGCAGCCAAAATAAAAGTGCTAATAATATAGTATAATTAAATAAGGTATGAAGAAACAACTTCTGTTCGGCCTGTTTGGCGCGGCAGGCGTTGCAGCCCTCGCAGGGCTCTCCGCTTGTAGCGACACATTCTCGCCGACTGCCGATGGCGAAGGGAAGCTGCTGGTCTCTGTCGACCTCAACAAAGCAGTAGTGGCCTCCCCTGCCAACAAACAGAGCGCGCCGGAATCCCGTGCCGACGCTCAGGCGATTACCGCCTCCGACCTTACTCTGAAAATCAGTAACGAGACCGGTTCGTTCTCACGCGAGCTTGCCGTAGCCGACTTCACCGAGCCGGTAACGGTGCCCGTCGGGAGCTATTCTCTCGAAGCCTTCTACGGCTCCGTCGACGAGGAAGGTTTTGAAAAACCGTGCTACAAAGGCACCTCAACATTCTCCGTTCAGGAAAACCAGGCCACTCCGGTATCTGTCACCGCTTCGCTGGCCAACTGTATGGTGCGCGTGGAAATGAGCGAAATGTTCCGCACATATTTCGCTTCCTACTCCGTGACGCTCCGCTCCGAACTCGGCAACGAAATTGCCTACCCGGCCGACGAAACCCGTTCGGTTTACCTCAAACCGGGTCAGATTACCACCACAATCAGCATCACAAAGCAGAACGGCGTATCGGCCACTCTCGAGCCTAAGAGCTTCACCGCCGAGCCGCGCCACAGCTACGTGCTGAAATTCGATGTTAACTCCGGCGAGGCCGGCAACGGCGAACTGAATATCACTTACGATCCTCTCTGCGAGGTAGAGGATGTGATAATCGACCTCTCCGACGATATTCTCACCGCCCCGGCACCCACCCTCTCCTATGAAGGTTTCACCGAAGGCACCCCCATCACCCAGCTCGAAGGCCTCGACGCCGGCAATAAGGCCACCGTCACCGCCATCGCCCGCGCCGGTGTGCAGGCTGTGACCGTCACCACCTCCTCGGCATCGCTGCTCGAACAGGGCTGGCCCGCCGAAATCGACGTCATAGGCGGCGACGCTGCCACCCTCGCCACTATGGAGAGCCTCGGTCTGCGCCGCATCGGCACCACCAACCCCGGCAATATGGTGTTCCTCGACTTCAGCAACGTGCTGAAGAACATTCGCTATAAGGAAGGCGCCGACAACACCTCCACATTCACCGTGCAGGTGCGCGACAAGAACTCCCGCGTAGCCGAAGCTCCCGTCAGCTTCTCGGTGAACATTGAGAAACTCGAGCTTTCAGTCAACCGCGTGGCTTCGTTCGACGACTTTGCCACCGAGCTTGAGATGTATCTCAACTTCAACGGCCCCGACATCTCCGGCCTGAAGATCCAGTGCCGCAACGAGCGCAACACCTGGGACACCCTCCCCATCACCACCTGCGAAGTTGCAGCCGGTGAAGAGCATGTCTACCGCGTAGTGCTCACCGTGCCCTCAACAGATCAGGACATCGCCCTGCGCCTCACCATCGGCACACTGCAGAAAGATGTTGTGATCAAACACTCCGTAACCCCCTACACCCTCCAAGCTACAGCCAACGGCGCCTTCGCCAAGGAAGCCTTCGTAACCCTGGCCTACGACGCATCGGTTTTTGGAGCGCGCCGTCGCGGTGCCAGCCGTTCGGCAGAAGAGCCTGAGAATGTAGCATTCCAGCTCTCTACCGACAACGGCACTACCTGGGCCAATACCTCGGCGGCGAAAGTTTCGGGCAACTACTACAAGCTCACCGGCCTCACCCCCACCACCACTTATCTGGCACGCGCCATCTGCGAGGGCTACACCTCCAAGCGCTGCTCCTTCACCACCGAAGCGGCTCTCGAATTAGAAGATGGTGGCCTGGAAATCTGGACTTCGGAAAAAGGTAGTGACAACTATAACAAATATTACCCGGGTGGAAACTGGAATACTCTTAATCTGCTAACGACCTCTTTCACAGGCGCTCAGAATACTTACGCATACTGCAATAATTCCGGCACTCGTGACTCTTCCGACAGCCATTTCGGCAAAGCAGCACTAATCCAGACCGTCGGCTGGGGCCAAAATGCTGCTACAATTTCAGGGACAGAACCCAAGCATGTTACCGCCGGAGAATTATATCTCGGCAATTATAACAATGGCGCCGTTTACGGCATATCCTTCGTTTCACGTCCCAAATCGGTATCATTCTGGTATAAATACACTGCCAAAAATAGCGCCGATTACGGTCGTGCATGGATGAAAGTGCTCGACGCATCCGGCAACGTTATCGCCGAAAAGCAGCTTGACCTTCCTGCGCAATCATCATACACTCAGCAGACTATGGAGTGTAATTACTCAGCTCCCTATGCTAAGGCAGCCTCTCTGCAAATTACATTCGTTTCGAGTGGTTACCCCGGCATTGAAAATCAGAAAAGCAAAAGCTGGATATCTTATCCCAGAGGATGGGCTACGACCGGAAGCGGCGATGACATCCGATTTATCGGCTCATCGCTTTATATCGACGATGTTGTCCTCAACTATTAATAATTACGCCTAAGCATAGACAATGAAAACCAATATATTTTCAATAATCCTTTCAGCCGCCGCGACTGTGGCATTAGGCGCCTGCTCCGACGACTGGAATCCGGATTCGGCCAACGGATACGGCACGCTCAACACTGAATTCGGAGTTAGCGTCGACAATGCCGAGACCACAGTTGCCGACAACAGCGCCGCTAAAGCTAAGCGTCTGTCACGCGCCGGTGCTTCTAAAGCATCCGCTACTGTAATTCTCAACGACTTCATCGTCACGGTTGAAGACAACAAGGGCAATGAAGTGCAAGCGTGGACCTACTCCACCCTCCCCGAGCTCCCCACGTTCCCCGTGGGCGACTACAAGGTGGTGGTGCGCTCGCACAACGTAGAACCCGCCGCCTGGGATGCTCCCTACTACGAGGGCGAGCAGGCCTTCTCAATCCAGGCCAACAAAATCACCGAGGTCGGCCAGGTGGTATGCCACCTGAGCAACATCCGCGTTTCGGTGAAGCTCTCTGAAAAACTCCTTGCTGCGCTCGACGACAAAACCGCGCCTGTGGTAAAAATAACCTCCACCGGTGCAAACTCCCTCGAATTCGTGCCCGGCGAAAAAAAATCGGCTTACTTTGCCGCTACCGCAGAGCTTACCACCCTGCGCGTCGACTTCTCCGCCTCGATCAACGGCAACGTTGAGTCGTTCACCAAAACCATCGACAATGTGGAGAAGGGTCAGCACCGCAAGCTCACCTTTAACCTTACCGCCAACGACAATCTGCCCCCCGAAGAACTCGGCACTATCACCAACAGCGGCGAAGGTATCACCATCGACAACAGCGTAGTGGAGGATGAACCCATCCAAAGCGATTACCCCTGGTTTGAGGACAACCTCGACACTACCGGCCGTCCCGGCGACGAGAATTTTGAAGACCCCGAACCCGTGAATCCCGATGACCCCAATACTCCTGTCACCCAGCCCATCACCTTTGAGAGCGACAACATCGATTTCAAGGATGTAAACCAGGTTGACGACTTCGGTGAAGGCAAGAAATCCGCTCAGGTGAAAATCACTTCTGAAAACGGATTTGCCCACATCAATGTCACCATCATTTCACCCTACCTTACCGCTGATTTCCTTGAAGGCATTGAGCTAAGCGATAAGTTTGACCTGGCAGAACCAGCCAACGATACCTTAGCAGAAAAGCTCACCGGTCTTGGATTCCCTGATGCCGACACGGTAAAGAATGCTACCGAGCCTATTCTGTTCGACATTACCTCCTTCGTGCCTCTTATAAATCTCGGCAAAATGACCGCCGATCACACGTTCCAGATTGAAGTTATCGACAAGAAAGGAAATTCCAACTCTATTTCTTTCACATTCCACTCCATCAAACCTAATAAATAATAAAGACAGCTATGAAAAAATATATCAAATATTGTGCCTCTCTGATGGCCGTAGCTGCGCTTTCTGCCTGCTCCGACACATTTATGCCGGAGACCGAGGGCGACGGTGAAGGCCGACTGATGCTTAAAGCCACCGTCAATTCCGACGTGGCTGTGGTTAGCCGCGCCGGCGAAACCAACGACGAGCTGAACAAGTCAGCACTCATCTGGATTTCCAACTCCACAGGTGCCGTGAAGAAGTTCAACGGCATCGACGAAATACCTCCCACAGGCATTATGCTTCTCAGCGGCAATTACATCGCCGAAGCATGGGCCGGCGACTCCGTGTCGGCTTCCTGGGATAGCCGCTACTTCAAAGGGCGTCAGGAATTCACCATCACCAAGGGCTCCGCCACTCAGGTAAATATCGAATGTAAGATTGCCAACACACTCGTGTCGGTAAAGATCGACGATAAAGTAGCTACGCTGCTCAACGACATTACCCTTGAAGTGGGCCACGACAAAGCCACCGGCACCCGCGACGGTGTCCTCACCTTCGACTCGGAGAAAATCACCGCCGGAGCCAAAGGTTACTTTATGACCAACTCGCGCTCCAAGAATCTTGTCTACACTCTTCGTGGCAAACTCGCCTCCGACGGCAAGGACTTCACCAAGACCGGTACCTTAGTTGCCGCCGATCAGGAAGTGAAGCGTGCTACTGAATACTGCATCAACGTAAAACACACCGATAAGGAGGAAGAAGCCATCGGCGGTGCATTCATCACCATTGAAGTCGATGCTACGGAAGTAGAGGTTGAAGACACCTACGAGATTACCTCGGCTCCCTCAATCTATGGTATCAACTTCGACCTCGCCGCTCCCGTGAGCGGAATGATCGGCGCTCTCCCCCGCCGCTCCATCTGGATTGCCGCCTCCACAGCCATCAAGGAAGTGATTATCGAGAGCGAGACACTCAATAGCATTCTCTCCGCTACCGACGTTGAGATCATCGGTTGCACCGACGCCATCAAGCAGACACTTACTGCCGCCGGCATCAACTATGTGCTCAATACTCACGCCGATTCCGATTTCCAGGAAATCAAGCTCAACTTTGAGTCTGCATTCCTCAACTCGCTCGCCGAGGGTGATTACACATTCAAAATCACCGTAATCGACGACAACAACCGCACATCCACCGCCACAATGCGTGTGATGCCCACCAACGCCAAAGTTATGGCCGCTCCGCTCGATCCGTCGGCAATGACCACCACCTCGCGCAAGGCTGTACTCACCGGCACCGTGCTCCGCGACGACGCATCGGCCTACGGCATTATGTATCGCGCGAAAGGCACACAGCAGTGGACCCGCGTTGCCTCCACAGCTACCGGTCTCACCTCCGGTCAAAGCTACTCGGTTAACGTATCTGGCCTCTCCGCCTCTACCGTATACCAGTTCGCAGCCTATTGCGATGGTTTCGAGTCAACGGCTATCGAGGAATTCACTACCGACCCCGAGGAGCAACTCTCCAACGCCGGTATGGAAAACTGGTGCACCGACAACAACGACAACGCGCTGGTTCCCGCAGCATCCATCGGTGAAATGTTCTGGGATACCGGTAACCACGGCTCTATTACATTGAGTAAGAACATCACCACTCAAGATACTTCAATCAAGCACAGCGGTAACTCCTCTGCAAAACTTGAGAGCCAGTACGTGGCATTCTTGGGTATCGGCAAATTTGCTGCAGGCAATATCTTCGTCGGCAAATACCTTGAAACTGACGGCACCGACGGCATACTTGGCTGGGGTCGCAGCTTCACAAGCCGTCCCACTGCTATGCGTGTTTGGGTGAAATACGAACCTGCCACCGTGGACCGAGTTAATAAAAATAACGTTGATGGTGTACAGAAAGGCGATATGGACCGCGGTATCATCTACATAGCTTTGGTCGACAACACCAAGACCGACTACGATGGTCAGAAATGGCCCGTAGTGGTTAAGACTAAGACCACCGAACTGTTCAAAAAGGATGGCAAACAGGTTATCGCTTACGGCGAGCATGTGTTCGACTCCGCCACAGCAGGCGACGGACTCGTAGAAGTCGTTATCCCCATCGACTACAAGCGCACCGATGTTCGCCCCAGCAACATCGTAGTTGTGGCTTCCGCATCGAAGATGGGCGACTACTTCACCGGCGGCCCCTCAAAGATGTGGGTCGACGACTTCGAGCTGATTTACGAATAATGTAAGGCTCCATTAGCCAAAATAACGTAAGATTTCGGGTGCATCGTTACGAATAAAGAAATTTTTCGTAACTTTGCACCCGAATTACAAATCACTGTTTTGCAATGGCAAAAGAACTCAAAGACCTCACCAAACGCGCCGACAACTACTCGCAGTGGTACAACGACCTCGTCGTTAAGGCCGACCTCGCAGAGCAGTCGCCCGTGCGCGGCTGTATGATTATCAAACCCTATGGCTATGCCATCTGGGAGCGCATGCAGCATACCCTTGACGAAATGTTCAAGGCCACCGGCGTTCAGAACGCTTATTTCCCCCTGCTCATCCCCAAATCTTTCCTCTGCAAGGAAGCCGAGCACGTGGAGGGATTCGCAAAAGAGTGCGCCGTAGTCACTCACTACCGCCTCAAAAACGATCCCAACGGCAGCGGCGTGGTGGTTGACCCGGAGGCCAAACTCGAAGAGGAGCTGATTATCCGCCCCACTTCCGAGACCATCATCTGGAATACCTACCGCAACTGGATTAACTCTTATCGCGATCTGCCCATCCTCTGCAACCAGTGGGCCAACGTGATGCGCTGGGAGATGCGTACCCGTATGTTCCTCCGTACCAGCGAATTTCTCTGGCAGGAAGGCCACACCGCCCACGCCACCCGCGAGGAGGCTGAGGCCAAGGCCAAAGAGATGCTCGGCGTATACCGCGACTTCGCAGAAAAATATCTCGGCATCCCCGTTGTCTGCGGCGTAAAGAGCGCAACAGAGCGTTTCGCCGGTGCCATCGACACCTACACCATCGAGGCTATGATGCAGGATGGCAAAGCCCTCCAGTCGGGCACAAGCCACTTCCTGGGTCAGAACTTCGCCAAGGCTTTCGATGTTACCTTTGTCAACAAGGACAACAAGCCCGAATATGTATGGGCTACATCGTGGGGCGTATCCACCCGCCTTATGGGCGCAATGATTATGGCGCACAGCGACGACAACGGCCTTGTGCTCCCTCCCCACATCGCGCCTATCCACGTGGTAATCGTGCCTATCTACAAGAACGACGAGCAGCGCCAGGCCATCACAAAGGCAGTAGAACCGATCATCGACGCCCTGCGCGCCCTCGACATCCGCGTGAAGTATGACGACGCCGACAACCGCCGCCCCGGCTTCAAGTTTGCCGACTACGAGCTGAAGGGTGTGCCCGTGCGCCTGGCCATCGGTCCCAAGGACCTCGAAAACGGCACCGTGGAACTTATGCGTCGCGACACCCTCGAGAAGCAGATCGAGCCGCTCGAAGGCATCGCTCCCTTTATCAAGAACCTCCTCGAAGAAATTCAGACCAATATCTACAACAAGGCTCTGAAGCGCCGCCAGGAAATGACCCGCGAGGTCAACTCCTACGAGGAATTCAAGGAGGAAATCGAGAAAGGTGGCTTCCTGCTCTGTCACTGGGACGGCACTCCCGAAACCGAGGAAAAAATCAAGAATGAGACCAAGGCCACAATCCGCTGCATCCCTCTCGACGGCGACAAAACGCCCGGCAAGTGTATGGTCACCGGCAAGCCCTCGGCTCAGCGCGTAATCATCGCCCGCAACTACTGATCCCCGGCTACCTCAGCTACCTTAGCTATCTTAGCTACTTTAGCTAAATTAGCTACTTTAGCTAAATTAGCTACCTTCGCTAATTCCGCCAATTTTGTTTTTGCCGTTTAGCAAAAAATTCGTATCTTTGCAGCGCTTTTGCAAAAAAGCACCTCCTCTGGGCTGAAGACCGTAAGGCTCTGTCGGCTCGTGTGATGGGAAATTAATTTATTTAATTTTGAGTAACACAAACATCTAAGCAAAATGAAGACATTTGATCTGAAAGCCACTCCCCGTGTTGAGCTTGGCAAGAAAGCTACCAAAGCTCTCCGCGAAAAAGGTCTGATTCCTGCTGTGCTCAATGGCAGCAAGACCGTAGAACTTCCTTTCAAGGGCACTCTCAAACCCGGGCAGAAGCTCGTTGAAATCGAGAACGGCCGCGGCATCATCACCACCGACCTCACCCTCTCCAACGAAGCTGTGCGCAAGCTCATCTACACTCCCGAGATTTTCACCATCAACCTCGATGTAAACGGCGACAAGACCCACGCAGTGCTCCGCGAAGTTCAGTTCCACCCCGTAAAAGATAACATCCTCCATATCGACCTCCTCGAAGTTACCCCCGAGAAGCCCGTGGTTATTTCGGTGCCCGTTCAGCTTGAAGGCCACGCCGAAGGTGTTAAGGCCGGTGGTAAGCTCACACTCTCGATGAAGAAAATCAAAGTGCGCGCTCCCTACACCGCAATTCCCGAACGCCTCGTAATCAACGTCGACTCCCTCGGCCTGGGCAAGACCATCCAGATTGGCGACCTCCACTTCGAAGGCCTCGAAATGGTTACTCCCAAGGAAGCCGTTGTCTGCGCTGTTCAGCTCACCCGCGCCGCCCGCGGTGCCGCTGCTGCCGACGCTGCTTCCGCAGAGTAATATCCCTCCCCTATCCTGCCATAACGAGAGGATGCCTCAAGGCCTCAAGCCCCGGGCATCCTCTCGCTCTTTCAATTTACCCCTTCAATCTCAAATTCACTTAAATGCGGCATCTTATCGTAGGCTTAGGAAATATCGGCGACGAATACAAAGGCACACGTCACAACATAGGCTTCCGCATTGCCGATGCCCTGGCCGACTCGCTGGGCCTCACATTCTCCACCGAGCGCTACGGCGACGTGGCTTCCGGCCGTCTCAAGAACCAGGAGCTCACCATCCTCAAGCCCTCAACATATATGAACCTCTCGGGCAATGCCGTGCGCTACTGGCGCGACAAGGAGAAAATCGAAATCGACAACATCCTGGTGCTCGTCGACGATATAGCCCTCCCCTTCGGCGCTATCCGCATCAAGCCCTCGGGCAGCGACGCCGGCCACAATGGGCTTAAGAACATTGCCCAGATGCTCGGCACCCAGGCATACCCGCGTCTGCGTTTCGGCGTAGGCAACGACTTTCCCCGCGGCTGCCAGATAGATTATGTGCTCGGCCAGTTTACCCTCGACCAGCGGCAGATGCTCCCCACCCGTGTCGACATCGCCGTCGACGCCGTGAAAACCGCCGTGCTTGCAGGTCTGCAGACGGCTATGTGCGATTTCAACAACAAATGAAAAGCGAAATACGTATCGACAAATGGCTCTGGGCCGTGCGTGTGTTCAAAACGCGCACCGTGGCCACCGACTCCTGCAAGAAAGGGCGTGTGATGATAGCCACTCCCGCAGGCGATGTTGTGGCAAAACCCTCGCGGATGATTCACGTGGGCGAGACGGTGCGTGTGCGCAAGCCGCCGATTACTTATTCATTTAAAGTTTTGGCCCTCACTGAGAATCGCCTCGGGGCAAAACTTGTGCCGGAATATCTGGAGAATGTCACAACAAAAGACCAGTACGACCTGCTCGACGTAATCCGCGCACAGGGCTTCATCGACCGCCGCAAAGGGCTTGGCCGCCCCACCAAGCGCGAAGGGCGCAAGCTCCACGAATTTACCGATGATTTCTACGCCGGTCCATCGATGGAATCCTGGCAGAGCGAAGATGGCTGGGACTTTGACGACGGCAATGAAAACGGCTGGGATTTCGACGAATCAGATTTCAACGACTGACCCCACTGCATACTCTCACCGATGGAAGTACTCTACGAAGACAACCACATTGTGGTGGTAAACAAAGCGCCCGGCGAAATCGTCCAGGGCGACAAAACCGGCGACGAACCGCTGGCCGACACTCTGCGCCGCTGGCTGAAAGAGAAATATGCCAAACCGGGCAATGTATTTGTGGGCGTGGTGCATCGCCTCGACCGCCCTGTTGGCGGCCTCGTAGTGTTCGCCAAAACATCAAAGGCCCTCACCCGGCTCAACGATATGTTTCGCAACGGTCAGGTGCACAAGACCTACTGGGCGCTCACCCGCAATCTACCCAAACAACCGGAGGGCGAACTCACCGGCTACATCCGCACTCTTGGCGGCGACACAAACAAGTCGGTTTGCTACTCCTCGGCTCGCGAAGGAGCCAAAGAGGCACGTCTGCGCTACCGGCTCCTGGGGTCGACCGACCGTTTCCATCTTATAGAGGTGGAACTGCTCACCGGCCGCAAACATCAGATACGCGTGCAGCTTTCCTCCATCGGCTGCCCCATCAAGGGCGACCTGAAATATGGCGACAAGCGCTCCAACCCCGACGGCTCCATCTCGCTCATCGCCCGCCACATTGAGTTTGTTCACCCGGTGAGCAAGCAGCTTATCTCAATCACCGCGCCTGTGCCCGACGATCCGCTCTGGCAGGCCGCACTTCAAACCCAAAACATCTGAATATGCCCGGTAAAGTCCTGAATATGCCCGGTAAAGACCTGAATATGCCCGGTAAAGACCTGAAAATAGTATTCTTCGGCACACCCGAATTTGCCGTAGAAAGCCTCGGCGCAATCGTCGACGCCGGATACAATGTTGCAGCTGTGGTGACTATGCCCGACAAACCTGCCGGACGCGGCCACCATCTGTTTGAATCCCCGGTTAAGCGCTACGCTGTGGAGCACAACATCCCTGTACTGCAGCCGGTCAAACTCAAAGACCCGCAATTCCTCGATGAACTGCGCAGCATCGGTGCCGACCTGTTCATCGTCATCGCCTTCCGTATGCTCCCCGAGGCGGTATGGCAGATGCCTCCACTGGGCACCTTCAACCTCCACGCATCGCTCCTCCCCCGCTATCGCGGCGCAGCCCCCATCAACTGGGCCGTAATCAACGGCGACACCTGCACCGGCGTCACCACATTCTTCCTCAAACACGAAATTGACACCGGTGACGTGATTGCCCAGGAGAAAGTCGACATTCTCCCCACCGACAACGCCGGCGACGTACACGACCGGCTTATGCTGCTGGGGCGCGACCTTGTGCTTGACACAATCCGCCGCATCATCGACGGAAACCTGCGCACTGTCCCGCAGGAACAGCTGCTCACCGCCGGTGAAGAGCCTACACCGGCTCCCAAAATCTTCAAAGACACCTGCCGCATCGACTGGAACCGCCCGGCCCTGCAGGTTCACAACCTTGTGCGTGGCCTCTCCCCCTACCCCTGCGCCTGGACCGAGCTTTACCCCTCCCCCGCCTCGCAGACATCAGACCAAGAGCTACACAGCGCCGACAGCGATGCCGGAGGTAAAGCCGACGCAGCCCCTCTGCTCAACCTAAAGGTGATTGCCACGCGAGTGATTGACGGAATACCCTGCGCAGCTCCCGGCGCCGTCAGCACCGACGGCCGTCTGGCCATCCAGTGCGGCGACGGCAAAGCCGTGGAAATTTTCCGCCTGCAACCCTCCGGCAAAAAGGCTATGGATGCCGCCGACTACCTTCGCGGCGCCCGCCTTCCCGAATCTCTCCTCGCCCGATAAACGCAAACCATCTCCCGACATCCAACAAACTGGCTATCTTTCACTTGCCATCTGGCTTGGGCGCATCCTTAGCATCATCATCGCTGAAATAGCGGAATTCATCGGCAAGCGGCAGACGCGCCGGATGAATAAGCAACCTCAGCGAGGTTGAATAGTTGAAATACGCCCATATCCAGTTGATTAGCACGGTGATTTTGTTTCTCATTCCGAGAATCGAAATCAGGTGGATAAACATCCACACCATCCACGCCACAAACCCGTGGAAATGACCGCAGCGCAAATCCACCACCGCGCGATTGCGGCCCACTGTGGCCATCGAGCCTTTATCGACATAGACAAACTTCCGGCGCCCGCCTTCGTCGACTTTCCCTTTTGCCACATCATTGAGATTTCGGGCCAGCAACCGGCTCTGCTGGAGCGCTACCTGCGCCAGCTGCGGATGCCCCTGCGGAAAATTCGGGTCGCCCTGCATCAGCGCTATATCGCCCAGAGCGTAGACATCGTGCAAACCGGCCACCTCGCACAGGGCATTGGTCTGGAATCGGCCTCCGTGCCCGATGAACGAGGTATCGCAATTGCGCCATTCAAACGGCACTGCGGTAACACCGGCCGTCCA
Source organism: Bacteroidales bacterium (assembly GCA_004557825.1). Classification (GTDB taxonomy): domain Bacteria; phylum Bacteroidota; class Bacteroidia; order Bacteroidales; family Muribaculaceae; genus UBA7173. The sequence continues at coordinate 14,280 of SFFL01000013.1, read as the reverse complement.
GATTACCATCGATGCGTCGAGCGAACTGCCGTCGAGCAATTCCACGCGCTTTTCGTAGGGGAAATACTGCTTCGTATTCACGCCTAAACGCAGGTTCACCATCAGCGACTGCAACGCCTTCGCTGCCGCTTGCGATGACTTCTCCGACATAGTGCGGAGCACCCGATCGCTCCCTTCCACGATGGTAATAGTCACATCATCCTGATCTATCGACGGATATTCGCGCGGCAGAATGTAGCGCTTCATCTCACCGAGAGCGCCGGCAATCTCAACACCGGTAGGGCCACCGCCCACAACCACGAAATTGAGCAGGCGGCGCCGAAGTTCTCGTGTAGGAGCCATCGACGCCCTTTCCAACAACGACAGCACATCATTGCGGCAGCGAATTGCCTCGGCGGTGGATTTAAGCGTGTAGACGCTGTTGCCAAGCTCAGGCATATTGAAGAAATTGTTGGTCGTTCCGGCCGCCACCACGAGTATGTCGAAAGGCACCTCCTCAAGGGGCGTCAGCACCACGCGGCGCTTCATATCGATTGCCGTCACCTCACCCATATTGAAATGCACACGGTCGGAGTGACGCTTGCGCAGCTCGCGCCGCAAGGGGAAACAGATGCTGGCCGGTTCGAGGCCCGACGATGCCACCTGATAGAACAGCGGCGGGAAGCTGTGGTAGTTGTTGCGGTCGATAAGCGTGACATCAAACCGGCTTATATCTATATGCTTTACGAAATTCAGACCGGCGAATCCTCCGCCTATCACCACCACTTTCTTCAATTGCTCACGGCTTTTCATTTGATGAATATAAAAATTACACAGATTATATACTTCTAACGCCCGGAGTGCCAAATGAGTTTTCAGAAAAAATTTGTAACTTTGCAGACCTATGTGGAAATTTATCGGAAATATTATTCAGCTTATAATCTCACCGGCCAGCGGCTGGGAGGATATTGCCGCCGATGACCGCCGCACCGACGGCCGCCGCGGCCTTACCGACATTCGCAAGGTTTACCTTGGCAGCTTCCTCCCGCTCATTGCGGTGTGCGCCGCCACATACTTTCTGCGGATGCTTTACACCGGCGGCCCCGATTTTCTCCAGGCGCTGCAGCAGACGATCATTCAGTTTTTCTCGCTCTTTCTATCCTATCACATAGCGATATATGTGTTCTCGCTGGCATTGCCCCGGCTTATGAGCATCGACGAGCAACCCGACCCGCGCCGCTCCGCGTTGCTGATAATGCACTGTATTTCAGTGATAGCCCTGGTGTTTCTGCTGGGCAATCTTATAAAAGTGAATGTGGCGCTGATACAATTCCTCCCCATATACGTTATATTTATAATCTGGAAAGGCGCCACATATATGGGAGTGCCCGACCGGAATCTCGGTCTGTATATGATTATGGCCTCCGCTACAATCCTCGGGGCTGTCTACGGCCTCAGTTTTCTGTTTAACGTGCTATTGTAATCGGCTATGGCAAAAATGAAATTCAAGGACGTCAACATCAAAAACCGACGCGCCACATTCGACTACGCCATCGGCGACACTTTCACCGCCGGGCTGGTGCTCACCGGCACTGAAATAAAATCTATCCGGCAAGGCAAAGCCTCGCTGGCCGATACATTCTGCTACGTCAACAACGGCGAGGTGTGGATTAAAAATATGTATATCGCCGAATACTTCTACGGCACTTACAACAACCACACCGAGCGCCGCGAGCGCAAACTGCTGCTCAACCGCAAGGAAATACGCCAGTTGGAGAAGAACGGCAAAGAGGCAGGCTTCACCATTGTGCCCCTGCGCCTGTTTATCAACGACCGCGGATATGCCAAACTGGTTATCGGCATCGGCCGGGGCAAAAAGGAATACGACAAGCGACAGAGCATAAAAGAGCGCGAAGACGCCCGCGCTATGGCCCGCGCTTTCCAGAAATAACCCCCACACATTCCGGTAATAGACCTCACATCTTCCGGAAATTAGCCTTCCAAAATGGATTTTCCTCAGGAATATTTCACCTTCGTAAAAGAGCATCTTGCCGATGATCCGGCATCGCTGCGTCTGCGCTTCCACGGCGACAGCCGCGAGTGGATAGCCCCGGCAATCGGCAACATCGCCGCACTGAAAAAAGGTGGGAAATTCAAAATCGGCGACAAAGATTTCACGCCGCGAGTGATTCCGGTTGAACTATCCGCCCAGCAGGCTACATCGGCACGTGTGGCAAATCTTCACGCCACCCTCGCAGCCGAAATGTTCTGGAAAGACCCTCTCCCGCTGCACATTCTCGATATGACCTTAGGCCTGGGGATGGATGCACGGATGCTGTTGGCTAAATTCTCCGACGCGACGCTAAAGGCCTTCGACCTGAATCCGTTGCTGGTCGACGCAGCCCGCGTAAACTTCGTCGAGGAGGGAACCAGCGTAAACTTCACCGAAGAAAGTCCACGTGTGGATATCGAATGTGCCGACTCGGTGGAGTATCTCCGCAATCTGCCTGAGAGTGAACGATTCGACCTGATTTTCATTGACCCGGCCCGACGCGGCGATTCCGGCCAGCGGCTCTTCAATCTGCACGACTGCCAGCCCGACCTCATAGATTTGCTGCCGCTGCTCCGTCGCCACACATCATTCGTTATGGCAAAGCTGTCGCCGATGCTCGATGTCACGCAAACCTTGCGCGACCTTCCCTGCACACGCGAACTGCACATCGTGGAGGAGTCGGGCGAATGTAAGGAGATTCTCGCGCTGATTGACTTCACCCCATCCACCCCACTTTCCGATATAAAAATCATCATCGACCGCTTCTCCGGCAACCGGTATCAGGACTTCGCTTTCACCCAGGCGGAGGAGGCCGCAGCAGCTGAGGATATGCGCAGCGCTTCCCATTATCTCGGCAGGCTGCCACGACGCGGCGAGATTCTTCTTGAGCCATCTGCCGCCGCAATGAAGGCTGCTCCGTTTGCGCTCTTGGCATCGCGATTCGGCATCGCACCGCTGCACCCGAATACCCACCTTTATGTTGCCACGGATACTACCACTGCCCTAAGCGACTTTCCAGGTACTCAATATATGGTAGAAGCGGCGTGGCCCTTCTCATCCTCTGTGCTAAAGCGACTTCCCGCACTCGCCTCTGAGGCTTACTTCCCCGAGAATCCAGGCCGTCAGGTGAAGGTAGACATCGCCGTGCGCAATCTCAAAGGCTTCACTCCGGAAATTCTCCGCCGCAAAACGCGCCTGAAACCGGGCGATGATATGCGGCTGTATGGCGCCACCCTCGCCACCCCCTCGGGCGACAAACCGGCGCTAATCCTCACCCGCCGTCTGGAAGCCAAGCCCAATTAGCCAATCGGGCTGTATCAAAATATAAATAACGTATCATCGTGAGCTATTTTGATACAGCCTCATTAGACCAATTAGACTAATCGGAATCCTGTCAGTGGCTGATTATGCTTTCTGTGGTGCCTGATATCTGCCATCGACCTTTGTAGGCTCGATGTGAATGCCAATGTAAGTGTCCCGGCCAAAGTGCTCACGCAGTTTTCGTTCGATATGTGTGGCGTGCTCATGCGCCTCATACAGCGTGATATCGCCGGGCAAACGCAAATGCATCGTTATTGATATATTACTTCCAATCCGGCGCGTGCGCAGATGATGGATATTGCTCACGTTCGGTTCCTGTTCTACAATCTGCATTATCTCCTCCTCAACCTCATCGGGCAGACTGCGCTCCAGAAGTTCATCAAGCGCCTGCTTGAGCAGCTTAAAGGCTGTGGTCATAATCAGGATGCTCACCACACACGCCGCGATCGGGTCGAGCACCGTCCATTTAGCCCCAAAGAACATAGCGCCGCCAACACCAATCGCCGTACCCACCGACGAAAGTGCGTCGGACCGATGATGCCAGGCATTGGCAATCATAGCCTGCGAGCATACATCCTTTCCGGCTTTCACCGTAAAACGGTAAGTCCATTCCTTCAGTGCAATACTCACAATCGCGGCAACAAACGCTATAAATCCGGGTCGCGGCACGGGAATACCATTTATCGCCTTATAGATTTTCAATCCACCGTCGTAGCAGAGCATCACGCCCACCGTCAGCAGAGCCAAACCGATTATGGCTGTAGCCAGGGTCTCGAATTTGCCATGTCCGTAGTTGTGATTTTTATCCTCCGGCTTTACGGAAATCCGCACAAACAGGAGCACCACAATATCGGTAAGAAAATCGGAGAGCGAATGTACTGCATCGGCAATCATAGCTGCCGAATTGCCCAATACTCCGGCTACAAATTTAAACAGCATAAGCACCGCATTGACGAGACTTCCCATCAATGTCACGCGATATATCTTCTTTTCGCGAGAAATATTGGTATTTTCAGTGCTATCATTCATTGCCATACAGAAATGCGCGGTTGAATTGTGATAATCAGCAGCGAAGTTACTGAATCTTTACCACATTAGCAACCTTCCGGCTCAACAATCTTTCCGAACACTTGTCGCGGCCAATACTTAAAAGTGAGTATTCGGGCCGAAATTATCTGTAGCCACTGCCGGATAAGCCACCCGGCTTCAATCATTAATTGTCGGTAATTTGCGCCCTGTAGCCCCTGTAGGGCTTGTTTGGGAAGATTTATGTGTCTAACTTTGCCATACCAATATGGCACATTTCAGGCATTCATACGTCATCTTTTTCACGTCAATACTGCTGCCGGCTGCGCTAATTTTTCAGCCTGCCAAAGCCTCCGTCGCATCAGATTCCACCACCGGAATCAGTGCCGGAAGCCGCCGCCACAGACAGCGCCGCGACTGCCGCCGCCGCTGACAGTGCTGCGATTATTGCCGCCGCTGACAGTGCCGCACTTGATTCGCTCATCAACCGCCAGGCTATGGCCCACCTGCAGCCTTCGAGTTTTTCCGACCTTATCGCGCTGCTTCCGGGGTTTGTATCAAAAGACCCACAGATGGGAGAGGCCAATCTCATTGCACTGCGTCAGGCTCCCCAGGCCACCTCCGGCGACAACTACAGCACATCCTCGCTGGGCATATCTTTCCTCATCGACGGAGTGCCAATCAATACCTCCTCCCAGCTACAGACCACCTCCGACTCTTCGCGCTCTGCCCGTCTGGCCGCCGGAAAGGGTGTGGATATGCGTGCTATCTCCACCGACGACATCGAGAGCGTGGAAATCGTGCGCGGCATCCCCTCCGCTGAGTACGGCGACCTCACCTCCGGGCTGGTGAAAATCAAACGTAAGAGCGGCCCCTCCGGCATTGAAGCACGATTCAAGGCCGATATGCAGAGCCAACTCTTCTATGTAGGCAAAGGGTTTGCAATGCCCGCTCCCGACTGGAACATCAACCTCTCGGCAAGCTACCTCGACTCGCGCATCGACCCGCGCAACAACCGCGACAACTTCAAGCACGTCACCTTCTCTGCCCGCAGCAACCTACGCCGTCAGACCTCCCGCGGTAAGCTCACCTGGGACACTTCGCTCAACTATACCGGCACATTCGAGCGCGACAAGCATGACCCCGATCTCACAGCCAACAACACTATCGACTTCTACACCAACGACGTCAACACACTCTCCTGGAATAATTCCCTAGTGCTTCTCCGCCCGTCGGGCAGTTTCCTCAATTCGCTCAGCCTCACCACCGGTCTGAGTATGAGCTACGAGCACCTGCGCCAGGAAAAAACCGTGACTCCTCCCACTGTCTACCCCCTTCCGGTATCGGTAATTGCCGGGCCCAACTACGTAGGTTACCTCCCAATGCTCTATCTTGCCGACTATAATGTCTACGGCAAGCCTCTTACTCTCTTCCTCAAGCCTGCCGCCCGTTTCCGCTACAACACCGGACGCTTCTCCGGCTTCCTAAAGGCCGGCGCCGAATACAATTACTCCAAGAACTTCGGCCGTGGCGCCGTCTACGACCTCACCCGCCCCCTCACCGCCGGGAACACAGCGCGTCCGCGCGCCTTCTCCGACATCCCGGCCATTCAGCAACTCTCGTTTTACGCCGAAGCACAAACCGACATTTCCCTCGGCCAAAGCACCCTCCACCTGCAGGCCGGTCTGCGCGAAACACAGATGCCCGGCATAAGCCGCGACTACTATCTGTCGTGGCGCCCCTTCCTCGACCCCAGGGCAAACCTCCGATTCACATTCCCGGCACTGTTCGTTTCCTCATATCCTCTCACCTTCGAGTTGGGCGGCGGTGTAGGCCTCCACACCAAAATGCCGGTGGCGGCATCCCTTTACCCCGACCGCCTCTTCAACGATTACGTGCAGCTCAATTACTATCACAACGTGCCCGAATACCGCACAATGAATGTAATGACCTGCATCGACGACCGCGTGAACTTCGACCTGCGCCCGGCACGCAACCTGAAATGGGAAATCCGTGCCGACGTCAATTACCGGGGCAATAACTTCTCAATCACATATTTCCGCGAACACACCGACGATGCCTTCCGTATGGCATCTGAGGTGCGTTTTCATACCTACAACCGCTACGACCCCTCCGGATGGAATCCCTCAGTCGACGGTGCCCCCGCCATCGACAAACTTTCCTTCACTCCGGAGACAATCATACAGATGGTGAGCCGCCCCACCAACGCCTCGCTAATCGACAAAAAGGGTGTGGAGTTCACGTTCTCATCGCGCCGAATTCCTATGATCCGCACACGCGTCACAGTCAACGGCGCCTGGTTTCACACCCGGCTGACCAATTCCGACGGACTATGGTACAAGCCCTCGACTATCGTCAACGGCAAAGAGCTTTATTACGCCGGATATTACGACGACCCCGACGGAAGCGTTTACCAGTCGATCAACACCAACTTCACCTTCGACACCGATGTGCCCCGGCTTGGCCTCAACGTATCACTGACGGTGCAGAATATGTGGTTCACCTCCACCCGCCAGCTGCCCCGCAGCGGTATGCCGACGCAATATATCGGCATCGACGGGGAGATTCATCCCTGGACCGGCGCCGACGCCGAGAACCCCTATCTGCAGCAACTCATCCGCCGCTATTCCTCCACAGCTTTCGATGTGCGGGCAGTGCCTGTGGCCACACAGTTCAATATCAAGGCCACAAAGCGTTTCTGGCGCGACCGCATAGGGCTGGCGCTCTACGTCAACCGCCTCATCAGCATCACCCCCGACTATATGCAGTATGGCATAGTGCAGCGCCGCTACTCCTCCCCTTACTTCGGTATGGAAATGAATCTGAAAATATAAATATCCATAAATATCATATCTACAATGAAAGAAATTAAGTTAATTATGGCCGCTGTGGCCATCAGCCTCTCGGCAGGATTTGTTTCCTGCTCCGAAGACGACAACAATGAAGCAGAGCTTCCCATCGCCGTTGCAGTCAACAACAGCTATCCCTCCGATTTTATAGCCAAAGACGCCACATTTAAAAGCGGTATCATCACTTTCACCGAGCTGAACACTCAGAAGCAGACCGTAGTGAATCTCACCGGGATTGACGACAAATTCGATACCACTCTTCCCGTGGGTGTTTACGACTACAAAGGCGAAATCAACTACACTGTAAAACTCGCTGATAACTCAACCAAAGATCTGGTTCTCCGCACCGTGGGCAACTCGGTAGCCGTAAGCCAGGCCACCACACTCTCCTTCGACTGGTTTATGAGCAATCCCTCGCAGGGTCTTGTGCTTAGCGAAATCTACGCCGCAGGCTCTTTCAACGCCAAGAAAACAGGCGGCATCCGCGACAATTACATCCGAATCTACAACAACTCCGACGCCACCCTTTATGCCGATGGTCTGGCCATCTGCGAATCGGATTTCGTAAACTCCAAAACCAACAACAATACCATTCTCACCGAGGCTAACTTCCGCGAAAACAATTTCACCGCCGGAACAGTCTGGGTAATCCCCGGCAACGGCAAAGAGGTGCCTGTTGAACCCGGCAAATACATCACTATTGCCGACCGCGCCATCAACTGGGGCGAAGAGACCGAAGGCGGCCTCAACCTCACCGGCGCCGACTTTGAATGGTACGATGACCACAAGCTCGACACCGACAACCCCGACGTGCCCAACCTTGAGAAATGGTTCTCCTACTCCGCCACAATCTGGATTATGTCGAACCAGTGCAACCGCTCCTACGCACTCGTGCGTATGACCGAAGGTATGACCGTAGATAAATATCTGGCCGAATACAAGGGCTCTTACGAGTACATCAATTCCACCACCGGCTCGCATATGACAAAGGAGAAAGCCTACCTCATCCCCAACAGCTGGATTATTGATGGTGTGAACCTGAGCAACGCCGCCGACTTCGTGCAGGGCGCTCTCGCCACATCGATCGACGCAGGTTATGCCAAGATTTCCGACATCACCAAAGACCCCAACCGCTTCACAAAAGTATTCGTGCGCAAAACAGCCTTCACCGCTGCCGACGGCCGCGTAGTGCTCCAGGACACCGACGATTCTTCCGCCGACTTCCTCACCACTACAGCTAAATAAAGCACCGCTGCAAGTAAAAGTCAGTCAATCGAATAAATGACGTTAAGCCACATTAAATATCTCCTCACAGTCGCCACATTTGCCGCTGTCCTCGTTGGTCGGCCGGCAAATGCGGCCGACTTTTCCAATATCCGGCAGGCATCATCGCTGGAGACATCGCTGCGCAGAATCTGTGCGGAGGCCAATCCGGCCGTTATGCCCTATCTGCTTCCATCGTCGCTTTCCGATATTTCATTGGGAGGCCGGTGGAACCACGACGGCGACACTCGCCCGGTAGAGGAAGGCACCGGAGAGCTATCCGGCCGGGTGATGGCATCGTCCTACAACCGGCTTTCTCCCGCTATCACCGTCTGGGGGCACGCACGATTTACCGCTGCAAAAATCCGCGACGTGAAATGGACCAACGCCACCGACAATTCGCTGGTGGGGCCTTACGTTTTCGGAGATGCCGTTGGGGGCGACCTGGTGAGCCGGAGCTACGACTTCTCCGGCGGCTACGCCGGCAGCGCCGGTGCCTGGACCTGGGGAGCGCAGGGTGCTTACAGAGCACAGCTCGATTACCGCAACCGCGACCCGCGCGACAAGATTGTGGTTTCAGATCTGAATCTGGCTCTCGGTGGCACCCGCCGTCTTGGTCGCCTGCCGCTGGCTATTGGTGTGGCCACCCGTCTGCGCATCTATCACCAGACCACCGACCTGCAATTCTATAATCCGCTTAACGACATTTACACCTTCGCCCTCACCGGACTGGGCACAATCTATCCCCGTTTTTCGGGCGATGATGAAATCGCGCTGGCTTACAACGGCACCGGCTTCGGCGCCGACCTCACCCTATCCTCCACCGCAGTGGCCGCGCAGCAATATGCCGCCCGCATCAGCGCCGGGCATATCCGCATCCGACAATTTTTGCGCGCCTACAACAATCTGGAGCTTACCCATACCTCCACCGATTCGCTGAGCATACAGCTGTCGGCGCTCACCACTGCCGGGTGTGCACGTTTCGGAGCCACGCTCCGAGGCACCCTTTTCCGCAAGACCGGCACGGAGAATATTTTCGGCACCTCGTCGGGCAACACCTATCCGGTACTTGGCTCACGCGATAACTACCGGCATACATCCACCCTGCTGCAGCTCTCACTCCCGGGCTCTTTTACGCTGGGCAAATCCGATCGGCTGATTTCTGCCATCGGCGGTGACTGGGAGCACAACTCACAAAAAGTCACCAGCCCGCACCGCGAAATCACCGTGAACCGTTTCTCTCTATCCACCTCCCACAGCTGGTGGCACACCCTCTCGCAGAAAACGGCACTGGAGGTCAAAGCTGAAGCCGCGCATTGCTTTGTTAACCCGCAGACAATCCTTCTCGGAAATGGCAGTACCGATGAAACCGGTACCGAAGCCACCGCAGCGGAGCCGGGTAATGCGATGGAAGCCCTGCACGCAGCCACGCTGCACAACGCAGCCGTAGCCACGTCGGATGTCACCCTGCTCTTGCTCGGTGCAGGATTCCGGGTGGCTCTCTCGCAGGGTGGGGTTCTGAACATCCACGCCGACTGGCGCCACTCTCTATTCAACAGGCAGCTCGGAGATGCCGACCGCATCAGTTTATGTATCGGCGTAACCCTCTGAGCGCACTAAATGATTGCTATCTTCTATCATAGAATTATGATTGCTATCTTCTATTAATGAAATATGGAAAACGTTATATCCGTTAAAAATCTGTCGCAACGCTATGGCCGCGGTCGTGTGATTTATCACGACCTCAGCTTCGACGTTCCCAAAGGGAGCATCCTCGGCCTCTTAGGGAAAAACGGCACCGGCAAAACCACCACCATCAATATCCTGATGGGATTCCTGCGTCCGCAGGCCGGTGAGTGCCGCATCTTCGGCGAGGATATCACCACGATGCCCCCTGCCACACGCGCCCGCATAGCACTTCTGCTTGAGGGTCACGTGCAATATTTCTTTATGACAATCGCCGAAATTGAGCGATTCTACAGTCGATTTTATCCCCGCTGGAACCGCGACGCATATTATGGCCTGATGGAGAAACTCCACGTGTGGCCCGGACAGAAAATCTCCTCAATGTCTAATGGACAACGCTCGCAGGTGGCTCTCGGCCTTATCCTGGCACAGAATGCCGACCTGCTGGTGCTCGACGATTTCTCGCTCGGCCTCGACCCCTTCCACTGTCGTTCTCTCCCCTCTCCGGCAAATGGGTTGTAAGCCGCACAGCGCTCAATGAAAAACCAGTTTATGTGGAAGCCGAACCGCTGAGCTCTATCGACTATTCAGCCGCTGGGCTCACAGCCGCAGAGCGCGATTCGCTTGTGCCGCAACTCTATTACCGCCAGCTCTCGGCCCACGAAAAGCTGCCCGACAGCATCAACGGCAAGGAGATGTCGATGCACTCGCTCCGCACCCACGAAGCATTTTTCAACAGTTCGCCCCGCGACCTGCCCGACAGCACCAGCGGCATCCGCCTGATGATGGAATCTCTTCCTGAGCGCGTCGACCTTGAAGATCCGAAGGAAGCCTTCCGCACTACCGCCGACGGCATTGAGTTCATCGACATTGCCACCAACAAAGTCAACGCCAACCGGTCGGCTCGCTTCACAAAGGCTATGAAAGCGCGCGGATTCCAATTCCCCGGAAAGGAATTCTCGGCCAACGTCACCTCCCGCAAGCAGTACGACGAGGGATATATGATGATTGACTCCGAGGGTAAAGCTTTCCATGTGAAGCAGCAGGCCGAACTTGCCACTTTCGCCGCACAGATGGCCGACTACCGCGCACGCATAGCCGCCCGCGACTCCATCGAGGGCAAGCCCTATCTGTCAACCTATTACATCCAGGCCACCTCCTATTCCGTTCTGCCGGACTAATTCTCGCAATTGCTTGATAAGTTACTCCGTTCTGCCCGAATAATTCTCACAATTGCTTGATAAGTTACTCCGTTCTGCCGGAATAATCAGGCAAAGCGGCCAGCAAATCAGCCACGACAAATGTGCTTCCTCCCACAAAAATCATCGGAGATGCTCCTTTGTCGTGGTTTTCTTTTCCCTGTTCGGTATCGGCGGCAACATAGCTGTGGGCTATGCGAAGCGCATCGGCTACGGTAGAGGCAGTGGCGCCGGTAAGCCCGAAGTCGGCAGCACGCGCAGCCAAATCTTCAGACGGCAAAGCCCGGGGCACCGAAGCCCGCGTGAAAATGTAGCGGGCGCGACGGGGCATCAACGGCAGAATGTGCGAGATGTCCTTATCATTGACAAATCCGATAATCATCACCAGCTCTCCGGGATAATCGTTAAGCGTTTTCGACAGATATTGCCAGCCGCCGATATTATGTCCGGTATCGCAAATCGTAAGGGGGTTCCCGGCCACCTTCATCCAGCGTCCGCGCAGACCGGTGTTTTCCACCACGTGCTGCAATCCCCGCTGCACAGCCTCGTGTGTCAGCGGTTTATCGAGCAAAGTGAATAGTTTGCTCAGCGCCTCCACGATAGTTTGCAGATTCTTCTCCTGGCAACTGCCGGTAAGTTCATATTTTACCTGACCGAAGGAGGTATCAGCCGAGAGATATTCAGCATTGTCAAACCTGATTTTTCTGACATTGCGTGCCGGGAGGTCATCACACGCAAAGCTGATGGGCGCGCCGCACTGCCGAGCCTTCTCCACAAACACCTCGCGCACTCCGTTGGCTTCTTCACCGGCTTCCGCCTCCCCTATCACCACCGGGATGCCCGACTTGATGATTCCGGCTTTCTCCGAGGCTATCGCCTCAAGGGTGTTGCCAAGTTGAGCGATATGGTCAAATGAGATATTGGTGATTACACTCAGAAGAGGGGTGATAATGTTGGTGGAATCGAGGCGTCCACCCAGGCCGACCTCAATAACGGCGTAGTCGACATTGCTGCGTGCAAACCAGTCAAACGCCATAACCGTAGTCAGCTCAAAAAAGGATGGCTCCAGAGCGCTTCCTTCTGACCGTTTTATTGCAGCCTGATTTCCATCAGCTTTACCAGCGCTTTGCAGGGTACGGAAACGGTCAACAAAAGCAGTGACCTCCTCCTTCGGAATCATTGCTCCGTTGATACGGATGCGTTCGCGGAAATCAATAAGATGTGGCGATGTGAACAAGCCCACCTTGTAGCCTGCCTCCTGCAGACAGGAAGCAATGGAGTGGGCTGTTGACCCCTTTCCGTTTGTTCCGGCTATATGAATGGTTTTCAAGCGGTTCTGCGGATTGCCGAATGCATCTGCCAGGGCGCGCACGGTGTCGAGCCCGGGTTTGTATGCGGCAGCGCCAATCTGCTGAAACTGAGGAGTCTGCCTATATAGGAAGTCGATAGTACGACTATAACTATCCATTTTGAGATTATTTAGAATCGACGCCCTACGGCGCCGGGAAGAGTATTTTCAGAAATAATTGAAGGGGATTCAGAAATAATAAATCAGGAATCCTGCAACGCCACTGGCGATTATTACCCAGATAGGATGCAATTTGGTAAAGAGAACCACGGCGAGAGCACACAAGGCGATTGAGATGGAAATCAGCAGTTCGGTGGTGTCGGTACCGAAGTTGTCGGGTGTCATAAGCAGCAGCGCTGCGGAAGCAATCAGGCCGATTACCACCGGACGAAGCCCGGCAAATATGCCGCGGATAATCAGTTTGTCGTGGTTACGGGCAATGAAGTGGCTGGTATAGACCGTAAGCAGGAATGGCGGCAGCACTACTGTGATGGTGCATATCAGCGACCCGAGCAGGCCCCACCAGGGGGAATCGAATCCGAATCGCATCGGCGCGACATAACCGATATATGTGGCGGAGTTGATGCCGATCGGGCCGGGGGTCATCTGCGACACGGCCACAATATCGGTAAACATTTTGGAGGTAATCCATCCGGAGCCTACAATCTCACGCTCAATCAGCGAAAGCATAGCATACCCGCCGCCGAAACCGAACAGGCCGATTTTCAGGTAGCTCCATATAAGCCGAAGATATATCATCGCTTCTCCTCCTTTCTCTCTGACGATTCTACAGATTTTGAAGACTCCGCAGGCTCAGCATTGCTCGTGGATAAGTCTGCCGACTCAGCCGGACGCTGATGTTCCTGGAGCAATTTCTGCTGGTGGCGGAGATACAGATATCCACCCAGACCACCCAGCACTACATAAAGGATAGGGTTGCTCACCACCGGCCATTTCGACCAGATAAGCAGCGCCACCGCAATAGGTATCCACACATTCTTCCACCCTATCTTTGCAGCTTTAGCCGATGTGATAACCGGAGCCACAATCAGCGCCACTACTGCCGGTCGAATCCCCTTGAATATGGCGGAAACCACCGGATTATTCTGGATTATGTCAGGTGTCAGGAATACCGCGATGGCAAGGATAATGAGGAATGAAGGCATAATCGTACCGCAAGCGGCGACAATACTGCCGCGCATACCGCGCAGGCGGTCGCCGATGGCCACTGAAATGTTTACCGCAAGGATGCCCGGGAGCGACTGTGCCACAGCAAGCAAATCAAGGAACTCCTCCTTCGAGAGCCAGTGGTGCTTCTCGACGATTTCGCGCTGGATAATTGCAATCATAGCCCATCCACCGCCAAAGGTGAATGCGCCGATTTTGGCAAATGTAATGAATAAATTTCGATACATAAGCGTCCTAACAAATTCACCGGCTTCCCATTTTTAAGAAAACTTTCATTCTACTAAATGTCCGCCCCGCCCAAACCGCAGAGAGCACGATCATTTTCGCGGGACGCAACAGAGTCCGGTT
>SFFL01000045.1 GCA_004557825.1 Bacteroidales bacterium | reverse complement strand
TCTATGCCTGGCAACCGGGCGTACGTGGCGGCGAGGCGCTGGCATCGCTGTTGTCGGGCAGGGAGAATCCCTCCGGCCGACTGGCCATCACCTTCCCCCGGTGCGCCGCGCAGATTCCGGTTTATTATGCCGAACGGCCCAAATCGCGCACCACTATGGGGCACTATCAGGACATCCCCGAAGCGCCCCTCTATCCTTTCGGCTACGGCCTTAGCTACACCACTTTTGCCTACGGCGAACCCACCGCATCAGCTACAGAATTTTCACGTAATCAAGATATTACAATCACCATTCCCGTAACTAACACAGGGAAAAACGATGGCGCCGAGACGGTGTTCTGGTATGTCAACGACCCGGTCAGCTCCATCACCCGTCCGCACAAGGAGTTGCGTCACTTTGAAAAACGCGAAATAAAGGCCGGGGCTACCGAGACATTCACTTTTACCATCAATCCGCTTCGCGACCTGGCCTCAGTCGACTCCAACGGCGATCCGCTGCTTGAACCGGGAGCCTTCTCCATCCTTGTCGGCGGCAAGAAAATCGACCTCCGCCTCCTCCCCTGACGCATCCCTAACGCTAACCCACCTGACGCCAACGCCTCCACCTCTTCATCAGGCACCAGCCCCTCCACCTCACCTCCTGACGCCCCCCTGACACCCACCCTGGCACCAACTCTGGCACCAACTCTGACGCCGCCATAATTCCCAATCTGTAGGGGCGCAATATTTTGCGCCCCTACAATTTTGGCGGGAACGGCTCTGCAACGTCCACTAAATCTGCGAAAATCTGCGTGATCTGCTCCCATCTGCGAATTAACGTGCAGGAGGGGGCTGCTCCCATCTGCGATAAAACGAAATTGAGCCGGGGCGGCTTCGCGGGGAAGCGGCTCCGGCTCGTATAGGTTGCCGCCACGGGCGGCATCACGACCAAAATTGCCTTGCTTGATAATTAATTGGTAAAAAGAGATGTACGACAATTTCTATCACCTTCCGTGGCGGACGAAAGAGTGATTTCACTTCATCATAACCTTTTCTACGCGGTTGCCCTGGCGACGGATGAACAGGCCCTTATCGGGATTCATCACACGTACGCCCTGCAGGTTGAAGTATTCCACGGGAGCGTCAGCCTCCTCAGCCTCTACGCTCTCCACACCGGTAGTAGTACCGTCGGCGTTGACCGCAAAAGCCGTTTCATCGCTGACAGCGCCACTGGCGTGCTTTGCGCGGAAAGTGAACTGCTTACCACAGTTGTCTTTGTTGATCTTCTCGATCTCAACGGTATTGCCGTCGAGCGGAGTCCAGTCTGCGGCATCATCGACAATCGAGTTTGCACGTGCCGGGCCATTAGCCTTCGGAGTATAAACCACCTTCTTGTATTCCAGAGTACAGTTCTCATCGCAGCTAACGTGAATGGCAGTCTCGGTCTCAGTCACGATGCACGGAGGCGCAGGCTTACCCAGGTCGTAAGTAACTGTAATGCCTTTGATAAATGATTTTGACGAAAACTCAAATATCACATTAATTACAGAAGCTCCATTTGAAGCTTTCCATACAAGATCAGATATACCACCCGTTGAAACCGAAGGATTCGTCCATTCATCCGGTCCAGTAGTACTTCTTACAAATTCAACCGATTTTAAAGAACCGCCATCAGGTACAGATATAGTAATGCTACTCTTATACATTCGCAAGTCAGTGACATTATTTTTTTCCCAAATACGATGAGCATTTCCTGATGAAGGTGGAGTAATTGTAAGTTTTACACCCTTACGCTCAATGATAGACGTATTTTTTTCGTAAGTATTATCATTACTTCCCGAATGTACCGCCAAACCATACACTGTGTTTGCTCCGAAATCTTTTTTGGAGAAATCAAAAGTATAGGTGGTTTCGTGAGAAGCAGGAGGAACACCGATTTTAACAGTAGTTTCTGACACGCCACTGTTTTTACCATTTAAATAAGCGATCGCTTTTACAGTGGTTGTCTTTGTAAATTTAAGAGGAGATTCGTATTTTGTGCTTTTGTCTGTAGGTTCAGTGACACCATCGGTCGTATAATAAATCGTAGCACCGGTTTCAGCTGTAATCGCTACAGTTGCGTTGTTAGGATACCATCCGGCAACCGCTGCATCATCGCTTGTAATGGTAAATTTCGGAACTTGAACCGCATCACCACCGCCGGTGCCGTCATCATAAACACCTGTGACAGCAAGCGACCGCTCGTTGGTCGCCGTGGCATTGGGCGCTGCCGTGGGGTTCACCCGGTAGCCCCTGG
>SFFL01000035.1 GCA_004557825.1 Bacteroidales bacterium | reverse complement strand
ACATCGGCTTCCCGGAAGGGAAGCCGATGTGGTATTAATGCCCTATGAATGGGAGGGATTACTTGATGAGGACTTTGCGGGCGGTGCCGTCCTGGCGGAGGATGTAGATGCTGCCGGGTGCGGGATGCGAGATGAGGCGGCCGTTGAGATCGAAGTACTCGGCTTTACCGCGGGGTGCGTCGATCAGTACGTTCTCCACACCGGACACTACGTCGAGGTTGAGCAGATTGCTTCGGGGAGCTT
This sequence comes from Bacteroidales bacterium, assembly GCA_004557825.1. Taxonomy (GTDB): domain Bacteria; phylum Bacteroidota; class Bacteroidia; order Bacteroidales; family Muribaculaceae; genus UBA7173. Next base: position 15,860 of record SFFL01000035.1, on the reverse strand, counting down.
CGCCGTCGGGATATACTGCGGTTACAAATACTTCGTTGCTTGTCGAGAGGAGGGCAGCTTGGGCAGCAGGAAGCACCAGATTGTGTGTGGCGGTTTCCGATGAAACGAGTTCTTCGGTGAGGCAGCCGTTTACAAGCGAGTAGATGCGGTAGCCCTGCAGCGGCAGCTTGTTGACCTCGGTCAAGCGGATGTTGTCGAGCGACGTAGAGCCGTCATAAGAGTTATTGCTGGTGATGTTGATTGCCACATATTTGGCTTCAGCAGGTATCTCCTTGTCGACCGTAACCTCAAAGAATTCATCCTTCAGATAGGTGCCGTTGTACTGCTTGGTGAATACAGATGTAGTAAAGTTGTCGGCGGGATTCAGGTCGTTGAATTTATCGTCGGTGGTATAGTAAACCGTGCAGGTGTAGCGCGATGAGTCGGACTTCTTGAAGCTGACGAGGAATTTCAACTGCATAGAAGAGAAAGCCTTGCAGTTGATTTTGGGTGAGATAACCCAGTCGTCCTGTTTGCCGTGAGATGTAACGGAAATTATGTTTTTGCCGTCGCGTTTTCCAGGTGTGCCGTTGTATGTGCTGACCTTGAAAATCGGGCCGCTGGCGCCATACCAGTTGCCGCCAGCGCGTCCGTCCATATCCACTGTTGTCCAGCCGTTCCAGGGTCCTAAGGCATTATTTTCGAATCCTTCAAACGATTCAACCAGGTTTACCGGGGTGTATGTGAGATCCTTGGCCGGAGTCCAGGAGAGGGTGTATGTCTTGCTGTCGGTGTCGTAAGTGCCGGAAAGCTCGGTAGCGCTGTTGCCGGTGCTGAAGCCGAGAGTAGTAGAGGCAGTGGCGCTGTTGTTTGCGGCATCCTCATCGCCGACGAGAGTAGCTTTGCCGGTGAAAGTGTAGCTGAGACTATTCTCGGCGTGGAGCGAGTTGACGGGAACGGTGAATGTATATTCGTGCGAGCCAAGCGACGGGATAGCCACGGTGGCGGGCATCTCGATGTCGTCGGGGAAGTCGGAATCCAGAGCGATGGAGTATGCATCGGCGGCAAGGTCGGTGGTGCCGTTGTTGGTAACTTTCATCTTGATTTCCAGGCTGTTGCCGGCAATAATGCTTGCAGGCATGGAGAGCGCCGATACAGCCACATCCTTGTTGAGCATACGGAAGATGTTTACGGCATCGATTGCCATATTATATCCATATTCGCTGATTGACTGGAATGCGACGCGGAAGCTGGTGCAACCCTGTGCAAGCGCTGCCGAAAGGCTGATGTTGTATTGCTTCCAACCGGTAAGGTCGTTGGAACGCAGACTGATATATCCGCCTTCCACATCGGTCCATTCGCCCAGGTCGCGCGAAATCTGAAGCTGCACACCTTCTTTGGTCTTAGTGCCTCGTTTATCGTGGAACATCATAAAGCTTACGATGATGTTGTCGCCTTCGGTATAGGCGAAAGGAGGTGTAATCAGTCGGGCGCTGTGGCCCTTCTGTTCATTATAAGAATTGTAGAATGCCAGGCCGCCATCGCCGTCGGAGGGGCCTTTCTGCTCGGCGGGCGCATTGGGGATTTCGGCCGCAGCCTGCCAGCCTGTTCTACCATCAATAATTTCGTGATCCCAGAGGTCGTTGAATTTTGCCCCGGCAAAAGAGTCGGAGAAGGGAAGCTTTGCGGTGCCGATTTTTGCGGAAGCGGTGGCGGTTTCGTCGCTCTGCTTGTCGCCGTAAATGGCTACCACGCCGTAATGGAGCAGATGCAGACCATCGGAGGTGAAGCTGTCTTCGAAGGAAGTGCCGGTGGCGCTTTGAGCCACAACGGTAGCCACGTCGTCGAGATAACGGGTGACTTTATATCTGAGGCGATCGGCCACAAGCGTGGCGCCATGAGCACCCTGTATGGGTGCCTCCCAACTTACGAGATATTTGCTGCCGGCAGCAGAGAACGCAGCAGTGGCAGGTGCGAGCGGTGTCTCCTTGCCCACGAATGTCTTTACGGTCTGACGTGGTGTGGCGTCATCGCCCAGCGCCACTTCCAGTCCGTAGATGGCTTCGCCTTCCAGACCTACATTCTCCGAGTAAGTGACTTTCTCGCCGGGATTAGCAGTGCCTGTTTTGGCTACCTGAGCCTGACGGTAAATGCGGTAGGTGAGCGGCTCGGTGATGGCATCGCCGGAAAGCTTCTGCGTAGGCATCGTGAAAGATATGTCGACTTTCAGTGCTCCGTCGGGGTCGGCGATGACGGTGAAATCTTCGGGCGATTTGGGAGTGCTTACCACGCCGCGGCTTGCGATGGTGGTTTGCTTCAGTGAAAGCGAGTAGGGTTCACCGAGGAATGAGATGCGGTATTTGCCATCTTCGGGTACAAAGAATGTGATTTCGCGTGCTTCAGCGGGGTCAGAGCCGTAGCTGATGTATGGAATGCCGCTCCACTTCTTCAGAACGGTGAATTTGGTTTCATTCACCTGAGTGGAATTGCCCAGCAGCACGGTGAGGGTGGTCGTATTATTGTAGGTGTAACATTCGGGAGAAGTATGCACTACATATAGTTCACCGGCCTTGAGGTCGAGCTCAGGAGTTGTGAAATAGTCGCTGTAGTAACCATCGGTGACGCTGTAAGAATTGTACATTTGAGGAAATGAATTCCATTTCCAGGCATCATCATCGCGGTCATATTTGTCGCAATACTGTGTGCACTGGTCAAATGCGTCGCGGTCGGTGAGGTCGAAGATTACAGTTTCCTGCACATCTTGAGCCTGTGCGCCCTGCACAGCCAATATTGTGCAGAGCGCAAAAGCGGATAGAAATCTGTTAGACATAATTGCGTATTTGTGACGAATCTGTTGTTGTCGTTGTGTGAGATTGTGAACTCAGCTTGTGTGCTGAGCAGCGGTGGGCACGGCGGCCCGGGGCATTATTTGTGCACCGGACGAACCTGGACGCCTACTCCGCGATACATATCGTAGAGCCCGTGTGTGCCCTCTGCAGCTTGGAAGCGGAGGCCCTTGCATTGGTCGGATTTGGGCTTGCCGTTGCCGTAAGTTCCGGTAGCAGCGTCGCCTGTGAGGTAGTAGCCGGTATCGACGGGCGAGAGGCTATTGGTGGGCTTGCCGCGGTAGTTCATCGTCTCACCGGCAGGCAGAGTGATGTGGTTGCCGTTGGGGCCTGTGATAATCACGTTATAGCCCGAGCGGGTCCAGGTGCAGCGGTCGATAAGTTCCTGCATTTCGGCAGCGGTGGGCAGGCGCCAGTCCTCACCCCAGCAGCGGGTAGCGCAGTCATATTGGGTGCCGCAGATCGATTCGCCAAGATCCTGATAGGAGTCGGTGATGGGGTCGTAGTATTTGTAGTTGTAGCGGTGAGTGTAATATTTCTCAGCGTATTCACCCCAGCAGAGATAGATGCCGAGGCTGCCGTCGGAGAAAGCACCGAGGTTGTAGGGAGCCCATTTTACCGACAGACCGAGGTCGACAGCTTCAGTAGGGGCTTCGAAATCGTCAACGGGGTCGGGAGCGGGGCCATAGACGGCGCGGACGGAGAAGCCTACTTCGGGGTAGTCGTAGCCGTCGGCCGAACGGTTGTTGCCATCGAGGTTAGCGCGGTAGTTGCGGCATTCCACTTCGGGAGTTGCGTCGTATTCGCTTGCGGTCCAGTAGAAGCAACCAACCTGGTCGTGAGTGTGGTCAGCATCTACCATATTGCCGGCAGCGGGGAGGAAGATGGAGTTGCCGGTGGTCTGTGAGGTGGCCAACATCCCGGATACGCCGTCGATGGCAGTCCAGGACCATTTGCAGCTGTTAATCAGCTCGGTCCATTCCTCACGGGTAGGCATACGCCACTGGTCGCCCCATTTCACGTGAGCCACATCGTAGTTCGTGCCGGCGATAGTTGCGCCGAGTTTGAGGTAGTGCTCCCATTCCTCGTAGAGGGTGGGGTCGTCGTTCCAGTCTTCCCAGAGCCATTTGTAGTTGTCGATGGTGTATTCGGTCTTAGGCTCAGTTTCGCCGTAGGCGTAGAAGTTGCCGTAGTCGGAGGGCTTCGTGCCACCAACGTTCCAGGCAGCCCATTTTACCGACAGACCCATATCGACCATCTTGTCGGAGCCTGGCTGGGGAGTCTCGCCCGATTCAAATGTGATTTTGGCCACATCGGTGGCTTTGATCAGGGTAGATGTTCCGTCGTTGAAGTGGATGCGCATCGAGTGCTCCTGCGCGTACATCGCGCCAACTGAGAGAATGGAGAGAGCGGCAAAAGTAAATAATTTTTTCATATTGTGATTTGTCAGAAGTTTAAGATAAGGTAATAGGTTTCGGGGTGTGAGAGCTTCGCCGGAAAAAGCTGTCGAGGTTCAGGACTTATTGCCGGAGAAGCTTGCGGCGGTCAGAGCCTTACTTTGCTGGTGAAAGTGCCGATTTTCACGATGAAGATGCCTGTGCCAAGCTCGGAGCGCGAGAGGGTGAGTGTGCCGTCGGCGCCAACGGTCTGAACCGGGGTGGTGCGGCCGTCGAGGCTGAATACCAGCGCCTTGGTGTTGGCGGGAATGTTGGTGAAAATCACGCCGTCGGCCTGAGCCATACAGGCGATTCCCTGCACATCTTTCAGGTCTTCCACACCGGCGCTTTTGCCTAATGTGATTTCCTTGATATTGTCCATATCTAATGTCACAGGGGCTTCGGAGCCGACAGTAGTAATCTTCAGACTTTTGCCAATAAAAGAGATTTCAGGCTCCTGGGAGTATAGGAATGTCACAGGGTCGCCCGTAAAGGGAGTGATAGTAAGGCCGTCGAGGGCCGAAGCAGATAGCCATGTCAGTGTTGCCACTATTGACAAGAGAAATTTTCTCATACGTGTAAATTTAGAAATTAGATATAATGAGAATTAATGATTGCGATATACAAATTGTACTTTTAGATAGAGATAGCTTATGATTGTTAAACGATTGCAATGAAAAGATAGCACTTATTCGTCTACTTAAATCAATGCAAATCTACGTATAATTTTGTAAATGAAGCATAATATGCAGTTAAAATATGTGAAAACGTGGAAAAAGTGTGCAAATGTAGATTCTAAAGTTTGATACGACGACAAAATGCCACCTCTCTGCTGACAAAAATGTCACCTGCCTGCCGATAAAATGCCACCTCCCTGCGCCGGGCCGGAGCCTGTGCGCAGGGAGGTGGAAGTAAGTTGACGCCGCTTTTGCGAAAATAGCTGTCGCTTTGGGCGTATGGGATTGTCGATTGCGTAAGTCTGTAGTCGGCGTTGCGCGGATTACTTGTTGAGGGTAAAGCGGCGCGAGGCCAGACGGTAGTTGTCGGCGAAGAGTTCTACGGTGTATTCGCCGGGGTTGAGTGCGGTGTTCACATCCCAGTAGATGGTGATACCGCCGATTTCCTCACCCTGATATTCAATGATTTTGCTGGCGGTGCAGCGCACTTGCGACCCTTCAAAGGTGAAGGAACCGGCATTGCCAAGCAGTTCACCTTCGGGGGAGATGATGCGGCAGAAGATAGTCTTCTTGCCCACCGGGGTGGAATTGTTCTGCGGAATAGTGAAGTTAACCTGCAGCTGACGCGCCTTGGTGACGTGCTTCTCGCGCTTCCCTTTCTTGTTGAGGGGAGTGAGCGACACGCCGGTGACGTTGAGCTTTTCGGCAAGGGTCATACGCTCGTTGAGGGTCTGATTGGCAGCCGAAACGGTCTGCACGGTCTGTGAGAGCTGCGAGTTCTCTGCCTTAACTTCCTCATTTTCGGTACGGAGCGACTGGTTTTCCTGCTGCAGTTCGTTGATGCGTTCCACATAGGTGCGCAGAATTCCTTTGAGGGTTTCGATTTCGCCTTTGAGTTTTGCAATCTGAGCGGCCGATTTGTTCTTCTCGTTCTTGAGTTCGTTGAGAAGCTTTTCTACCTGCGATTTTGCGGCGGCATATTTCTGCACAATCGAGTCGTTGGCAAGCAGTGCGGTCTGATTTTCGTACTGGGCAAACTCGTTGTTGAGGCTCTGGTATTCGTTGGCCAGCTGAATCTGCTCATTCTGGAGCTGCAGCTGCTCAATCTGTTGCTGCTGCTCTTCCATTGCCTTTTTGTTGCTGGAATTGAGGAAGATAAGCGCGAGCACGCCGATGCCAAGGATTGCCGCAATGATTATAACAATCATCAGGGTTTTGCTTTTGCGGGGAGGCTGCTGCTTAGGAGCGGCGGGCTTTGCCGGGGGCGGAGTAGGCCCTGCGGGGCGGCGTGGCGGTTCCTGCGAATAGAACGGTTTACCCGGTTCGGGCATCCTCGGAGCCTCCGGCTGGCGCATAGGCTCCGGCTGGCGCATAGGCTCCGGCTGACGCACAGGCTCCGGCTGGCGCATAGGCTCCGGCTGGCGCATAGGCTCCGGCTGACGCACGGGTTCGGGCTGACGGGGTTCTTCCGGCTGATAGTAGTGAGGCAGACGCCCCTCTTCGCGGGCCTCTTCGGCGGCGATGTGACGGCGGCCCATCTCGGCGGCACGGCGGAGCCGCTCGTTGAGCGACTCGCGTCCGGGCTGCGGAGTATTGTTATAATTGTTATCCATTATAATAATTGTGTCGGTGTATTACTTCTGGATTAATGCGGCAAGGATGCTTGCGGCGCGTCAGTTGTTGCGGCCGCAGCAGTTTTTATACTTCTTGCCCGAGCCGCAGGGGCAGGGATCGTTGCGGCCTACGCGGGGCGCTGCCTTGGCGGGCATCACTTTGCGCGGACCGGAAGCGCCGGCCGATGCGGCACGGTTGGCGTTCTCGCCGGGCAGACCCTCCTTCGAGGCGGTGTACTGCGAGTAGTCGGAGGCGCGGCGGTTGGGCGCAGCCGTGAGGTTGGGGGCGGCGGCGCGGGCGGCGCGCAGACGTGCTTCGGCTTCCTCAACGGCCCGGCGAGTGGCTTCCTTGCGGGCAGCTTCGTCGCCGGCAGCGGCGTGGCGGCGTTCGCTCTCAAGGGTGGCGGAAGCGGCGGGTGCTGAGGCAGTGGCCTGCGGCGGACGCTGCTGCACGAAAATCTGGCCGCGCATCAGAGCCGACAGAGCCTTGGTGTTGAGGTTGTTGAGCATATTCTCAAAGAGGTGGAACGACTCAACTTTGTAGATTACCAGCGGGTCTTTCTGCTCGTAGGAGGCGTTCTGCACACTCTGACGCAGATCGTCGAGTTCGCGCAGGTGCTCCTTCCAGAGTTCGTCGATAGTGACGAGCAGCACACCCTTGTGCCATTCCTTGACAATGTTCTTGCAGCCGGTGTTGTAGGCTTCCACGATGTCGACGGTGAGGTTGAAGATGCGCTTGCCGTCGGTGATGGGCACGTAGATCTTGCCTGTGGCACCGCGGTTCTCCACGAAGTCTTTCACTACGGGAGTGGCCATTTCTATGATGCGCTCGCTGCGGCGGTCGAGGTTCTCGTTGGCGGCATTGACGATGCGCTCCACCTTATCCTCGAATGAGAGGGAGGGGAATTCCTCGGCTGTGAAGGGAGGCTCGATGGTGAGGATTCGCATAAGCTCCAGGGCGAGTTCGTCGTAATCGGTAGCCTGGTCGTAGCTCTGCACGAGATTCTCCACCATATCGTAAATCATATTGGCGATATCGATGCCCACGCGCTCGCCGAGCAGGGCGTGATGGCGGCGGTTGTAGATGTAGGTACGCTGCTTGTTCATCACGTCGTCGTATTCGAGCAGACGCTTGCGGATGCCGAAGTTGTTCTCCTCCACGCGCTTCTGTGCGTTCTCGATGGCACGTGTCACCATGTGGCTCTCAATCATCTCGCCCTCTTTCAGACCGAGGGTGTCGAGCATCTTCATCACACGGTCGGTGGCGAACAGACGCATCAGCTGGTCCTCGAAGCTGACATAGAATACAGAGGAACCGGGGTCGCCCTGACGGCCGGAGCGGCCGCGGAGCTGACGGTCGACACGGCGGCTTTCGTGGCGCTCGGTGCCGATGATGGCCAGACCTCCGGCCTCTTTCACCTCGGGGGTGAGCTTGATATCGGTACCACGGCCTGCCATATTGGTGGCGATGGTGACGGTGCCGGCGCGGCCTGCCTGAGCCACAACCTGGGCTTCCTTCTGGTGCAGCTTGGCGTTGAGCACCTGGCAGGAGATGTGGCGCAGGTCGAGCATTCGCTTGAGCAGCTCGGAAATCTCGACGGATGTGGTGCCCACGAGCACGGGGCGGCCGGCGTCGCGCAAGCGCACGATTTCGTCGATGACTGCGGCATATTTCTCTTTCTTGGTCTTGTAGACGCGGTCTTCGAGGTCGTGACGGGCCACGGGGCGGTTAGTGGGGATGGTCACGACATCGAGTTTGTAGATATCCCAGAATTCTCCCGCTTCGGTCTCGGCGGTACCGGTCATACCGGCCAGCTTGTGATACATACGGAAGTAGTTCTGCAGAGTGATGGTGGCGAAGGTCTGTGTGGCGGCTTCCACTTTCACACCTTCCTTGGCCTCGATGGCCTGGTGCAGACCGTCGGAGTAGCGGCGGCCTTCCATAATACGGCCGGTCTGCTCGTCGACGATTTTGATTTTGCCGTCGTCGATCACATATTCGTTGTCCTTCTCGAAGAGGGTGTAGGCTTTGAGAAGCTGGGTGACGGTGTGGACGCGCTCCGACTTCACTGCGTAGTCGGCCATAGCCTCATCCTTGAGCTGCTGACGCTCGGAGAGGTCGGTGACATGCTCAAGCTCGGAAAGCTTTGCGGCGATGTCGGGAAGTACGAAGAACTGCGGGTCCTGGTTGCGGTCGGTGAGCACGTCGAAGCCCTTGTCGGTAAGTTCAACCGAACGGTTCTTTTCGTCGATGACGAAGTAGAGAGGGTCGGTGACCTTGGGCATCTCGCGCGAGTTGTCCTGCAGGTAGTAGGCCTCGGTCTTGAGCAGGGCATTCTTCATACCCTCCTCGCTGAGGAATTTAATCAGCGGGCCATACTTGGGCAGACCCTTGAAGGCACGGAAGAGGAGCAGTTCGCCCTCCTTGCGCACCTCCTTGTCCTCGGAAACGATTTTCTGCTTGGCTTCGGCGAGGATGGATGTGACGAGCTTGCGCTGAGCCTGAACAACCTTCTCTACGTTGGGCTTGTACTCGTTGAACATCTGGTCGTCGCCTTTGGGCACAGGACCGGAGATGATCAGAGGGGTACGGGCGTCGTCGATAAGCACCGAGTCGACCTCATCGACGATGGCGTAATAGTGTTTGCGCTGCACCATATCATCGGGTGCCATAGCCATATTGTCGCGGAGGTAGTCAAAGCCGAATTCATTGTTTGTGCCGAAGGTGATGTCGCACTCGTAGGCGGCGCGGCGGGCGGGGGTGTTGGGCTGGTGCTTGTCGATGCAGTCGACGGTGGAGCCGTGGAACATATAGAGCGGGCCCATCCATTCGGAGTCGCGCTTGGAGAGGTAGTCGTTGACGGTGACAACATGCACACCGCGGCGCGAGAGCGAGCGGAGAAATACGGGGAGGGTGGCCACAAGGGTCTTACCTTCACCGGTGGCCATCTCGGCGATTTTGCCGGAGTGGAGCACTACGCCGCCGATGAGCTGCACGTCGTAATGCACCATATCCCAGGTGATTTCGTTGCCGCCGGCCATCCATTTATTTTTCCAGATGGCTTTGTCGCCGTCGATCGACACAAATTCCTTGCCCTGGCCGGCCAGACGGCGGTCAAGTTCGGTGGCAGTGACTTCAATCGTTTCGTTTGCGGCGAAGCGGGCGGCTGTTTCGCGCATAGTGGCGAACACTATGGGCAGGTGCTCGTTGAGCTTGTCTTCGAGGATGTCGAGAATCTTTTTCTCGTGTTCGTCGATTTCGTCCCAGAGGGGCTGACGCTGGTCGAAGGGGAGGTCGTCGATCTGCGCCTTGCGCTGGTCGATGATATCCTGGTGCTCTTTGGTGGCTGCGGCCAGGTCGGCGCGCACGTCGTCGATTTTGGCGCGGAGCTGGTCGTTGGTCAGGTCCTTGAGAGTAGGACCGATGGCGTTGATTTTATCTATAATGGGCTGAATTTCCTTGAGGTCGCGTTGCGACTTGTTGCCGAAAATCTTGCCTAAGAATGATAGTACGGACATATTGTGTAGTGGTAATTATTCAGATTATATGTGGAGAGGAGGGAGAGGAATGCTTCCGGAGCCGGGGCGCTGAATGCCCTGCGGCTCAGAGGCGCAGAGGAGGAAGGGAGGCGCCGTTGGGGGAGCGGATGCGCAGGATGCGGCTTACGGTAGGAGCGATGGTGCGGGCATCGACCGGGGCGGAGATGGTGCGCGGAGCCACCTGAGGCGCCAGCAGGAAGAAGGGTGCGGTGGAGGCCACGGCGCGGTTGACGGTGACGGGCGACTCGGTGTCGCTGTCGTCGTCGATTTCCTGCCAGCCGGGCGCTACCGACACGTATACGTCGCCGGCGGTCTGCACGGCCACGTTGCGGCGGAAGGCTTCGGGACTTTCCGAAGCGCGGCGAGTGAGCACCTCTTCGAGGGTCCAGGCGTGGGTTACACCGCTCATACGCTCCAGGAAGCGGGCTGCCTCGGTGCGCATTTCGGGCAGATCGAGCCCTTTCTCCTTGATGAGTTTATGGTTGAGGAATAATTGCGAATCGTGGTAGCCGGTGACCCAGTCGCCGTTGCCGTGAACGGCCATCAGGTACATATTCAGCAGCGACACGGCTTTGCGCGAGGAGAACTCGCCGTAGGGGATGGCCCAGCGCTCGTCGTCGCGCCGCTGGCGGCGTGTGATGGGCGTTCCGGCCAGGAAAATCACCGTGTTGTCGAGGCCGGGACCGGTGGAGTCGATGGCCGCAAAAAGGCGGCTGAGGTCGCGGTCGAGGCGCAGGTAGCTGTCCATCAGCTCGGTGCGCGAGTCGGCCTCCCGCCCGTAGGAGTAGGGGAGGAGGGAGAACTGCAGGGCGAGCATATCGGTGGCGTCGCGGCTGCCGAGGTTGAGCGAGCGCAGGTAGTCTACGGCCATTGAAGCCACGTCGGTGTTGGCCGGGGCAGAGGCTTTGTAAGCGCGGTAGCGGTTTTTGTCGTTGCGCTGGAAGTAGTGGCGGAAGCCGCCGTATTTGCGCTTGAAGGCGGGGAGGTCGGGGTAGCTCTCCATCTTCAGCAGCGGGAGCCACTGGAGGGTGTCGAGGCGGTTCTCAAGGGGGCGCAGGCGGTTCACTTCCTGCGGCTTCTGCGGCAGGTCGCGATAGAATGTTGTGGTGGCCCACTTGCCGGTGTAGTCGTTGACCCAGAAAGCGGAATTGCCGGCGTGACCGGCCATTATGATGGCCTCGGAGGGCTGGAGGGCGATGGAATAGACGTAGCCCAGGCCGGAGGAGGCTATGCGAAGCTCGTCGGAGAGGGTGGAGGCGCCAAGAGCGGAGGGTGAGAGGGTTTCGTTGGTGAAATTGCCTAAGATCGAGGCGTCATTGAGCGTGGCTACCGGGCGGCGCGATTCGCGGTCGTAGACCGTGGAGGCGGCGATGCCGTTGACAGCCGGGGCTGCGCCGGTGAAAATCACGGCGGTGGATGCTGCGCCGTCGAGGGGTGTGCCGAAGTCAACGTCGGGGATGCTTACACCCTTGTCGGCCAGACGGATAAACCCGCCACCACCATCGCGCACAAATTGCGGGCGGAGCAGGTCGAGGTAGTCGTTGGAGAGCCCTTCCACCACAATGCCTACCACCAGTTTGGGCTGCTTGGGCAGCTCGGCCGACATACAGGGCACTGCGCCCACCACACCGATGGCGGTGGCGCCGATACTGAGTCGTAAGGCCGGTGACAGGTTGAGTTTCACTTCTTTGGCTGGCTTTTGGCCGGCAGTTTGGCCGGTCGGGAAATATAAATATATCGCGCTGAGAGCAGCATATCGGCTGCAATTAGCGGGTAGAAAGCTGGATTGAGGTGCTGGATGCCGGCAATGCCTATGGCAAGAAGCACTATCAAAAGTGCAAAGTTACAAATTTGGTAGAAATAAACCGCACGTTTACATTTTTTTATCCAAATTAGTGCGGCCGGAATGATGGCGAGAGGATTGATCCAGAGGTAGAGCCAGTTGGGCGAGGTGGCTTCGTGGACGCTTACGAATATAAGGAATGTGAGGAGCAGCGACAGCAGGAACAGCAGGGAGTAGAAGAGGGAGTCGTAGCAGCGGGTGACTTTCCGGCGGCGCAGATCGGTCAGCGCTACGGCCGCGCTGATGGCAAGCAGGAGCAGCGCGGCGGCCATCGGGGTAAGATACCAGGGCGTGGGAGGGAGGGTGACGTCGTGGCCACGGACGGGTGTGGAAGGGGCGAGCACCGCTTTCCGGCCGTCGGGGAATGTGGCTTCGGCCAGGGCATCGCGCAGATACAGCGGCTGGTAGATGCGTTCGCGCGGCCCGATGGATATGTCGAGTCCGCTGCCCAGGGCCAGGTCTATGCCAAACTGATACCAGGGGTAGGCGCTGTGTGCGCGGGTCATCTCGCTGCGGAAGGTAACGTCGGGCTGAGCCTCCTGCGGCAGGGCTGCATCGCTGCCGGGCAGGTTTATTTGGCATCCGGCGGCTCTCTCCACAAGGTCAAGGGGGCGTGTAGCGCAGTTGTCGTAGATGTAATTATAGCGGTAGGTGCGGTTCTCGGGGCGGAGATTCTCAAAGGTCAGCGCAAGCAGGCGGTCGGCTTCCTCGGGGGTAAGGTTGAGCTGCTGCTCGGTGACGGTACGTCCGGCCCTGCGGTATTCTTCGAGGAAGAATTTGGTGGGGAATGCCCACGCCATATAGTCGGTTTCCCCTTTTACGAAACGATAAAGGAAGTTGGGGGCGTTGAAGTCGAAGACGCCCCAGTTCACGGCGAAGTCCTCCCCCTCGGGAGTGATGAAGCGGAGCGACGTGTGGCCGTCAAGTTCGTAAATCTCGGCTCCGGGGTCAACGGTGAGCAGCGACACTCTGGTAGGCTGGGGCTGCGGCTCCTCAGCGCGTGAGCAAAACGGAATGGCTGCAAGAAGCAGCAGGATTAAAAATATTGTTTTCCCGTGTAATCGGGGCATATTCGTAGTTTTGATGGTTGAGTGATGCAAAGTTACGGAAAAAGTGCCGGATGTGCAAGGTCGCGGTCCCAAACCACCCAAATGTGAAGGTTTCTTCGATAGTTATAAAAAATAGAGCCGGAGAATCCGGCTCTTAGGTGGTGCGCAGTCAAAAGACCTCGCCCCGGGATAACCATTTCTGATTATCCGATGCAAATTTCAGTATATTAATTGAATATACCAAATATTTGAGTGAAAAATTTAATTCTATAGCTCTTATTATTAAATTTTGGCGGCGGGGCAATAATCGGGGGTGAAGTGGGTTAAAATAGTAGGCCGGAATCCGGTAATATTTAATATATCCACGGAAATGTCAGAGAATCATCATATTTTGCCCGATGCGGAGGAGCGGCAGCTCCCGGAATTCAATGCTATGCAGCGTGTGAAGCGGCGCTTTTTCGCGATGCGCAACGGCCTGCTGGCCGAACAGATGAAGCGTCACGGCGCTCAGTATAAGATAAATTTCGGTCTGAATCTGCCGCAGATTATGGAAATTGCTCGCGATTTTCTTCCCGGAGGCTGCGAGGATGCCACGCTTCCGGAGGAATTCGACCGGGCAGATATGGCACGGCGTCTGCGGGCCAACGATACCACGCGCGAGAGTATGCTGATAGCACCGATGCTTTTCCCCGTAGAGCAACTCACAGTGGATGAAGCTATTGAGTGGGCCTCGACAGCACCCACTGCCGAAGTGGTCGATATCCTCTGTATGAAACTCCTGCGCAATCACCCCGACGCACTCTCCATAGCTACAACGCTGCTGTCCGCGCTGGCATCCGCCCCGGTTCCCACCTCAGCATCCGCCCCGGATTCTGTCCCGGCATCTGTCGGGAGCGATTTGTCGCGCTATGCCGGCCTGCGCCTGCTGATGAATCTTGTACAGTTGCGACGGGTGGATTTCGGGAAAGCTGTGGAGTTGGCAAAACGAGAGGAGGCAAGAGCCTGCGCTCTCACCTCCCCGCTCTGTTTACAGATATATGAAGAAGTTGAATTTCTTTCTATGAAGTTATAAGAGATCGGAATTTCTCTCGATGAGGTTATGAGGGAGGAAAATGTCTTTGAAGCTATGAGGGAGAATTCCGGAAGGGGATTAGTCGTTGACGACTAAGGTGAGAACGCCGGAGGGGTCGAAGGTTACGGCCTTGAATACCGGGTCGGCTACGGTGATGCGGTAGCCTTCACGGTCGCGGTGCACAGCTTCCACACTTTCATAGAATCCGTTGTGGATCAGCAGGTGATATAGCTTGCCGGGAACAACGGCTTTGAGCAGTGGCGACGAAAGGGAATAACCTTCGGGGGCTTCGGCCTCAATGACGTTGCCCTTGGAATCGAAACGGAAGTTGATGCCGTCGGCCAGCTGAATATCGTATTCACCGGTGGAGAAGGTCTTGTTGCATTTTACCACGGCGTGACCGTCGCAATGCTTGCTGAGGAATTTGCGTGCCCGCGAGGGGAGCGCGTCAAAGTCGACCGAACCGGTAACCACCGGGCCTACTGACGTTTGCCATTGCTGCGCGACACCTTCGGGAATGTTCTTGACAATGTTTCCAGATGGATTCCCATCGTTTGCGGCCGTGACCGATACGCCGGTGAAGAGTATAATGATGACGGCGAATAACAGCTTTAGAGGAGCATTTTTCAAAATAGAAGAAGTTTTCATCGCCTCGCGTATTAAAAGTAAATAAAAGATATTTGCTATTGAAACACTTTTGTAACAATCATAGTTCGCGTCAGTACTGCTTTTAACATCTTCATTCTTTTGTAAAAACTCTACGTGATGCCCGTGGTATAAGAGCCGGTGACATTTATTTTCGAACCGGTTCTAAAAAGCGGCCGGCAGGGTGCGTGAAGCACACTGCCGGTGGTATGGGAGAACACTGACGGAAGTTGGGAACCCAAGGCCCGTCAGGTTTGATGGAATCGGAATGGGTTAGAATTTGTAGGTGGCGCCCAGAAGGATGGGAATACGGGAGAAGTCTTTGATGTACTGATACTTGACTTCGAGATTGAGGGCGATCTGGTCGGTGATGGCATATTCGCCGCCTACGCCGATGTTGAAGAAGAAGCGGCTTACAGATTCGCTGGACGATGTGGAGGGAATGTATGCGCCGGGCATATAGTAGCTCAGGATGTCTTCAAAGTCGAAATCAACAGTCTTCCAGGAGGCTTTGCAGTTGGCATAGCCAAGGCCTACGAGGGGATACATTTTGAATTTGTCGGCAACGTTGATCAGATAGTGGGCGTTGATACCGAAGGTAAGAATGGAGATGCCTTTGTTCTTGAAACCATAGTCGAGAGCAGCTTCCAGACGGATGGGAGCGGTGACGTTGTACTGGAATTTTGCACCGAGGTCGAAGTTGGTTACGGAAGCACCGCTTTCAACGGAAGGAGCAACACCAAGATTGATACCTACGGCCATGTCGCCCTGTTCCTGGGCGGCTGCGCACAGCCCAACGAGTGCCATGCACATAGAAATGAAAATCTTTTTCATTTTGAGTGTGTTAGTTTGTGAATAATTGTTCGCACAGATGTATGCGCTTGTGGGTAATTGACACACAGATGTGTGGCGCAAAGATACACAAATTTTTTGGAATATTTAAAATATCAGCCTGTTTAATGTTAAAATTTGCTTTTTTTAGTTCGGGACTCTGCATCATTCGGTAGCACAGTGCGATCCTGTTAGATAATTTGGCAAAATTCAATTTCAACATTATTCTCACTCCCACTCGATGGTGGCTGGCGGTTTGGAGGAGATGTCGTAGGCGACGCGGTTGACGCCGCGGACGTGATTGATGATTTTGTTGGAGACGTCGGCCA
>SFFL01000012.1 GCA_004557825.1 Bacteroidales bacterium | reverse complement strand
CGGTCTTTTCACTGCTCTTCTCGCTCCGATGATTCTGGGACTGCTCGGATATTCCATGTAGAACATAGTAACGAATAGCCTTCCGTGGCGGTCTTTTTTTGGGTCCAAGAAAGTCCGTCGTGTCGGCCCCGATAAAGGCGGCCACTGGGAGGTTATCGACCAGTAATCGCAGACGTTTTAATAATACCATATCTAATCTGGCAATTCGTTAGTTCGAGTTGTCAGATTTCTTGTTGGTGAAAGCGCTGTGCGTTATGGTCTCCCTCCTTTAGTTCGTGGTTTACAACTCGGTTTACAGATTGTTTCATCCGTGTTTTGCCCCGATCCTTTACTTTGGGGCGGGGGAACGACGAGAAGAGGGGCGCTTTTGAAAAATAGAAAAGCCAAACTGCTGTGGATTAGCAATTTGGCTTGTTTGATTGGTGATCCGCGTGGGGCTCGAACCCACGACCCCAACATTAAAAGTGTTGTGCTCTACCAGCTGAGCTAGCGAATCTCCTTTCATCCGGCAGTTAAACGGGGCGTTTAATCTGCTGGCGGCTTTCCGAGGAGGGTTGCTCCCGAAAAGCGTTGCAAAGGTAGGTGTTTTTTTTGGATTGGCCAAATTTTTTTGTGGTTTTGTGGAGATAAAATTTTTAATCTGCCGTTAAAGTGTGGTATGATAGGGCGTTAAGGTGGATTTGGGAGGAGCCGTTTGAGAATTTTGGCCGGAATTTAGGAAAGCCGGAATTTAATTTGTAACTTTGCGTATTGGTAGGATTATATAATCCTTTCCGAGGCCGGAGCGCAAGCTTGGCAAAAGAGGCCGGGCAGTGGTCTGGTAAGCCGGGCAGAGGTTCGGTATAAGGCGCCGGGGTGCCGGTGTGTTTATTTGATTACAAAAATATAACTCCATACTGCAATGAATTTTAAAGTAGCAAGCCGTTCGCTTTATTCGGTTTTGTCCGGTGTGAGCAAGGCAATCAATTCAAAGAACACTATTTCTGTGCTGGATAATTTCCTCCTGGAGGTGGATGCTGAGCAGAAATTGCTTACCGTCACTGCTTCCGATACGGAAAATACTCTTGTGGCACGTCTGGCGCTTTCGGAGGCTGACCAGAGCGGTCGTTTCCTGGTTAATGCCCGCAGGCTTTGCGACATAGGTAAGGAGTTGCCTGCCGTGGATGTTGATTTTCAGGTGGATGCCGATTCGTATGCTCTGAAGATTACGTTCCCGGGCGGTCAGTTTGATCTGGTGGCACTTGATGCTACTCAGTATCCTGTCAGCAGCAATCCGCTGGAAGAGCTTACTCCGGAGGAGAAGGCCGCTGCTGTGGAGATTCTTGTTCCTGGCAAGGTGGTTTTGGGCGGTCTTGAGAATACGCTTTTCGCTGTGGCTTCCGACCAGGTGCGTCCGCAGCTCATGGGTGTGTTCTGGGATATTTTTCCCGACAAGATTACTTTCGTGGCTACCGATACCCGCAAGCTGGTGCGCTATGACAATACTACGGTGGCTCCCGGCATTGAGCGTAAGGTGATTCTGCCTTTCAAGCCGGCTGTGCTGCTGAAGAGCCTGCTTTCGGGCGATGATGATGTGAAGATTGTGATTACCGATAAGTCGATTACTTTCAGCACTGAGACTATTACGCTCGGTGCCCGTCTTATCAAGGGTAATTATCCTCCTTACGAGCGTGTGATTCCGAAGGATAATCCTTACGTGGCTACCTTCGACCGCGAATCGCTGCTTACCGCTGTGCGCCGCGTGAGTGTTTGCGCCGACCCGGCCCATGGTCTGACTAAGCTCCGCTTCACCGACGGACTGCTGGAAATCCGCGTTGACGATGCCAACCACTCGACTTTCGCCGAGGAGAAGCTCTCCTGCGATTATGCCGGCCGCGACCTCGTGATTGGTTTCTCGGCAGGTTACCTCATTGAGATTCTTGCCACGCTTTCTACCGAAAATATTTTGATGAAGCTGGCCGACCCGTCGCGTCCGGGCGTGTTTGTGCCTGACGAGAATCCGGAAGGCACCGACCTGGTGATCATCCTGATGCCGATGACCGTGCAGAATTTTTGATGCGACTGAAAGGTTGCCGGAAAGAATCTATTTTTTGATTTCAGAACAGATAATATGAAGCTCAATCTACAGCGCCCGATGATTTTCTTCGATCTGGAGACCACCGGGACAGACGTTATGCACGACCGCATCGTGGAAATTTCCATTATTAAGGTATTTCCCGACGGCACGGAGGCACAGCGTACATTGCGTATCAACCCCGGTTGCCATATTCCGGAGGGCGCTACAGCCGTTCATCATATCACCGACGAGGATGTGGCCGACAAGCCCGCCTTCCGCGATATAGCGTCGAAGCTGGCCGAGAGTTTTGCCGGTTGCGACTTGGCAGGATTCAATTCCAACCGCTTCGACATCCCCCTGCTGGCTGAGGAATTTGCCCGCGCAGGTGTGGACTTCGACTTCTCGGCGTGCCGCTTCGTGGATGTGCAGACCATTTTCCACAAGAAAGAGCAGCGCACCCTCACTGCCGCCTACCGTTTCTATTGCGACCGCGACCTGGAGGCAGCCCACTCGGCCAATGCCGACACCCGTGCCACCTACGAGGTGCTTATGGCGCAGCTCGACCGATACGACGACCTTCCCAACGATGTGGATAAGCTCGCCGAATATTCCTCGCAGACGAAGAATGTCGACCTGATGGGCCGTCTGATTTACGACGACCAGCACCGCGAGGTCATCAATTTCGGCAAGTACAAAGGGCAGCTCGCAGCCGATGTGCTGCGCCGCGACCCCGGCTATTACAACTGGATTCAGCAGGGCGATTTCCCCTCGAACACAAAGCGCGCCTTTACCGCAATCAAGCTTCGCGCGCAGCAGCGCTGAGGCCGCCCTTCCGGCCGGCTGAGCGAAACAGCCGCCGGCTAACTTAGCTATCTTAGCTGATTTATTGCTTTAGCTGATAAATAATCAAGGATATGGCAAATTTCCTGCAGGGCAAGCATATAGTGCTCGGCGTGACCGGTGGCATAGCCGCCTATAAGGCCGCCGTGCTCACCCGTCTTTTGGTTAAGGCCGGTGCCGAAGTGCAGCCGGTGATGACCGCCGCCGCAAAGGAGTTCATCACTCCGCTTACGCTGTCGACCCTTTCCGGCAAACCGGTGATTTCGGAATTCTTCACCCGCAACACAGGGGAGTGGCACAGCCACGTTGACCTCGGCCTGTGGGCCGACGCTATGGTTGTGGCACCCGCAACAGCCTGCACTATCGGGAAGATGGCCGGCGGAGTGGCCGACAATATGCTCGTCACCACCTACCTCTCGGCCAAAGCGCCTGTGTTTGTATGCCCGGCCATGGATCTGGATATGATGGCTCATCCCTCCACCGTGGCCAATTTGCGCCGACTGGAAAGCTATGGCAACATTATCATCGACGCTGCGGAAGGGGAGTTGGCCTCGCACCTCACAGGCAAGGGGAGGATGGCAGAGCCGGAAGATATTGTAAAGACGCTCGAACGCTATTTCCGCAACGCGCAGTGCCCCTCGCCACTGAGTGGCCGCAAGGTGATGATTACCGCCGGGCCTACCCGCGAGAAAATTGACCCCGTGCGCTATATTTCCAATTATTCCACCGGTAAGATGGGATATGCCCTCGCCGATGAATTAGCAGCCCGCGGAGCTGATGTAATTGTCGTGTCAGGCCCCGTATCGGTTAAGCCCACGCAGCCCGGAGTGAAGGTCGTAGGAGTTGAGAGTGCGCTGGAAATGGCCGAAAAAAGCCGTGAACTGTTTCCGCAATGCGATGTGGCGGTGATGTGTGCCGCCGTGGCCGATTACCGGCCAGCAGCCCCGTCGGCCACAAAAATCAAGCGTGAAGGCAACGAGCCGCCGCAGTTGCAGCTTGTGGAGAACCCCGACATAGCCCGATCGCTCGGCGAAATGAAGCAGGACGACCAGCTTTTAGTGGGATTCGCCCTGGAGACCGACCACGAGAACGAAAACGCGCGCAAGAAGATGCAGCGTAAAAAGCTCGATATGGTGGTGCTGAATTCGCTTCGTGATGCCGGCGCCGGCTTCGGCACCGACACCAACAAGGTGACGATTCTTACCCGCAAAGACAATGTAAGCCACGAATTTCCGTTAAAGAGTAAAGCCGAGGTGGCCGGAGATATCGCCGACCTCATCGAACTGCTTTATTGTAATGAATGACAACCCTTTGCCTGATGGCTTTCGTATACGACATCGGCTTCCGTATATGACATCCAAGTGCCTGAAGACTTCCGCTTATAGTAATGAATAACTCTCTTTCCGGAATATCAAATATTTTTGCAAAACTGCTTCTGACTGTGGCGGCGCTCCTGATTGCGGGCGCAGGCAGCCCTGTGCAGGCGCAGGAACTTAACTGCCAGGTGGAATTCAACATCGAGCAGGTGCAGACCACCAACCGCTCGGTGTTCGACGCGCTCAAGACGGCTGTGCAGGAGTATATGAATGAAAATCATTTCACCAATCTCCAGCTCGCCACCAATGAGCGTATCGACTGCCGTATGTTCTTCACCATCAAGGAGTATACCGACGACCACATGGCAGGCGACCTGCAGGTGCAGGTGTCGCGCCCGGTTTACAACACCAGCTACACCACCACGCTGCTCAATTTCAAGGATAATAAAATAGAATTCGACTATCAGGAGGGTATGCCGCTGACCTTCACCACCAACACGATGGAGAATCAGCTCACCGCCCTGCTGAATTTCTATGCCTACCTGTTCATAGCTATCGACAGCGACTCCTTTGCTCCGCAGGGAGGGCAGCCGATGTTCGATCAGTTGCGACAGATAATGCAGATGGCACAGTCGGCGGGCGAGCCGGGCTGGGCCGCTTTTGAGGACAAACGCAACCGCTCGGCGGTGCTTTCTGTGTTCACCGACCCGGCCACCTCCGCAGTCCGACAGATGATTTACGATTATCATCGCCTCGGCCTCGACGAAATGGCGCTTTCGCCCGACAAGGGGAGAGCCAAAATTACCGAGAGCCTCGAAGTGCTGAATACGCTGATGGACGCCGACGCTATGTCGGTGGGGCTGTCGATGTTTAAGGATGCCAAGCTCGACGAGCTGGTGAACATCTACTCCAAAGCCCCTCAGACGGAGCGCGATAAGGTGGTGGGCATCCTGCAGCCGATATATCCCACTGAGATGAAGCGCATAAATATGATAAAGGCCGGCACGAACAAGGAAGAGTAAAATGATTGAGAATCTACAGATATCCAATTACGCACTGATCGACAAGGTGGAAATCAACTTCCGCCCCGGATTCAATATCATCACCGGCGAAACCGGTGCCGGTAAATCTATAATGCTCGGCGCACTCTCGCTGCTGCTTGGCGGCCGCGCCGATGCCAAAGTGGTGCGCGACCCGCAGGAGAAATCGGTGATTGAAGCCACTTTTTCGGCAGGAGAATATCCGCAACTTCAGGCCATCTGCCGCAACAACGACATAGAGTGGGATCCGGCGCACATAATCCTGCGCCGCCAGATTGCTCCCGGCGGCCGTTCGCGTGCATTCGTCAATGATACACCCGTGACCCTGAACGTGCTGCAGGAAGTGGCTCTGCAACTTATCGACATTCATTCGCAGCATCAGAATATGCTGTTGGTGTCGCCCCCGTATCAGCTTCGGGTCATCGATTCCCTCTCGGGCAACGGCGAGCGAATGCAGCGTTTTGCCGATGCTTACAACGCCTACCGCCATGCCGTGAAGCAATTCCATCTCACTCGCCGCTCCATTGAGCAGGCCCGCGATGAGGAGGAATATCTGCGCTACCAGTATCAGCAACTTGCCGATGCCAACCTGGAGCCGGGTGAGCAGGAAACCCTGGAGCGCGAGCGCGAGGTGCTTATCAACCTTGCCGACATAAAAGAATCGCTGGGTCGTGTGCTCGGTGCGCTCGGCGATGGCGAGGAGAATGTGGATACCTTGCTGAAAACAGCCACCGATGAGGCGGATTCGCTATCCGATCTGCTGGAGGATGCCGAAGGAATTCCGGAGCGCCTGAAGGCTTTGCGCGTGGAGTGCCGCGATATCTACGAAACATTTGAGGAGCAGAACCGCCGCCTTTCGGCCGATCCCCGCGAAATTGAGGCTGTAGAGCAGCGTCTGAGCGAAATCTACGACCTGCAGCGTCGCTTCAAGGTTGACAGTGTGGAAGCGCTGATAGAGATACGCGACCGTATGGCAGAGAAAATCAAGTCGATTGACTTTGGCGATACATCGCTCCACGCCCTTGAGATTGCGGCCAAACGAGCCAAAAAAGATGCGCTCGACATTGCTCGGGAAATCTCGGCAGTGCGCCGAAGCACCGCCACAGAGTTTGCCCGTCTGCTGAAAGAGCGCGCTCTGCCGCTGGGAATGAAGAATTTGCAGGTGGAGATTGCCGTGAAGGAAACCGAACTTACCGCCAACGGCATCGACTACATAGAATTTCTGTTTTCGTTCAATAAGAATCAGCAGCCTATGCCTGTGGGAAGCACGGCAAGCGGCGGCGAAATATCGCGACTGATGCTATCGATCAAGTCGATTGTGGCTGATAAGATGCAGCTCCCTGCAATTGTTTTTGATGAAGTGGATACGGGAGTGTCGGGCGAAGTGGCCAACAGGATGGGGGAGATGATGTATGGTATCTCGCGCAACATCCAGGTGATAGCTATAACGCATCTGCCGCAGGTGGCCGCCCAGGGCGATGCGCACTTTAAAGTCTATAAGGAGGATACAGATACATCAACCGTAACCCGCATACGAGAACTGTCGGCCGACGAACGTGTCGGCGAACTGGCCGTGATGCTTTCCGGCGCGGCCGTGAATGAAGCTGCCCGCGCCAATGCCCGGTCGCTGCTTGGTATTTGAAAAAACGTGTGCTGTTCGCTGAAAAGCGGTCGCTGTTGGGTATTAATAGAGGTGCTTCAGCAGCAGGCGAAGAACCAGCAGTGTGGCCTTGTCGATAATCTCCGAACGAGGGCCGGAGAGATTGTAAAGCTCTGAAAATGTTCCCTTAGGTGTAACGGCTGCAGTCCATACGGTGCCTACCGGCTTGTCGTCGGTGCCTCCGCCGGGACCTGCGATGCCCGATGTGGCCACGGCGCAAGTGGTGTGGAAACGCTTGCAGGCACCCTCTGCCATAGCACGTACCACCGGCTCGGATACAGCGCCTTCCGATGCAATCACCGCTTCATCCACACCGAGAATATCGGTTTTTGCGGAGTTGGCGTAGGTGACAGCGCCCCCGTAAAATACGTCGGAGCAACCGGCTACAAGCGTGATATGATGGGCGATATTGCCTCCGGTGCAGCTTTCGGCTGTAGCCAGTGTGAGTCCGCGTGAGCGAAGTTCATCGAGCAGGTCGGGGGCAATTTCTTGCAAATCCTGAATTATATAGGGATCCATAATTGTATTTTTTTGGAATCAGACGTTTACGCGAGCGAATGGAGCTGCGTCGTAGCGGCAGAAGATTTTATCGAGATATTTGAAATAGCCTGCGATGGCTATCATAGCGGCATTGTCGGTGGTGAATGCGCGCTTGGGGATGAACGCTCTGATGCCGTGGGCTGCGCAATAGTCGGCAACAGCGCCGCGCACACCGGAGTTAGCCGAAACGCCTCCGCCGATTGCCACCGTGCGTACGCCGGTCTGCTTCACGGCCTTGTCGAGTTTGTCGAGGAGGATGGCAATGATAGTGCTCTGGAGCGATGCGGCCAGGTCGGCTTTGTTCTTCTCGATAAACTCGGGGTCCAGCTTGATGTTGTCGCGCAGAGTGTAGAGAAAAGAAGTTTTCAGGCCACTGAAACTATAGTCAAGGCCCGGGATGTGTGGCTTGGCAAACTTAAATCGCTTCGGGTCGCCTTCGGCAGCGAGACGGTCGATGTGCGGGCCGCCGGGATAGGGTAGACCCATCACTTTGGCGCATTTGTCGAAAGCTTCACCGGCGGCGTCGTCGATGGTCTGGCCGATGATTTCCATATCGTTGTAGTTGCGCACCATCACGAGTTGCGAATTGCCTCCGGAGATGAGCAGCGTAAGGAACGGAAATTCAGGTACTTCATCGTCGGGATTTGCGCGCACGAAATGGCTGAGCACGTGGCCGTGCAGGTGGTTTACCTCCACGATGGGCACCCTCAGCCCGAGCGACAGCCCTTTGGCAAATGATGTGCCTACGAGCAGCGAACCGAGCAGACCCGGACCGCGGGTAAATGCTATGGCGCTGAGCTGGTGCTTGTCGACCCCGGCGCGGCGCAGGGCAGCATCCACCACGGGCACTATGTTTTGCTGATGCGCGCGCGAAGCCAGTTCGGGCACCACGCCGCCATATTCTTCGTGGACGCTTTGCGACGCAATCACGTTGGAAAGCAGCAGCCCGTCGCGTATGACGGCTGCGGAAGTATCGTCGCACGATGATTCTATGCCAAGTATAGTTACAGCCATTGTGAAAAGATTGAAATCTCGGATGCAAAGTTACAAAAAATTCCGGTAAGCCGGACGGATAATCGGCAGCAAGCCGCCGACGAAGCGGGTTGTCAGAGAATTTCTATGGCATTTTCGTCGGGCGTGGGTGGCTCGAATCCCTCAAGAAAGCCGCGTAACTGGCTGTCGGTGATAATGATGTCGTCGGGGCCGAGACCCTGGCGACCGGAAAGTCGACGGCTGAGGATATCGTAGGTGCCGGGCAGAAAAACCAGAACCGGCTCCACATCGAAGCTGCGGCAAAGCCGGCGCAACGCATCGCGCCGGGCGCGCTTGCAGTTGGTGGCATCAACCACAATCCGTTCTCCCGCTTCCAGACTTCGGGCAATCTCAGCATCGATGTCGGAGCGCACTGCGGCGAAAAGCTCCTGCTGGCGCTCCCATGGCTGCGATGTGAAGTCGCCGCCATATCGCTCCCATGCCAGACGGTCGGAAGCGATACGGCGGAAACCTTCGGCTTCGAGGCTGTGGGCCACGCAGGTTTTGCCCGAGCCGCTTATGCCGCAAAGCAGAATTACGCGGGCGCCGGAAGGAATCTTAGAATGCTGCGTAGGGGTCAACCGGGTCGACATTTATAATCTCATATTTCTGAGTGCCCAGACCAAGCTCTTCGGCATAGTCGAGCAAGTGAGTGGCGTGCTGAGCCTCCATACGTTCGATGAAACTCTTCTTGCCTGCCTCGGGTGAGTTGTAGATTTGGTCAACGCAAGCGCGGTCGAGAGCCACAGGGTCGAGCGAAGCCATAATGCCGATGTCGGTCATCTCGGCCTTTACGGGATGCTCCACGCAGTCGCAGTCGATTGAAAGATTATTCAATACATTGATAAATAGGATATTGTCTTTAGCTACATCGAACACCGCCTCGCACGCTTCGGCCATTGATTCCAAGAAATCATCCTGCGGAGCCGGGTCGACGGTCCAGTCGATAGGCGCTTTCAGGCTTTTGCCTGCTGAGTGAATCCATGCTTTGCCGCGGGCCGAGGCCATACCGATAGCCACATTTTTCAGAGCACCGCCGAATCCGGCCATAGGATGCCCTTTGAAGTGGGAAAGTACCATTGTGAACTGATAATTCTGCCAGTTTTTGCCAACATAATTCACCTTGAGGTGACGACCTTTGCGCACCGGCAGCTCGATATCCCCCTTGTCATCCATAATATCCACTTCGGCGATGGCTGTGAACCCATGCTCGCGGGCGGTCTGCAAATGGTCGAAAGTGTTGCAGCGGTGCCCCTCATAGGCGGTGTTGCACTCCACGATGCGGGCGTCGGTGCGGTGGATGAGTTTTTTGATTACATCTGTGCTGAGGTGGTTGGGGTTGCCGGCCTCTCCGGTGGAAATCTTGGCGCAGACATAGTCGCCTTTGGCTTCGCGGC
The DNA here is from genome assembly GCA_004557825.1 of Bacteroidales bacterium. Lineage (GTDB taxonomy): Bacteria > Bacteroidota > Bacteroidia > Bacteroidales > Muribaculaceae > UBA7173. The sequence goes on along the minus strand of SFFL01000012.1, from coordinate 41,713 downwards.
CGAGGGCCTCGTATACTTTGATAAGATTGTCGGGAGTGATTACCGGGCAAAAATACACTTTTGCCGGTGTGGTTTTCTTGCCCTTTTCCATAGTTGTTGAAACTTAGATATGTTGGAAATTAATACTATTAGGTGTGTATAACGCGCTGCGGGTCAGAATTTCCACTCTATTCCGGCCATAAATGTGGCTTTAGGCATGGGGAAACCGTAGTTGATCTGATAACGGGCGGCAGTGATATTTTCACCCTTTGCAAACAGGGTGAGGGGAGTGGCGAGCGGGAAGGTATACGCCACGCGGGCATTGAGCAGACCGTAGCTTTCAGTGGTTTTCTCGGTGCGGAGATCCCACACTCCCATAGCATCTACCGAGAATTGCCAGTGACCTGGAGTGTAGCTGATTTCGCCGAAAAGTTTGTTTTTCGGGGCACCTACAATCTCTGTCTCGGTGTAGAAGTAGGCATAGTTGGCGGTAAAACTCAGCTGCGGGGTGATTTCGTAAGAAAAGTCAATCTCCACGCCGCGATTGTAAAATTTGCCGGTGTTGACGTTGCGCTGACGGCCGTCGATGCGTACCTGCTGAATCATATTCTCCCCCTTGATGTAGTAGAAAGCTACGCCGAAGTTCATACGGCTGCCCAGCAGCCACTGACGCAGCTCCACTTCGTAGTTGTCCATCAACTCTGGCTTAAGGTCGGGATTGTGAGGAGGATACATATACAGCTCGCGGATGTTGGGAGAGCGGAATCCGCGGCCATAGCTGAATTTGATGCGGTGCGACCGTATGGGGCGCAGGATGAAACCGGCCTGCGGTACCCACTGGTTGCCGAACTGCGAGGAGTGCTCAAAGCGGATGCCGCCGTTGAAACTCAGGAAATTGTCGCAGAATGCCTGCTGCATCATAGCGTAGGCAGCCACCTCATTGACATGCTTGTCAACGATTGGCGATTCTTCGCTGGAGGTCTTGTCAGTGTTATGAGCCTTTCCGCCCCAGTGCTTGAAATCTATGCCGAGGCTCAGATCGTTTTCGCGCCAAAGTTTGAGGGCCTGATAGAGAGTGGCGCCCATATTGAAATCCTTCGAGTGGAAAAGAAATGTGCGCGGAGCGTTGTGTGAATCCAGACCGTCGTCGATGTCGTGCTTGCCCCAGTTGTAATAAGCCTGCAGACCACCGGATGCGCGGCTGTAACGGTTCTTTACAAAGAGCGAAGCCGTGGTGCGCAGCTGCTTGGCCCACATATTCAGAGGGAGCGTGCGGAATTCCTCGCCCGGGTTGTCGGCGCGTGTTTCGGTAACCATTCCGTTCACCCCAATCTCCCAGTGGGGATTAAAGTCATAGCTCATGGAAGCATACTGGTTTGCCAGCCAGTATCCCAGCCCGGCGCGGTTGCCGTCGGAGCGCTCGTAACTTGCGGCAGCCAATGCGCGCAGGCCACCTTTCTTATAGCCGATGCGGCCACCGGCCTTCACGGTGCCGAAACTGCCTCCGGCGAGTCGGATTTTGCCGTTTACGCCGTCGGCTTCAGCCCGGCGCGTGATGAGGTTGACCGAACCGCCCATTGCGCCGGAGCCGTAGAGCAGCGACGACGGTCCGCTCACTACCTCCACGCGCTGCACATCGTTGGTCACGTATGTATCGGGGAGCGAGTGCCCGAAGATGCCGGCCCATTGAGGCTGACCGTCGATGAGGAAGAGCACTTTATTGCCGCCGCCAACACCGCGGATGCTCACGGAGCCTGCTGCCCCGCCCGATACACCGTATCCGGCCAGCGAACGGGCGGTGACGAACATACCCGGCACACGGTTCTGTAGCACCGGCAGCAGATTTGTGGCGGTGCTGTTCTCTATGGTGGAATTGTTGATTATTCTTACATCGAGTGGGAGCAGCGGCACCGGCGCTTTAGCCGCCGATTCCACTACCGTCACTTCATCGAGGATGCGGGTGGTATCGGCAAGGTTGGTGCCGGTGGCACCGGCAAGCACCGGCGCACTCATCATAGCGAAAAACAGTGTAATCTTATTATGCATACTGTTTATTATCTTTATCCCTTATATACAACTTATACGATTTATCCTGTTGCCCTATTTATCCGCTTTATAGAATCTCATTATTGTATGCTCCTTGGGAAAATTCAGCTGGAGCACCAGCGCCGGAGGCACCGGACTGAATCCGGCGTAGGCGCCTTCAAATCCGCCAAGCCCTTCGGAGTCGAGCCAGGTGAGGTCGTACTGGCCCGGTATTGGCGAGGCAGCGATGTGCCCTTTGCTGCGCCCGGTATGCCATAGCCCGGCATTATTCTCGGCGCCTGACAGGTAATATATAATGTATCCGCCATTGCCGTCGGATAGCAGCGCTATGCTGTAGTCGCCTCCCCGGCGGCATACTGATGTATCGGTGTCGGAGTCGAGATACTCATACTTTCCTTCAAGAGGGTCAGTGGATGCGGATAACCGGTAGGTTATTTCATCCGGGGAGAGCGCCGGTATTTCTTCAGGGGAGTCAGCCGGTTCGGTTTTCAGGAAAATATCGCAGACTCTAAGTTCTGTGGGTGATGTGATGGCGATAGCTGCAATCGGCTGGCTGACAGGTGCTAAGCCTACCGATGTGTACTGCGAATTACCGACGCTCAGTTCCACCATATTGTCGGGAATTGTGCGGATTTCAGCTGTGATAAGCCCGGTGTTATGGGTAATGTCATCCGAGATACTCCGTTCTCCCCCATTGAAGTTGGCGCAAATTTTGCGGGAACTTTCCTCTGCCGAGAGGTTGTCGCCGCTTAACGATAGCTGTGCGTTGGCTATGTCGCGCCCGGCATTGTCAAGCAAGATGATACTCCACCGGGTTGCTTCATCTTTCAGGGAATGGGTATGAGTGGCCGCCGTCACTTCCACCGAACAAAATCGCCCGTGAAGGGGAATGAGCAGTGTGTCGCCCGGGGCAACCGTTGTATCGGAGGCGATATGCTTACCTACCGATGCACAGGCTGCACCTGCCCAAAGCGTAAGCGCGGACAGTATCAGCAGGGAGCGGCGTAGGGCGGCGGTAAGTTGCATAGGTTTATTTCTCTGCGGAAAATCGGTGAAGAATGGAGTTTTGGAAAGATTTATGAGTTGGGAAATCGGGAGTGATACATTTCCATAACCTTTGCGGCGAAGATGTCGGGGGAAAGGCTGCCATCGAGCCATTCGATGTGCATACCGCGCTGCTCCGACCCTCTGAACCATGTCATCTGCCGTTTTGCAAACTGGTGAATGGCTATTTCAAGTAATCGGTGCATTTCATCAAGGCTATATTTGCCCTGAAGATATTCGGTGATGAATTTGTATTCCAGTCCGTAATAAATCAGATTTTCGGCGGGGATGCCGCTGTCGAGCAGGTGCTGCACTTCGGCCACCATTCCCTCTTTCAGTCGGGCGTCGAGGCGCCGGGAGATACGCGTGCGACGCACATCGCGGTCAACGCTCACGCCCACCACAAGTGCCTTCCTCGGGGTGCCTTCGCGGGCTTGCCGTGCCTCCTCGGGGTGAAGCCGGTAATATCCCTCGATTTCAATAGCGCGGATTGCACGCTGCGGCGTATCGGTGTCGGTATTGTTGTGCAGCTGCTTCATCGCCGAGAGTATTTCGGTGAGTTCGGCAAGCGATTTTCCGGCAAGATTCTCGCGAAGCTGCGGATTCTGCGGCACTTCTGGGGGCCGAAGCCCTTTTATCAGCGACTCTACATAAAGGCCGCTGCCGCCGCAGATTACCGGGATGCGGCCACGTGCCGCAATGTCGCAAATGGCGGCATCGGCATCCTTCAGATAGCGGTAAAGATTGTACTTCTCCCCGGCATCAGCTATGTCAATCAGATGATATGGCACCGAACCATACTCGCAGAGGTCTTTGCCGGTGCCTATATCCATACCGCGGTAAACCTGGCGGGAGTCGGCGCTGACAATCTCTCCTCCGGCGGCTTTCGCCACGGCTACGGCGAAGGCTGTTTTGCCTGTAGCCGTAGGGCCTACGATGGCTATTACCGGAGTGGTAGCCGCAGCTTTATCCGGAGTCATTGTCTGCATAAATTCCGGAGTCATTGCGGTCAGACGATATTAAGTGAGTGGTCGGGACTGAAGACGCGCTTTATCTTGGCGAACAGACGCGACAGCTTGTAGAATTTCCAGTCTTCGTTCTTGCGCCCGATGCAAAGCCAGTGCGGGTCGTTGTAGTCCACATCCCAGCTGCGGATGTCGCGCAGACGGAAGGTGGGATGATAGTGCTTGAACTTGTAGAGGCGCTGCCCTTCGCGGTCGTAGGTCTTCCAGGCCATAGCCACATTGTAGATGCGGGCAAGCTCGGCATTGAGGGTGGCGTCGGTCAGACGCTGGTCTACGAGCGACCGGAGCATACCCAGCGTGAGCCATTCGCCGCGAAGCTTGCTGTTGACGATTTCGTCGGGCGAATCGATGAAGGCGAAGAAGTGGAAGATGTTGCGGAAGGTCACATTGTCGGGGCTGCTGAAAATGGGACGTATCTCATCGGCATTGAATCCCGTAAGTTCGTGGAACAGCGTGATGGCCTGCGGAGTGTCGACGCGCTCGCGGTAGGAGAGCTTCATCACGGCGGGAGTGTCGAAGCGCTTCACGATGGCGCCATTGTTGTAGGTGTTTTCGGTCTGACGCATATCTATGAGGATATTATCGCCGCAGAACACCAGGAAACGCACCTCGGTGGAGCCGGGGGTGGATACCAGCTTATAGTTGTCGTTGTGGCAATATACCATCCATATCGAGTAGTAGCGACGTCCCAGATATATGAGCGAAGCCACATACAGCGCGAGCGGCATCAGCACGAAGAAAAATATGTCGGAGGAGTTGAGGTTGACGTTGATGTAGACGAAGAAGTAATATGCCCAGTCGACTACTGTCATTAGAATCGACAGCGCCATAAGCACCTTGGTCTGGAATCGCCATTCCAGGCGGTAAAGCTTTCCGATGAATCCGTGCTCCACCACATTGCCGTAGCGCAGATGGCATAGCTGGCACACGAGCGGTTCTTTCTTTTCAAGCAGGAAGATGAGTGTGACCAGCACGGTGGCCGGGGCGCTGATGATAATGCCGATGATGGGGCCGTTCTCGTTTACCGGCTGACCGTTAAGCTCCATCGAGACGGTGTGGCCTGTGAGCAGGCGGAGCACCACGATTGAGGCGAATATCAGTATGATTACCGATACTTCCTGATACAGACGGGAGCACACGGGGATGTGGTTGTGGTTCATCACCGACCGCACATACCGCAATAAGAAATATGCTGTGAGGCAAATAGGAGCCATCCACTGCTGGCTTACCAGCGGCGCCACAAATGCCAGCACCGTGATGAATCCCACGGCAATGGCCCAGTTGCGCCACAATCCGAAGATTGCGGCCGACAGCCCTTCTTTGCGTTGTTGAGTATGAAACATCGTTAAGTTTTTTCAGTTAAAGATGCATCCGGGTTAAAGATACATTTGATTCCGGTCGGCCGCGGCGTCAGAGATTGCGCGAGAAATAGTCGACCATCTTTCCGTAGACCATTGCGCGGGCGTTGCACCCGTTGATTGAGTGGTTCATATTGGGAAAGAGGAGCATATCGCATACACGGCCGCTTTCCTGGAGCCGGCTGACGAATTCGATGGTGTTGCTCAGATGCACGTTGTCGTCGGCCGTCCCATGCATTATCAACAACGGGCAGCTGAGGTTGTGCACGCGGTTGATGGGCGCGGAGCGGTCGTAGCCTTCACCATTCTCGCCCGGAGTGAGCATAAAGCGCTCGGCATAGACCGTGTCGTAGTAGCGCCAGGAGGTGACGGGCGCTATAGCCACAGCAGCCTTGAAGGGCGACTGCGGGTCGGTGACGCACATCAGTGTTTCGTAGCCGCCATAGCTCCATCCGGCTATGCCGATGCGGTTGGAGTCGGCGTAGGGGAGTTGAGCGGCATAGCGGGCTACGGCGATCTGGTCGATGGTCTCGTAGTGGCCGAGATTCTTGTAGACGACATCGCGGAATGCCGTGCCGCGGGCACCTGTGCCACGGCCGTCGACGCAAAGCACGATGAAACCCTTGAGGGCGGCGTAGTAGTCCCAGTCCATACGCCATCGGTTGACTACCTCCTGCGAACCGGGGCCGCTGTATTGCCAGATGATTACCGGATAGCGCTGCGAGGGATTGAATCCGGCAGGCTTGAGGATATAGCCGTTAAGTTCGTAACCGTCGGAGCTAACGGTGATGAACTCCTTGCGGGGGAGCGATGTGTAGCGGGCGGCGTAAGCGGCGTTGTCGGCCAAAGTGCGCAGCTGCTTGCCGGCGGCGTTGCAGAGAGTGTAAACAGGAGGAGTGGCCTCGTTGCTGTACTCGGCTACGTAGTAGTTCATCGCAGGCGAGAACACTGCCGAAGCCCAGCCGGTGGCCGGGGTGATGGCCTGGAGACGTTTGCCCTGACGGTCGATACGGCTGATCACGCGGTCGATGGCGCCGCGGTCGCCGTGACCGTCGGTAAGACGCGAGGTCGACTGGAAGTAGCTGAAACCCTTGGAGTCGGTGCCATAATAGGCTGTGACGTCGTATTCGCCGGAAGTGATGGTGCGCAGCGGCGCTCCGGCGTAGGAGTATTCATAGAGATGATTCCAGCCGGTGCGCTCCGACTGAATCACGAATGATGCGTCGCCCCAGTGGATATCCTCGTAGGTGGGGGAGTTGAGCCACGCTTTGGATGATTCGGTGAGAATCGATTCGGCCACCGTGGATTTGGGATTCACGGCAAAGATTTCCATACGGTTCTGTGCGCGGTTGAGCGTCACCACCATCAGTCGCTGCGACGATGTGCCGCCAAAGGCGATGCGCGGAATGTATTCGATGCCGGGAGTGGTAAAACTTACATCTTTGGTTTTGCGGTTGTCCACATCGTAGCTGTGAACGCTCACCTTGGAGTTGGGCTTTCCGGCCACAGGGTATTTGTAGAAGAAGGTGCCGGGGTAGAGCGCATACTCGTCGGATGCTTCGCAGTAGCCCTGATAGAGCGAGAAACTGAATTTGGGCACATCCTGCTCGTCGTATTTCAGGTAGCAGAGTGTAGTGTTGTCGGGAGAGAAGGCCATAGAGCATGTGGTGGCAAATTCCTCCTCGTAGGTCCAGTCGGGGATACCGTTGATGATGCGGTCGATGGCTCCATCTTTTGTCACCTGCACTTCCGAATCATAGTCGAGCTTCTTGATGTAGATGTTGTTCTCGGCCACAAATGCCACCATACGGCTGTCGGGCGAGAAAATCGGCGACTGCTGTGTGCTGAATGTGCGGGAGAGCGGGCGCAGAATGTTGCGCTTGATTTCAAATACATACCAGTCGGCCTTGAACGACCGGCGGTATACCGGAGTCTTGGTCGTGTAAATCAGCAGTTTGGTGCCGTCGGGACTAAGAATGAAATCCTCCACGGATGCTACGGAGTTTTCGCGGGTGTGCGATGTGTCGAGCACTGTGTCGAGGAGTTTGCCGCTGGCGGTGTCGAATTGCTGGATGCTCTTGCCGTCGGCAGAGAGGAGCAGATAGCTTTCTCCGTCGGGAAGATAAGTGAAGCTCTTGGGCTTGTCGGGACGGTTGTCGGGAAAGACGTATGGAGAGATTCCTTCCACATCGATTTTGGCCTGCGCGAAAGCGCTGCCTGCGGAAAGGGCAGAGAGAGCGAGTGAAGCTGTGAGTATCTGTTTGTTGAAAGATAACATCTTAATCGATATTTATTCCATTGGGCATTGCCGAAAATTTTACCGGGCTGTTTCACGAAGGTTTATCCCGGCGGGATTACCAGAGGAGCATCTGGGCGGGATTGTCGGGCGGATCCTGACGCGGCGGTTCCTTGTAGCCGAAATCATCGTCGGCGGCAGCTTTCGATTTGCGTTTGCCACGTTTGGCCGGAGATGCCTCCGGCGAGGCAATGAGCCAATCGGTGCTGTCGAGGATGTCGGCGAAATCTTCCTTAGCGGAATCGCCGTTGCTGTTGGCGGTGGCGGCGGGTACATCGTACGACTCAAATCCGGGGAGCGATGGCCCGTCGTGTACAGCCGGTGCAGCAGCCGGAGCGGGAGCCGGTGCGCCTTTGAGGGCAGCAAGTGCAGCCTCCTGAGCGGCGGCCTCCTCGGGTGTCTCGGCAGGCGGCATTTTCGGCGGACGGCCTCGGCGCGGGCGCGGGGTGTCGACATCTTCGTTGCCGGCAAGAAATTCCGATGCGGAGAGTTCAGCGGAGGGTCGTGCGGGCTGGGCGGAAATCGCTTCGGGAGCGGGAGCTTCGACTCCGATTGCATACGCAGGTGCATCGGTGGTCGCCGGTGATATGATGTCGGCAGACGCTGCACCTGCGGTTTTCGTGGCCAGAGTGCGCAGACGGTTTATTTCGGCACGGAGGGTGGCCTCCTTTTCCGATTGCTCGTACTGAATGGTTTCTATGTTTTTGCGGAGCGAGTCGGCCTGATCTTCCAGCCGGTGGATTGTGTCCTCCTTGATGCGCAGGGTGGTGTTTTTGGAGATTAGGTCGGAATCTTTTACGCGAATGATTTCATCCTTCTCCAGCAACTCATCCTTCATCCGGCGGTTCTCGGCATCGGTGGTGCGTTTTTCTGCTTCAAGAACAGAAATCTGTTCGCGCACCTCCTGCACAACCTTCAGACTTTCTTCCGCTTTGGCCAGCTTGCCCTCGGTATCGGAGAGCTTGGTTCGTGTCGTAGCCAGTTCGGATTCAGCCTGAGTCAGCCGTGAATTTGAATCGGTAAGCGCCGATTCTGATTCTGAGATTTTAGCCTGGATGGCGGCCATTGCGGACTCTTTCTCAGAGAGCTGACGGGCGGTGTCGACCAGCCGGTCGTTGGCCTGGGAAAGTTGACCGCGCAGACTTTCTTTCTCGCCTTCAATCCTTAAAGCATCGGCTTTCAGCTGCTCATTCTCAGCGCTAAGCTGTTCTACCTTCGCCTTCAGTCGTTCATTGTCGGTTTTCAGTTGCTCGGTGTCGGATTTCGACTGCTCCGAGCCGGCCTCTATTTCGGCGAGCTTCGCTTTGGCTTCCTCGATGATGCTGGCAGCTTCCGCAGCCCGTTCATCAGCTTTTGCGCTCTTCTGCTCTGCCTCAGCGGTTTTCTGTTCAGCCAACGCAAGCTGCTCGGCCAGCTGCGCCTGCTGCTCTGCAAACTGCTTACGGCTTTCCTCAAGTTGCTTTTCACGCTCGGCAAGCGCTGCAGCCTGAGCTTCGAGTGCTTCGTCGCTTTCGCCGTCGCCCGACATCGCTGCCAGACGCAGCTTGTTGGCCATCGATTTGTTTTCGAGGAGATACTGCTCATTCTCAGCCTCTAATGTGGCGAGCTGCTTTTCAAGGTCGTGGACACGTTCCGAGAGTGAGCGCTTCTGCCTTTCGGCGCTGAGCTGCAGATTCTTGGCGTTGGCGATATCTTCGTCGTTTTTGCGCGACTTCTCGCGCAGACGGTCGATCTGTTCCTGAAGTTTCTGACAATCGGCCTTGTAGCGACCCTGCAGACGGCGTTCGGCATTTCTGTCGAGCTGCTCGAAATAATCTTTGATTCGCGAGTCGAGCGCTTCAAATAGGAGCTGACGCTGACGCTGCGGGTCCACGCTTTTCTGCAGGAAATCGGGGAGTGCCTGATTGAACAGGTCGACTACGCTCGTGAAAATCACCGACGGGTCGGGGCGCTCCTCGCGCATAGCCGGCGAGGTTTCAGCCGGAACATTGTTGGCCGTAGGCTGAGCCTGAATGGCAGCAGAGGGCATTTCCTCATCACTGCTTCTGGACGAGTTCTCCGCCAAAGCGGCATTGCGCTGACGTTCGCGCAGAGGGGTTACGGTGGCGTCGATGCCTTCTTCGTCCATATAATCGTCGTCATCGGGGTCAAGCCCCATGGCGCGTCTGAATTTCTCGAGGAATCCCATAGCTGAAAGGTTTTTAATGAAGGGTTCTTTCAGCTAACAAAGTTACAAAATATATTTCTTTTTATTGCATTAATTTAGAGCCCCCTTCCTAAAAAATGTTAATTTTTGGGAGCTGGCTCTAAGAGTCGGTTCGATAATTTATATTTTGACTTTTATTCCGGTTTGGCTACTACGCCGATGCCGCGGCGGCCGTCGATGCCGATTACGGCGGGGCCGGGGAGGTTGACGGCACGGAGGGTGTCGCTTTCATACAGAGCCGGAAGGGAGTTGAGGTACTCCACATCGTAGTAGTCGGCGCGGATGTCGCCCGAGGGCGCCGTGCCGGGGGTGATGGTGAAGTAGCCTACGCCAAACGAGGTGAGGTTCTGGAAGAAGTGGGTGCCTTGCGACGGTTCTACGCGGTAGCCCGACAGCGATGATTCCACAATCAGTCGTGCCGCCGATATGTCGGCCCATTTCACCGGGATGCCCAGCGCACTGTCGGAGGAGCCCCAGCGCCCCGGGCCTATGAGCATATATCCTTCGCCCGATTCCTGATATTGCTTGTTGAGCCGGGCTATCTCTGCGGCAGTCTGCGGATTGTTGAACGAGGAGAAATTCTCCGGCCTGACATATATCACCGTCTGCACGGAGTCGTTGGTGCCGTGGCCGAGAGCGGTGCCGCTGCGCAGAATCAGTTTTGAGTCGTCGAGCGCCAGCAGTTCTTCATCCACATCTGCCTTGCGGTCGATAATAGGACGAATCTGCAGCCAGTAGAGTCGCCCTTTCAGCTCCCCTTCGGGAGTGATGTTTGCGGCAAACTCTATTTCCACGGGGCGCTGCATGGCCTGCTGTCCTTTCTGCAGCATTTCGTCGACGGCCTCGGCCAACGGGAACATATTGTCGCGGAGCACGTTGGCGAAGGTCACAACCTTGCGGCCGGGACCGAGGTGTGAGTCGCGCAGCATCTGGTCGTTGATGTCGAATGTGGATACGAGATAGCGCAGCACGTCGGTGCCGGCATAATCCTGCACTTTGCGGCGGACGATGTTGAATCCGTCGTCGACACGGAAATCGTCGGGGATGTTGTCGAGCGGCAGAGCATAGAATTGCCGCTGTGTGTCGCGCAGAGCCAGGTCGAGTGTTGACGTCTGGAGCACTTTGTCGGGGTGCCGGGGGGAGAAGCGCAGCGCCACTCCGCCGTCGACGATGTATTTGCCCAGACCGATTGCCACCTGCGCCACGCCATCCTCGGTGCGCTCGTCGTTGATGGGGTAGTAGTTGAGCGAACGGCTTACACCGGAGAAGGAGGGGAAGTAATATCCTCCGTGGTTCTGCCCGACCACTTCCTGAATGATTACGGCCATTTTCTCCTGGTCGATAACATTGGATGTGGCCGACATATATGCCTTGGATTCGGCGTAGAACACCGAGGCGTATACGCTCTTTATGGCATCGGTGAGCAGTTTGCGCATACGCTCCGGCTCGTCGATGTGCGGTATCATATATGTGGAGTAAACTCCGGCAAACGGCTGATAATGCGAGTCTTCGAGGAGCGAGGAGGATCGCACCGCCAGCGGGCAGTTGACTACTTCGGTGAGCGCCAGCAGGTCGTCGCGCACACGTTCGGGAAGGCGCGCTTTGAGAAACAGCTGAAGAATCTGCTCGTCGGGCAGGTCGGAAAGCGCCTGCGGATAGAGCTTGTTGTCGGCCATAAACTCGTCGAAGATGTCGGTGCAGATCACCACCGTGCGCGGGATGCTCACGGCCACTCCGTGGAAGTTGTCGAACTCCGGATTCTTCTTGATGATGGAGTCGATGAAGGCCAGGCCGCGCCCTTTGCCGCCGAGCGAACCGTTGCCGATTCGGGCGAAGTTGGAATAGTAGTCAAAGCGGTCTTTCCGGAATTCAGCCACCACGCCGCGGTTCTTCATCTTGCGGTATTTCACAATCAGATCGAAGAAGAGCTGCTTCACCTCGGGCGCCTCCTCTATGTTGCGGAAGCGATGGCGCTTGATGATTTCGGCGATGGGGAACATAGCGCGGGAGTAGAGCCAGCGCGATATGTCGTTGCGGCATGCGTGATAGAGCAGGGTCTCGTCGGGGATGGAGAACATACGTTTCTGCATCTCGTTGAGCGAGCGGATGCGCATAATCTCCGAGCCGTCGGCAGGGTTGCGCATCACAAAGTCGCCGAAACCGAAGTTGCGAGAAATCTCCTCGCCCAGGTCGACAGGGAGTTTTTTCGAGGTCTTGTCGAGGAAGATGCCATTGAACTCAGCCACCATGTCGCGGTTGGCTGTTTCGGTGGATTCCACAATGATGGGGAGGTAGGGGTCGCGGTCGCGCAGATACCGGGCGAAACGCAGACCGGCGGCGGGGTCTTTCACACCCTCGCGCATAAAGCTCACGTCGGTGATGACACCGAGCATATTGTCGGCGAATTTATCGTAGAGCCTAACGGCTTCCTCATAGTCGCGGGCCAGCACCACTTTCGGACGTCCGCGCATACGCAGCATCTGCTCGTGGGCGTTGAGCGCCTCGGTGGAAAATTCGCGGCTCTGCTTGAGGAGGAATTTATAGAGGTGAGGAAGAATCGACGAATAGAAGCGCACCGAGTCCTCGACCATAAGTATCATCTGCACACCCACCTCGAGCACGTCGTTGTCGGCGTTCATCCGGTCTTCGAGCAGCTTGATGATGGCCAGCAGCAGGTCGACATTACCCAGCCAGGAGAACACGTAGTCGATGCCGCCGAAATCCTCGTCGGCCAGTCGGCGCGACACCTCTTTGGAGAATGGGGTGAGCACCACAATCGGCACCGTCGGATACACTTGCTTGATTTCTTTGGCGCAGATAAATGTTTCGCTGATGTCCATACCGGGCATAGCTATCACCAGGTCGAAGTTTTTTTGCGCCATCATAGCAAGCGCCTCGCTGATGTGCGACACCCGGGTGATTCGGGGCGGCGACGACAGATGAAGGGCCACATATTCGTTGTAGAGCTGTTCCTCTACGCGGCCGTCCTCTTCCATCATAAAGGCGTCGTAGGGCGATGCCACAAGCAGCACGTTGAACACGCGCCGCTGCATAAGGTCTTGAAAAGCTGTATCTTTGATGTACAGCTGACTTAGCGTGCCTTCGTTCATAAAAGCCGGGTCTAAAATACTTTCGGAGGGAGGGAGCTGCAGACGATTATTCAGGGAGAGAGGGCTGCAGACGATTATTCAGGGCGAGGGAGCTGCTGACGATTATAATTCTTTCAGGGAGCGAATTGCTGCCTCAGGGTCGGGGGTGGAGAATACGTAGCTGCCGGCCACGAGCACGTCGGCTCCTGCCTGCGCAAGCTGTGCGCCGGTCTCGGCATTTACGCCGCCATCTACCTCAATCAGTGCACCGGAGCCGCTTTCCTGAATCATACGGCGCAGACGGCGTACTTTCTCAAGTGTGTTGCCGATGAATTTCTGGCCGCCGAAGCCCGGGTTCACCGACATCAGAAGCACCATATCCAGCTCAGCTATTACATCCTCAAGCATACACACCGGGGTAGAGGGGTTGAGGGTGACGGCGGCCTTCATTCCGGCAGCCTTGATGGCGGCGATGGTGCGGTCGAGATGAATGCAGGCTTCCTGGTGAACATTCATTACCGAGGCTCCGAGGGAGGCCAGCGTGTCAATCCATTTTTCGGGCTGCACAATCATCAGATGCACGTCGAGGGGCTTGCGGCAGATTCCTGCCACAGCCTTTATCACCGGAAAACCGAAGGAAATATTCGGAACGAACACACCGTCCATCACATCGAGGTGAAGCATATCGGCGTCGCTGCGGTTAATCATATCAATGTCGGCGCTCAGGTGGGCGAAGTCGGCCGAGAGAAGAGATGGGGAGACGAGCATGGTATCTAAGTTTAATGGTGTCGGTTTAATCAGTTTTAATGGCGCAGGATTAATGGTCCTGCTTTATTTGTAGAACATATTCAGCTTCGACATTACTTTCTGTATCTCGGCGGGATTTACATTGTAATTCTCCACCGGATTCATCTTCGGATCGAACACAAGCATCTCGCCGGAGCCTGTTTTCTGCAGGATGGTGTCGCCGGGAGTGATGAAAGCATAGTCGAGATTAGCGCCGGTGATGTGCCATCGGCGGTCGGCGGCTGCATTGGTTATGTCGTGGCCGAGGCTGTAGATTTCCGGTTTGCTGTCGATGCCGAGATAGCGTGAAAGTATAGTCGGAGAGAAATCGTAGTGTGTGGTGCGGTGAGTGAATGTCTCGCCGCGGTGAGTTCCTTCGGGAAAGCGAATGGCCAGCGGCACTTTGATCTGCGCTTTGGAGTAGTTGCCGCTGTGCCCCCAGTAATTGTGGTGGTTCTCGTTGAATTCCTGGCTGTGATCGCCGGTGAGAATCACAAGCGCTCTGCGGCCTGTCTCAGTCTCGCGTTTGGCGATGGCGTCAAACACTTTGCCAAGCAACTGGTCGTCCTGATAGAGGCAGTTGCGGTAAAGATTCCAGAATTCCGTGGGGTCGAGGTCGTTGTTAAGGCGGGTGTAATCGGCGTATGCCCAGGCCGGCTTGAAGGGATGATTGCGGTGCGGAGGGAGGTCGATGGCGTGGGGCAGGTCGTAGAAGAGGAATGAAAATCCCGGTTCTTTCCCGCGGCGCGGCATATCGGCGAGAAACCGCTGGGTGAGCAAACTGTCGGAGGCATATATCGTCGGCTCTGATTCACCGAGATTGATGCCGGGAACATTGCGGAAAATCAGTGTGCGGAAGTCGGGATTGGTGAGGTTGGCCGAGGGATATGTCTGTATCTTATAACCCAGCTCCTGCAGACGGTTGACGAGCGGGGGAGTCATTCCGGCGCTCTCGAAGCTTTCCCAGTAATAGCCGGGCACGCCGTAGAAGATGCCGAACACCGAGCAGCGTGTGCCGTTCGACGACGACAGATGCTCCGTAAACCTGGTGTTTTCTTTGGCGAATTTCCAGGCATTGGGCATAGTGATGGAGTCAAGCCCGCGGCTGTTCCAGGAATCGAGCAGAATCAGGTATATGTCGGGAAGAGAGTCGGGCGTGTGGGCCGTGAGTTCCTCCAGCGGGAAATTGGCCTCTCCGGAGGCAGCTTCCAAGGCGTCGATTGCCGAAGGTTCGGGCGCCTTCACGCCCATCGAAGTGAGCAGACTTTTGGCGGTGAGAGGGTAGAAGTAGGGAAGCGAGGCGGCTGCGCGTGTCACCGGCGCGTGGCGCACGAAAGCACCGTAAGCGTGGTAGAGATGTCCGCCTACTAGGCATAATGTCAGAGCAATAGCTGTGGGCCAGATGTAAAGCCTCCGGAATTTCCTGACCAGGATTCCGGCCACGCGGTAAAGCAGGATGGAGAGTGCTGCGAAGATGGCCAGCAGCAGGATTTCCTTGACTAACATCCAGGCATCAAGCACAAAGATGTTGCCGGCTCCAGGTCCGGTAATCATATTGAGTATGAAGCCGTTGATGTGGAAGCGGTAGATAGCATAGACCTGCCTGTTGAGCACCAGAAAAATCACCAACAGCGAGCAGAGTGTCACCATAATCCACCCGGCCGGCCGGCGCAGTGTGGTGAGTCCTGTGAGAAGATAGATGAGATATGCTGCCAGTGTGAACGTAAACGCCTGACCGATGGAGGCCACGGCAAGGTATATCCACCCTTCGGCGTTCATTATCCCGATAGCGGGGGATGCGTAGATGTAGCTGAAGAGGATGATGGCCGTGAGCAGCGTCTGCAGCGCAAGGTAAATGAATCCGCGCCGGGCGAAGGTGCGGTAGCTATCGTGGCCTTGGAGATATTGCAGAATATGGTTCATCAGGGGGCGGAATGTGCGGAAGGGCGGGGTGTGCAAGGCCGCGGAGGGTTCAGCGGCGCTTTTTGAGGATTTGCCAGGCAATGACGAGGAGGCAAATCAGCAGTAGGCAGAAGCCTCCGATGGTGAAGTAGTGGTTGTATTTCTCCACCGATTCAAAGAGCTGGTCGTAGGGCACGGATTCGCCTAAGAAGAAACCAAGGGCGGCGAGCACGCAGTTCCAGGCACCGGCGCCGAGGGCGGTGAACAGCATAAAGACCCAGATGTTCATCCGGGCCAGTCCGGCCGGAATCGAGATGAGCTGACGCACGGCCGGAATAAGTCGGCCAATGAAGGTGGAGATTGCGCCGTGCTTGTCGAAATATCTTTCGGCGTTGCGCACTTTTGCCTCGTCGATGAGGCAGGCGTGGCCGAATTTGCTGTTGGCGAAAGCGTAAACGATGGGGCGCCCCAGCGTGAGGGCGAGCACATAGTTGATGAGTGCGCCCACAAGCGCACCGGCTGTGGCCACTAACACGATGAGAGCCACATTCATATCACCACGGGTAACGGCGATGTAGGCAGCCGGGGGCACCACCACTTCCGAGGGGAAGGGGAGAAAGGAACTTTCGATTACCATAAAGAGGAATACAAACCAGTAGCTTGCATTCTGGTAGAAGAAATCAAGAATGAATTGTGCCGAGAACCAGTCGCTTATGGCAAGGGATATGAGCAGGTCAGTCATTTATGCGTAAGGAAAATTTATATGGGAGGGAGATTTGCGGGTGGGGAATGTATGCGGGAGGGAGGGAATTGGTAATATTATGTGTAAGAGCCGGCCGGTCAGCCGTTGATGAGGGAGAGGAATTCCTCGCGGAGCGACGGGTCGGTTTCAAACTGTCCGGTGTAATGGGTGGTGACGGTGGAGGCCGATTGTTTTTCCACACCGCGCATCTGCATACACAGGTGCGATGCACGGCATACGGCCATCACTCCGGCTGGGCTGAGGGCATCTTCCACCGCTTTACATACCTGGGCGGTGAAGCGCTCCTGCACCTGGAGGCGACGGGCTACATCGTTGACCACGCGGGCCAGTTTGCTTAGGCCTACAATCTGTCCGTTGGGGATATATCCCACGGAGATATGACCGAAAAACGGTAGAATATGATGTTCGCAGAGCGAATAGAATTCGATATCGCGCACTACCACTATGCGGGAGCCTTCGTGGGTGAACAGCGCCTTGCGCATAATCGTGGCAGGGTCGGGGGTGCGGTTGCCTGAAGTGGCATACCAAAGTGCGCGGGCAGCGCGGAGGGGAGTGCGTCGCAGTCCTTCGCGCTGTGGATTTTCGCCTATAAGGCGAAGAATTTCTTCGTAGTGAGCGGCAATCCGGCGGATAGACTCACGCTCCTGGGGCGTGTTTCCTTCGGGGAAATCTTCTTCGTCGAACAGCTGTGTATCAGTGGGTTTGTCCAATTTCGTAAGTTTAATAAGCCGGGAGAGAAGAGGGGGGAGATGCCGCGGCGTCGGGGAATACAGATCGTGCGATGGCGCGGCGGGTCAGCGCACGTTTACGCGGTCGCGCACCACACGCACTTCTTTTGCGTAGCGGGGGAATGCGCGGCGGATTTCAGAGGCGGCCTTTTCGGCTTCGCCCTGTGTGGGGAAGTCGCCTACACGCAGGCGCCAGTAAGGCGCGGCATAAGCCACGTAGGTCGACATAGATGGAAAACGGTTGCCTACGGCGCGTTCGCGGTGCCGGGCTTCACCCTTGGCTACGCGTGCATTGCTGTCGGCATAAACCTGTACGCGATAGCCCACCATTTTCCCTTTGCGGCGTGTGGCCGGTGCGGCATCCTCGTCGGATTCCGAATCCGATTCGTCGGTAGCTTCGGTAGCTTCGCCGGGCTGCAGACGCTTGGCAAGTGCTTCAGGTTGCTCGATGCTGACAGTGCTTCCGGGCTTGCTGAAGTTTTCGAGAATGTCGGCGGCAGAGGAGAATGTGGTGGCCATCACCAGAATTGCTGCCGCAAGAAGTTTGGAAAATGATTTCATCGCGATGGAGGTAAGTCTGCGCCGTAGAGTGGAAGCGGTGCAGTGGGTTATGGAAAGAGACCCCGTAGGCGTATGTGCCAAAACTTAAAATAATGTATCCATTTGCAGGGACGCTCGCAAGGTGCGCCGGTTGAAATAGCTGATACTCAGCTTGTACGGCGGACGCACCGGGGTGCGTCCCTACAAATTGATACGCCGTTGGCTGTTTTGACACAGCCGCTGCGGGTATAGAGGTTATGGGAGCAATCAGAAAGCGGTGACGATGCCCATGAAGGAGGCTGCGTCGAGAGCTGCGCCGCCAATGAGGCCGCCGTCGACATCGGGCTTGCTGAAGATTTCCTTGGCGTTGGTGGGCTTGCAGCTGCCGCCGTAGAGGATCGAGCAGTTGTCGGCTACCTCTTTGCCATATTTGTCGGCGATGACTTTGCGGATGTGAGCGTGCATCTCCTCAGCCTGGTCGGCGGTAGCGGTCTTGCCGGTGCCGATGGCCCATACGGGTTCGTAAGCGAGGATAAGCTTGCCGAAATCTTCGGCGGAGAGGTCGAAGAGGGCTTCCTGAATCTGCTTGGTCACTACGTCGAAGTAGGTGCCGTTTTCGCGCTCCTCAAGCACTTCACCGATGCAGAAGATGGGGGTGAGGTTCTCGGCGAGGGCGAGATTTACTTTGGTCTTGAGGATTTCGGATGTCTCGCCGTAATACTGGCGGCGCTCCGAGTGGCCGAGGATTACATAGGTGGCGCCGGTGGAAGCTACCATAGGAGCGGAAACTTCGCCGGTGTAAGCGCCCTTGATGTGGTCGGCGCAGTTCTCGGCACCGAGGCCGAGCTTCTTCTGGTCGATAACGGCGGCAACGGAAGCAAGATGGGTGAAAGGAGTGCAGATGATTACATCGCACTTGGCGTCAACGCCTTTGAGTGCTTCATTTACATCCTTAGCCAGCCCTACGCCTTCTGCGAGGGTGGTGTTCATCTTCCAGTTGCCTGCTACGATGTTCTTTCTCATGATTGTTATGGAGTTATGTTATGGTTAAATCAGTTGTCGGTTGGGTTTTCCGGGTGCAAAGTTACGTGTTTTTTTTGATAATACGCCCTGATTCTCGAATTAATGGTTAAAATCAGACTTTGAAACAGGAATATAAAGAGCAGCAACGCCGCCAGACCGCCTGTGAGGAGGTTGAACCACTTCTGCGGGTGAGGTGCCATACGTGAGGTGAGGTCGGCGCCCTTCGGCCCGTCAACGAGGATGGGAGAGTCTATGGAGCTGAGGCTGTATTTTGCGCGGACCACCCCGTTGTCAAGCTCGACGAGCGACATCGTGCCGCGCACCAGTTCTTTCAGTTTGGTATCCTCCACGCCGTATATATCGTAGGTGGCCATCGACACATCCTGCAGGAAATCCATAGCGCGGCGGTCGTCAGCGATGAGGCATACCATTCGCACGTCGGAGGAGTCGGCCCACTGCTTGAGTTCGTTGAGGAAATAGGTGTAGGATATATCAATCAGTCTCGGTTCGGGGATGACAAGGAGGAGTTCGCGCCCCTCGTCGGAAATGGCTTCGGAGGTTACATCATTGCCGTCGCGGTCGTAGACGGTGAACACCGAGCCGGAGGTCGTTTTCTGTGCCGGTTCTGTACGGCTGACGAATGTCCAGGTGGAGTCGGGCAGGTTGTCGAGAGTGAATTGCTCCTCGCGTCCATCCTTGCTGTAGGTGAATATAATGTCGGAATCGTCGATATCTGCATCCTCGGCGGCATCGGTATCCGGAGGGAGTAAACGCGCCCCGATGGGGTAAGGCCGGAAGTCGATCATCGGTTGAATATTGTAGCCGTAAAGTGCCACAATGACGATGTAGAGCGATATTATAGCGCCGACAATCCACTGAATGGCAGGCTGAAACAGCCCCTGATGCAGACGGGGATTGAGCCATAGCAGCGCTATGAGTGCTGCCGTGATAATGAGATTTTTGACGAATGTGAGCGTGTTGGAGATTACCCAGAAGTCGCCGAAGCAGCCGCAGTCGGTCACCGGGTTAGCCACGGCGAGGTAGAGCGAGAGCGGGAGCATCACGGCCATAGTGGCGGTGAGCGCCCAGACAGCCACCCGTTTGTAGCATCCCAGCAGCAGAAGCAGGCCGAACACAAATTCGTAGCCGCTGAGGAGGATTGCTCCCATAAGTACCAGTGAGCGCGGCTGCATCATATGCCATACGCTGAGGTATTCCTCGATTTTGAACACAAATCCCCAGATGTCGATGGCCTTGGCCAGTCCCGATATTATGAACACTCCGCCCACCAGGATGCGCAGCATCCACACCGTGAGCGGGAAGTAGCGGTTGTGCTCGAATCTGCTGATTATTCCGGCCATATCGCGCGAAATTACTTGAGATCGTCGGTAAGTCCCTGTTCGGCGAGCTGTATCAGTCCGAACACCGAGTAGATCATCATATCCATATAGTTGGCATCGATACCTTCCGACACCTTGGTCACACCCTGATTGTCCTCTATCTCTTTGGTGCGCATCAGTTTCATAAGAATTAGGTCGACGTATGAGCTGACACGCATCTTGCGCCAGGCTTCGCCGTAGTCGTGATTCTTGGCCATCATCAGCGCGCGGGCGCGGGCTATGTGACGGTCGTAGAGGGCAATCCCTTCCTCCGGAGTGATGTCCTTGCGGTCGGAGTAACCCTTTTCGAGCTGAATCAGCCCCACCACACCATAGTTGACAATGGCGCGGAAAGCGTCGTCGATAGGTTCGTCAACTTTATTTTCGCCCACGGTTTGCAGGGTGCGGATACGGTCGGCTTTGATGAGAATCTGGTCGGTGACAGCGGTGGGGCGCATCAGGCGCCAGGATGCGCCGTAGTCTTTAAGCTTTGCTGCGAAAATCGCGCGGCAACGGGCGATTACGGCGTCAAATTCGCGTTCGGTCAGAGGGAAACCGGAATCTGCGGCGGGGGTGTTATAGGTGGCTGACATATTGGTGTAGCTGGGGTTGACTTATATTAAGGTGTAATTTTCTCTGCAAAGTTAAGAAATTCCTCCAATTTTTGCGTACCTTTGTCTTGAAAACTACATCAGCTATGCCATATATCGACAAACCTGCCGCTCTGATGCTTGCGCAAGCGCTTGCAGCATACGAAATTACGGATGTGTTCGTTTCTCCGGGGTCGCGCAATGCTCCGCTGATAGCCGCGCTGTCGCGGATGCCGGGGCTGAAAGTGAGCGCGATTGTCGACGAGCGCTCTGCTGCGTTTATCGCTATGGGCAATGCGCTGGTATCGGGCAAACCGGCCGTGCTGGTTTGCACCTCCGGTTCGGCGCTGCTCAATTATGCTCCTGCGGTGGCTGAGGCATTTTACCGCAAAGTGCCGCTGATTGTGGTGTCGGCCGACCGGCCGCCGCAATGGATAGGGCAGGACGATGGCCAGACCATCCGTCAGCCCGGCGCACTGGCCAATGTGGTGAAGGGCAGTTTTAATCTCCGTGGAGAATTTCTGCACAGAGATGATCTGTGGAATTGCAATCGTCTTCTCAACGAAGCCCTGCAACTGGCTACTTCAGGGCGCCTCGGGCCGGTACATATAAATGTCTCGCTCGACGAGCCGCTGTTTAGCGATTCGGATAGCGAGGCACCTGCTTTCCGTAAGGTAGAACTTGTGGCTCCTGCGCCCGTAGTCGAAAATGAGATGGCTCGGGAGTTGGCAAAAATTGCCATCGACCGCAATGTGCTGATTGTCGGCGGATTCAATGCTCCATCCAATCGTCTGAGCCGAGCTATCAGCAGGCTGGCCGCACTCCCGTCGGTGGTTGTGGCGGCAGATGCACTCACCAATCTGCGCGGCGCTGTGCAGATGGTGAATGTCAATCGCGTCACCCGCTCGAAATTCCTGCGGAAGCGCGAGAAATCGCATCCCGACCTGCTCATTACATTCGGCGGCTCCTTGATTTCGCGTGATTTCAAAGAGTATCTGCGCGATATGCCTTTTGCCGAGCACTGGCATATCGGCGAAAATGACTCGCTGATCGATAGCTATTTCTCGCTGACACGCCGCGTGGAGATAGCTCCCGAGGGATTTTTCCCCCGGCTTGCCGGCGCTATGGAGCATTTCCACAGGGTAAACTGCGGTATTCCCCGTGCCGGGCGCAATCCTGCCGCCGCCGGGGAGGCTTCACTTTACAAGAGCTTGTGGTACGAAGCTGATTACGATGCGGAGGAGATTGCTGCTCCGAATCCGCAGGATGGCTTCGACGAAAAAGCTGCCATTTTCAAGATACTGAAAGCCTTGCCCAAGCAGTGGAATCTGCAACTGAGCAACGGTCTCACTCCCCGCTATGCGCTCCTTGCTCCCGGAGCTTCGGCCTTTCACCGCTGCGACTGTAACCGCGGAGTCAGCGGCATAGATGGCTCGGTGTCGACTGCGCTGGGCGCTTCCCTGCCGTTTAGCGGCACCACGGTTCTCATTACCGGGGATATGTCGATGCAGTATGATATTGCCGCGCTATCATCGGCGTTGCTGTCTCCTCGACTGAAAATAGTGGTTATCAACAACGGCGGCGGGGGCATCTTCCGTAAGATCTCCGCCACACGTTCGCTGATAGAGACTGAGCAATATCTCACCGGAGATATACGTCTGCCACTGAAAGAGTTGGCCGCCGGTTACGGACTGGAATATTTCCGTGCCGACTCCCCGGCTGCGCTTTCGCAGGCGCTGACCGGTTTTGTCGGGGAGCAACGCCGCCCAGCCATCTTGGAAGTGGTGTGCGGCTCAACCGAGTAAATTATACAGAATAATAAGTTACATAAATCACATTACGTAATGCGCACTTGGAAAACTATTAAAACCTACGAGGATATTCTCTTTGAGCAATATGGCGGTATCGCCAAAATTACCATCAATCGCCCGGAGGTTTACAATGCCTTCCGCCCTAAAACCAATTTTGAGATGCTGGATGCTATGGAGTATTGCCGCAACACTCCGGAAATCGGTGTGATAATCCTGACGGGCATTGGCGACAAAGCTTTCTGTTCGGGCGGCGACCAGCACTATAAGGGGCAGGGCGGCTACATTGATGCCGACGGCACACCCCGACTGAATGTACTGGAGCTGCACAAGGCTATCCGTTCGATTCCGAAACCGGTGATAGCGATGGTTAATGGCTACGCCATCGGCGGCGGCAACGTGCTCAATGTGGTCTGCGACCTATCCATCGCTTCGGAGAATGCGCGGTTCGGACAGACCGGCCCGAAGGTAGGCAGTTTCGATGCCGGTTTCGGGTCATCGTATCTGGCCCGTTGCGTCGGTCAGAAGAAGGCCCGAGAAATATGGTATCTCTGCCGTCAGTACACTGCCAAGGAGGCATTGGAGATGGGGATGATAAATGCCGTGGTGCCTTTGGAACGCCTCGAAGATGTGACCGTGGAATGGTGCGAAACAATCCTGAAACGGTCGCCGATGGCCATCCGTATGATCAAACGCGCACTCAATGCCGAGCTCGACGGCCAGGCCGGCCTGATGGAGTTTGCGGGGGATGCTACGTTGCTTTACTATCTGATGCCTGAGGCGCAGGAGGGCAAGAATGCTTTCCTGGAGAAGCGCGATCCCGATTTCAACCAGTTCCCCAAATTCCCGGGATAATCGCTCCCGAAAGAAAGTGTGCCGGAGATTGCCGGAAAAGCATAACGGAATGATTGCTGTAAAATATTCACCATACACCCTGCGCTTCAAGGAACGGGCGGTGACTTCGCGCGATTCGCTCACCAGCAAGGAGATATATCTGCTGGAGATAGAGTCGCCGGAGTTGCCCGGAGGTAAAGCCACAGGCGAAGTGGCAATGTTTCGCGGACTGAGTGCCGAGGATACGCCCGACTTCCCCCGGCAGCTTGACCTTGCCTGTCGCAAAGCGTCGGAGGCTTCGTCCATTGAGGAGATGATGGCCGGTCTGCCCGAAATCAGCTCCATACGTTTTGGGTTTGAGTCGGCGCTGATAAGAGCGCGGCGCCTTGATCTGTTTGACGAGGCGAAGGCCTGGCTGCGCGAAGGCGTCACCATCAACGGCCTGGTGTGGATGGGCGACAAGGCCACAATGCGCCGCCGCATCGCCCAGAAAATCGAGCAGGGTTTTCATTGCGTGAAGCTCAAAATCGGTGGAATTGATTTCAACGATGAGGAGGAGCTACTGCGCGAAATTCGCAAGGAGTTTTCCCCTGCGGATATTGAGCTTCGGCTCGATGCCAACGGCAGTTTTACCCCCGGCAATGCGATGGAGCGCTTGGAACGCCTGGCGCGGTATGAGATTCACTCCATTGAGCAGCCGGTGAAGCCGGGACAGTGGGATGTGATGGCGCGGCTTTGCAGCGAATCCCCCATTCCCATCGCTCTCGACGAGGAACTTATCGGCTTTCGCGATAGGGAGTTTAAAGTGCGGATGCTCAGTGCGTTGAAGCCTCGTTATATCATACTGAAACCAACCCTGTGCGGTGGATTCCGGCAGGCTGAGGAGTGGATCGATGTGGCCCGTCAACTGGGAATAGGGTGGTGGTCTACCTCGGCCTTAGAATCGAATATCGGACTGGAGGCGCTAACGCTCTGGACGGCCTCACTACGTCCGACGATGCCGCAAGGACTCGGCACGGGCGAACTGTATCTTAACAATTTCCCGTCGGCGCTTTGCCGGTGCGGGGAGAAGTTGAAATTAGCTGTTGACTGAAATGTTTAAGTTGACTTTTTGCGATAGTGGTGTACAGTCTGAGGTGAATCGGTTTCTTGCCGAGTGGCACGACGATAAGGATTACATCGTGGCGCACACATCCGGCTCAACGGGCGCTCCGAAGGAAATTCGGCTTCCGAAGGCCGATATGCGGCTGTCGGCAAGAGCCACTAATTTGCGGCTGAATATCACGGAGAATTCCCGACTGTTTTGTCCGCTGTCGGTGGGATATATCGCCGGTAAAATGATGATAGTCAGGGCGCTGGAAGCTGACTGCGAGCTTGGTCTCTGCACACCTTCCAATTCATTTATGGATAGCAGCGCGGTGGAGAAGTTTATGCAGGAAGGGGCGGTGGACCTTGTGGCGGTAGTGCCTTCGCAGGCGAAGATTCTGCTTGTGGTGCAGGGGGTGGTGCGCAATGTTATTATCGGAGGCGCGCCCATATCGCCGGAGTTGGAAATGGAGTTGGTGGCGCACGGCAATAGCGCCACGCATTTTTATGCCACTTACGGTATGACGGAAACGTGCAGCCACGTGGCGCTCCGGCAGCTTGGCAGCGAGGAATACCGCGCTATGGAGGGGGTGAAATTTGATGTCGACCGTCGCGGATGCCTGAAGATCATTGCTCCGCGATATAGTTTTAAAGAACTGCAGACCAACGATGTAGTGGCGCTGCTCCCCGGCTCCGACACTGCCTTCCGCTGGCTCAGTCGCTACGACAATGTAATCAACAGCGGCGGCGTGAAGCTATATCCCGAGAAAATCGAGGCAAAACTGGCGCCGTATGTGCCTTATCCCTTCTATATAAAAGGCGTGCCCCACGAAAAATGGGGCACGGGCGTTTGCCTGGTGTTTGAGCATCCTGACAGTGACAGCTCCCGGGAGCATATAAGTGCGCTGAAGGCAATCTGCAGGGAGCACCTCGATGGCTATGAGGTGCCGGTGCAGTATTGTCAACGAAAGCAATTCCGCCACACCGCTTCCGGCAAACTCCTCCGCGACTAAGTGCCGGTTCGACAATTATTGCCGCAGCTCTAATCCTGCGGAGCCTTCTGAGAGAGTGTGAATGTAACACCTCTGTGGGCGAGAGCGGTAGCTTTGTTATTTCAGTTTGTCGTATTCCTCGTCGGAGACAGGTTCGAGCCAAATGTTTTCAGAACTTTCGCCGGGAACGGAGAATGCCAGGTGGGCAAACCATGAGTCTTTGGCGGCTCCGTGCCAGTGCTTGACATTGGCCGGAATGAGGATGACAGTGCCGGGAAGAATCTCCACGGCGGGCTTCCCTTCTTCCTGATACCAGCCGCGGCCGGCTACACCTACAAGCATCTGGCCTCCACCTTTCGAGGCCTTATGAATGTGCCAGTTGTTGCGGCAACGAGGCTCGAAGGTGACGTTGGAAAATGGTATCTGCTTGGTTGACATGGGGGCGAGGTAACTGTTGCCTACAAAATATTTGGCGTACGCGGTGTTGGGTTCGCCGATTGGGAAAATCATTTCGCGCTGGAATGCAGCTTTGGCGTCATCGCCCGTTACGTCGTCGGCCCATACTTCCTTCGCCAGACGGAATGCTGCCCAGGCTTTCGGCCATCCGGCATAAAAGGCAATGTGAGTGATGATTTCGGCAGCTTCGGTGCGGGTGATGCCATTTTTCTTTGCGTTCTGAAGATGATGCATCAGCGAGCTGTCGGTGATTCCCTGGCTGATGAGAGCGGTCATCGTCACGAGCGAGCGGTCGCGCAGCGACAGAAGGTTGTTGCGGCTCCATACTTCTCCGAAAAGAATGTCATCGTTGAGATGCGCGAATTCCGGTGCGAACTCGCCGAGGACGTCGTGTCCGGCGGTCTGTATTACTTTCTGCTGTGCCATAATATTAAATATGAATAAACACGATAGGATAATTGTAAATATTCTCTGCTTCATAATTATGTATTCGCTATGAAGTTTTCAAAATGGGTATGTCTGTTTGCAAAGTTATGAATTTCAGATGAAAAATTCCTTATCAAATTTCCGGTTCCTTCTACCATTTTCACTTCCCCTCACCGCCCAACCTTCCCCTGCCATCCCGATTGCAGCAGATAGAAATTCTTTTCAATGTTGTGATGGGAGATTTTTTTGCGGGATTGCAGGAAATTTTGTATTTTCGCACGTTATATACGTAAACATCTACACGTTATAGATGTAATCATCTATATGTTGGATACGTAAACATCTACACGTTATAGACGTAAAATGCTGAAAGTAAAAATTATCAATCGTTCGCACCATCCGATGCCTGAGTATGCCACTGACGGCGCATCGGGTATGGATGTACGTGCGTATCTGCCCGACGGGCCGGTTGTGCTCCAGCCCCTTGAACGCGCACTTATCCCTACAGGTCTGTTTATGCAGCTGCCACGCGGCTATGAGTGCCAGATACGTCCGCGCAGCGGTCTTGCCATAAAGAAAGGTATCTCGCTGGTGAATACCCCCGGCACGGTCGACAGCGATTATCGCGGTGAAATCAAGGTGATTCTTATCAATCTTTCCCGTGAGCCGTTCGCCGTGGAGGATGGCGAGCGCATCTGTCAGATGGTGATTGCGCCGTATACCCGCGTGGAGTGGGAGCAGGTCGACAGAATCGACGAAACCGAGCGCGGCGACGGCGGTTTCGGCCATACCGGCGTGAACTGATTGAGGTTAAAATGAATAATGAAGAAGTTCAAACGACATAAATCATTTAGTAGCAAATATCTGCTTCCGGTGGTGGCCGTGATGTTCGTGGTGTGCTGCTTTGCGCTTCCCTCCGGTGCGAAAAACGGCAAACCGAATGGCACTATGGAGCTGGCCGCGAAAGGAAGCAAGGAGAAGCACAGCGCTGCGACGTTGCCGAAAGGTTATAATCCGGGGGTGCTCTATGGCTCCGATACGGAGGATGGCCGTAAGGCCGACGCCATCTTTATGGAGGCTCAGAAGCAAAGCACCCTCGACAATATGGATGCCTATTTTGAACTGCTTCAGGCTGCTTATGAGCTTGACACTACTGAAACACACACCGGTCAGACTCTCGGATTCTATCTGATGAATCTTGCCCGCACCGACAGCCTGATGGCTCGGAGGGGCTACGACCTGATAGCGCGGCGCTTCAATCAGCATCCCGACGACTATTACGGAGCCATACTCTACGGTATGGTAAATTCGCAGTTGGGCAATGTGGATGAGTCGATTCGCGTCTGGACTATTGTCGACTCCCTCAACCCCACCAAGCCCGATGTTGCTATGAAACTGGTGGAGGCTCTCGGACAGAAGGGTGATACTGCCGCGCTACTGCGGTCGCTCGATGTTCTCCGCCGTGTGGAAAAAGCACAGGGGAAGAGCATCGGACTTTCCTCCAACATAATGCATGCCCAGATGGAGCTTGGCGATACCGCCGGCACACTGAGCGAACTGCGGTCGCTGCTGGCTTCTTCGCCGGGCAACAGCAATTACAGCGTATATGCCGGGGATATTTTCCTGGCTCTCTCGCGCCCCGATTCGGCAATAGTTTATTACAACATAGCATGTGCCGAGGATTCGGCCAACGGTCTGGCCTACTATAAGCGGGCGCAGTACTATCTCTCGCAGGGTGATTCAGCATCCTATGACCGCGAGGTGGCGCAGGCTCTCCGGCAGGAAAGCCTCGACTATGCGCCCAAGATGGAGATGCTGCGCGACTTCGTGCGGCGCAACCTCAACGATTCGTTGCGTGGCCCGCAGATCCGTTCGCTTTTCGACGACCTCCTGGAGATGTATCCCCACGAAAGCGACATCCGCGACCTCTACGGCACCTATCTGGTGCTCCGCAACGATTTCCGCGGCGCACTTGAGCAGCAGGAATATGCCGTGGATGCCGACCTGCATAATGCCAAGCGCTGGCAGCAGATCGTGGCCCTCTACGGCCAGCTCGACGACTACGACGGCGCAATAGCCGCCGGAAAGCGCGCCCTGGAGTTTGTAGATGACGCTCCGGTGCTGTATTTACAGCTTGGTGCGGCATATCATCAGAAAAAGCAATTCGACGAAGCGCTGCGCAGCTATAGGAAGGCGGCATCGCTCGTGCCGGAAACAGAGCCGGATATGCAATCGCAGGTGCAGTGCTCTATCGGCGACCTGTTTTATTCCGACAATCAGCCCGATTCGGCATTCGTATACTATGAGAAAGCGATTGCCATTGACCCGGAAAACCTGCTGGCCCTCAATAATTTCGCCTATTATCTGGCGGAGAACGACCGCGACCTCGACCGCGCCGAGCGCTACAGCGCCATCTGTGTGCGTGCCAATCCGTCGAACGATACGGCAATCGACACTTACGCCTGGATTTTCTATAAAAAGAAAGACTACGAAAAGGCAAAAGAGTGGATCGACCGCGCTCTCGACATTGAGGGCGACTCCGCACAGGCCGATGTGCTCGACCATGCCGGTGATATATATTTTATGAACCGTGAGGTGAATGAGGCTGTGGAATTCTGGAAAAAGGCTCTCAAAGCGAATCCCGACAGCAAAACCTTGCCGAAGAAAATACGTCAGCGCACCCCCTTTGTGGAGTGACCGCAAGAAGCAATTGCCATCCCAACGGCAGCTAAAGAAGATATGAAAAAATTAGCTACAATATTCTCACTTGTGCTTATGCTCGCGCTTACCGGATGTAAGACGGGCAAAACCTCCGCCTCGGGCCAGTCAGGAACACCGGACGAGGTAGTAATTCTCGAGAAGGAGATTATCGAGAAAGAGAACCATGGCAAGGAGACTCCCGGAGGAGTTACCCCCGGGCAGGTGGCCTACGCCAACCTTGACACTCGCTATGCTATGCTCACCGGCTCGTGGAAAGCCTGGCGTGATGTGGAGCTTGGCGCTAAAATCCGCTTGCTCTCTCCTGCGAAATTCAATGCTGCCGGAAAGGTGTATATGAAACGCGGCGAATGGATTTCAGTGTCGGTGCGTATGCTCGGCTTTGAGGTGGCCACCCTTTGGCTCGACCGCGATTCCGTGGTGGCCGTCGATAAATTCCATAAGAAATATGTGAGCGAACCTACGGCCTCGATTCTTGGTAAGGCCGGGCTGACCATCGCCGACGTGCAGGACCTGCTTATGGGACGCGCATTCATCGCCGGAAAGGGTGTGGCCACGGTAGGCGAGCGAAAACTGTTCGACCTTGAGGATGCCAACAACGGCTGGTATATGTTGCCTCGCCGTCAGCCCGCCGATTATACCTACGGCTTCCTCGCTTCCTCCACATACAATGGCCTTCGCGGTGCCGTGTGCGAGATAAATGGAATCGGCGCAATCACCGTAGACTATTCGGATATTTACGAAAGCCGTCTTGCCGGATGGTTCGCCCGGAAGGTGACGGTGGAAAAGAGCGGCAAGAAGCAGCTTGCTGCCTCGCTGGAATGGGACCTCAACGGTGCCCGGTTCAATGCCGGACTCACCCGCTCCTGCCGCATCCCCGACGACTGCGAGAAGATTCCGGCATCGAAGCTCGCGTCACTGCTTAAGAAATTCTAATCAATCTGCTTTACTTTTACTCCCGTGCTAAGGATTATCACATTTTTGCTCATTGGCTTGCTATGCGTTGCTGCACCGCTGGAAACCGGTGCTTCTATTGCGAGTGCCCCGGCATCGACCCAGCAGTCGAAGTCGGGAAAATCGTCAAAGAAAAAGTCGGGGAGTAAGTCGAAAAGCAAATCAAAAAGCAGATCGAAAAGCAAGTCGAGTAGCACCGGGAAATCCTCAAAAAAGCGCCATTCGGTCAAGAAAAAAGCTGCTTCAAAGAGTTCGGCCAAATCATCGTCGAAGAAGAACCGCTCGGCCAATGAGGTGCGCTCCGAAAAGCAGCGCACTGAGAGGCAGATGCGCGAGACTTCGCGGAAGATTGAGCTGAATGCCGACCAGACCCGCGCAAAGCTTAATCAGCTCAATCAGGTGGAGGCCGAGGTGGAGAAGTGCAATGCCAATATCGGCATAATTTCCGCACGCCTGGATTCCATCAACGGGCAGATTGCCACGCTCAATGATTCCATTGCTGTGATGGATCGTCATCTGAAACAAATCACCGTCACTTATGCCAAAGCGTTGCGCCGTCAGCAGGGAACGCGGCGGCAGATGAGTGCCCTGGCCTTTATATTTTCCTCCGAATCATTTGCGCAGGCTTTCCGCCGCACACGCTCGCTGAAGCAATTCGCCAGATGGCGCGAACAGCGTGCGGCTGAAATCAATAACGCCCGTAAAGCGCTCGATGCCAAGCGCAAACGCCTTGGCGAACTAAGTGCTGCCGTGACCCGTTCGCGCAACGAACTCAGCGGTCAGCGGGCTACACTTGTGGCGAAAAAGACTGAGACCGAGTCGCTGGTGGATGAACTGCGTTCGCAGGGCGCATCGCTCCAGGAGGTTATGCGTGAGCAGCGGTCGCGTGCGGCTGCGCTCGACCGTGAACTTGACGCCATAATCCAGCGGGAAATCCGCCGTCAGGAAGAGGAGCGCCGTGCACGTGAAGCCGAGCAGGCCCGTCGCGCCGAAGAGGCCCGCAAAGCCGAACAGGAGCGCCGCGAAGCCGAAGCGCAGGAGAAGGCCCGCAGGGATGCAGAGGCCGCTGCCCGTGCGGCGGCCGCCGAGGAAGCCCGCAAGGCTGAGGCTGCCCGACAGGCCGAGGCAGCGCAGCGCCGGGCCGAAGCGGAGGCGCATCAGCGTGAACTGGCCGCCGAAAAGGCGCGCAAGGATGCTGAATATGCACGTAAGAATGCCAAGAAACAGGCCGAGAAGGAGGCCGCTGCCCGCAAGAAGGCTGAGGCTGAAGCTGCCCGCAAGGCTGCCGATGAGGCCAAGAAGGCTGAAAAAGAGGCTCAGGAACGTGCCCGCAAGGCTGAGGCAGACCGAAAGAAAGCCGAGGCAGACCGAAAGAAGGCCGATGAGAATAAGCGCCGCGAGGAAAGCAGGCGCAATGCCAAACCTGTGAAGCGTTCGCAGAAGGGCGCAAGTGCCGGTGGCAGCACTGCCGCCACGCTCAGCACACCCGCTTCGGCGGCAGAGAGCGGCACCGCATCCGCTACAGTGGAGGCAGGCTCCAACTTCGAGAGCCTGAAGGGTAGGCTTTCGATGCCGGTTGCAGGTAATTACACTATCGTAAGGAAATTCGGCCGACAGAAACATCCCTCGCTCCCGCACGTGGAAACCGACAATGCCGGCATTGACATACAGACGGCACCCAACGCCGGAGTGCGCGCCGTGTGCGACGGCGAAGTGTCGGCAGTGTTCCAGCCCGAAGGGTATAACTCCGTGGTGGTTGTACGTCATGGCAACTACCTCACGGTTTATGCCAATCTTGGCGCCGTGAATGTGCGCGCACACCAGCAGGTAAAGGCGGGGCAGTCGCTCGGTTCGGTATACTCCGACAGCTCCGACCGCAACCGCAGTGTGCTGCATTTTGAAATCCGTCATAACCGTACTAAAGAGAATCCAGAGGTATGGCTGCGCCGCTGACAAGCAAGCACCGGAGCGGATTGTCGGCTCATGTACTCAAAGTGATGGGTATGTTCAGCGGTGTACAGATTGTGGCCATACTATGCTCGATTGTGCGCACAAAGCTGGTGGCGCTGTGGCTTGGCCCTGCAGGTGTGGGTCTGATAGGCATATTCCTCACATCCTTCGATACGGTGGCCGGGGTGGCGCAGAGCGGCACCATCGGGGTTACCCGCGAACTTGCAATGGCGCCGAAAAGCGCCCTGGCACGGCTTGTGGCCGTAGTGCGCCGCTGGGGATGGGGACTTGGCCTGGCTGGAATGCTGATTTGTGTGGCGCTTTCGCCTCTGCTGAGTAGCTTCTCGTTTGAAAATTACAGTCACACCTTCGATTTTATGCTCGTGGGTGTGGCCATCCTTTTTGCCTGCATATACAATATGGAGGGAGCGGTGATGCAAGGAACCGGCGCCCTCGTGCAGCTCGGACGTAGCACCATCGCAGGTGGTTTGCTCGGACTGGCGCTATCCATTCCGCTCTATTATTTCTGGGGACTGGCAAGTATTGCGCCGGCCATTTTGGTGGCAGCGCTGAGCAACTGGATTGTGCGCCGGTATATGCAGACCACATATCCGCTTACCGGCCAGGCTCCGGGCGTGAAGGAGACGATAGTGTCGGGTAAATCGTTTGCGGTGCTGGGGATGTTCATCGCCGTGACAAGTTTTGCCTCCAACATAGTGTCGTACATATTTATGACCTACCTCAACCGCGAGGCAGGAGTGGAGACCGCCGGATATTTCCAGGCCGGATTCACAGTGGTCAACCGCTATGTGGGGATAGTGCTGGCGGCAGTGGGCACAGAATTTCTCCCGCGCCTGTCGAAGGTAAGTATGTCGCCGCGCCGCGCTGCGCTCTTCATCACCCACGAGACAATTCTTGTTCTGCTGGTGATGTTTCCGCTCATCACCCTCTTCATCTGCTGCGACGAACTGATAGTGCGCCTGCTGTATGATTCCCGATTCCTTGTGATGCTCCCCTTTATCACCTGGGCAATTGTGGGCACGGTGTTCCGCGCATGGTCGTGGTGCCTGGCTGTGATGATTCTCGCGCGGGGTGACGGACGGGCATATCTGCTTACCGAAATTTTTTCCGCACTCGCATATCTCGGGCTTAACGTGCTGTTCTACGAGCACTTCGGTATAGCTGGGATGGGATACGCCTACGCGCTCTGGTTCCTGCTCTACCTGGCCATAGTATGGGCGGTGTGCTACGGGCGTTATCATATAGTGCTGCGCAGCTCCGGCGTGCTGGTGCCCCTTGGGATACTGGCCGTGAGCGTGGCTGCGGCGCTGCTG
Source organism: Bacteroidales bacterium (assembly GCA_004557825.1). Taxonomy (GTDB): domain Bacteria; phylum Bacteroidota; class Bacteroidia; order Bacteroidales; family Muribaculaceae; genus UBA7173. Next base: position 8,401 of record SFFL01000012.1, on the reverse strand, counting down.
AAATCGATGGCAGGATGGTGGGCTGCGGTGCCCTTTGTGCTGCTATCATTTGTGGTGTGTGTGCTGGGAATGGAGCGGCTTCTGGGAATGAATATGGCCGATCTGATGAAAAAATTTGTCGGTAAGACGAAAAAAAGTTAACTTTGTGCTCTATGAACGTACGTCCGAAGAAGGCTCTTGGCCAGCATTTTCTTACCGATCTGAGCATAGCCGACAGAATTGCCGCCACGCTCGACGAATACCGCGGCCTCCCTGTTGTGGAGGTCGGACCGGGTATGGGTGTGCTCACACGATTCCTGCTTGAGCGGGGCCACGATGTGACTGTGGTGGAGCTTGACGGCGAGAGCGTGGAATATCTGCGCGCCAACATGCCGCAGCTCGACGGACGTATTGTGGCTGAGGATTTCCTCAAACTCGACCTCGGAGCGCTTGTTCCCGGCGACGGTAAGTTCTGTCTGATAGGAAATTATCCCTACAATATATCTTCGCAGATATTCTTCCACGCGCTTGAGTGGAAAGACCGCATTGTGTGCGTGTCGGGTATGCTGCAGCGCGAGGTGGCCCGTCGCCTTGCCGCCCCTGAGGGGGGCAAGGAGCGCGGAATCCTCAGCGTGCTGCTACAGGCTTGGTATGATGTGGAATATCTCTTCACCGTCGACGAGAATGTGTTCAATCCTCCGCCGAAGGTGAAATCGGGCGTGATAAAGATGGTGCGCAATGGCGTGACCGATCTCGGCTGCGACCCGGTGCTGTTTAAGAAAGTGGTGAAAACCACCTTTTCCCAGCGCCGCAAAACCATCCGCAACTCCCTCCGCCCGTTGCTTGCGCCCGGCGCCCCGTTGCCGGATTCGCCGCTGATGGCTATGCGCCCCGAGCAGCTCTCCGTGGCTCAGTTTGTAGAACTCACTAATCTTGTGGCTAACACCGGTTGCTATGAAGGAATTTGATCAGGAATACCTTGACAGAATCAAGCAGATTATTGCCGATGGCGACGAGCGTGCCGCGCGTCGCGAGCTCGACGAGATGCATCCCGCCGACATAGCCGAGCTGTATAAGGATCTCGACCTGCAGGAGGCTGAATTCCTTTACCGTCTGCTCGACGCCGACAAGGCGGCCGAGGTGCTGATGGAGCTTGACGAGGATGATCGCCGCAAGCTCCTGAGCGATATGGACCCCGAGGAAATCGCCAGCCGCTACATCGACCACCTCGACACCGACGATGCCGTTGACCTTATCCAGGACCTCGACAAGGAGGATCAGGAGGAGGTGCTTTCGCATATCGACGATGTGGAGCAGGCGGGCGATATCATCGACCTGCTGAAATACGACGAGGACACCGCCGGCGGTCTGATGGGCACCGAGATGCTTGTGGTGAACGAAAACTGGTCGATGCCCGAGTGCATCAAGCAGCTGCGTATGCAGGCCGAGGATATGGATGAGGTGTATTATGTGTATGTGGTTGACAACGACGACCGCCTGCGCGGTACCCTGCCGCTGAAAAAACTCATTACCCATCCTTCCGTATCCAAAATCAAGAATGTGATGGAGACCGACCCCGTATCGGTAAAGACCGATACTCCGCTCGATGAGGTGGCCATCGACTTCGAGAAATATAACATAGTGGCTATGCCGGTGGTCGATTCAATCGGCAGGCTCGTGGGGCATATCACCGTCGACGACGTGATGGACTCGGTGCGCGAATCATCGGAGCGCGACTATCAGTTGGCTTCAGGTCTGTCGCAGGATGTGGAATCCGACGACACCGTGTGGCGTCAGACACGCGCCCGTCTTCCCTGGCTCCTTATCGGCATTGCCGGCGGTATAGGCAACTCTCTTATTCTTGGCAACTTCGAGCAGGGATTTGCCACCAACCCCGCTATGGCGCTGTTCATCCCTATGATTGGCGGCACGGGCGGAAATGTTGGTATTCAGTCGTCGGCTATTGTGGTGCAAGGCCTGGCCAACGGTTCGCTCGACCTTAAGGACACCGGCCAGCAGTTGGCAAAGGAGGTAGGCGTAGGGCTTATCAACGGCCTGATAATCTCGCTGATAGTGTTTGCTTACAATGTCTGCACCCTCTCGCCCTGGAATCCCACCACTCTGGCGGTGTCGCTGTCGCTGATGGCCGTTGTACTTTTCGCCTCGATTTTCGGTACCTTTGTGCCCCTTACGCTGGAGCGCTTTAAAATCGATCCGGCACTTGCCACCGGTCCCTTTATCTCAATCACCAACGACATTATCGGTATGCTCATCTATATGCTCATATCGTCGTCGCTGATGAATCTCTTCCTCGGATAATGGATTTCCTTCATTCGGTAGAATTTTACGTAATTATCTTTATGGTGGCTGCATTTGCTGTGGCCCTCATTGCTATGCCGCAGGGGCGCGGACCGGTGGAGACAAGTTTTGCCGAGGGAATGCTTGACAAGGCGCCGGAGGGAAGCGATCTGTCGCCGCGCATCGAACTGCTTTGCCTCGACGACGGCAATGTGAAAATCACCCGTTATGGATTGCCGGAGGGGCTTGATTCCGGGGCCACAGTGGCGCTGGCCTTATCGCGCAAGGGGTTTGATATATCTGCCGAAGAAAGAATCACAGCCGGAAACTATCGCGCCGCCAACGCGCTGCTCGATTCGGAGCGGCAGGAGGTGAACCGCGCCACATTTATTTTGCCCGGACTTGCCTGCGAGCGCTACCATCTGAAATACAATTCCGATGCCACATCATCGTTTGCCGCGCTCACATTCCTCAACACCCCCGGCCTCCATACCGTCCGCCTCTTCCGCCAAGCCTGACCATAGGCTTATCCGACGCATCAGAGGAGCGATATATCGCGGTCGCACTCGGATGGCCACGCATGCTTCTGACGCGCATCTACGAAGCGCAAGATTCTATACGTTATTATGAAATCCAGGGGTTTGCAGCGCTCTGCGCAGCAGCACCCCTGGCTACACTCTTTGGCCAGCTACGCCGGCCCCTCCCATTGTGCGTATACGCCAGCGCAAACGAAAGGTGTCTTTCCCTGGAAAACGTTGACTCATAGGCGTTATCGAAGTAGGGACGCACCCCAGGTGCGTCCGTTATATAGGCTGAGTATTAGTTGTTTACACGGACGCACCTGGGGTGCGTCCCTACATCGAGGGGGGAAATTACTGGATTATATGGCGGGTGAGGGGATTAGGGGGATTAGCGGGAGAAGAGGGCGCGGATGAGGTCGGGGCGGTGGAGGCGGTGCAGCGACTCGGTGATGGGGATGCGGTAGGCGCGGTCGTACCAGAAGAAGTATTGCCGCTGTGCCAGCTTGTCCTCCGGGGTGATGGCGGTAAACACCTTCTCCATAGTATAAGGGTGGTAGCCGGTGTAATAGATCTCTGTGGAGAGGGTCATCGGGGTGGGGGTGAAGTCCTGAACCTGCTCCAAGTGGAAGTCGAGCTGCTTGGTTTTCAGGGCAAGTTGCGCCATATCCAGTTCGTGGCACCCGGGATGCGATGAAATGAAGTATGGGATAAGCTGCTGGCGCAGATTGTGGCGACGGTTCACGTCGTCGAACAGGCGCTTGAATGCTCCGAAAAGGTCAAACGATGGCTTGCGCATAATCTGCAGCACGGCATCCTCGGTGTGCTCGGGAGCCACTTTCAGTCGACCGCTCACGTGGTCGGTAATCAGTTCCTCATTGTAGTGTCGCGAGGCGGCATCGAGTTGGGCGTCGCCGGTGCGGTGCATCGACAGGTCGTAGCGCACACCGCTGCCGATAAACGATTTCTTCACCCCGGGCAGAGCGTCGACGGCGTGATAGATGTCGAGCAGCGGCCGGTGGTCGGTGTTGAGATTGGCGCAGGGCTTCGGATGCAGACAGCTTGGACGCAGGCACTTGGCGCAAATATCCTTGTTCTTGCCCCCCATACGGTACATATTGGCCGACGGACCGCCCAGGTCGGAGATGTAGCCCTTGAATCCGGGCATCTCCATCACCTGCTTTGCTTCGCGCAGAATCGATTCTTTGGAGCGAGATGCTATGAATTTCCCCTGATGAGCCGAGATGGTGCAGAAGGCGCACCCGCCGAAACATCCGCGGTGCAGGTTGATGGAGAACCGAATCATATCGAACGCCGGGATGCGTTTGCCGATATATCGGGGGTGGGGCAGACGGGTGTAGGAGAGGTCAAAGGAGCGGTCGATTTCTTCGGCGGTCATCGGGGGATACATCGGATTCACCCTGACGGCGCGGCGGGAGTCGACCTGCTGCCAGAGTGTGGCACCGGCCATACGGTTGCTCTGCTGCTCGATGTGCTTGAAGTTCTCCGCCTGGCATCGTTTGTCGCGGCGGCACTCCTCCCAGGAGTGCAGGATGATATTCTCAGGCTGCTTGGAAGCCTCATTCATTGCCTCAACCGGCTCGAAGAAAACCGTCTGCGGAATATCGCGGATATCGCTTACGGGGGTACCTTCGCTCAGCCGTCGGGCGATTTCGAGAATCGGGTGTTCCCCCATACCATATATAATCATATCCACCGGCGCATCGAGCAGGATGGAGGGGCGCAGACGGTCCTGCCAGTAGTCGTAGTGCGAGAGGCGGCGCATCGACGCCTCGATACCTCCGGCGATGATGGGAACGTCGGGGTAGAGTTTGCGCAGAATTTCGGAATAAACGATGGTGGGGTAGTCGGGACGCATACCGTGGCGACCGTCGGGGGTGTAGGCATCATCGCTGCGCTTGCGCCGCGAAGCTGTGTAGTGGTTCACCATCGAGTCCATCGCTCCGGCCGAAATGCCGAAGAACAAACGCGGACGGCCGAATTTGCGGAAATCGCGCAGGTCATCCTGCCAGTTGGGCTGCGGCACTATGGCCACGCGGTAGCCGCCGATTTCCATCAGGGTGCGCCCGATTACGGCCGCGCCGAAAGAGGGGTGGTCAACATAAGCATCGCCCGAGAAAAGCACCACATCCACCTCATCCCATCCGCGCGCTTTCATCTCCTTCACGGAGGTGGGGAGCCAATCGGTGAGCGGCCGGCGCGGATAGTCGATAATCTCGCCGCGGCACTCCCCCTTCGGTGCCTTTCCGGCAGCGTGAGGCGCTTTACTTGCGGCTTGAGGCGCCGGCTTTTCATAGAAATGCCCTTTCTGCTTGCCTGCGGTGTAAGACCCTCCGGATGCGGCCGCGATATATCGCGCCCCTACATCCTTATGCGCGGATGCCGAGGAGGGCTTCTCCTTGCCGGGGCGTGGCTGCTGTTTCGGATTGCCGGGGCGCGGCTGTTGTTTCGGACGATACGGTTTCTGCATTATTCCGAAGCTTTGGCAAGTTTTTCCATTTTCAGCACCTCATCGCGCAGACGTGCGGCTTCCATAAATTCCATACGCTTGGCTGCCTTCATCATTTCGGCGCGTGTGCGGGTGATGGCGCGCTGCAGCTCTTCGGCACTCATATATTTGATTACCGGGTCGGCGGCAACGTCGGCAGAGTAGGAGTATTCCTGAGCGTAGGGCACCACCTTTGCGGCCTGCGCCGAAGCCGAGCGCTTTGCCGCAGCCGAGCGCGGATTTGAAGCCGGGGAAAGTTCCTCCAGCTCCATACCCACAAGGGCGTTGCGACTCTTGATGATAGCCTGCGGCGTGATACCGTGCTCCTTGTTGTAGGCCATCTGCTTCTCGCGGCGGCGGTTGGTCTCATCGATGGTCATACGCATCGAGTCGGTCATCTTGTCAGCGTACATTATCACCATGCCGTTGAGGTTTCGGGCGGCACGGCCCACGGTCTGTGTGAGCGAACGGTGCGAGCGCAGGAAACCCTCCTTGTCGGCGTCGATGATGGCCACTAACGACACTTCCGGCAGGTCGAGACCTTCGCGCAGCAGGTTCACGCCGATGAGAACATCGTAGACTCCGGCGCGCAGGTCGTCGAGAATCTTGATGCGGTCGAGCGTCTCCACATCAGAGTGGATGTAAGCCGTCTTTATGTTGAGCTTCAGGAAATATTCGTTGAGTTCCTCGGCCATACGTTTGGTCAGGGTGGTCACCAGCACACGTTCCCCCTGGACGCGGCGCTGCTCTATCTCCTCCAGCAGATGGTCGATCTGATGGAGCGACGGCTGCACCTCGATAAGCGGGTCGAGCAGACCGGTTGGACGGATTACCTGTTCCACCACCACGCCTTCGCTCTTCTCCAGCTCGTAGTCGGCGGGGGTGGCCGACACGTAGATGGTCTGGCCCGACAAGCGCTCGAATTCCTCGAAACGGAGCGGACGGTTGTCGAGCGCCGACTGCAGGCGGAAACCATAGTCCACCAGGTTTTGCTTGCGCGAGAGATCGCCGCCATACATTGCGCGGATCTGCGGCACAGTGACGTGGCTCTCGTCGATGAAGGTGAGATAATCTTTCGGGAAATAATCGAGCAGACAGAACGGCCGCATACCGGGCTTCCTGCCGTCGAAATACCGTGAATAGTTCTCAATGCCGGGGCAGTGGCCGATTTCGCGAATCATCTCTATGTCGTAGGTAGTGCGCTCATAGAGCCGTTTTGCCTCCAGCGGTTTCCCTTCATCATTGAAAGCCTGGGTCTGTTCGCCCAGGTCAAGCTCCATCTGCGCCAGGGCAGTGGCCTGCCGCTCGTGGGAGGTGACAAAGAGGTTGGCCGGATAGATATGGAAAATGTCGTGCGACCCCAGCGGCGTGTTGTCGATGGGGTGCATCGTGGAAATCGATTCTATTTCATCGCCGAAGAACACCACCCGGAGGATGATTTCTTCATAGGCCAGGCGGATGTCTACGGTGTCGCCCTTCACGCGGAACGTGCCACGGTTAAGCTCCACCTCGTTGCGGCTGTATAGCGATTCGGCCAGACGGCGCAGGAAAGCGTTGCGCGAGATGCGCATACCGGTTTTGATTTCGATGATATTGGCGTCGAAATCCTCGGGGTTGCCCATACCGAAAAGGCAGGACACCGAACTGATTACCACCACATCGCGGCGGCCGGACAGGAGCGCCGACACTGTGGCGAGGCGCAGCTTCTCGATTTCGTCGTTTACGGCGAGGTCTTTTTCGATGTATTTGTCTATGGAGGGGATGTAGGCCTCAGGCTGGTAGTAATCGTAATACGACACGAAATACTGCACCGAGTTCTCGGGGAAGAATTGCTTGAACTCGCTGTAAAGCTGCGCGGCCAGGGTCTTGTTGTGACTGAGGATGAGGGTGGGGCGGTTGACCTGCTTGATGACATTGGCCATCGTGAAGGTTTTGCCCGAGCCGGTCACACCGAGGAGCACCTGTGCGGGGAGCCCTTCGTTGACACCTTTTACCAGTTGTTCAATCGCCTGTGGCTGGTCGCCGGTGGGTTTGTATTCCGATGAAAGTTTGAATTCCATTCTGAATTATATAGGAGAAAGATATTTTTGTAGGGATGCATCTGGGGTGCGTCCCTACAAGTTGATACGTATTTTTACGGACTCTGTCAGCGGAGCCGGTCGGCGGCGCGGAGCAACTTCTCGTCGTGGCGGATGCCGCGATATGCGAGAATGGCGAAGATGATAGCCCCGAGCAGAAGCAGGCTGCTGCCGAGCGGTTCGGCGCTCACGCCTGGAGCCAGAGTGTTGTAAACCATAAGCGAGGCGCATACGGCCAACACACACATAAGCAGGATACTCACGATAGTCATCATCTTCTGGCGACGGGTGTCGCGAAACGAGAAAATGCTCACAAGCAGAAGCACCACCACGAGTATGCCCACAGTGAGCACGGCCCAGTTGTCGGTGGGGGTGATGGCGGTAAACGAACCGGCAGCGGCTGCAGGCTCTTCAAATGCTATCGAAGCTACGGGGAGAAAACAGAAAAGCGCCACACAGATGGCGGAAACAAGCAGCCATACCGACTGCCAGCGCTGGAGTACCATTGTTATATCGTTTTTATATATCTTTGCAAAGTTAGCACAAATCTTTGGAATAATCGCCAGAAGAGTATGAAATGTGGCTAAAAACGGAAACAGTCAGAGGGTTTTAACTGAACGTTGGAGTGATTAAAATTTTTATACAATTTTGGATTTGCTTGTTTGTAGAGAATGTATTAATTTTGTGCTCGCAAAAGATTCCTTAGGAACGATTCACATTTCATGCACAAATTCAAAATTTTCTTTTCAGCTGTTAACCTGCTGATTCTCAGCATATTAATGGGGGGGTAGATCGTATGCCTCTTCCACGAGACATTGCTATACCATAAACTATCCGGTCAATGTATCGGAGGTAAGGGTCGGATTTGCCGACAACCGGCAGACCACCGATTCGATAGCTGCATTTCTCAGGCAGGTTGAAAATTATTATTGCTGTCCGATAAAAATTGAGGACAGCACAAAAGCATGGCTCAACTGCTGATCTACGGCGGTCGAGTCTGTTTTTATGATTTCCAAGCC
>SFFL01000044.1 GCA_004557825.1 Bacteroidales bacterium | reverse complement strand
TCAAGAAATTCTTCAACACAAGTGGCCTCCTCTATAAATCCATGGCGTTGAAGGATAAGCTCCCCACCATGAACGAGGACGAGATGCTGAAGCTCCTTGTGGCAGACGGGATGCTGGTCAAGCGTCCGCTGCTGGTGAGCGATGATTTCGTGCTGGTCGGCTTCAAAGAAGCCGAGTGGGAGAACTGCCTGAAAATCCAATAAATGTCGCTCCACAGGCGACCAAACCCTCCTTCGGATGCGCTACAATGGGAGCGTAATCAAACAAAGGAGGGCTTTTTTATGACGGAATTGGTTTTTATCTTGGATCGCAGCGGCTCTATGGCGGGACTGGAGGCGGACACCATCGGTGGCTTCAACTCCATGATCGAAAAGCAGAAGCGGGAAGCGGGGGAGGCGCTGGTCTCCACGGTGCTTTTCGCCAACGACAGCACGGTCATCCATGACCGCCTGCCGCTGAGCGAGGTGCCGCCCCTGACGGAAAAGGAGTATTTCACCCGCGGCTGCACGGCGTTGCTGGATGCCGTGGGCGGCGCCATCCACCACATCGGCAACATCCACAAGTACGCCCGCCGGGAGGATGTGCCGGAGAAGACGATGTTCATCATCACCACCGACGGCTACGAAAACGCCAGCCGCCGATACGATTACGAACGTGTGCGGCGCATGATCGAGCGTCAGAAGGAAAAATACGGCTGGGAGTTTTTGTTCCTGGGCGCCAACATCGACGCAGCCAAGGAGGCAGCCCGCTTTGGTATTGACGCCGACCAGGCGGTGAACTACAAGTGCGACGAGGCGGGCACAGCGCTGAATTACGAGGTCATCAGCGAGGCGGTGTGCAGCGTCCGTGCCGCCCGGCCCCTCAGCGCCGACTGGAAGCGCCGCATCGACGAGGACGTGCAGAAAAGAGGGAGGTAAGCGTATGTACGGAGCGATTTTGGGCGACATCGTGGGCAGCCCCTACGAGTTCGACTGCAACAACTATAAGGCGAAGGATTTCCCGCTGTTCAGCCGCCGTTCTGACTTCACCGACGACACGGTGATGACGCTGGCAGTGGCGAAGGCGCTGCTCGGCACCCGTGGGCAGGACGATGCCGCCATCAAAACAGCGTTGGTACGGGAGATGCAGCAGATGGGCCGCGCCTACCCCGACCGGGGCTATGGCACCCATTTCGGCGGCTGGCTCTATGAGGATGACCCGCAGCCCTACCAGAGCTACGGCAACGGCAGCGCCATGCGGGTGTCGTCTGCCGCATGGCTGGCAGAGAATATGGCAGAAACGCTGTGTCTGGCGCGGCTCACCGCCCAGGTGACCCACGACCATCCGGAGGGCATCAAGGGCGCGCAGGCCACCGCAGCGGCCATCTTTCTCGCCCGCACAGGTCACGACAAAGCGGAAATCAAAGCGTATGTGGAGCGCGAGTTTGGCTACGACCTCAGCCGCAGCTGCGACGATATCCGCCCCACTTACCATCATGTAGAGAGCTGCCAGGAAACCGTGCCGCAGGCGATCACCGCGTTTTTGGAGAGTCGCGATTTTGAAGACGCTCTCCGCACGGCGGTGTCCCTCGGCGGCGACAGCGACACCCTCGCCGCCATCACCGGCAGCATCGCCGAGGCATTCTACGGCGTGCCGGAGGAACTGCGGCAGGAGTGCCGCAAACGTCTGACGCCGGAGCTGGCGGAGATTTTGCGTTGGTGGGAAAGCGCGCTTTACAACGAAAAAATATGTGGTAGAATTTGAAATAGAGAACAGAATAAGGAGGGGCTTCCGTGGCGATTCTGAACTTTTCCGATGTGCTTAAAAATGTGGGGCTTGACCCGAAGCGGGTAAAACTGATCCGGCATTCGCTGGGTGACAAGGCATTCAAGGAATGCTATGACAAGAACATGGTAGAGGAGTACACCCGCGTACAGAGTGAAACCTTCAGCAACGGGTATGATTATTGGTGCGTATTTATCAGCGACAAGAGTACGACGGCAAAGTTTTACGCCTGCTACAAGGTAAGCGGCGGCGTTATTGATACGCAGGACACGAAGCCAAAGGATTTCCCACTGGAAGATTGGTTCCAAGGGCAGCGAATGTTTTACAATCTGGAGCGCATTGATCTGTTGAAGGAATACGAAGGCAGGCTCTTGATCGAATGGGGTAAAAGCGCGCTTGCCTGGGCGCAGAAAGGCACCAACGAAAAGCCTATTGTGGCCATTCGGGACAAGAAAATCTTTTCCGGCTACGAAAACGCGATCCTTACCTATGAAGAGCTTCGGGAGATCGTGCAGGATCCCACGGCATACGAATCGTGGCACACGGCGCTTTCCACCGTCAACGCGGTCTACCTCATTGTTGACCGGGAAAACGGACGGAAGTATGTTGGCTCCGCTTACGGCAAGGGCGGCTTATTGGGGCGC
>SFFL01000043.1 GCA_004557825.1 Bacteroidales bacterium | reverse complement strand
TTTTTCGCCAACAAAATAGCATATATCCGCGAAAAGATGAATCCGAAACCTGGAGAACTGAACGCCGACGGCAGCAAAAAACCCGACGTCTTCTTCGGCATTGACGTAATCGCCGGCCTCCCCGGAGAAACCGACGAGCTCTTTTTGGAGACATATAACTTCTTGAAAGACAGGATTAAACCGGCATTTATCCATATTTTTCCTTACTCACGTAGAGCCAGAACGAGATCCGCCGCGCGCAAAGACCAGGTTCAGGACTGCGTAAAGACCAAACGCGTGGCCATGCTTGAAGAGCTTTGCAAAACGCTCAACGAAGATTTTATCGCTTCACAGAAAGGTGTCCGTGAACAAGTGCTTTTCGAGGAGGATAACAACGACGGCGTAATGAGTGGATATACAGGGAATTACATCAAGGTAGACCGTCCATGGGACCCTACCCTTGCCGGCAAAATCGTGGAGGTGACATTATGAAGACACGTCTGACATTCCTGGGCACCGGAACGTCGCAAGGAGTGCCCATCATCGGTTGTCAATGCCCTGTGTGTAAGAGCATTGACCCTCACGATAAGCGATTCCGGTCAGCGGCGCTGGTGGAGTATGGCGGCCTGACGATTCTGGTGGACGCGGGGCCGGATTTCCGCATGCAGATGTTGGCGCATGGGGTGTCGCACCTGGACGCGATTCTTCTCACGCACAGTCATCGCGACCATACGGGCGGCCTGGACGATGTACGTTCGCTGAATTACATCGATCAACGCGCTGCCGAAATCTATTGTGAGTCAATGGTATTGGATTCATTGAAAGAGGGTTACAGTTATGTTTTCGCCGAGAACAAGTATCCCGGCGCGCCCGAGTGGCACATCCATCTGATCGACGAGCGACCGTTTTTCGTGGAGCCGAGTGATGACGACATGAAGCTGGTCTGGGTGCACGACCAAGGTTACTGCTGGCAGCTCGCGGACGGCAGCACGATTCCGACTGACGACCGCAAAGTGTCGACCGCCGAGCTCGCCGCCGATCCCTCTTTTTCGGGTCAATGCCTTTCCGCGTCAGGGCGCGGCGTGGAGATTATTCCGATCCGTGGCATGCATGACAAGATGCCGGTCCTTGGTTTCCGTTTCGGTAACATCGCTTATATCACTGACATGAGCATGCTGCCTGACAGCGAGTTACAGAAGTTGCAAGGCTTAGAGCACGTCACTCTGAATACTGTCGGTTATAAGCCGCATCACTCTCACTTTTCTCTATATCAGGCTATCGAGTTGGCGCACCGTATCGGGGCCAAGCACACCTGGCTGACTCACCTCTCCCACACTTTCCCGACGTACCCGGATTTCTGCACTCAGCTCCAAACTCTCTCCCCTGACCTGGATATCCAACCGGCGTACGACGGTCTCGTCATCGAGGCGTAACCCGGGTGCCGACGCCGATCGGCCATGAAACGTGATGCACTCCTGGCAATCCACATTATGAACTACGGCAGCTTGGGGTCGTCGGATTTATACTTTATAGAACATTGATAATCAAGTGATTATAAAATCGTCATCCGCCGACACCCCTAAAAAACGGAGGGTCGGCGGATATAAATAACGTAATTCATTGATACTCAATACCTCCAATATCCAAAATCCGCCGACCCCGATCAGCGGAAATCCCGGCCACGACACGTAATTTTGTCGCGGATGCTTCTCGATAGTCTTGGTGAACTCGAAGATAAACGACCATGGTCCACGGGGGCACAAAGCAGGCGGAGCTGCCATCGGCGGAGCTGCGCAGCCTGCTTTGAGCAGCTGGCCGGCGTTTTCGCCAGCTGCGGTGACCGACATATCATCAACTATCTCCCCGGATCGTTGTCATCCGAAGAAAATCTACAGATGTATCGTAACGACTATTCCGACAACGAACCTGACATACCTGGATGCCAGCGGCGGTCGGTGCCCGTTAGCTCAGGTGCTCCGCAATTCGCTCTCTGGGCATCCGCCGCCGACCGGCCACGAAACGTGATGCACTCCTGGCAGTCCACATTATGAACGTAACAGTCTCCGCAGTCACGGATTGACGCGCTTTCAGCGGTTCTGGGGTCGGCGCGGCCACACCATGTAACACATTGATAACCAGATGATTCTATATCATCACCGTGCCGACCCCATAGTTTTTAGCCGGGTCGGCGCGGGACGTTATTGCAATTCATTGATAATCAACGCCTCTATAATCAGTGCCGCGCCGACCCTAATCCACATGGATGCCGGCGGCGGTCGGTGCCCGTTCGCTCAGGTGCTTCGCAATTCGCTCTCTGGGCATCCGCCGCCGACCGGCCACGACACGTGATGCACTCCTGGCAGTCCACATTGTAAATGTAAGCGTCTCCGCGGTTACGTATTGACGCGCTTTCAGCGGTTCTGGGGTCGGCGCGGCCACACCATGTAACACATTGATAACCAGATGATTCTATATC
>SFFL01000003.1 GCA_004557825.1 Bacteroidales bacterium | reverse complement strand
ACTTTCACTATCCCGACATCAACGGAATATCCTCTGCGAACCAACTCGTTATAAATCATATTTTCCATTAGGTGTGAACGCTCCTGTTGACGGAAATTCAAGCGGGCGTTACGGAGCCCGAGATCCATTGCATAGTATTTCTGTATGGTGTCGAAATATTTACGGCCCTTTACGTTCCACCGGTCTGCTCTTTGGAAAAGATACGCATCCTCCACATACTCAAGATATTTCTTGATGGTGTTATGAGAAGGTGCTTTCCCAATGGCGGAGCCTGCTGTATTTGCAAGCCTATTGGAATTAGTAAGAGACCCGACGGATGAACAAAGTGCATCGACAAGCTGACTCAGTATGCTGTCATCCTTGAGTTTATATCGCTCAACTATATCCTTGATATAGACATTGGTGAACAGTCCCTGAAGATATTTCCTTTTCTCCTTTTCGTCCGGTTCAAGAACAGCCAACGGCATACCACCATACATCAGATATTCCTCAAAAGCATCCGCCTTTTCCATATCCGAGACTGTCAGGAACTCTGCGAAAGATAATGGATATACCTTGACTTCCGAATGTGAGTATTCTACGCCAACAAGCGATGGCAATTCGCCATACAGTAACAAGCGAAAGCAACTGGCGGTAAGATATAGACGGTAAGGGGGCGGTATTAGTCGAAGACGTCGGTGAGGGTTTCCTCGACTTAGGGAGATTCCTCTACGTAGTCGTAGAATTCTTTGTCGCAAACCGACGAGAAATGAAGCACTCATCGCCCCTACATCAGCCTCCTTCACTGCAACCGATGCCTGTTTCTAATCTTGCTTTCATAACAGACGGCTTAGAATATGGACAGATGGCTTTTAATTTCATCAACGACTTCCGATGAGATTCCCGCTATATCGGCAAATTCTGCAAAGTTTGCTACAGCAGTGCCGGCTGCATCCAAAATAGCGTTGCCATTCCTTATATCATATGCATCTGCCAGTTTGAGCAAATCTTCCTTAGTCACATCGTAGTCTTTACCATTGACAGTCATACTGTGCCGGTTGACATAAGAAGGAGCCGAAGATTCAACAGTAAACGTAAAATCGTAAGCCGGAGCCAAACACCAAGTACCGTCGTCATTCATCAAGAAACTGAAGTTCTTATTATGGTCATCCACATTGGCAGCCATAAAATTCAAGGCTGTTTGCAAGAACAGTTGTTCCATTTCATCGGGCTGTAATTCCAGCTTGCGGGCGACGTTAAACAAATCTTCATAAGATGTCGACAACGGATTCATTGCAGCGAGAGTCTGTACATGCCGCTTTTCATTGCCTATGCGGTCGAATCGCTCAGTTAGAAAATGTACGCCATCCTTCACCTCCAGCAGTCGCGAAGGCTTCATAAGTAGCCCCGCCCTACGAGCCATAAGATAGTATGCATATTCAATGCGTGTCGTCGGCAACCCCGTCCGCTCATCAAACTTTATAATCATAGGAGTAAAGCCCGGCTGCTCGGTAGCAACCTGACCGGAGAAACATTCTCCCGTGGCAAGGTTGACATTTATCAGCGCTTTCGGCCTTCTGCCGCCGGCCGACGTACCGACCCGGAATAGGCTTTCCACAACAAAACCGTTACTAAGCTCCGCTTTCAAATTCTTTGCCTGAGCCAGCACAGTTTGAGCCAGCGCCGACAGCTGCTCAATTTCTACCTTAAAGGAGGTCTCCATTTCCGGCGATATCGACGGCATAAACTCCATCGCGCCCATACCCCGACAGCCTGTATATGCCAACCGGTCTAATGCTGTAATATGTTTTAAACTGATATTATGCTCGTTAGCCCACCGGCTGAATACTAAATGGCCCCAGGAGTCAGGCAGAGAATCAGCAACAAACGATGGCAGGCCACCAAACAGACGCTCGCTATCCGGATAAATCGGTAAACCCTTCTGCGCGGCGATACCTTTTAAAGGTGCACGCAAAGGTGCTATGTCAAGACCGCCGCGCACATACGACGGGTCGAAGTAAAAGCATATCTTACGGTTGCGGCCTGTACCGACCTCAACAAGGGAGCCTACCTTCCGGCCCCACATCATTACATTAATCGAGGGAATCATTGCGGCTTTACATTAATCAGCGGAATCATTGCGGCGTACTCTTTTGGGAATGTATTTATTTATTTCGCGAAGAGCCATAGGCGGCACGGGCAGTTTCGGGAGCACTTGCTCCATCATCCGCATCTCCATCCCCACCTGACGAAGCAACGCTATGAAGTTTCTAAGCGAGATATTGGGGTGCTTCCCCTGTTCAAAACGACATATCGTAGTGTAGCTCACTCCCGATTTCTCAGCCATTTCGCGCTGACTCAACCTGCAAGCCAGCCTATACTCCTTCATCCTCTCGGCTAGAACCCGTAGAATCTCAAGATTGGATATATAATCTTCCTCTAACATATTAGCATATATGGGTATTTATACGCAAAAATAAGGATAAATACCCATATATGCAAATATCTTTCGCACTATTAGTACTACATTCGCCAACAAGCGATGGCAATTCGCCATACAGTAACAAGCGAAAGCAACTGGCGGTAAGATACAGACGGTAAGGGGGCGGTATTAGTCGAAGACGTCGGTGAGGGTTTCCTCGACTTCGGGCGATTCCTCTACGTAGTCGTAGAATTCTTTGTCGCAAACCGACGAGAAGTCCACATTGAAGGTGGCATTTTCACTGTAGGGGAGCGATTTGTCGTTGTAGACCTTACGCAGATACTTGCCTACGATAGGGAGCGCTGCGGCTGCACCCTGGCCCGAAGCCATTGAATTGAAGTGGATGAAGCGCTCATCGCCGCCCACCCAGGCACCGTTGACCAGTTCGGGTGAGAAAGCCATAAACCACGCATCGGAGTTGTAGTTGGTCGTACCGGTTTTGCCGCCCATCTGCCCCATTATATTGAAGGGAGGACGGCGCAGGCGGTTAGCCGTACCGCTGTCTACCACATTCAGCAACATCGACAGAATCTTGGCATAAGCCGCTTCCGAAATCACCTCGGTATGGTTGGATGAGAACTCCGAGATCACATTGCCGTTGGCATCGCAGATTGAGGTGACATACAGCGGCTCGGAGCGCATACCGTGGTTGGCATAGGCAGTGTAGGCGCCCACCATTTCGCGCACCGACACCTCGCAGGAGCCAAGACAGATCGACATCACGGGATTCAGCGTGTTGGTAATGCCGAAATTGTGCATATTGCGCACGAGCGTCTGCGGCGAAAGCTGCTGCATCAGACGCGCCGAAATCCAGTTGTTGGAGTAGGTAAGCGCCCAGCGCAGGTCAACCATTTCGCCCACACGGCTGCTGCCGGAGTTGCGGGGGCGCCATATTCTACCCGATTCGTCGATAATCTCCGGCTGAGTGTTGCTCAGACGGTCGCAGGGGGTGAAGCCCTCCTCCATAGCATAGGTATAGAGGAACGGCTTGATGGTAGAACCGATCTGACGTCGACCGGTCGAAACCATATCATACTGGAAGAAATTGAAATCGGGGCCGCCGACATATGCCTTCACGTAACCGTTGCGGGGGTCGATCGACATAAAGCCGGTGCGCAGGAAGTGCTTCTGGTAGAGGAGCGAATCGCGCGGAGTCATCACCGTGTCAACCACACCGTGATACGAGAACACATTCATCTCCCTGGGGGTATTGAACGCCTTGTGGATTTCCTCATCGGAGGCTCCGGCGTGCTTCATCACGCGGTAACGGTCGGTCTGCTTGATGGCCTTCTCAATAAGGTTGGCCACCTTCACCTTGCCAAGTTCCTCAGCATTGGAGGTATAGGGAGCATTTCGAGCGCCGCGCTTCTCGCGGAAGAACAGCTCCTGCAGGTGCGACATATGCTCATTCACAGCCTCCTCGGCATAGCGCTGCATGCGCGAGTCAATCGTGGTGTGAATCTTCAGGCCATCGGCGTAAAGATCATATTTCGAGCCATCGGGCTTAGGATTCTTTTCAATCCAGCCGAACAGTGGATTGGTTTCCCAGGCTATAGAATCATCGATATATTTCTGCTTCTCCCAGCCGCGATAGTCCGACAGTTCCGGCTTCTTGGCGGTGAGCACACGGCGCAACTCCTCGCGGAAGTAGGGTGCCAGACCATCCTTATGGTCTACGCGGGTGAAGTGCAGTTCGAGCGGCAACTGACGCAGCGAATCAAGCTGCTCGCGGGTGATTTTGCCATTCTTATACATCTGCTCGAACACCACATTACGGCGCTCGCGGGTGCGTTCGCGGTGGCGCACCGGATTGTAGTAGGCCGGATTCTTCACCATACCCACTAAGGTGGCAGCCTCCTCGATGGTAAGGTCCTTGGGCTGTTTGCCGAAATATACATACGCCGCCGACTTGATGCCCACGGCATTGTAGAGAAAGTCAAACTGATTGAGATACATCTTAATTATCTCATCCTTCGAATAGTAGCGTTCCAGCTTCACTGCAATCATCCATTCGATAGGCTTCTGCAGCGCACGGTCGAAAAGACTGCGGGTCTGCGGTGAATAGAGCTGCTTGGCCAACTGCTGTGTGATGGTGGAACCACCGCCGGCATTTTTCTGCCGCAGCAGCAGCGTCTTCACGAACACACGGCCGAAGGCACGCATATCCACACCCGAGTGCTCCATAAAGCGGGAATCCTCGGTGGCTATCAGCGCGTCGACGATGTAAGGGGAAATCTCGGAATAGTCGGCATAGACGCGGTTGCCTGAATTGCGGTAGTAGCGCCCCATTTCCTCGCCATCGGCCGAATAAATCACGGTGGCAAACTTATCGTTAGGATTGAGGAGCTCCTCAACCTCAGGCATATACCCTATCCAGCCATTATAAATCAGCAGAAAGAGCAGAAACAGGGCAACGAACCCGATAGTGAATGTTTTCCAAATCCAGCCGATGATTTTGCGGTTGCGCCGGCGGCGCTTCTCGGCGGGAGAATAGTCGTCGGAAGAGGGCTGAGGGCGACGCGGCGAGTAGCCTCCGTCGTATCCGTTATTGTAGTCGTTGTATTGAGTCATTGCAAGTGTGGGTCTTGACTCGCAAAATTACAATTTTTCTGCGACATACTACCAATATTCCGCGTGAATGTTTGTTATCGCGCCCCGGAGATCGCAAAGAAAGCCGGGCCACATCGGTGGATGCAGCCCGGCTCTAAGATTTATAAATACGGCGCTATCAGTTTCGCTGATTCTTCCGGCGCTTAATAGATATGGTCGGAGGAGTCAAGTTCCTTCTCGGTAAGCGGCGGAGTGGTCATCTTGCACCACACGTATGCTATGTAGCCCAGCACTACCGGGATAAGCAGTGTCACCCAGGCCATTACCTTCAGCGTGAAATACGAGGAGGAGGCGTTGGTGATAAAGAGCGAACTCTGCGGATTGCTTACCGAGGGAAGGAAGGCGGTGTTGTTGTAGCCGTTGGCGCAGAGAAGGGCCGTGACTGTGAGCACCACGCCCACACCGGCATACCAGAACGCTTTGTGGCAGAATGCCGTCTGCAAGCCTCCGCGCAGGATAGCGTAGAGCACCAGCAGCACGCCGCAGAGCAGTGTGGCTCCCAGCCACCAGAGGTCGATGAGATTGAAGAAATATTTATAGCGGATAGGTTCCACCACCCCTTCTGCGGTCATCGTGTAGCCGTTGGCCGTAAACAGTGCGGCCAGGAAACCGAGAAACAGGAGCACGAAGATGGTGCCGTTGACGAGGATGCGACGGCGCATCTGGCCGGTAAACTCGCTCTCCTCGCGGCTGTTTTCGCGCACGCTGTAGCAGAAGAACATTGCGGCCAGGGTGCGGGCCAGGAAGAACACTGCAAATCCCAGAAGCAGGCAACGGCCGGAGAATATCACATCAAAACCGTGCTGACTGTTCCACTGCGAAATCACCGGAGCGGCACCGTCGAGAATGCTGCCGCGGCTCACGGTGAAGTCGGCGCCGAAGAATTGCATACCCACGGCGCAGCCGAGCAGCACGCAGCCTACGAAGCCATTGATCCACAGGAATATGTCATACGTATTCGTGCCGAACAGATTCGACGGACGCAAACGGAATTCATAGCTCACCGCCTGCAGGATGAAGCTCACCAGGATCAGCATCCAGAGCCAGTAGGCTCCGCCGAAACTTGTGGAGTAGTAGAGGGGGAATGAGGCGAAGAACGCACCGCCGAACAGCACCAGGGTGGTGTAGGTAAGTTCCCATTTGCGGCCCAGCACATTCACCAGCAGCGACTTGCGCCCCGGCTGCCGCGTAGACCAGATCATAGTCTGGCCTCCCTGCACGAAAAGCAGGAACACCAGGAGGCCGCCAAGCAGCGAGATGACGAACCACCAGTATATTTGTAAAGCTTCCACTTTTATATCTTGATTATCAAGTTAGACATTATAAAAATTCCGATGTCGGTCAGGCCTAGTGCTCATCCGAAGCAAGGATATCGCGCTTGGTACCCTTGGCGATTTCGCGGCACATAATGGCCACCTCGGCTGCGAGAAGTCCGGTGAACACTACAACAAACATCCAGAAGGTGAGCTGCACCGATCCGGCGGAGATGTGGCTTACCGACGCCCAGGTGGGGAGCACACCCTCGATGGTCCAGGGCTGACGACCCATTTCGGCCACTACCCAGCCGGCTTCCGATGTAATCCATACCACCGGAATTGTGAGCAGACCGAAGAATACCATCCATTTGTTTTCGATGGCGTGAGGCTTGCGGAAGGCCAGATATGCCACCACGAGGAAGAACAGCAGCAGGTAGCCGCCGAAGATTACCATTATGTGGAAAGCATAGAACACCATCCCTACTGGCGGAATGGCCTGGTCGGGGGTGTCGAGATAGCCATAGCCGAAATATTTGAAGTCGGCCTTGAGGTCGGCGGCAGCAGCGGCCATAGCGGCGGAGTCGCCCTGAGCCTCGGCGGTATTATAACGGCGCAGAGCCTCGTGTGCACGTTTGCCCGACACGATGCGCTCGGCATAGCTTACGGAATTTACCGGCTGCCCCTCCTTGTCGAAGTTGCGTCCCTCGATAATATCATTGATACCCTGCACATACGCATCGGGGTCGTGCCAGGCCAGCAGCGACAGCCCTTTGGGGATAGAGATTTCAAACAGGAAGGGATTCTTTTCGTCGGTGCGCTCTTTGGCCGGGTCAAGTACGCCCACAGCCACAAGCGACTGACCGAAGTCGCCGTCGTACAGGCCCTCCATCGCAGCAAGCTTCATCGGCTGAGTCTTGGTGACGTCGACAGCGGTGGTGTCGCCCGACCACATACACAGAAGTATACCGGCCACACCTACCGACGATGCGACTTTCATCGACATACGCACCATCTCGGTATTGCTCTTCTTCAGCAGGAACCAGCAGCTTACGCCCACCACAAACACGGCGCCGAGCACCCAGCCGCTGCTCACAGCGTGGATAAATTTATTCACGGCCACAGGCGACAGAGCCACATCGGCAAACGAAACCATCACGTTGCGCATCTGTGCCGGGTCGAATTCCATTCCCACAGGACACTGCATCCAGGCGTTGGCCACCAGAATCCAGTAGGCCGAAAGGCTCACGCCGATAGCGGTAAGCCAGGTGGATGCCAGGTGGAAGCCGGGGCTTACCCTCTTCCAGCCGAAGAACATCACAGCGGTGAAGGTGGCTTCCAGGAAGAAGGCCGCGATGCCTTCCACCGCAAGCGGGGCGCCGAAGATATCCCCCACAAACCAGGAATAGTTCGACCAGTTGGTGCCGAACTCAAATTCCAGGATCAGGCCGGTGGCTACGCCGCATGCGAAATTGATACCGAAGAGCAGCATCCAGAATTTTGTCAGACGCTTCCATTTCTCATTTTTCGTACGGAGATATACACTCTCCATAATCGCCACTATCAGCGACAGACCGATTGTAAGCGGCACGAAAAGCCAGTGCACAATAGCCGTAAGGGCGAATTGTCCGCGCGACCAGTCGACCGTACTCAACAAATCATTCATTTGGCAGTAGTTTAGTTTTTAGGTATTATATTATTGCGTGTCAGGAATCGGATGTTTCGGGCATCGGATATTAAGGTGTGTCGGTAATCAGGGCGCTGCGCACCGCACGGGCGCGGTCGGCATCGTTGTCGTATTCCTCGGCCAACTTGTCGGGGAAAAAGAACAGCCGGAATACTAAAAACAGGATGGCCAGCTTCACCAGCACCAATATCCAAAGCTTCTTTCCCACCGTCATTTCGCGAAAACCGCCCACATATAAATCCTCTACCCTGGCCCACAGCCGGGAAGCACCTTTTTTCGGAATCGGGGCGTTTTTCGTTTGCACGGTTTGAAATTTAAGAGTAACTTTGTGGTGAATTTTCACGCCACAACTTACTTCAGTGGCAAATTTAAAAACTTTTATTGAATTAAACAAAAGAAATATGGCAAGCTGGTTTGAATGCAAAGTTCGCTACGATAAACTCCAGGAAAACGGTTCTGTAAAAAAAATGTCGGATGTATTCCTGACCGATTCTCTCTCCATCACCGAGGCCGTGGCCCGTATCACCAAAGAGCAGGCTCCCTTCATCTCGGGCGACTTCATCGTTTCTTCGGCCAAGAGCACCAAAATCGCTGAAATTTTCCGCGACGACTCCGCCGACAAATGGTATCTGGTAAAGGTGGCTTTCATCACCATCGACGAAAAGACCGCCGCCGAGAAGAAGTCGGTATCGCTCATCCTCGTAGCAGGCAGCACCTTCAAGCAGGCCTACGACAACTTCCTCGAAGGTATGAAGAACACTATGGCCGACTATGAGATCGTTTCCATCAGCGAAACACAGTATCTCGACGTCTACAGCGCCGACCTCAGCGGCGAGAAAAAAGAGGAAGCTAAGGCAAAGTGACGATGCAGTGCGATTGTAGCGGCACGATTGCCGACCGCATAGAGGCCATCCGCGCCACCCTCCCCCAGGGGGTAGGACTGGTGGCCGTGTCGAAATTTCACCCCGCCGAGGCCATCCGCGAGGCACTCGCCGCAGGGCAGAAGCTCTTCGGCGAAAGCCGTGTGCAGGAGTTGCAGAAAAAGGTGGCCAAACTTGCCGGCGAGGATATCTGCTGGCACTTTATCGGCCATCTGCAGACCAACAAGGTGCGCCCCCTGCTGCGCTTGCGCCCAGCGCTGATTGAAAGCGTCGACTCGCTGCACCTGCTTGAGACCATCGACAATGAAGCCGCCGCACAAGGCTTTGTGCAGCGCGTGCTCCTGCAGGTGCATGTAGCTCAGGAAGAAACGAAATTCGGTTTCACCCCCGAAGAGATGCTCGCCTACTTCGAGAGCCGCTCTTTTGAAAAGCTGCGCGCCACACACATCTGCGGCATAATGGGTATGGCCTCCAACACCGACGACACCGAGCGCATCAAGGCCGACTTCCGCGCCATCCGCGCCCTGTTCGACCGCATCGTTGCGCTCTGCCCCGACCTGCGCGGCTTCGACACCGTGTCGATGGGAATGAGCCACGACTACAAGCTGGCCGTGGAGTGCGGCTCCACACTCGTGCGCGTCGGCACCGCCATTTTCGGCGAGCGCGTCTACTGATTTTCCGTGCGGCTATAACTTTTTCTGCATTTTTAGCACCTTTTCCGCTAATTATTATTACATTTGCACATAAATACATCTTCAGGCGCTATTTCCCGGCCATAACCCGGATGCTTCCGGCGCCCCCAAACACGCCTAAACTATAAACCTAACATCATAAAAACTAAAATGGCAAACCAATCATTAGCTGCCAAGCAGCAGGCCGGAAACGGCCGACTGATCGCCATCATCGCGATGTTCTTCCTATTTGCGATGATTTCTTTCGTAACCAACCTCGCCGCTCCTATCGGCACCATCTGGGGCTACAAGTTTGAAGGTAGCACCACACTGGGTATGATGGGCAACATGATGAACTTCCTGGCCTATCTGGTTATGGGCATCCCCGCCGGCAATCTCCTGGTGAAAATCGGTTACAAAAAAACAGCTCTCTGGGCTATGGGCGTAGGCTTCGTAGGCCTGTTCGTGCAGTGGCTCTCCAGCCAGGTGGGCGGCGACATCAATCTCTGTGAGATGACCTCCACCGTGAAAGAAAATGGCGTGGAGGTGCTCAAGACCTTCCAGATTCCCCTTAACTTCATCATCTACCTGCTGGGCGCATTCATCTGCGGTTTCTGCGTATGTATGCTCAACACCGTTGTCAACCCCATGCTCAACCTCCTGGGCGGCGGCGGCAACAAGGGCAACCAGCTCATCCAGACCGGCGGCGCGCTCAACTCGCTTGCAGCTACCCTCACCCCCTTCTTCGTAGGTGCTCTTATCGGTGCCCTCACCCCCGCTACCTCCATCGCCAATGTGGCTCCCCTGCTGTGGATTGCAATGGGCGTGTTCGTAGCCTCCTTCGTAGTTATCTCCTTCGTTGCCATCCCCGAGCCCAACAAATCGGCACAGGGCGGCAAGGTGAAATATGCTCACTCTCCCTGGAATTTCCGCCATACCGTGCTTGGCGTTATCGGCATCTTCTTCTATGTAGGTATTGAGGTAGGCATCCCCGCCACCCTCAACTTCTACCTCGCCGACCAGACCGCTGAAGGCGCAGGCGTAGTAGGCAAGGCCTCGGTTATCGCCGGTGCCATCGTGGCCATCTATTGGCTGCTTATGCTCGTGGGCCGTTCGCTCTCCAGCCTCATCTCCGGCGCAGTTTCTTCCCGCGCACAGATTATCACCGTATCCTCAGTAGCTATCCTGCTGGTTATCGCCGCTATCCTCACCCCGAAGAGCGTCACCGTGCCCGTGCCCGAATTCATCTATGAAGCCGGCGCTACAGTGCCTCTGAGCGCATTCCTCCTGGTTATCTGCGGCCTCTGCACCTCTGTAATGTGGGGTGCCATCTTCAACCTCGCAGTTGAAGGTCTCGGCAAGTACACCGCTCAGGCTTCCGGCATCTTTATGATGATGGTGGTAGGCGGCGGCATCATGCCTCTGATTCAGAGCGCTATGGTAGGCTGGGTAGGCTACATCAGCTCCTACTGGCTCATCGTGGCTATGCTCGCCTACATCCTCTTCTACGGCGTTGCCGGCTCGAAGAATGTCAACACCGACATTCCCGTCAACGAAGAAGACGAAAATCAGGTGCCCGACGCCATCTGATCGGATATTAATTGACGCCATCTGAGTGGATATTGAATCCATCTGATTGGATAATAAATTCTGTTAGCCCTCTCAACCAAACCCCTCCGGGAAATGTTCAACTTTTAGCAGTGCCGGACCGCTATCCGGTCCGGCACTGCACATATAATAATATAATATGGACAAAAAACTGATCGACCGCGCCGCCAACACCGTGCGCATTCTCGCCGCCGCTATGGTGGAAAAAGCTAAATCAGGCCACCCCGGCGGAGCTATGGGAGGCGCCGACTTCGTCAACGTTCTCTACTCATCATATCTTGTCAACGACCCAGACGACCCCACCTGGTTCGCACGCGACCGTTTCTTCCTCGACCCCGGCCACATGTCGCCGATGCTCTATGCGGTGCTCGCCCTCACCGGCAAGTACACCGTAGATGAGCTGAAGCAGCTCCGCCAGTGGGGCAGCGTCTGCCCCGGGCACCCCGAACTCGACCCCTCGCGCGGCGTGGAGAACACCTCCGGCCCGCTCGGTCAGGGTCACACTATGGCCGTAGGGTGCGCCATTGCAGAACGTTTCCTGCAGGCACGTTTCGGCGATGTGGTGGCTCACAAGACCTACGCCTTCATCTCCGACGGCGGCATCCAGGAGGAAATCTCGCAGGGTGCCGGACGTATCGCCGGATACCTCGGTCTGCACAACCTCATTATGTTCTACGACTCCAACCGCGTGCAGCTCTCCACAATGGTCGACGCTGTCGACCGCGAGGATGTGGCCGCAAAATACCGCGCCTGGCACTGGAACGTAATCGAGATTGACGGCACCGACCCCGATGCCATCGCCTCGGCGCTCGATGCAGCTCAGGCCGAAGAGCACCGCCCCACCATCATCATCGGCAACACGATTATGGGTCGCGGCGCAGTCAACGCCGAGGGTGAGTCGTATGAAAACAAATGCTCCACCCACGGCCAGCCTCTGAGCAAGGCCGGCGCCGACTTCGCCAAGACCGTAGCCAACCTCGGCGGCAACCCCGAAAATCCCTGGGAGATTCCCGCAGAGGTGCATAAGCTCTATGAGGAGCGCAAAAAGCAGCTGCGCGAAATCGTGGCTACCCGCCGCGCCATGTATGACAAATGGGCGCAGGAACATCCCGACCTGGCCAAGGAACTCGACAATTACCTCACAGGTAAACTCCCCGACATCGACTATGCCGCCATCGTGCAGAAAGCCGGAGCCGCCACCCGCAACGCTTCCGCCACCGTGCTGGGCGTACTGGCCGAAAAGGTGGGCAATATGATTGTTTCCTCAGCCGACCTGGCCAACTCCGATAAGACCGACGGCTTCCTGAAGAAGACTCACCAACTGGCCAACGGCGACTTCACCGGCGCATTCCTGCAGGCCGGCGTATCAGAACTTACTATGGCCGCTATTATGAACGGCATAGCGCTCCACGGCGGCGTAATCGCGGCTTGCGGCACTTTCTTCGTATTCTCCGACTATATGAAACCGGCCGTGCGTATGGCTTGTCTTATGGAGCTGCCGGTGAAATATATCTGGACCCACGACGCCTTCCGTGTAGGCGAGGACGGTCCTACCCACGAGCCCGTAGAGCAGGAGGCGCAAATCCGACTGATGGAAGAACTGCGCAATTTCTCCGGCAAACCCTCGATGCTCGTTCTCCGTCCGGCCGACGCCGTAGAGACCACCGTGGCCTGGCAGATGGCAATGGAGAACCGCGACACCCCCACGGCGCTGATTCTCTCCCGTCAGGACATCAAAGACCTCCCCGCTGCCACCGGCGACCGCTTCCAGGAAGCACAGGGCGCACGTATGGGCGGATATGTGGTGATGGATACACCTCACCCCAAGGTTGTGCTCGTAGCCAACGGTTCGGAAGTGAGCCTGCTTTGCGACGTAGCCGAGCAGCTTATCGCCGGCCAGGTTCCCTGCCGCGTGGTATCCGTGCCCTCCGTAGGTCTGTTTGAAAATCAGGACAAAGAATACCGCGACAGCGTCATCCCCGAAGGTGTGCCTGTATTCGGCCTCACCGCCGGACTCCCCTCCACCCTCCGCGGCGTGGTCGGGCGCAATGGCAAAGTTTTCGGCCTCGACCACTTCGGAGCCTCCGCCCCCTACAAAGTTCTCGACGAAAAATTCGGCTTCACCGTCCAGAATATTCTTGACGAAATTCTCCGATTTATCCGCCGATAAACAAATTTTAGGAGAAAAAAGGCTTGAAATCTGGTAAAAACACGTAAAATTTCAACTTTTTTTCGCAATTATTTGTTTATACTGTGAAATAATTCAAAAAAAATTATTAACTTAGCACCGGATTTTGTATAGACCGACATTCAAAAGACAAGTCTAACCAGAAGTTTTCCCCCGAAAACTGCCACACATACATAACCGCAAAGAATAATCTATCAATACTCAACGTTTACTTATTTATGAAAAAGAGTTACCTTTTAGCACTCGGTTGCGCTTTGATGGCCGGCACCGCAGTTGCTCAGAATGCTCAGGAAGTAACTTACGTTGAAGACCCCGCTCAGGGCTACATCTTCAACAAGTTCGCCGACAACTGGTTCATCCAGGCTGAAGGCGGTGTAACAGTTGGTTTCTCCGACGCTGATATCCACAGCAGCTTCTGGAAACGCCTCGCTCCCGGCGCAAACCTTTACGTAGGCAAATGGTTCTCACCCATCCTCGGTGCCCGTGTTGGCGGCGAATGGATGCAGGTTAAGGGCCTCGTTCACACTGAAGACGCTACTCTCGGCGCACAGCCCTGGGAAGGTGTTCAGGACTTCAACACCTACAAAACTAAAGTCAACTACTTCGGTGGTGCTTTCGACGTAATGCTGAACCTTACCAACTGGTGGTGCGGCTATCGTCCCGGTCGTGTTTACAACGCTTACCTCTATGCTGGTGGCGGTATCTACTGGTCGTTTGCAAAAGGCATCAAAGAAGGCAAAACCGACTACAGCTGGAACAACGCCAAGGATCGTTTCGTTGCTATCCGCTTAGGCCTTACCCAGGAATTCAACCTCTCAAAGCACTTCGCACTCGGTCTTGATCTCCGCGCTATCGCTATGCCTAACAACACCGACCACGTAGGCAAGAACATGATTGTTGGTGAAGCCCTCATCACTGCTACCTACAAATTCAACAAGGCCGACTGGAATGCTCCTATCGTTCCCGTTTGTCCTCCTGCTGAAAACTGCGACGAATATCGCGCTCGTCTCGCCGAGGCTGATGCCCGCATCGCCGACCTCGAGAACCAGCTCCGCGCTTGCCTCAACCGTCCCGTTGAGAAAGTCGTTGAGAAAGTGCCCGATGCTCCCCTCGCTACTATCTACTACCCCTGCGGCGTTTATCGTCTGACTTCTGTAGACCGCAAGGTCCTCAAATCTGTCGCTAACGCTATGAAGGCCGACGGCAAGGATTACGTCCTCACCGGCTACGCCGACAACTACACCGGCACCGAGGCTATCAACAAACGCCTCCGCGAGAACCGCGTTAACACTGTTAAGAAGCAGCTCGTTCGCTACGGTGTTCCCGAAGGCCAGCTCGAAGCTACCACCAACGACAACAACCGTGTTGACCTTGGCGATAAGTGCCTCACTCTCGACCGCTGCGTCACCATCATGGCTAAATAATTTCCACAGAGAAATTATTTCCCCTACATAAGTCTGCAGCAGCGCCGCTCACCAATTAGAGCAATTCGCTGAACAGACAAAAGAATTAGCGCTGAAAAGCCGGCATCCGCCACTTTTCAGCGCTACTTCTATATTCACCCCACAAATTGATGTTATTCTCCCGATTAATTCTTTCACACCTTAATGTCGGTCATCCATCAGCCCCGACTTGAATGTACTATTGCACATTACGCGGAAAACCGCTAAATTTGCGAATATCAACTGAGCCTACAATATGCAAGTAAAGATAGAAGAATCCTGGAGAAAGGAATTGCAGGACATATTCGACACCGAGAAATTCCGACAGACAGCCGAATTCACACGCGCTGCATACGCATCATCCATCGTGTATCCGCCAGCTTCTCGGATTTTTGCCGCCTTCAATGCCTGCCCCTTCGACCGCACAAAGGTGGTGATTCTCGGGCAAGATCCATATCACGGCGCAGGCCAGGCCAACGGTCTATGTTTCTCGGTAGGTCCCGGCACTCAGATGCCCCCTTCACTTATCAACATCTTCAAGGAGGTAAGCGCCGACACCGGTGCGCCATACCCCGACGACGGCGATCTTACCCGCTGGGCCAATCAGGGTGTGCTCCTGCTCAACGCCACCCTCACCGTGGAAGCCGGTCGCGCCGGTTCGCACCAGGGACGAGGATGGGAGGAATTTACCGACGAAGTAATCCGCCGGCTCTCGGCCGACCGCACCGGACTTGTCTTCATCCTGTGGGGAAGCTACGCCATCCGCAAGAGCGCGCTTATCGACCCGACAAAACATCTTATTCTCACCTCAGTGCATCCATCGCCGCTCTCCGCCCACCGAGGTTTCTTCGGCAACCATCACTTCACCCGCGCCAACGCCTACCTCACTGCCCACGGCCAGACGCCTATAAACTGGTAGCAAGCCACACTTTACAATTCCACATCGAGTTAAACACACCCTCCAGCACTTCCCATCTCAACATTCTCTCCCCACATTCCAAGCACCCCCCCCAAAAATGAGCTGTATACTCCACAGAATATTATTTCTTACATCGATTATCACCGGCACTCTCTTTACGGTCAACGCTGCTGATATAGCATCAGCCGCCTCTAAGCGATGCCCCCAGACTGCCACAGCCATTTTCGACAGCTCATTCCGCACTCTCACAGCCAACATCGAAGGCGACCGCCTGGCACCACCGATTCTCACGCTCGACTCCGACGACCGCCTCATCATCGGCTTTGACCAACTTGGCGACGAACGGCAATATCTCCGCTACTCCATCACCCTGTGTGACGCCGACTGGTGCCCCTCGGCACTTGTCGACGCAGAGGTGTTCGACGGCTTCAACTATGCCGACGTGGAGAATTACGCATTCTCCCGCGCAACAGCCACATCATACGTACACTACACCATCACGCTGCCCAACAATGACTTTCAATTCCGTCTATCGGGCAACTATCTGCTGAAGGTCTATCCGGAAGAGGATCCGGAGAACATCTTGCTGCAGGTGCGTTTCCGCGTAAGCGAGCAAGCGCTCACCATCGGCGGCAGCGTCACTTCGCGAACCGATGCAGGAATCAACAACGGGCTGCAGCAGCTCTCGCTCGACATTGACACGCGCAACGCACGCATCCGCGACCCGTTCAACGACATTCAGGTCTATATCTATCAGAACAATCGCAACGACAACCGAGTGCGTCTTTCCCACCCCAATCGCGTCGTGGGGTCACGTCTGATCTACGAACACACTCCGGCGCTAATCTTCCCGGCCGGCAACGAATACCGACGTATGGAGACCGTGAGCAACCTCTACCCCGGTATGGGCGAGGATCACATAGAATATCACGCACCTTACTATCACCACATTCTCAACCTCGACCGTCCGCGCGCCGCGAAGGAATATGTCTACGACTCCACTCAGCACGGTCGTTTCTTTATCCGCGAATACTCCTCAGTACTTTCCGACACTGAGGCTGAATACACCCCCGTACACTTCACACTCGACCACGCGCTGATTCCCGACGCAGACATCTACCTCGACGGCGACTTTATGCACCGCCGCTTCACTCCGGCTTCAAAGATGGAATATGACCCTTCGGAAGGGCGCTATGTAAAAACAGTGATGCTGAAACAGGGCGCCTACAACTACCAGTATCTCACCCTCCCACACGGCGCATCCGTGGCCTCGGCATCAGCAATTGAGGGCGACAAATACGAGACGGTCAACGAATACCTCGTCCTCGTCTATTACCGCGCTCCCGGCGACCGCTACGACCGCCTCCTCGCCACCACCCTTCTCTTCTCAGGAAAATAAGCGTTAGTAGTTCTTAGATAGTATCTACCATCTACTATCTAAGAACTAAGAACTAAGAACTAAAAGGTTGCAGAGATGCTGAGGATAGCGGCGTGGTGATAGGGATCGTAGGAGGGGACGGCAGAGATGACGGGGTTGCATGGGTTTTCGTCCCAGTGAAACCAGCGATTGTACAGAGGAAGCATCCAGAAGCCGATTCTCGCGCTGAGAATGCCGATACCGGCTCCGGCAATTACATCGTTGAGCCAGTGGCGCTCGTTGTAAAGACGCATAAACGCTATTCCGGTAGCCACAGTGTAGGCGCCCAGGCCCCACCATTTACCGAATTCCTCGCGGATAAGTTCGGCGCCGGTAAAGGCCGTGGCCGTATGCCCTGAGGGGAACGAATTGCGCGAGGATGAATCGGGGCGCCGTTCCTTTACAGTGTACTTTGTAGCATTGACGATGGCCGCCATCGCAGCGTAAGCAGTGACACCGGCGACAATGCGCTGGCGCAAGCTGTGTTTACCCTTCACACCGCCTATCGACAGCCCCAGATAAGCCGCCACAGGCGCATACTGCACATAGTCGTCGAAGTGCATATAATGATCGCCACGAATATCAGCCATACCGCCGCGAACATCGCGGCAAATGTCGCGGCACCAGCCGTTGTAAACCGCGAATGTGCCCACGGCCACAAGCGCTCCGGGCAAAATCAGTTGCTTGGCGTGGAAAGTTGTCGGGTCTTCACAGACCACCGAATCAATCATAACGTCCGCCGGATAAGCTAAATCCGCCTGCGTTTCAGCAGAATACACCGAATCGTCAGGAAAATCCGCCTCACTTCCGAGGACGGGGATAAACGCCGAATAAATAGCGACAATAATCAGAACTATACTTGAACGGAGGGATGAATGATTGGTCATAAGGATTCAGAAATTACATTGCAAATGCCTTTCTAATTTATGTCGCGAGGCTTTATTTCAGTCTGAACATATAGCCTAACGTTACGATTATCGAGGAGCCGCGCGATGCAGAGAAAGTATCGCTCTTCGACGAAGGGAAGATATTGCCAAGGCCGTAATAATACCGGCCCTGCAACTGGATGCAGTGGCGGCGCTTCACGATAAATTCCACGCCCATACCGGCGGTAATGCCATAGTCGAAGCGGTTGCTCACCTTCATATCCATCTGCTCGTCGCGGCGGTTGTTTGGGAAGCCCGGCACATCGGGCGCCTTCGCATAATCGAAGTTGGAGGTCACTTTGTCGCCAATCATATAGCCCACCTGCGGACCGAGATTGATGAAGCATTTCACCGTGCGGCTGCCGAAAAATATATGAGTCATCAGCGGCAACTCAATATAGGTGAGCCGGCGCTGATACGACAGCGGAGCCTCCTCGAAATCCTCAAGCCAGCCGCGCTGCTCCAGGTTTAGCTCGGCCACAAGGCCTACGTGCCGCTCCTCGGCATAGCGGAAGCTCACGCCAATCATCATACCGTTGAGCGACTTCTCCTGTACTTTCGGGAAGAACGACTGGCGCGACATCGACATACCGGCATGGGCGCCGATATGCACGTGAGGCACATAATGACGCTGCGCACGGGCCGACTCGGGCGCGCCGACAGCCAAAATCAGCAGTGCGGCCACCGCCATACAGCGCAGCCACACCTGCCGCACAACCGTCGGCATCGCCGCACGGGCGCCAAAGCCCGCGTAGCTTATATGATTACCGTGAGAGGCTGCCTGCTTCATCGCTGATGCTTTTCGATGACGCCTCCCGGGCGATATGTGATGATAAACAGCGAATCGTTGTACTGGCCGCCATTCTCACCGGCGCGTTTCAGCCTGATACCGCTCTGTATGCCGGAGAAATCAACCGGCATCTCACCGGTACTCTTTTCCTCACGGGCCCAATTGATAGCCATCATACCGGTATCAAAACCGAGAATACCGAGCACAGGCATCTGATTGTCGGGAAGTTCGGTATTGTACATCTCTTTGAAGCGGGCGGCAAAGGCGCGGGCTTCAGCATCATTGCCGGTGGGGAAATAGCGCGAATAAATCGTGGTCTGCAGCTGGCAGATATCATCGAACTGCGCGCCGCGGAAGGTAGCATATTCGGGATAACCGAAGAGCTGCACCGATTCCGGCGACAGGTCGGCCTTCTCCTTCAGCTGCTTGAGCGCCGGATAGATGCGGCTAAACTCATCGCGATTGCCCGACAGGGGCACAAACACATAGGAGAACACATTCGGGTCAAGCCCTTCGAGGTCGCTATCGGTGAGGTTGTCGCTGAATGTGATGGTGCGGAAGGGGCGCTGCTCCTGCGCGAGCCTATCTTTCAACGCCTTCACAAACTCATCCTTATCAGCCTTTCCCGCCGAGCGCTGCAGAAATACAGTTTCGGCCAGCGGATATTGCTCAAGGAATCCTTCGATAGCCGCCTGATACATCTGCTCGTGAGGGATATTGAGCTGACACATATCGCGGTCGGTGAGATACGCATCATCCTTCACGGCAAATACATTGTAAACCAGGATATCCTCAGGCGCTTTCTCGGAGATGGCGCGAAGCTGATCCACATTGTCCGGACCGATGATGAAATCCACATCCTTCATTTCCGGAAGAGACATTATCGCACGAACGCTGTCGAGACTGGCACAAGTGTCGTAAACGTGGAGTCTTACCTGCACCTGACCGGGACGGTTTAGCGTGTCGGCAGCCATCACGAACCCCTTGTAGAACTCGGTGTAGAGCTGTGTCTGACGGCCCACCTGCTCCTCATTGAGCAGGAAGGGAAGCATCAGCGCTATGTCGATGCTGTCGGCGGGCACAACTTCCGCAGGAATCGCTGTACCAGCGGGAATCGCGCTGTCGGTCGGCACCTCACATTCCGTTACATCGGGCGCATTGGTCACGGAACCCACTGCTACCACTACAGGAGTCTCAGCGGCCGGGGCTTCAACTGCCGGAGTATCAACAACAGGCGCAGCAGCAACCGGAGTTTCCACCACAGGCGCAGCAGCAACCGGGGTTTCCTCGACGGGAGTATCTACCACAGGCGCAGCTGCAACGGGAGTTTCCACCGCAGGTGTTTCTGCCGCTGCGGCCTCAGCTGCGGGGAGCGTGAGGCGGTCGCCCGGACGGATGCCGTGCTCTGCCTTGGGGTTGAGCGCCATAAGTTCGTCGACACTGTAGCCATACTTGCGGGCTATACCGTAGACGCTTTCCCCTTTCTGCACCACGTGGGTGAGCGGACCGGCGGAATTGCCCTTCTGACTGGTAGCGATATCGCTGGGGAAGAACAAGCGCATCTTGGGCTTGATGCCCTCCGACGCCGAAGGATTGTTAGCGCGAATCTCCTCGATGGTCACGCCGAGCTTGTCGGCCACGGAATAAAGGTTGTCACCTGCCTGAGTATCATAGTAATACATCACGTGGCCATTGACACGGATCGTGGGCAGCGAGTTGAGAATCCCGGCCGACATATTCAGGGAGCACCACGCAAGTGCGGCGGCGAGAACAATTCCCGCTGCCGCAAACACACGATTTCCTGATCGTTTTGGTAATTTCATAAGCAAATTTTACTCCTTGCTCGCCAACTCTATGCCGCGGCGGATGGCGGCCTCGTTGACGGGGATAAGGTTGTGATGGCGCTCCGGGAGCGCCTTTTTCAGACCACGTACCACAGCCTCAACCGGAACGTCGGGGCGTTTTGCCAGCAGCGCGCCGAGCAGAATCATATTATAGCTCTTGGGCTGCCCCATTTCGATGGTGGCCTCCATAGCGTCGACCGGCACGACGGTGATATCGGTGCGCGTGGGAGCGTGGTGAATGCCGTAGGGGTCGTAAATGAGCACCCCGCCCGGTTTTACCTTGCTCTCGAATTTGTCGAGGCTCTGCTGATTCAGGATCACAGCCGTATCGTAGGCATCGAGAATCGGCGAAGAGATAGTGCGGTCGCTGAGGATGACGGTGACATTTGCCGTGCCACCGCGCTGTTCGGGACCATAGGAAGGCATCCAGGTCACTTCAAGGTCGTTTTCGAGTGCGGCGTAAGCCAGAATTTTGCCCATTGAGAGCACGCCCTGGCCGCCGAAGCCTGCTATGATGATTTCGTCTTTCATCGCGGTGGTATGATTATGATTTTGATTCATTAGCGGTGGTGTCCTTTATGTCGCCCATCGGATAGTTGGCAAACATATTTTCTTCCATCCATTTATTTGACTTCTCGGGGCTCATCTTCCAGCCGGAGGAGCAGGTGGAGACGAATTCCACGAATGATGTACCCTTCTTGTCGAGGGCATTACGGAATGCTTTCTTCAGCGCGTTTTTAGCCTTGCGCACGGCAGCAACGGTGTGAACCGACTGACGTGTGACATAGCAGGTGCCTTCGAGCGAGGCCACTACGTCGGCCACGTGCAGGGGGAAACCGTTGAGGTCGGCGCGGCGCCCGTAAGGCGAGGTAGCCGTCTTTGCGCCGAGGATGGTGCAGGGCGACATCTGGCCGCCGGTCATTCCGTAGATACCGTTGTTGATGAGGATAATCACGATATTCTCACCGCGGCAGCAGGAGTGGATGGTTTCGGCCGAACCGATTGCAGCGAGGTCGCCGTCGCCCTGATAGGTGAACACCACCTTGTCGGGGTTGAGGCGCGAGGCTGCTGTAGCCAGCGCGGGTGCGCGGCCGTGGGCGGCTTCAATCCAGTCGACGTCGATATAATTGTAGGCAAATACGGCACATCCTACCGGAGCGATACCGATGGCCTTGTCCTCCAGACCGAGTTCGTCGATCACCTCGGCTACGAGCTTGTGCACCACGCCGTGGGAGCAACCGGGACAATAGTGCATATAATTGTCGTCGAGCAACCGCGGACGGCTGTAGACTTTGTTTTCCTGTTTGATTATTTCTTCGCGATTCATAGCAGAGATGATTACTTGGCGGAAGGTTCGATAA
Organism: Bacteroidales bacterium; assembly: GCA_004557825.1. Taxonomy (GTDB): domain Bacteria; phylum Bacteroidota; class Bacteroidia; order Bacteroidales; family Muribaculaceae; genus UBA7173. The sequence goes on along the minus strand of SFFL01000003.1, from coordinate 167,114 downwards.
TTTCACGGCGCAAGGCGTCGAGGATCTCAGTGGGGTTGGGCACGATACCACCCATACGGCCGTAGTGGCGCACGGGCACACTGTCGTGCACAGCCAGGCGCACATCCTCGATCATCTGTCCGGCATTGATTTCCACACAGAGAATACCTTTTACGTGCTTGGCGGCTTTCTCAATTGCTGCGTAGGGGAAGGGCCAGAGGGTGATGGGACGAATCAGACCCACCTTGATTCCCTCGGCGCGGGCATCCTCGATGGCCTTGGCGCAGATACGGGCAATGGAGCCGAAGGCCACAATCAGATAGTCGGCATCTTCGGTGTAAAGCTCCTCATAGCGCACCTCGTTGGCTTCGATTTCGCGGTAAGTGCGCTGGAAGCGCTCATTGTTCTTCTCCATCACAGCCGAGTCAAGCTCCAGCGAAGTGACGATATTGCGTTTGCCGCGGCCCTGCTTGCCGTTGGCAGCCCAGGGGCACTGGCGGCGGATTTCCTCGTTGGTGCGGCGCGGACGCTGCTCGGGGAGCACCACTTTCTCCATCATCTGACCCACCACGCCGTCGGCCAGAATCATAGCCGGAGTGCGGTATTTGAAGGCGAGATCAAAGCCAAGTCCCACGAAGTCGGCCATTTCCTGCACGGTGGAGGGGGCAAGCACTATCAGGTGATAGTCGCCGTGGCCACCGCCTTTGGTAGCCTGGAAATAATCGCTCTGCGAGGGGTGGATGGTGCCCAGACCGGGACCGCCGCGCATCACATTCACGATAAGCGCAGGCAGCTCGGAGGCAGCCATATAGCTGATACCTTCCTGCATCAGGCTCACGCCGGGCGACGACGATGAGGTCATCACCGCTTTACCGGTAGCTGCGCCGCCGTAAACCATATTTATGGAAGCAAGCTCGCTTTCAGCCTGAAGCACCGTCATACCGGTGGTTTCCCACGGCATCAGCGCCTCAAGAGTTTCAAGCACCTCGCTCTGAGGAGTGATAGGGTAGCCGAAATAGCCGTCGCAGCCATAGCGGATGGCGGCGTGGGCAATAGCCTCGTTACCCTTCATAAGTTTCACATTATCTTTCATTTCAGTGAGTGTTGTCTGATAGAATGATTATTTACTATTTTTCCACCACGCGATAAACCTCGATGCAGGCATCGGGGCATACGGTAGCGCACGCGGCGCAGCCTATGCAGGCATCTTCATTGGCGGAGTATGCGAAATGATAACCTCGGTCGTTGACCTCTTTTGGCTGTAGCGAGAGCACATCGCAGGGGCAGGCTACAACACAGAGGTTGCATCCTTTGCACCGCTCTTTCTCGATGGTTACGGCTCCGTGAATTTTAGGCATAGCAAAAAGTATAATTGTAAAGATTGAAGGCGCCGCCCTGCGTGTAGGCCGCAGTAAGTCCTCGGCAGCAGGACAGAGTATAGCACCCAATGGCAAAGTTAACGGTATTTTTTGAATCTACAAGGGATAAGGCTAAAAAGAATGCCCCTCCGCCGCGATTTTTTCCAAGGGAATTTCAGCAAAGGGGTGTCGGTTGGCCATAATGGCGGCCGCCACAGTCACTATGTGCGCAAGAGATGGGTCGGTGCCATGGATTTCAAACGTGGCATCACCGGCCTGGAGCCGGGCATGCGTCTCTCCTTCGGTGGCGCTGATTTTCACACAGATACGCGGAGTGCCCGGCAGCGGATTCTTTGCTGATTCGGGTGGCATCGCGGCCTCGGGTGGCATCCCTGCTTCGGGCGGAAGATAGCGTGCGCCCGACATCTGCGCCAGCCGTGCGCCGGCCACAGGGTCGGGGAATGTGAAATCCACCTTGAATCCTGCCCCGGCAAGCTCGCCAAGTATGGCCGACAGCTCCGCGGAGGAGGCTTCGTTGCCCTCCACCATCACAGGGCAGGGATGAAATTTCACGAGATATTCTCCGGGGCGTGTGCCTCTCGGAGTGAGCTTAGGCCGGTAGGCAGGACGCCCACCGGCCCGGTGCTCTTCCATTTTCTTTTCAAGATAGTTGTCTGCCATAATCGTTGTTTACTCCGGTATCACAGACCAAAATTCAGCGTGGTGTAGTAGTTGCCATAGTTGGAGTTGAACTCCAGTGTGACGTAGCGGTTGCCGGCGCCAAACCAGCTTGCAGAGATTACTCCACCCTGCCGCAACGCGCTCACCGGTGCGCCATACTGGCGGCAGAAGATGTTGTAGAGCGTGTTGTAGCGGCTCATATCGTAATAAGTCGAGGGATAGGTGAACGTCGACCCGCACAAAGCGCCGTTGTTGTAGTAGAGCGCGGCATCCGGCCAGTAGAAGTTCATCTGGGGCACGTTGGTCAGGTAAACCACATTGTCGCCGTAACCGGTCACGTTGTATCCGTCGTTGATAAGGGTATTGATTGACAGATTCAGTGCGGTGCCGAAGGTGATACCGAGGACGGTACCGAACGACGGGCCGACGAATCCGCGACGCGGACGCCACGATGGCGGAGGGAGCGGACGGTGATAATGGCCGAAGAAGGGCACTGCGTGACGGTGGCCTGCAGGCAGCGGGCGTGGAGCCGGACGATGGTGCGAACCTCCACCGGGGCGATAGCCGCCGTGGTCAGGGCGATGATTGCCTCCCGGTCGATAACCGCCATTGTCAGGCCGGTGATTGCCGCCATTGCCGGGACGGTAGCCGCCATTGTCAGGCCGGTGGTTGCCATTATTTCCCGGACGGACGTTGCCGTTATCCGGGCGATGGTTGCCACCGTTGCCGGGACGATAACCACTATTGTCCGTCGGACGGGTAGCGGGGCGCTGAGCCTGCGTAGGGTCATTAGGCTTTATCGAAGGTCGACCTGTCGGACGTGCCGAGGGCCGATTACTCTGCGAAGGAGTGACTGTCGGACGCGCCGAGGGCCGGTTGCTCTGCGAGGGAGTGACTGTCGGACGCGCCGAGGGCCGGTTGCTCTGCGAGGGAGTGACTGTCGGACGTGCCGAGGGCTGCGTCTGATGTGTGGGAGAGTGACTGTTGCGACCGCCGCCATTTCCTCTGTGCTGGGCCGCAACGGGCAGTGCCACCATAGCCAGGGCGGTGAGTGCGGCGCCTAAGGTTTGTAAATAGTTCTTCATGACACTTATTCTTTATTTAGTTAGATACATTTCCCTCCCGCAGGTTTAAGCCCCCGCCCAAAATATTTGTTAACAATCCCGAACATTATTGCTCGTTTGTCAACATCCAATAAATAATGCAGCCTGAATGTCGGAGGATTCCACAATATTTACTATTTTTGCAGCAAAGTTGTCGGCAGATCAGAAAACTGCCACATAATTTTGCGAATTTAATTATATTATGATGAAAAAATATATAGGGTGGCTGCTGATGGTGGTGGCCGTGGTTATGAGCGCATCGCTGTCGAGCTGCGGCAGTTCGGATGCCGACAAGAAGGTGGAAGCTTTCACCAATCTGCTTTCGAGCGAAGATTTCAAGACGAGCGTGATGGAGACCGGGCTATATACCGATTGCGAAGTATCGACCGCCGACGATGGCAAGGTGCTCCAGGTGACGCTCCACGGTGTGCCCGGGCTGCGTTTCGACAACAGTTTCAAATTTCTTGTGGATGAGCAGCACCAGAATATGGTGACACTTTTCCAGACCGCCGTCAGCACCGATAAAATCGTCAAGGAAGGTTTCGAGGGGATGAAGGACAAAGATATGACCTTCCGCGTGCGTCTGCTCGATGTCGATGGTGGCACAATTGATGCCGACATCACCCCCGAGGAAGTCCTTCCCGCAAAATAACTACAACGCTGCGCCCCCCCAAAGCACAGCGCTGCGCCCAAAAGAATACAACGAAGCTGCATCAAAAAAAGCTCACGACGTATCATTGCGTAGGGACGCACCCCAGGCGCGTCCGCAATATTGATTGATTATCAATTGATTATGCGGACGCACCTGGGGTGCGTCCCTACAAGTTGATACGTTATTTGGCGTATTTATACCGCTCCGCAGTTTATATTCGGAGCAGGTGGAAGCAGGCGCTTCCGGGGTTTACTGTGCGAGAGCCTGCTTTACGTAGGAGACGAAAACAGCGCGGTCGACATTGCCCATCGACACGGTGTAGGAGCCATCGGGCTGGAGATAAACGATGGTGGGGATGCTCTGCACGCCAAAACGGGCAGCCAGTTCGGGGTTGACATCCACATCCACGCTGTAGAAGTTTGCCTTGCCGGCATACTCCGCAGCCACGGAATGGAATGTGGGCGCAAATGCGCGACAGGGTCCGCACCAAGTGGCATTAAAGTCAATTACAGCCAGTTTGTTTCCGGCGGCGGGGATTTGTCCGTCGGTGATAGTCTTCACGGGGTCGGCTTTTGCAGTTGCGGCTTTTGCAGGAGCAGCCTGAGCAGGATCGGCAGCGGCGACAGATGATTCGGCAGAAGCGTCGACATTGGCGGCATCGGCAGTGTTCGAGCCTGAGGAGCAAGCGCCCAGCGCAAAGGCTACAGCGGCCAGCGAGATGAAAAATATTCTCTTCATTTTATTGATTATCCGGTAATTACTAATTAAGGGGATACCTTAGCTAACTTAGCTACTTTAGCTAACTTAGCTACTGTAGCTAATTTAACTTAGCTAACTTAGCTACCTTAGCTAAGGGATCTATAAGATATAAACGCCGCCGGGAGCTGAAAATTCCCGGCGGCGCACAAATTTTATATATTTTTTGCTTTTATGAGCCCGGGGATACTAATTTCAAAGGGCCTCTTTCAGAGCGGCATTGGTGGTGTGAACGGCTGCGGCGCTGGCCTTGAAGAGGGCTTTCTCCTCCTCATTGAGGTCGAGTTCCACAATCTTCTCGATACCGTTGCGGCCGAGGATACAGGGCACGCCAATACAGAGATCGCTTTCGCCATATTCCCCTTCGAGCAGCGCCGAGCAAGGAATCATAGCCTTAGTGTCGCCGAGCACGGCAGCAACAACCGATGCCGAAGCTGCACCGGGAGCATACCAGGCAGAGGTGCCGAGCAGTTTGGTGAGCGTAGCGCCGCCAACCATAGTGTCGGCAGCCACTGTAGCCAGCTGTTCTGCGGGAATCAGAGTGGAAGCGGGGATGCCGCGGTAGGCAGCGTAGCGGGTAAGAGGAATCATCGTCTTATCGCCGTGACCGCCGATAACCATACCCTCAACCTCGTTGAAGTTGGCGTTGAGAGCCAGGCTCAGGAAATATTTGAAGCGAGCGCTGTCGAGTGCGCCACCCATACCGATGATGCGGTTCTTGGGCAGATTGGTGGTCTTGTGGATAAGATAGGTCATAGTATCCATAGGATTAGCCACGCACACGATTACGGCATTGGGCGAATGAGCCAGCACATTGTCGGTAACCGACTTCACGATTTTGGCATTCACACCGATAAGCTCCTCGCGGGTCATACCGGGTTTGCGGGGCACACCCGAAGTGATAACCACAACATCGGAGTTGTTGGTTTTCTCATAGTCGTTTGTGACACCGATCAGGCGGGTTTTGAGTTTGAGGATATTGGCGGCCTGGTTGATATCCATAGCCTTGCCCTCGGAAACACCTTCTTTGATATCGATAAGTACCACCTCATCGGCGATCTGACTTGTAACCAGCACATTGGCTACAGTAGCGCCTACATTTCCGGCGCCTACGACAGTAACTTTTGACATATAATTGTAAGTTTATGATGTTATAGTATGTTTCAGCTGCAAATATAGCACTTTTTTTCGACATTCCGTAGCATTTCCAGCGCCACATCGCGCGAAGCATTTACAAGCGCAGGCACGTGGGCGTCGCTGTTGACAATCAGCGGAATACCGGCCTCGTGCAGGCGCTGCCAGTGGCGCGGATGCGGGAAGAGCCGGCCACCGTGCTCAGCATAGGCTTTTGTGTTGATTTCCACCGTATAGGGGCGCTCGGCATCGCAGGCATTATGCGCGATAATCCTGTCAATCAAACCGTTCACAAGCTCCTGATACCAATCTTCTTCCTCAATGCCGGGGCAGAAATAGGAGGCGTTCTGGCCGATTTTGTCGAAATGCCCCACGATGTCGAAGCCACCGGCGTCGATCATATCGCGGCTCTGGCTATAGAAGCGCTCCACCACGTAGCGGATGTCGTTGTGGAAGTGCTCGGCCATTTTGCGCCGGAAGCCCTGGAAATTGCCGTCGATGTCGACCCACCTGCCCTGCTGACTGGGGATGAAATGCACCGACCCAATCAGGTAATCGAGCGGAAGCTGCTGATACACTGCATCGCACGGTGCGCTCAATTCGCCCAGATAATCAACCTCCATCGAGGCATAGAAGCGAGTGGATGCGCCGTGCTCGCGGCGGATGCGCTCCACCTCAGCAAGATAGCGGGGCACATTGGCCAGAAGCATATTGCAAGGCGACTCTATCGGCACGGGGCTGTGAGGCGAAAAGCCATAATGGTCGAACCCCCTCGCCACCACCTCACGCGCGAAGGCCTCCATTGTGGCGTGGCCGTCGCAGAACTCGGTGTGCGAGTGAAAGTTATATAATCGTGAACCGTTGATTAGCTTAATAAAATCCATTGAAATCGTATATGATTATGCGGCTTCAACATCCTCCGGCACGGGGCGTGCAGATACCTGACGACTGTAATAGCCGAACAGGCCGAGGGTGATTACGCAAGTGATGCCGGCCACACCATAGCTGAGCGTGTGGTCGAGTCCGAAGCCCTCAGGCACAGGTGCCAGCAGGATGAAGCTTATCACCACAAACTGCATAAACAGGGCGGGCACAAGGGTAATGAAATAGAAGCGGTTGTGGCGGCAGAGATAGACCGTGCAGGCCCAGAGGGTGAACACGGCCAGCGTCTGGTTGCACCATCCGAAGTAGCGCCAGAGCACGCTGAACTCCATATTCATCAGTATCACCGTGGCTGCGAACAGCGGTATGCAGATGAGCAGACGGTTGATGATCTTCTTCTGCGGAAGGTGGAAGGTCTCCGAGAGAATCAGGCGCGCCGAGCGAAGCGCGGTGTCGCCAGTGGAGATTGGAGCGGCCACCACACCGAGCACTGCCAGCACACCGCCGATGGCTCCGAGCCATTTGAAGGAGATATCGCTCACAAGGGTACTGGCGGAATTGCCGTCCTGAGCCATATAGGCTGTGAGACCGTCGTAGCCGTGAGCAAAAGTGATGGCGGCAGCGGCCCAGATCAGAGCCACAATGCCCTCGGCCACCATAGCGCCGTAGAAAATCGGACGGGCTAATTTCTCATTCTTCAGGCACTTGGCCATCATAGTCGACTGTGTGGCGTGGAATCCAGAGATAGCGCCGCAGGCTATGGAGATGCAGAGCATCGGGAAGATAGGATGCAGACCGTCGGCAGCATCGGCGTGACGGTCGAAGAGACCTTCGGTCATCCCGTCGGGGATCACCTCACCGCTGAAAAACATATAACCCATCAGGCCAACGGCCATAAAGAGCAGCGCACCGCCGAAAAGCGGATATATCCGGCCAATGAGCTTGTCGATGGGAAGCATCGTGGCCAGGAAATAGTATACGAAGATAGCCACGATGAGCATCTCCTTCGTGCACCAGTCGGGGGTGAGCTGGTTGAGCACATCGGCAGGCGACACCACAAATACCGCTCCAAGCAGCACAAGCAACGCCAGGGTGAACACACGCATCAGATGCTTAACGCCGCTGCCAAGTTCATTGCCCACGATCTCGGGCAGCGAGGCACCATTGCTCCGCAGCGAAATCATCGCGGAGGTGAAATCGTGTACGGCACCGGCGAAAATCGTGCCCAGCACAATCCACAGGAAGGCTGCCGGACCGAACATTATGCCCATAATGGCGCCGAAAATCGGGCCCATTCCGGCAATGTTGAGGAATTGAATCAGGAATACACGCCAGGTCGACATCGGCACGAAGTCAATGCCGTCGGTCTGGGTCATAGCCGGCGTTTCACGCGAAGGGTCGATGCCGAACACTTTTTCGGCAAACAGGCCATAAATGCAATATCCGCCGACAAGAATGACGAGAGAAATCAGAAAAGTTGTCACGGTATAATGCGATAAGGATGGTTTATTATGTTGATAATGATGATTTTAATATAATGTCTCCAGAGCCGCGATATGCTCCGGGGAGGGTCAGTTCACTTCGAGAGTGACAATATCGTCGCGCATAGTGCGAAGCTCGGCACGGGCTGCCGGAAGCTGCTTCTCAAGCTCGCGGATAAGTTCGGCCTGCGATGCCTCACCGCGGCCGTAGTCGAGCCGGAGCGCTGCCAGACGGTCGGTGATGCTCTTAAACTTCTGCTGCTTCTTGAGGTATTCGCTCATAAGCTGGCGTGCCCGAGGATTGTGGAAATCGTTGAGCGATGTGTACACCCGGTTGCCGGAGATCGGGAACAGGAAATCCTGCTTGCGGGGAGTGCGGTCGTTAATTGCCACACCGCGCGCAATGGCCCGGCGCACCGGGGTGTAGTCTTTGCCTTGCTGCTGAGTCAGGGCAATATTGTCGAGCCGGGCCAGAGAGGCCAGGTTGGGATTGTCGACATCCACATTGCGGCGCATCTCCTGCGGGATGAAGGTGTAGATTGTCACCTTGCCGGGATGACGGTTGCGGTCGGTGGCAAACCATCCGGCACCGGTAAATTCATCTATTACAAGGAGATAGTCGTTGGCCGAGGAATTAAAGGGAAGCCCCATATTCACCGGCTGAAGGAAGCCGTCGTCGCCCTGGCGCGACATATAGATATCGTATCCGCCCAGCGAATTATCGCCGTCGTTGGAGTAGTAAAGCGTGATTCCGTCGGGCATCAGATAGGGATAAACAGCATCGCCGCCCTCGGCAAGGTTGTCGCCGAGCTGACGTGGCTTCTCCCATTCGTCGCCAAGGAGCGCTGCCGACCCGTAGAGGCGGTGGGCACCCTCGGCATCGGGAGCCGACCACACCATACGGTTGCCGCTCTCGGTGATATGCACCACAGTGGCATCGTCGGAGGGGAAGGAAGCCGGAAGCACACCGGCATCGGAGAACCGGCCGGCGGCAGGAGACATAGGATAGGCAGCGAAGAAATCCTCGGCATCGACATCCACCGAATCAATCACTTCGATGTTCTGCACACGGTCGAGCATTCCTTCTGCACGGTCGATACGGCTCTCAAGGTCGCCCGACTCATCCTCTGCAAGCACTTTGCGCCCCCGTTTGAGCGAAGCGCGATAGGCGGCGAGCAAGTCGCGGGACTCATCGGTTTCAAGCCGCGAAAGGGCAATTTCGGCCAGACGGAGGGTGGCCTCGCGGTTGCCCTTCTGCAGGGCGCGGTAAGTCGACAACGCCTCGTCATCGCGGCCGCTGTTCCAGAGTAGTTCGCCCAGGAACATCTGTGCCTGGGTATTCTTGGGGGATTCGGCAACTACACGCCGGAGAGTGGCGATGGCATCGTCGTAGTTGCCATCTTCTGCAAAAATCCGGGCCTCGTCGACTGTGGCGGCAGGGGCAGCAACCTCCTGCGCAATAGCCTGCGGCGCCGCAGCCCAGCCGGTAGCCGCAATGGCCACCGACAGTGCAACTCGCGTTGCAATCTTATGTATATCTTTTACGTACGTTCTCATTATACGCTTATTTTTCAATCAATTAATCACCACCTCACCCCTTTGGCACCAATTGGATGCAGGATGTGGTAGCAGAGATCGTATAGCAAATCGAAGGCATCCTGGCGCGAGCCGTTGCCCTTCGAGGCGCTGTCAAACTCGCGCAGCAGCGATATGATTTCAATCGTTTCCCACGCTCCGCACCAGCGCTGCGCCGCCTTTATATCGTTGAGCTGCACCGGATAACGGAATCCGAGTGCCTGCATCAGGTCGTGGTCGCTGAGGCCGCGCGAATAGTGCGCAACCAGCAGATTGGAGAAGAGGGTGAACAGATTCACCACCAGCACCTGCGGGGGATTGTTTTTCGGGTCGGAGGCAAAACGCCGGAAGATGCGCAACACCTTTTCCTCGTCGTGGCGAGCGATTGCCGAAACGAATTCAAAGTTATTGTAATCCTTTGATATGCCGATATTTTGCTCCACAGACTCGGGTGTAACCATTGCTCCCGGCCCGAGGGTGACGGTGAGTTTGCCCACCTCATTGTAAAGGCGCGAGAGGTCGGTACCCACAAAATCGCAGAGCATAGCCAGCGCCTTGGGGTCGACAGTCAACCCCTTTCCGGTGATGAAATTCTGCACCGTGGCACCAACCATACGCTCATTGAGTTTCTTCGATTCAAGCGCCACACCTTTTCCCTCTTTAAGGGCTTTGAAAAAATCGGCGCCTTTGGCCTGCATACCACGCACACAGAGGCAGAGCACAGTGGTTGGCGACGGCTCGCGCACATAGGGTGCAAGCGCATTGAGGTAGGCGGTGCAGGTGATTCGGTTGGCATGGCCGCTCTGCAGCTCGCGCACAATCACCACCCGCCGCTGAGCCATCATCGGGTACTGGCGGGCCGCTTCAATTACGGCGCCCGGCTCAGTCTCCGGAGCATACAGTATGGAGAGGTCGAAATCGCGGTCCTCCTCAGCCACAAGTTTCTCTATCTCAGCCGACAGCATATCGGTATAGAACCCCTCCTCGCCGTGGAATATATACACCGGCGCGGGCTGCCCCTTACGGAGGGCAGTGCGGATGGAGTCAGCTGTAATAACTTCGGCCATAATCAGATAGAGATATTAACGCAGCAGGGATAGAGTGATTGTCGCAGCACGCAGCCGGATACAATGCGCACCTTGCACAAAATCAGACGCTAATTTACAACATTTTCTGCAATCCCGCAAAGTAAACACAACTTTTCTTACAAGGCTTCCTCTGCAATCCCGCAAAGTAAACACAACTTTTCTTACCGGCTCTTAGGGACGAAATCGAGAACCGAGGCATCAAACATGACGTCGCGACCCGGGAAGAGCCTTGCAAGCGACCCGTCGGCAATCAGTTGGGCAGGCGTACCGTCAACCAAGGAAGACGTACCCAGCTCAGAAGGGTGCAGCATTTCTTTTCCGTTTTCAGCCGTTTGAGCCGCATCCGTGCTGTCTTCAGGCGATATCAGCCACAGACGCGACGATGTGCGCAATGCCGACCCTACATCGTGCGACGACAGGATTATGGCGCGTTGTTCGTCGCGGGCCAACTGCGCCAGCAACCGGAGTGTCTCTATCCGCGAAGCCACATCGAGGAAGGCGGTGGGTTCATCGAGCACCACCACCGGCGTAGTTTGCGCCAATGCCCGGGCAATCATCACCTTCTGCCGTTCGCCATCGGAGAGCGAAGCCACCTGCCGGTCTTTCATACCGGTCATTCCGACAGCCTCAAGCGCATTGGCCACCACCTTGCGGTCCTGCTTGCCAAGCCGTCCGAAAAATCCGGTATGCGGCTGACGTCCCAGCGCCACCAGCTCCTCGGCGGTGAGCGCTCCGGCCAGGGTGTTGCCTGTATTCACCACAGCCACGAGTCGCGCCAACTCTTTGTCAGAAATCCCGCTCAGAGGTGTACCGGCGATGCTCACCGTGCCGCTCATCGGGTGCAACTGCCCTGTGATGCAGCGAAGCAGCGTAGATTTTCCGGCGCCGTTAGCTCCGAGCAGCGTCACCAGTTCGCCCGGGCATACCTGCGCATTCACGTGGCTATAGAGCGCCCGGCCGCCATAACCCACGGCCACATCGTCAAGCTGAAGAATAGGCTCATTCATCGGAAATAGCTGAGTTTCTGACGGTTAACAATCACGTATATAATAATGGGCACCGAAAGCAACGGCGTGATGGCATTGATAGGGAGCGCCGACCTGTTGCCGACAAGAACCGAAATGCATGCACAGAGCAATCCGGAGAAGGCTCCCCAAAGCGCAGTGGCGGGGAGCAGGCGGTTGTGGTCGGAGGTGTTCAAAGTGAGACGCGCCACGTGCGGTATTACCAGTCCGAGAAAGCCGATAGGGCCGCAGAAAGCGGTGACAGCCGCAGTCAGCACGCCCGACAGCACCAGCAGCCGGTTGCGCGTGGCGCGGATGTTCACGCCCATCGAACGGGCATATTCGCTCCCCAACAGCAGTGCATTGAGCGGTTTCACCATCAGAAAACTGCCGAACACAAAGAGCAATATTACCGGGCCATAGACCATAAGGTCGTCATGCGTCACGCCCAAAAAGCTCCCTAATCCCCAGATTACGAAGGAGTGAACTCCCTCCTCAGTGGCATAAAAGTTCAGTATGGATATGGCCGAGGATGCAAGGTAGCCGAGCAAAATGCCCACAATCAGCAGCATAGCGTTGCCCTTGACAAACCGGGAGAAAAGCAGCAGCAGAGCCAGCATCACCGCCGACCCGATCAGCGCGCCAAGCAGCGCACCGGCGTAATGGGTCAGCCCCACTCCGGCACCGCCACCCAAGGCCAAAAGCATAATCGCCACTCCGAGCGATGCACCGGTGGAGATACCCATTATCGACGGACCGGCCAAAGGATTGTTGAAAGTAGTCTGCAGCAACAGTCCGGCCACAGCCAGCGCCATTCCCGACAGCAGTGCACAGCACGCCATCGGCAGTCGCAACTGCAGCACTATCATTGAAGCCATTGAAGCGGATGCGTCATCGCTGCCTAAAAGTGCGCTCCATACCTCGGCAGGTGTCAGATCCACCGACCCTTTAAACAGGAGCAGAAGCACCATCAGCACACAAGCCGCAGCCAGTGCACACATAATCAACCGGTATTTTCTGTGAGCCTTCATCTGTGTCAATCCCAATAAAGACGTATGCGGCTCACCAGCCGGGGAGCCACCTGAATCACCTCACTGCGGGGCACCTCCGAGATATCACCAAGGCAGAGCGCGCCGAGCATACCGGTGGAGAGTATCTCCCCTTCTGCACCATACACGACATACCAAAGCGCTCCGGTGGCACCGGGCCTCATACGGCACAATTCAGCAGCAATGGCGAAATTATGGTCGGTAACCGATGTGCACACGGGATGCTGCGCGCATACGCCGCTGCGCTTGTCGTTTTCGTGTGTAATCTCGATAAGGGAGGTAATTCGCTGCCGCTTTTCATCCTCGCTCCAGTGGTGGTCCCATCGGGCAGCGCCATACGGGATAGTCTCTTCGGCGGCGATGTTTTCTGAAGGCGCCTCACTGATTCCGCACAACTGCGGCGGTTCATTTGTGAGCGACAGTCCATAGCCCAGCGACTCCATCAGGAAGTATGATAAATCGAGCCGGAAACCGGTACAATCGGAATACAGCCGGGCAAGATCCTGCAGTTCGCCGAGGTTCTTTGCCTGCCACACCCTGGGGTAAAAGCCGGTCGGCGCAAGCGACTGCATCATAAACTGCAGCGCCGGGCACCCGTCGAAAGCACGTTGCCCCATCAGGAAGGAAATAAGTTCGTAATACCCGGTAATTTTCTGCTCAAATGCCATCTTCAACGCCGCAGGAAGCACCCCTGCCCTATCCTGGGTCGGGTATCCGTAAGATGCTGATGATGTATTGTTGTTCATACCGGTATTTTTCAGAAAGGTGAAAAAGAGGGAGACAGACTCAATCCGATTCTGGATGGCCTCACCTGCTCACTCCTGGTCGGGGTGGTCGTGGCGGTAAGCATCATCGGGCTGACATCCGGTGCCGTCGAAGCAGTGGGTGCACACGCGGCAGGCAGGCAGACCGATAGAGTCGATCATATCTTTCAGTTCACTGAATTTCAGTGTAGTAAGACCGAGGCGGCGGGCCATTTCCTCTACCATACGCTGATATTCCGGGCTGCCATAGGTGGCGTAGCGGTCGAGATTGTCGGGATGCTCGCTTCCCTCGAAATCGCGGATGATGCGGCGCGAGAGCAGCTCCATATCGCTTTTCGAGGAGGTAAAACCTATAAACGGACAACCGTAGACCAGCGGCGGGCAGGAGATACGGGCGTGAACCTCACGGGCACCGCAGCCGAAGAAGGTGCGCACATTGTCGCGGAGCTGGGTGCCGCGCACAATCGAGTCGTCGCAGAACACCACCCGTTTGCCGTCGAGGATGGCGCGGTTGGGAATCAGTTTCATTTTGGCCACGAGGTCGCGCCGGCTCTGATTGCCGGGGGTGAAGGAGCGGGGCCAGGTGGGTGTATATTTGAGCACGGCCCGCTGGTATGGGATGCCGCGGCCGTCGGCATAGCCTAAGGCGTGACCCACACCCGAGTCGGGGATGCCGCACACGCAGTCGGCTTCGGTGTCATCTTTCCGGCCCATCCGGCGACCACCCTCCTCGCGCATAGCCTCGACATTAATGCCAAGGTAATCGCTGGCGGGGAATCCGTAATAAACCCAGAGGAAGGAGCAAATCTGCTCCCGCGGGGCGGCGGCCTGAATCTGCTCCACGGAGTCGGCGCGCAGGCGCACTATCTCGCCGGGGCCGAGGTCGCGCACACGTTCGTAGTCGAGATTCGGGAAGGCCGATGTTTCTGATGTCACCGCATAGCCCTCAGGCTTCCGGCCGATTATGATGGGTGTGCGGCCCAGATAGTCGCGGGCGGCGATAATGCCGTTCTCAGTGAGAATCAGCATCGAGCACGACCCCTTTATCTTGCGGAATACTAAGTTGATACCTTCCTGGAAAGTGCGCCCCATATTAATCAGCAGAGCCACAAGCTCGGTCTGATTGATTTTATTGGCCGAAAGCTCGCTGAAGTGCATCTTATGCTCGAGAAGCTCGCGGGCAATCTCAGGGATGTTATTGATTTTCGCAACAGTCACCACCGCATAGCGGCCCAGGTGCGAATTTACGATAATCGGCTGCGGATCGGTGTCGCTAATCACGCCAAGACCCTGGCAACCTACGAATGAATCCAGTTCGTCTTCAAACTTTGAGCGGAAATAATCGCGCTCGAGTTTGTGAATTTTGCGGTTGAAACCCTCTACGGGGTCAAATGTAACCATTCCGGCGCGCTTGGTGCCGAGATGTGAATTATAGTCAGTGCCATAGAACAGGTCGTTAACTACTTGAGTTTTAGCTATAGCACCAAAGAAACCACCCATAAAAATTGTATATATTGGAATTTTTTGATGTGCAAAGGTAAGTATTTTCCTTCAACCGTGAAAAATAATTTTACTTTGCCGCTGCGCCGGCCGCAACTTCAACGGCCGGAGCTGCCGCCGGCTCCTCCGCTGCGTCATCTGCGCGAGTGAAGCGATAGACCTTCAGGGTGCATCGGTTGACCGGACGGGAGGATGTATACACGTCGGTGAAACTGTAGCCATCTTTCTCAAACTCAGGCAGCCAGCGCTCGGCATCTTCCTGCAGTATCATAAGGTAGCCATCCTTGGGGTGGTTGCGGCGGAAATTCTGCACACGGTCGCCCAGATAGAAATCTATCTCGAAGAAATGCACCGGATCACCGGCGGCAAACTCGCCCATCTCGATAAACTCATACAGGGTGCCGGAGGATGCAGGCGCCACAGCGTCGATTTCCTCCGCTACGGGGCGCACCGACTTGGCATTGAGCACCGGCGGCTGATAGGCGCCGTCGAGCGCCACATACAGGCCGAAGGTGAGTGCGCAAATAGCGTAGAGCAAGCCGGGGCCATAGCTGCGGTGACGACGCACATACGCTATCCAGCCTACCGACAGCAGCGGCGGTATAGCTATGAGCAGCCACGACCAGCCGCCCACATTCATAAGGGCGTGAAGCATAGCCACATTCTGCGCGGCACGTTTGCCGTGGAAGATGGTGTCGGGCACAGCTCCACACTTCACTGCCACGAACACAGCCGTGAGCAGCAGCGAGGCCACAGCGAGTATCCAGCCGTAGATTTTCAACGCTTTGGAGTGCTCGCGCACAAGGTAGAGCATATACTGTGCCAGGAAATATGCGATGAAGGGATATATCGGCATCAGATAGACGCTGCGCTTGCTCTGCGGGATGCAGTAGAAGACAAAGATCACCACTATGCAAACCAGTGCGAAGAGGTTGACCGGGTTGTGTGAAGCGTATGCCTCCCGCACCCTTGTGGAGGTGTCACGGAAGCTCCGTTTGAGGGGCTTATAACTGATGGTGAAGAGCGACAGAAGCACCAGAAGAATCCAGGGCACATAGCCGCCCACGAGCGTTATGAAGTTGTAATACCAGGGATTTACGCAGGAATCATAGCTCATCGTGCTGGTCATACGGCCGAAATTCTCCTCCATAACCAGGTCGAGGAAGGCGTCGCCGCGCTGCAGATATGCCGCATAATACCAGCAAAGAGGGATAATGAAAGAGGCCAGGCCGCACAGCAGCAGGTAGAAGAAGGCTTTGAAGAAATTCACCCCTTCAAGCAGCAGGAACACTCCGAAGGCGAGGCAAGGTATCACCGAGCCTACCGGTCCCTTGGTGAGTGTGGCCAGGCTCATCAGCAATATTGCGAGCCAGGGCACCCCTTTGAGGTCTTTCTCCCACCAGCGGTATAGCAGATACAGCGAGCACACCGTAAGCGCCGTCAGCATCATATCCACACGGGTATTGGCCCCGGCGCGATGCAGCTCAAAAGCGCTGAGTGTAACCAGCGCGGTGAGCAGACCCGTAGTCAGCCCCTTGCGGCGCGTGAAGAACATAAAGGTCATCATCGTCATCGCTATCAGCGCCAGAGCCGACGGCAGACGCGACGAGAACTCGGTAACAGCGCCACCGGTCAGCACCGATGCCACACCGATAGTCCAGTGAAAGAAAGGCGGCTTGTAGGGAATGTCGCCGCCGTTATTGGTAGGGAGCACCCAGTTGTCGGTAGCGAGCATCGAATAAGTCACGACCGCCTCACGCGGCTCCCCTTTCGTGTGATAGTCGGCCAGCCCCAAAAACGGTATCATTATCAGGCACGCAAACAGCAGCAACAGCCAGAACGCCTTCCATTCCCGGCGATGTGCGGAAGCACCGGCGGAAGCGCTCATATCTGCGGTGGTATCATGTATCATAAGTGTGGATTTTGTCGCGAAGTTACGAATTTTCCTTTGAAAATCTCCCCTCCCTTCCAATTTTCTCTTACATCCCGCTAATTTACACCGGTGACACCGGAGTGCAGACAGCTGATTTTTTAGGCAGAGTGATGAAAATTTCATAATTTTGCAGAAAATAGTCGCATTCAATACATCATTAATATATGATATTGCTCAGTTTTGACACCGAGGAGTTCGATGTTCCCCGCGAAAGCGGAGTGGATTTTCCGCTGGAGGAGGCGATGAAGGTGTCGCGCTACGGCACCACGCATATCCTCGACATTCTGAAAGCGCGGGGTGTACGCGCCACTTTCTTCTGCACGACCAACTTCGCAGAAAACGCTCCCGACATTATGGCCCGCATCGTGGCCGAAGGGCACGAGGTGGCAGCTCACGGCTGCGACCACTGGCACCCGGAGCCGCAGGATGTATTCCGGTCGCGCCAACGGCTGCGCGAACTTACCGGCCAGGAGGTGGCAGGTTATCGGCAGCCGCGTATGTTCCCGGTGTCTGACGAAGATATTCGCAAGGCCGGATACAAATACAATTCCTCGCTGAATCCTTGCTGGATTCCGGGGCATTACAACCACCTGCGCGACCCGCGCACTCCCTTTATGCGCGACGGTGTGCTCCAGATTCCCACCGCCGTGACCCCCACGCTGAGGATTCCGCTCTTCTGGCTCGCGCTCCACAATTTTTCTCTTTGGCTTTACCGCAAACTGGCGATGCGCTGCTGGAAGCACGACGGATATTTCGCCACATATTTCCACCCGTGGGAATTCTTCCCCCTGGGTGAGCATCCGGAGTTCAAGGTGGGCTTCATCAGCCGCAACCACGCCGGTGCCGGTATGGAGCATCGCCTCGACAGCGTGATAGATATGTTTCAGCGAGCCGGTGCACAGTTCGCCACTTTTTCTGAATTTGCAAGACAATACAAGATATGATAAAGCTCGCCATAGTTTCGCCCTGCTATAATGAGGAGGCCGTGCTCCACTCATCATCAGAGCGCCTCAACGCTCTGTATAACACAATGATAGCCGCCGGCGAAATCTCTCCCGACAGTTTTGTGCTCTTTGTCAACGACGGAAGCCGCGACGCCACCTGGCAGATCATCGAGGAGCTTCACAAGGCCGACCCCGTCCGCTTCAAGGGGGTGGACCTGGCTCACAACGTAGGGCACCAGAATGCCATAATGGCGGGGATGATGACGGCGCGGGATATGTGCGACGCCGTGATAACTATCGACGCCGATCTGCAGGACGACCTGGAAGCCATCCCCAAAATGGTCAAGGCTTATGCCGAAGGCTACGATGTGGTGTACGGGGTGAAAGTGCAGCGCACGGCCGACCCGGTGCTCAAGCGCCTCTCGGCTCAGGCTTTCTATAAGCTGCAGAAGTCGATGGGTGTAAATGCCATCTACAATCACGCCGACTTCCGTCTGCTCTCTCGGCGCGTGCTTGATGCCCTCGCCCAATATCCGGAGAAAAACCTCTATCTGCGAGGCATCATCCCGCAAATCGGCTTCCCCTCCACCACTGTGGATGATGTGATTTCGCCGCGCACCGCCGGCCACTCCAAATATTCGCTCTCAAAAATGCTCACGCTGGCGCTCAACGGCATCACATCTTTCTCAGTAAAACCGCTCTACGCCATACTGTGGCTCGGCATCATCTTCCTGCTCATCAGCCTGGGCATAGGTGTATATGTGATTTACTCGCTCATTATGCACACGGCGGTCCACGGCTGGGCGTCGCTTATGCTTTCGATATGGATGGTAGGAGGCTTCATCCTCATCAGCCTCGGAGTAATCGGTCTCTATCTTGGCCGCATCTTCAACGAAGTAAAAGCCCGTCCCCTCTATCACATCGCCCGCTTCCTCAATTAATTACCGGCTCCTCAATTAATTACCGGCTCGTAGCCCGTCCTCCCCTATCACATCTCCTCAATTAATTACCGGCTCGAAGCCCGCCCCCTCC
This sequence comes from Bacteroidales bacterium, assembly GCA_004557825.1. Taxonomy (GTDB): domain Bacteria; phylum Bacteroidota; class Bacteroidia; order Bacteroidales; family Muribaculaceae; genus UBA7173. Next base: position 148,199 of record SFFL01000003.1, on the reverse strand, counting down.
ATCACATCTCACCAATTAATCTACCGGTTAGATTTCCGAGGGCCTCCGCGTTAAGCTTTTTTGTTCAGGCGCTCCGCTTTAGCGCGAGCTACCATCGGTTCAGCGGAGCAGCAGCGGGATCATCGGTGTGGCATCGAAGCGCGGCAGCGCCATCAGCTGCACCGAAGCCAGCCGGGCAAAAGGCGAGTTGGAGCCGTCGCCAACCGTGGCTCCGGCCTCGGTAAGAGCTTTCTCCACCTCCGCGAGCGCCAGTTCAGGCTTGTTGTTATCCTTGCTCAGGTGGCACAGAAATACATTGCGAAGCTTGGGCGTATAAATCTTGCGCAGATATTCCGCCGTATCGGTATTGCCCAGATGCCCCAATGCCGACCGGATGCGCGCCTTGAGATACTCGGGGTAGGTGCCGTTGGCAAGCATCTGCTCGTCGTAATTGGCCTCAATCATCAGATAATCAGCCTGACGCATATAGAAATCGGCCCGCTCGGTAATCACGCCCATATCGGTAGCCACCACCATATTGCGGCCGCCGTAACGGATAATGAATCCCGAATTGTCGGTGCCGTCGTGACTCACCTCAAAGGCAGTAACAGTGAAATTTCCCACACGGAAAGGATGCTCCTTATATATGGCGTGGTGGTAATCCTTAATGCGGTTGGAGATGCTATGCCGGCGCAGAATGCCGTTGAGCGTGCGCGGTGTGCAGTAAACCCCTATTTGGAAGCGTTTCCTCACCAGCGGATAAATATACCGCACATGGTCGGAATGGTCGTGGGTCACCAGCACCGCACGGATGCGATCGACGCCTATGCCGTGGCGCGCCAGCTCTTTCTCCACGACATCGGGTGCCACCCCGGCATCAATCAACATCCCCTCATTATCGTCGCCGATATAGGAGCAGTTGCCCGAACTGCCCGACCCGAACGAAATGAAATTCAGCCGGTCGGCTTTGCCCGAAAGCTCCAGCGGCGAAAAGTCGTCGGAGCCAAACATTTCCTCCTCTTCTAATTTCTCCTCGCGGCGCCCGGCAGCAGCCCGGCGGGCAGCTTTCTCTATCGACGAGTGCATAGGCAACGGCTCAACCCCCGGGAGGAGGATGTTGTCTTCCAGGGCGTCGAACAAGCCGGGAACCGACTCATCGTAAGAGGGACGTTTTTTATATCTGGCCATTGCCGGAAGTGAATATCAGAATAGAAGGTGAATATCAGAATCAGATGTAAATATCAGAACAGGAGGAAGATTGAGGGGATCTTATCGAAATTATATTTCTCTGTTTTCCACTGACTTAACGGCCGAGTGACGATTTTTTCGTCGGAGCCGGTGATGCCGGAAGCCACGCACAGCAGGCGGTCGCCCGGGAGCGTGCCGCACAACTCGGCGATCAGTTTGTTGTTGCGGTAAGGCGTCTCGATGAAAATCTGCGTCTGCCGCTCGCGTGTGATTCTGCGCTCCATTTCGCGCAATTTTGCCGCGCGCTGCGGCTGATGGATAGGCAGATAGCCATTGAAGGCAAAGCTCTGACCATTGAAGCCGGATCCCATCAGCGACATCAGTATGCTCGACGGGCCCACAAGCGGCACCACTTTCAGTCCTTCGCGCTGCGCCACAGCCACCACATCGGCGCCAGGGTCGGCCACAGCCGGACAACCTGCTTCGGAAATCACGCCCATAGGTTCTCCGCGGCGGAGAGGGTCGAGCATCGGCGACACAGCCTCGATGCGGGTATGTTCATCGAGCACCGTAAACTCCAGCGCATCAATGTCGATTGTGCGATCGCACTTCTTGAGAAAACGGCGCGCCGAACGCACATTCTCCACGATGAAATGCCGTATCTCCCTGATCAGCGCGATATTGTGCGGCGGCAACGATACGCTTATGTCGGCATCGTTGTCGAGTGGCACAGGAAACAGATACAGGGCAGCTTGCATTTCTCTATGATACGGTATATCTTTTAAATCTTATAAGAATTATAAATCTTATATAGCTATTCGATTCAGATGTCCTTCACCTTGCGGGTGAAATCCACCATCTTGATGGCAGCTTCGGCGGCTTCGGAGCCTTTATTCCCGAGCGCACCACCGGCGCGGTCGAGGGCATCCTGCTCGCAGTCGACGGTGAGCACTCCGAAAATTACCGGGATGTCGCAGTCGGCATTAAGCGAAGTGACTCCCTGTGTGACGCTCTGGCACACATAATCGAAATGCGGTGTACCGCCGCGGATAACGCAGCCAAAGACTATCACCGCATCGTAGAGCGAAGCCTCAATCAGTTGCGATGCAGCGTAGGTAAGTTCCACAGCACCAGGCACATGGTACACGTCAATATCCCCGGCGGGATACCCCTCATCGGCAAACACTTTCAGCGCGCCGTCGGTGAGGGCCGAGGTGATGTGGCCGTTCCATTCGGCAGCCACAATGGCCACACGCAGGCCTTCGATTTTGGGAAGCTGCCCCGAGGGAGCTGCCCCGGCTATTGAAGTTGACATAGTCAGTTGTTGTTAAGGGTTCGGGCGGCGTGACCGAGATAACCGCCGTGATGACGCAGAGCATACTCCTGCGCAGTGAAACCGGTGATTTTCATACAGCTTACCACCAAGATATCGCCAATTACCGTCATCATCGTGGTCGATGTGGTGGGGGTAAGCCCCAGCGGACAAACCTCAGGCGCACCGCCGGTCCACAGCGTAGCGTCGGCCAGGTCGGCCAACGGCGAATTGCAGTTGCCGGTGATAACGATAATCGGAATATTAGGCACAAGATTGCGGGCAAGGTTCACCAGCTCCACAATCTCGCGGGTTTTGCCGGAATTGGATATCAGCAGCATCACATCATTGGCCTGCAGGATGCCAAGATCGCCATGCTGCGCCTCAGCAGGATGCAGGTTCACAGCGGGAATGCCTGTGGAGCAGAATGTTGTGGCTATATTCATAGCAATCTGCCCGGCCTTTCCCATGCCGGAAGTGACAAGTTTGCCGCCTTTTTGGGCGACATGCTCTACGATGAGATCGACGGCTATCTGATAATCGTCGGTGACCGGTATGTTCTTAATCGCGAGACTCTCCGCCTGGAGAATGTCGCGCATGGTATTCTTTATGTCCATAAAACACACAAAAGTACAGAAAAAAAGCCTAACTGCAAACTTTTATCCCCCGAATTTTCTCACCGTTTCAACTTTGACTGTAGGCTTTGACTTTAGGCTTTGTCATAAGGCACTATTTTGCCGAGGAGGCGGGGGTAATTGGGGCAAAGGGGGTGAAGCTCGCGGATGGGGGCCATTACGAATTCGCGCTCAAAGGCTCTGGGGTGTGGCAAGGTTAGTGTAGGGCAGCAATAGGTGATGCCAGGGGCGGAATCATCGGCGAAGGTATCATCGGTGAGAGGGTCGTTGGCGAGATGGTTGTTAGTGAGGGTGGCGATGGTGAGGGGATGAGCAAAAATCAGGTCGATATCAATAAGGCGGTCGCGGTAGGTGCCGTCGGGGTTGCGATGCGAAAGCGGGGAGATTCTGCGTTCGATGGCTTGCAGGCGGGTGAGCATTTCCTCCGGCTCCAGGTTGCTTCGGATTTCCACACCGATATTCAGAAAGCGGTGCTCCGACTCATATCCCCAGGCCTCGCTCTCCACAATGCTGCTCCGGCGGGGCCATTCGGCAGAATCCGGAATTTCATCCAACGAAAATATCTCGGCGACAGCACGCTCCAGCAGGGAGCGGCTGTCGCCGAGATTAGAACCTACATTAATATGATAATAAATCATCAGAATCAGTGTCGCGGAATCAGCTTATGCCGATTCGAAGCTTATTGTTGACCGGGCTATACGGGACCGGGGGTTAAACCTAAACAGGTCGAAACCGAGCCGAAGCTTAGTTGAGGGCGCGGGCAACTTCCACTTCCTCGAAGCCTTCAATGATATCGCCGGCGACAATATCGTTGTAGCCCTGGATGGACAGACCGCACTCAAGACCGGCCACAACTTCCTTGGCATCATCCTTGAAGCGCTTGAGCGACCCGAGAGCGCCGGTGTAGCGCACAATGCCGTCGCGGATAACGCGAACTTTGTTGGTACGCTTGATTTTGCCTTCGCGGACGATGGCACCGGCAATGGTGCCGACCTTGGAAATCTTGTAAGTCTCGAGCACCTCGGCAGTACCGGTAACCTCCTCCTTGAGTTCGGGAGCAAGCATACCTTCCATAGCGTCCTTAACCTCCTCGATGGCCTGATAGATAACCGAATAGAGGCGGATTTCCACACCTTCACGCTCGGCTTCGCGACGGGCAGCCTGCGACGGGCGCACCTGGAAACCGATAATGATGGCATCGGAGGCAGCTGCCAGGTTGACATCGCTTTCCGAGATTTCACCTACAGCCTTATGGATGACATTGACCTGAATCTCTGCCGTCGACAGCTTGATAAGCGAATCGCTGAGGGCCTCTATGGAGCCGTCCACATCGCCCTTGACGATGACATTGAGTTCCTGGAAGGAACCCAGCGACTGGCGGCGGGCCACTTCGTCGAGGGTAAGGCGCTTGGCGGTGCGGTTGGAGAGCTCGCGCTGCAGCTGCTGGCGCTTGGTGGCGATTTCGCGGGCTTCCTGCTCGGAATCGAGCACCGTGAAGGTGTCGCCGGCAGTAGGTGCGCCGTTCAGACCGAGAATCAGCGCAGGTTCGGCCGGACCGGCCTCCTTGATGCGCTGGTTACGTTCGTTGAACATAGCCTTCACCTTGCCGAAATGAGTACCGGCGAGGATGATGTCGCCCACGCGTAGGGTGCCGTTCTGCACAAGCACCGTGGCTACATAACCGCGACCCTTGTCGAGCGACGATTCGATAATCGAACCGGTGGCGTTGCGGTTGGGGTTGGCCTTGAGGTCGAGCATCTCGGCCTCGAGAAGCACCTTCTCAAGCAGTTCAGGCACACCTATGCCCTTCTTGGCGGAAATGTCCTGCGACTGATATTTGCCGCCCCATTCCTCCACGAGGTAATTCATACCCGCCAGCTCCTCCTTGATTTTGTCGGGGTTGGCGGCAGGTTTATCTATCTTGTTGATGGCGAATACGATGGGCACACCGGCTGCGGAGGCGTGATTGATAGCCTCAACGGTCTGGGGCATTACATCGTCGTCGGCTGCCACGATGATGATACAGAGGTCGGTAACCTTGGCACCACGGGCACGCATAGCCGTAAACGCCTCATGGCCCGGGGTATCCAGGAAGGTGATATGACGGCCGTCGGAAAGCTTCACATTGTATGCACCGATATGCTGGGTGATACCGCCGGCCTCACCGGCGATAACGTTGGCCTTGCGGATATAGTCAAGCAACGATGTCTTACCGTGGTCGACGTGGCCCATCACTGTGACGATAGGCGGACGCGACTGCAAGTCTTTTTCATCATCTTCCTCCTGTGTGATGGCCTCAACCACTTCGGCGGAAACAAACTCGGTCTTGAAGCCGAATTCATCTGCCACAAGGTTGATGGTCTCGGCATCGAGGCGCTGGTTGATTGATACCATCACGCCGATATTCATACAGGTGCCGATGACTTTATTGATGGGCACATCCATCATCGAGGCAAGGTCGTTGGCCGTCACGAACTCGGTGAGCTTCAGTGTCTTCGATTCGGCTGCGGCTGCAGCGGCTGCGCTGGCTTCGCGCTCGGCCACAGCCTCGCGTTTTTCCTTACGCCACTTCACGCCCTTCTTCTGGCCCTTATCCTTTGCGGTAAGGCGGGCGAGCACCTCTTTAACCTGCTTCTGCACATCTTCTTCGTTGACTTCGACGTGCTGATTGCGGTTGCGGGATGCGTTTTTGCCGCCACGCGCGTTGTCGGCGCCGCGGCCACCTCTGCCGTCACGGCCGCCGCGACCGGCGCGACCGTCGGAGGGCTGGTTGCCCTGTTTCTCAATATCAATTTTCTCTTTCGAGGCAATGCGTTTACGCTTGCGGCGATCCGACTCGCCACCGGCTGCACCGGAAGCACCCTGCTGCTTGGCCAGGCGCTCGTTGCGGCGCTCCTCCTTGCTTTTCTTGCGCGGGCGGGTAGACTGGTTGATAGCCGAGAGGTCAATCTTGCCCACGACATTGATCTGCGGACGGTTGGCCGGCAGACCGGTGGTGAAGATTTCCACCTCATCCTCATCCTGCGGAGCTGCTTCGGCAGCAGGTGCGGGAGTCTCCTTGGCATTTTCAGCGGGAGCCTTCTCAGCAGGAGCTTTCTGCTCGGCTGCAGGCTGCGGTTTGGCAGGAGCTTCATCCTTCACGGGAGCCTCCTTCTTGGCAGGAGTCTCAGCCTTGGCAGGTACCTCAGCTTTCACGGGAGCCTCAGCCTTGGGAGCCTTGACCGGTTCCTTCACTGCGGGAGCTGCCTCGGCAGGCTTTGCGGCAGGTGCCTCAGCCTTGACCTCAGGCGCTTTCTCAGCCACGGGTGCGGGCTTAGCGGGAGCGGCAGCAGCCTTGGCGGGTTCCGCTTTGGGGGCTTCGGCCTTGGGAGCCGGTGCCGGCTCGGCCTTAGACTCCTGCAGCTTCACGGGATTGCCGTGCTTGTCAAGCTCGATTTTCCCGATAATACGCGGCTTGTTAAGCTCCGACGGGAGTTTGATTTCCTCCACGGGCTTAGCGGGCCTCGCTTTTTCGCGCTGCTGCATTCTTTCCGACGAGAACTGCTCCGATTTCGTCTTGAGGTCTTTGTCGCTTTTGAATTCTTTCACTAAGATTTCGACAACATCATCTTCAATGCGGGCATTGGGATTATCGTCGACGGTGATGTTTTTACTGCGGAGGAAGTCCACAACGGTGGGGAGGGCCACATTGAGGTCCTTCGCAACTTTACTTATTTTTGTTCTCGCCATTGAGTGGGTTTAAAATTCTTTAGTAGTGATATGTGGGTCGCCGTGCGGCCCGATGGCGGAGTGGGGAGCCTTACTCCTCGCCGGCCTTGCGGCAGGCTGGCGCGGGACTCACTCCTTTTCGGCCTGCTCGTCGGCTACGGCCGAGATGTCGGCAGCCGGGTGCTCTTCGGCACATTCGGCACCATCCTCAGCACAGGCTTCGCCTTCTGCTTCAGCAGCCGGGGCGGCGGCTTCGGCATCGGCAGGTTCGTCGTCCTCAAATTCAGCACGAAGGATTTCGAGCACATTGTCTACGGTCTCCTCTTCGAGGTCGGCGCGACGCACCAGGTCTTCGCGGGGTGTATTGAGCACGCTCTTGGCGGTGACGCAACCCATATCCTTGAGGGCATCGATTACCCATTCGTCAATCTCGTCCTTAAATTCGTCGAGATAGATATCTTCGTCGTAAACGGTTTCTGTATCGCGGTAAACGTCAATCACATAGCCGGTGAGCATCGATGCCAGCTTGATGTTCAGGCCCTGCTTACCGATAGCCAGCGACACCTGGTCGGGTTTGAGGAATACCTCGGCCTTCTTCTCCTCCTGGTCAAGACGGATGCTCGACACTTTTGCAGGCGACAGAGCGCGCTGGATAAAGAGCGAGGGGTTGGTGGTGAAGGGAATCACGTCGATATTCTCGTTGCGCAGCTCGCGTACGATACCGTGAATACGGCTGCCCTTCACACCTACGCAGGCACCTACGGGGTCGATACGGTCGTCGAAGCTCTCGACGGCAATCTTGGCGCGTTCACCCGGGATGCGGGCCACGGCGCGGATGTTGATCAGGCCGTCGTGGATTTCAGGAACTTCCAGCTCGAAAAGACGGCGCAGGAAGTTTTCGCTCGTACGCGACACGGTGATTTTGGGGTTGTTATTGTTGTTGTCGACATTGGCGATGACGGCGCGCACGGTTTCACCCTTGCGGAAGAAATCGCCGGGAATCGACTGGTTTTTCGGAAGAAGAAGCTCGTTCTTGTCGTCGTCGAGCAGGAGGGTCTCGCGCGACCAGGTCTGATAAACCTCGCCGGTGACAAGTTCGCCCTCAAGGTCTTTGAATTTCTCGTAGATGGCCTCTTTCTGAAGCTCGAGAATCTTCGACTGGAGAGTCTGGCGCAGAGTGAGGATGGCGCGGCGGCCGAAGTCGGCAAAAATGATTTCTTTGGTGTGCTCCTCGCCGATTTCCACCTCGGGGTCGTTGTCGGCGCGGGCGTCGGAGAGCGAAATCTGGAGATTCTTGTTCGTCACTTCGCCGTCGGGCACCACTTCGAGATTCTGGAAAATCTGCACGTCGCCCTTGTCGGGGTTCATAATCACGTCGAGATTCTCGTCGGTTCCAAACATTCTTGCGAGCACGCTGCGGAATGATTCCTCCAGCACGCTGATCATAGTGGTCTTGTCGATGTTCTTAAGCTCCTTGAATTCGGCGAAGCTCTCGACCATGTTGATTGATTCCTCTTTCTTAGCCATAGTAGGGAAAAGATGTATCTTATGTTTATTTATTTTTAAAACGAAATCACGCAGTTGGCGCGTTTAACCTTATCGAAGGGGATAGTTTCGGTTTTCTCCACGAGCTGCGGACGTTTGGCGCCTTCCGGTTTCTCCTTCACGCTGTAAGCCACGGTGAAATCGTTGTCGCCGACAGCGGTGAGCACACAGGCAAGTTTGCGCCCGTCGGTAGTATATAGCTCGATATCGCTACCGATATTTTTCAGCCACTGGCCGCGCACCTTGAAGGGAGCGGTAAGTCCGGCCGAACCCACGGTGAGGTCATATTCGCCGATTTCATCTTCGGGGAAGGCCGAAGCAATCTTCTCGGAAAGAGCCGCTATGGTGTCGATGTCGAGGCTGTGCGGAGCATCGAGATCAACATATATTTCTTTTGCCGGAGTGATTGCCACGTCAACCACAAAGAGGTCGGTGTCGGCTATTGCGCTCTCCACGGCTGCGAGAACTGTATTCTTATCTATCACAGTGGTGCTGTTATTTTAAAATAGTATATACAAAACGAAAGGGAGGAAGCCCTTGGGCCTCCTCCGAATACCGTATGCAAAGTTACGCCTTTTTCACCTATTTTCCAAACATCTTCGGCTTTTCAGCCAATGATACAGGAAAACAATCGCAAAATTTAACGTTTCAATCGCAAATATTATATATTTTTAACTATTATATGGCGTTTTTTCAGCCCATTAGATGCCCTGCATCAGAGCATAAGGCGATAAACTGCGGCAGTATCCACCGGCTGCAGGGGGAAATAGGGGCCGAAGGGAGTGCCTTTATCCTCGTGGAATTTCGCCGTAAGCAGCGCGATGTCGGGATTCTCGATGCCAAGCTGTGAGAGGGTAAGCGGCAGGCCGAGCTTACCGAAAAACGCCCGCAGGGAGTCGACGGTCTGCAAGGCCACAGCGCTGTCGTCCTTGCCCGTGAGGCCAAACACCCGGCGGCCGAGCTGCGCCACTTTTTCCGGGCGATGCGAGGCCATAAAGGTCATCCACGCGGGAAAGACCACTGCCAGCCCGGCTCCGTGCGTCACGCCATAGAGCGCCGAAAGCTCATGCTCCAGGCCGTGCGAAGTCCAGTCTTCGCGACGGCCACAACCTGCTACACCGTTGTGCGCCATCGTTCCGGCCCACATAATATTGGCCCGAGCCTGATAGTTTTCCGGGTCAGCCATCACCTTGGGAGCTTCTTCGATAATGGCCATCAGGAGTCCTTCGGCAATGCGGTCGGTAGTCTCAACCTCCTGTGTGGGCGAGAAATAGCGCTCCATTATATGAGCCATCATATCGGCGATGCCGGCGGCGGTCTGCGCAGCAGGAAGTGTAAAGGTCAGGGCAGGATTCAGTATGGCGAACTTAGGCCGTAGAGCCGAGTCGGTGCGCAGGCTGATTTTGTGCATACCGTCAAGGCGGGTTATCACCGAGTTGCCGCTCCCCTCGCTACCGGCGGCAGGGATTGTGAGCACCACTCCCACGGGGAGCGCCTTCTCCACCACAGCCTTTCCGGCCCAGAAGTCCCAGAAATCACCGTCATACGGGATTCCGGCGGCGATTGCCTTGGCGGTATCGATCACAGAACCGCCGCCCACTGCCAGCAGGCCGTCAATTTTTTCGCGGCGCCCCAGGTCGATACCTTCATACACACGGTCGTCGGTAGGATTAGGCTTGATGCCTTCCAAGAGCAGATACTCCACGCCCTCGGCCTGAAGCGCAGCCGCCACGCGGTCGAGCAGTCCGCTGCAGCGGGCACTGCCGCCACCGAGAACAAGCAGAATCTTCCGGCACCCCATCCAGCGGGTAAGCTGTCCGGCCTGCGCCTCTGTATCGCGCCCGAACACATATTTCGTAGGCGCATAGTAGTTGAAATTATCCATATCTTACTTATTTGTATTTTCAGCCGGACAGACATATCATCATAGCCGGTTAGATAATGCAAATATACACCATTTTTCCGCAGTCGCCAAAACTTCCGAAGATATTTGGCGCATTAAACTATTCTTATTACCTTTGTGTTATTATCATACAGGCAGGAGCCACAGTTCCGCTTCACACACATTAATAATATACACATAAACACATACAGTCATGAACGATTTTTTTGAAATCATCAAGTCATCAAAGCCCACACTCGTCGACTTCTTCGCCACCTGGTGCGGCCCCTGCAAAATGCAATCGCCTATTCTCGACCAGGTAAAAGAGCGCATCGGCGACACCGGCACTATCGTTAAAGTCGACATCGATAAGAATGCCGAACTGGCAGCCCGTTTCCGCGTGCAGTCGGTGCCCACACTCATTATGTTTAAAAATGGCGAACCGGTATGGCGCACCGTAGGTGTGCAGCAGGCCGACATGCTCGAAGGCAAATTCTACGAGCACGCCAAATAATCCCCCCCGACACACATACATCAACAATACGGCCGCGCCAAATAGCACAGTGCTATTTGGCGCGGTCTATATATTTACGCACCGCTATTATAATACCTCCTATCAGAGCAAACCTTATCCCTGAGCTGCGTGTTTTTTATTTGAATAACTAAGTGACCACCAAATAGAAAATCCTACAACTAAACAATCTGACACCAACGCCGGGCTGACGCTGGTTCTGCATGGTATGGTGGCCGTGGTTACCGGCGGCGGCGACGGCATGGGCCGCGGATGTGCCCTTATACTTGCCTATCAGGGTGCATCGGTCGTGGTCTGCGACATAAACATACAAAAGGCGCAGGCTGTAGCCGACGAGATTGCAAAAATGGACGGCAACGCCTTTGCCGTAGAGTGCAATGTGCTCAACGAACCTGACCTGAAGGCGCTGATTGACGCTACTGTGGCAAAATATGGCAAAATCAATATCCTTGTCAACAATGCCGGTCTTGGCGGCGGAGGTCGCGAGAATCCTTACAAAATCGACCTTGACTATGTGCGGCGCATCTACGCCATCAATGTGTTTGCTCCCTGGCAACTCAGCAAACTGGCAGCGCCTCTGATGCAGAAGGCCGGTTACGGTTCGATTGTCAACATCACTTCGATGAGTTCGATCGACAAGGAACCGAATATGAGCATCTACGGCTCCAGCAAGGCTGCCCTCAACGCTATGGCGGCCAACCTGGCCTACGACCTCGGTCCGATGGGTGTGCGTATCAACAATGTTGGCCCCGGCGCCACCCGCACCGCAGCCCTCAACTCTATCCTCACTCAGCAGATTGAGGAAGCGATGCTCAAGCACACCCCTATCCGCCGTCTGGGCGAAGTAGCCGACATTGCCCAGGCTGTGCTCTTCTTCGCCGCGCCCATTTCGGCGTGGATCAGCGGACAGGTGCTCTTCGTAAATGGCGGCGGTATGTACGAAAGCAAAATGCCCTCCTGACCCCTCCTGCTCACACCCAACCACTGGGCCATCATACTCAATTATCCGACTATCATACTCAACCACTTAACCCTCCTCATAACAAGCGCCCGTTTCCCAAACTTTAAAATTTTTCATTTTTGGGAAACGGGCGCTTGTTTATTATTAATCAACTTCGTATAGCGCCTTTAGCGGAATCAGAGGTTTTGCATGGAGACGAGGTGGGAGTAGTGGCCGCCAAGGGCGATGAGTTCGTCGTGGGTGCCGCGCTCCACGATGCGTCCTTCGTGCATCACGCAAATAAGGTCGGCATTCCGGATGGTGCTGAGGCGGTGGGCAATGACCAGGGTGGTGCGGCCCTTCATAAGGCGTTCGAGCGCTTCCTGCACCAGTTTTTCGCTCTCGGAGTCGAGTGCCGAAGTGGCTTCATCGAGAATCAGAATCGGCGGGTTCTTGAGGATGGCGCGGGCGATGGAGACACGCTGGCGCTGACCGCCCGACAGACGGCAACCACGGTCGCCGATGGGGGTGTCATATCCCTGTTCCGACGCCATAATAAATTCGTCGGCATTGGCCACGCGGGCGGCGGCACGTACCTCCTCGAGGGTGGCGCCTTCCACGCCGAAGGTGATGTTATTGAAGAATGTATCATTGAACAGAATCGCCTCCTGGTTGACATTGCCCATAAATGAACGCAGTGTGTGCACTTTCAGGTCGCGGATGTCGACGCCGTCGATGGTGATTCTACCCTTGTCAACGTCGTAGAAACGCGGCAGCAGGTCGGCCATCGTGGATTTACCCGAACCCGACTGCCCCACAAGCGCCACAGTGGCTCCGGCAGGAATGTCGAGCGACACATCGTGAATCACCTCGTTGGTGCCATAGGAGAAATCAATATTCTCGTAGCGGATATGCCCCGATAGCTTGGAGATTTCCTTCGGGTTCTTAGGGTCGCGGATATTGTTGTCGGCATTGAGGATTTTATCAACACGCTGCATCGACGCCAGACCCTTCTGAATGGAATACATTGCCTTCGAAAGGTCTTTGGCCGGGTTGATGATGGAATAGAAAATCACCATATAGTAGATAAACGACGCAGCATCGAGCGACGATGTGCCGCTCAGAATCAGCGCGCCGCCAAACCACAGCACGATGGAGATTGCTATTGTGCCGAGAAATTCGCTCATCGGGTGAGCCAGGCTCTGACGGCGGGCGATATGGTTGCTCAACTTGTAAAAGAGCTGATTCTCGCGATGGAAACGGGTGCGCACTTTCGCCTCGGCGTTGAAAGCCTTGATGATACGCAGACCTCCCAGACACTCCTCGATGTTGCTCATCAGCAAGCCCCACTGGCTCTGCTGCTCAAGCGACTGTCGCTTCAGACGTTTGCCCACGCGCCCCATAATAAGGCCGGCCAGGGGGAGAAGTATCAGTACGAAGATTGTGAGCTGCCAGGATATGATCACCATCATAGTGAGGCACACAAGAATCATAATAGGATTCTTGAACATCATATCCAGCGACGCCATAATCGAGTTTTCGATTTCGCCGACGTCGCCGGTCATTCGCGCCATCACATCCCCCTTACGCTCGGAGGTGAAGAAGGAGATGGGGAGCACCGTCATCTTGTCGAACACATAATTGCGGATGTCGCGCACGATGCCGTTGCGCATCGGTATCACGAAGTACGATGCCAGGAAGGTTGTGCCTGTCTTCAGGCCGGTCATTATCACCAGCAGAATTGCCAGCATAGCCAGCGTAACTGTCGGGCCGCAATTCTCGATGGCTTCCTGCGTGTAGTAGTAGAAGTTGTTGACCGCTACATCTTTAAGCGAAGCAGCGCCCACCGACATATATTCGTAGGAGGCCTCGCGCACCTTGAAGAGCATTTCAAGGATAGGGATGATGATGGCGAACGAGAACAGCGTAAGGAATGCCGCCAGGATATTGAAGAAAATATTGAGAGCCAGATATTTCTTGTATGGCGGTACGAAGCGCTTCAGTATTTGCAGGAATTCATTCATGGAGAGCAGGGGATGATATTGACCGGATGTACGGCATTGAAGTCAGAGAGTTATACAAAACAGAGAATCAGCGCCTGAGCCGCCACCACTCGCAGGAACATTGTCAACGGGTAGACGGTTGAATAGGCCACGGCAGGAGCGTCGGAGGCGGTGGAATTGTTGGCGTAGGCCAGAGCCGGGGGATCGGTGTAGCCACCCGACATCATACCCATCACCGTGAGGTAATTGATCTTGTAGATGCCACGGGCGATGCAACCTACCACCATCAGCGGTACGAACGTGATGATGAAGCCCCAGATTACCCACCACATACCGGTCTGGTTGAACACCGTCTCGGCGAAGTTGGCGCCGGCGCCGATACCGACGGCGGCAAGGAACATACAGATACCCAGCTCGCGAAGCATCAGCGATGCCGAGGAAGAGGTGTAGGTGACGAGCTTGAAGCGGTAGCCGAAGCGGCTCAGGAAGATAGCCACAACCAGCGGGCCGCCGGCCAAGCCGAGCTTCATGCCGAAGCCCACATTGATGGAGCCGACGATGATACCGAACAGGATACCCACGAAGATGGTGATGAGGTTAGGATTGTTGAGACGCTTCATCGAGTTGCCCAGCTTAGCGGCGAGGCGGTCGATGTCGTTCAGGTCGCCAACCACAGTGATGCGGTCGCCCATCTGCAGGCGGAAACCGGGAGTGGCCAGCAGGTCCACACCGGCGCGGTTCACGCGGGTGCAGTTGAGGTTGTAACCTTTATGCAGACGCAAGTCGGCCAGCGACTTGCCATTGTATTCGCTGCGGGTGATGACGATTCGGCGGGAAACCACCGTAGCCGGCGACACTTCCTCCCAGTGTGAATCGTCCATCTCCACCTCAGGGCCGATTACCGAAGTAAACGCCTCAAGGTCGCCCGGGGTCATAACCACGTAGAGGCGGTCGCCCACACGCAGCTGAGTGGAGGATTTCGGCACAGTCACCGTGCCGTCCTGCTGCATAAGTCGGCTCACCACAAATTCTGTATGGATGATAGAATGGAGCTGCAGAAGGGTCTTGCCGTTGATCAGCGAGTTGGTCACCTCGATTGACGCCAGATAAGGCTTGGCGGTGGCATCCTCGGCCTCCTGATTCATCTTCTTGATTTCATCGTTGACATTCACGCGGAAGATGAATTTCACCAGCAGAATGGAAGCGATGATACCGAGCACACCGAGGGGATATGCGGCGGCATAACCCATCGACATAGTGTTGACGGCCTCAGCCACAGCTTCGGGAGTGCCGGAGAGCGACTGCTGCGCGGCTGCCAGACCGGGGGTATTGGTCACTGCGCCCGACATAACACCCACCAGGGCAGTCATCGAGGTATGGCCGTCGATAAAGTAGATGGCCACCGTGATAGCCACGTTGAGCACAATGGCAAGCACAGCCAGCATATTCAGCCTTATGCCGCCCTCCTTGAAGGAGGCGAAGAAGGCCGGACCTACCTGCAGACCGATGGCGAAGATAAAGAGTATCAGGCCGAACTCGCGGATAAACTTAAGCACTTCGGGGTCGACCGTGTAGCCGAAATGTCCCATCAGAATACCCACAAACAGCACGAACGTGACACCGAGCGACACTCCGGCAACCTTGAGTTTACCGATAAAGATGCCCACGGCAATCACAAACGACATAAGCATCAGTGTAGACGCCAGCGACGTATTGCCGGGACACAAGATGCTAAAGTCAAAGAAATCCATAAACAAACAATTTGTATAATAAACCTAAAATCAAAGCTTTTTCAGCCATTTGAGAGAGGTTTGCGGCAGGAAAATCCCTTCACCTTTGTCTGGCCGGTCCGATAATATTTATCCGCCCGGCTTTTACGGGTGCAAAGTTACTAATTTTTCCGCTAATCTTCCCTACCTCTCCCCTCTTTTCTAAATTATTTCCCAAAAGTTGACTTTTCGCGACGCGATATAGCAAATTTATACACAACGGATTAACACTCATCTTTACATTTTACGCAGTAGAGTGCGTATTTTTACGCAGTGGACTGAGTATTTTTCACGCAGTGGACTGCGTAAACTGACACACGGGTAGAATTAAGTGGAGCGAATGGATACAGAAAGCCCTGCCGGCGGGGTGGCCGGTAGGGCTATATGGAGCGGCAGGAGCCGCTGTTGTTCAGGAATGTCTTTCCCGATGCTCTGGATATATCCCAAAGAACAGGAATATTTCCGATGGTCGGGATCAGCTATCCCGATGGTCGGGATCAGCTATCCCGATGTCCGGGAATTTCTATTAGAGCTTGGGACCGGCTGCTACGAGAGCTTTACCGGCTTCGTTGTTCTCAAACTTCTTGAAGTTGTTGATGAACATTTCGGCAAGCTTGGTAGCCTTATCTGTCCAGATAGCGGAATCGGTGTAGGTGTCGCGGGGATCGAGAATCTTGGGATCTACGCCGGGGAGCTCGGTGGGAACAGTGAAGTTGAAGATAGGAATTACCTTGGTGGGAGCTTTCAGGATTGCACCGTCGAGGATAGCGTCGATGATGCCGCGGGTATCGCGGATGGAGATACGCTTGCCCGAACCGTTCCAGCCGGTATTGACCAGATAAGCCTTGGCACCGCTCTTTTCCATCTTCTTAACCAGCTCTTCAGCATACTTGGTGGGGTGCAGGCTCAGGAAGGCTGCGCCGAAGCAAGCGGAGAAGGTGGGGGTAGGCTCGGTGATACCGCGCTCTGTACCGGCCAGCTTCGAGGTGAAGCCGCTCAGGAAGTAGTATTTGGTCTGCTCGGGTGTTAGAATCGATACCGGGGGCAGAACGCCGAAGGCGTCGGCCGACAGGAAGATCACATTCTTAGCGGCGGGGCCGTGGCTACCCGGAGCGATTTTCTTGATGTGGTCGATAGGATAGGATACACGGGTGTTCTCGGTAACCGACTTGTCGGCAAAGTCAATCTTGCCATTCTTGTCTACGGTTACGTTCTCCAGAAGAGCGTCGCGGGTGATAGCGTTGTAGATATCAGGCTCCGACTCCTTGTCGAGGTTGATAACCTTGGCATAGCAACCGCCCTCATAGTTGAAGACACCGCTGTCGTCCCAACCGTGTTCGTCGTCGCCGATAAGCAGACGCTTGGGGTCGGTGGAAAGGGTGGTCTTACCTGTACCGGAGAGACCGAAGAAGATAGCGGTGTTCTGACCGTTGAGGTCGGTGTTGGCCGAGCAGTGCATCGAAGCCATACCCTTCAGAGGCACGTAGTAGTTCATAATGGAGAACATACCTTTCTTCATCTCGCCGCCGTACCAGGTATTGATGATCACCTGCATCTTCTGGGTGAGATTGAAGGCAACGCAAGTCTCGGAGTTGATGCCGAGTTCTTTCCAGTTGGTCACTTTGGCCTTGGAAGCGTTGAGCACTACGAAGTCGGGCTTGAAGTTTTCGAGCTCATCCTTGGTGGGGCGCACGAACATATTGGTCACGAAGTGAGCCTGCCAAGCCACTTCCATAATGAAGCGGACAGCCAGGCGGGTGTCCTTGTTAGTGCCGCAGAAAGCGTCGACTACATAGAGGGGCTTGTCGGAAAGCTCCTTGTCGGCGATCTCTTTCAGAGCATCCCAGGTTTTGGGAGTGATGGGCTTGTTGTCGTTCTTGTATTCGGGAGTTGTCCACCAGATGGTATCTTTGCTGATAGGATCTTCAACAAAGAATTTATCCTTAGGCGAACGGCCTGTATAGATACCTGTCATCACGTTCACAGCGCCAAGCTCGGTGAGCTGACCTTTCTCGTAGCCTTCGAGACCGGGCTTTGTTTCGTCGATGAAAAGTTCGTCGTAAGAGGGATTGTGGTACACCTTGGGAGTACCGGTGATACCGTACTGGGTTAAATCAATCTTGCTCATTTTCTAAATGATATAATTGTGGTTGTTGTGTATCTTGTTTACCGACTGCAAAGGTACGCAAATTTTTTGAATTGAGAAGCCCATTTAAGGAAATTTTTCTTTAATTTGCGTACGTAAAAATTTGCTTTCAATAAAATTTAGTGTTACCTTTGTTCCGTAGCCGTTTTCAGTGCGGCACATCATTCTCTAATACCTAAACAAACTCACCTATATAAACTGTTCATTTTCCACGACTATGAACCGATTTTTCCGCTCTATATGCCTCGCAGCTGCCGCAGGAGCATTCTTCCAGGCGTCAGCTCAGATTCAGCTCGACTACTACCGCTCGCTCGACGGGCTGTCGGGCGCCCAGCTGAAAAATGCAATACACACACTGGTGTGCACCGATGTGAATATGCTGAAATATGGCTCCGGCAGCGCAACAGCCACCAGCACCTGGTGGGGATTCTACGTCACCGACCGCGACGTCACCAACAACCAGGTCATCGACCGCTACTCGGCCGAGGTGTTCACCTTCGGCACCCGCGGCCAGTCGGTTTCCGGAATGAATATCGAGCACAGTTTCCCAAAAAGCTGGTGGGGCGGCGAGCAGAACAATGCCTACAAGGATCTCTACAACCTGATGCCGAGCCAGACAACCATCAACAACTGGAAGGGCAACTACCCCATGGGGCAGGTCGACGATGTATGGCGCACGAACAATGTCACCGAGATTGGCACCGCCGCCGGTGAAAGCACCGCCGCCGCAAACCGCCTGTGGGAACCGGCCGACAAATGGAAGGGGGACTTCGCCCGCGACTATTTCTATATGGCCACCGCATATCAGGATTTCACCTGGACCGGCGACCAGGCGCCCCGCATCCTCTCGAAGGGCGACTATCCCACCCTCAAGAAATGGGCCACCGATCTCTACCGCAAGTGGGCGAAAGCCGACAAGGTATCGGAGATCGAAAGCACACGTAATAATAATGTGCAGTGGATGCAGGGCAACCGCAACCCATACGTAGATTATCCCAATCTCGCCGAATATGTGTGGGGCGACTCCATCAACAAGCCGTTCAATCCGCTCACTTCGGTAAAAAGTCAGACTTTTGTGGGCGGCGGTACATTCTTAGGCAATCCCGCTGAGGCCGAGGTGATTTACAGCAACGCCTTCATCGCAGCCAACGGCGGCACGGAAGGCGGATGCACCTCCACCAAGCACAGTGGCTCACGCAATCCCTGGAGCTACGATCCGCAATATGGCTGGAAAGCCGTAGGCGCTACCGGCCCCTCCGACGCGATAGTAAACCACGAATGCAACGCCACTCTCAACACTCCCGTCCTCGACCTCACCGGCTACAAGGCTGCCTGGGTAAAGTTCTCCCACGTTGCCAAATGGATTGAAGACCCCTCATCAGCAATGTCGGTGGAAATAGCGCTTCCAGATAACACCACCGAAGAGCTGTTTGTGCCCCGCTGGCCTCTCGGCATCAACTGGGACAAGGTGCCCGCCGGTATCATTGACCTCACCCCCTGGTGCGGCAAGAAAGTGCGCCTCGGTTTCCACTACACCTCCACCACATCCGTTGCCGGCACCTGGCAGATTTCAGGACTCACAGTCAGCGGCTATAAGGGTGACAGCGGAATCCTCACCGTCGACGCCGACTCCGCAGCCGACATCGATGCTCCCGCAGAATATTACACCATCGACGGCCGCCGTCTGGCCTCACCCGAGGGCTACCGCGGCATCCTCATCATCCGTCGCGGCACCACCGTCACCAAGACCCTCCTCCGTTAACAGCAGCCCCGACAATCAACCTTTAACGGCTCCTTCCAAACCTCAAATAACGCATCATTCTGTAGGGACGCACCCAAGGTGCGTCCTTGCATATGCGTTGTTGGCTCTGAGAACACAGCCTTAATTTCATCCGGAAATATCAGCGATATCAACCGAGGAGGGCTGGAAAAGTCAGCTAAGGAGGTCGACCAGATTGGCGCAACCATCCTCAAGCAGGTCCAGAACCAGCTCGAAGCCTTCAGCACCCTCATAATATGGATCGGGGATGGCATCGCAGCGCATAGCCTTGCCCACAAACGTAGCCATCCCTACGATTTTGTTTTCCGCCTCAACCGTAGGAGCCAGCTCCTGCAGGTCGGAGAGATTGCTGTCATCCATACCTATAATAAGGTCAAAATTATCAAAATCGGTGCTACGCACCTGACGGCAGATGTGCGTCAGCTCATAACCCCGCCGACGCGCATGCACACGCATACGCTTGTCGGGCAGGTCGCCGATATGCCATCCGCCCATCCCCGCGGAGTCGATTTCAAACCGCCCCTCCAGGCCGCGGGACTCCACAATTGCGCGCATCACCCCCTCGGCTGCCGGGCTGCGGCATATATTCCCGAGACACACAAAAAGGATGCGTATTTTCTCCTTACCCTTCAGCCGCGCAATCAATTTCTCAATTTTGTTATCTGACATTCTTGCTCACACATTATTTATATATGAAACGGCGAATGGAGTGCTTGGGCGTTTTCTCGAATTCATCGTGCATAATCTCAATTTCCGACACGCGCGAATACCCGGGCAATTTCTTGTTCATCTCGGGCAACAACGCCTTAACGCGCTTGTCGGCCTGCTCCTCGGTGAGGTGCAAATCTTTGCGCGCGTGCTCATAATCGGGGTGAATCAGCGCCACAATGCGTCCGCCACGGTCAACCACCACGCTCTCCCCTACCAGCGGCAACTCGTTGATTACGGTCTCTATCTCCTCGGGATAAATATTCTGCCCCGACGCACCGAGAATCATACTCTTCTGACGGCCACGGATATACAGATAGCCATCCTTATCCATCGTGCACATATCGCCGGTGTTGAGCCAGCCGTCGGGCGAAAGCACCTCGGCGGTGGCTTCGTCGTTGCGGTAATACCCCTTCATTACATTCGGGCCCTTCACAAACAGCACGCCGGGCACATGCTCGGGATCGGGTGAGTCGATTCTGGCCTGCATACCATCCACAAGTCGGCCGCAGGAGTGCGGGCGCTGCGTGGTCCAGTATTCATAGGTAAGAAGCGGCGCACATTCCGTCATACCGTAGCCGATGGTGAATGGGAATTTGATGCGGCGGAGGAAATTCTCCACATCCTCGGTGAGCGGTGCGCCGCCGAGAATCAACTGATGCAGTTGGCCGCCGAAAGCGCCAAGGAGTTGCTTCTTGATTTTGCCGTAAATAATGCTGCGAATGCCGGGAATGGCAGTGAGCACCCGCATCAGCGGCTTATGCACCACGGGGAACACACGGGTCTTGACAATTTTCTCTATCACCAGCGGCACCGTAATCACGAGCTGCGGACGCACCTCGCCGAAGGCCTCCAGCACGATTTTGGGCGAAGGCACACGACCCAGGAAGGTGATATGGCATCCGCGACAGAAGGGGAACAGAAGCTCGAATGCCAGTCCATACATGTGGGCCAGGGGAAGCATACTGAGCATTCCGTCGCCGTGATGGAGGAAGTCGATGCGCGTAAGCGCAAAGTGGATATTGCTCCACAGATTGCCGTAAGTAAGCATCACACCCTTGGAGTTGCCCATCGAACCGGAAGTATAGTTGATCAGCGCTACATCCGATGAGTCGGCGCTATGATAGCGCACATCCTCCTTACCGAATCCCTTGGGATAAGCAGCATCGAAGTCTGCATCGGCCTTGGCCACCAGTTTCTGTGCATCGGCCACCGATGAATGATATACCTGAATGTCGCCCAGCAGAAGGATCGCTCTCACATCGGGCATCTTCTCCACATCCAGGTTGTCGGCAATACTCTTCTCAGAGAAGAGCAACTTGGCGCCGGAGTGAGCCACCAGATGAGCGATATTGCCGGGGGTAAACTCGTGAAGCAGCGGCACTACCACCGCTCCGTAAGTAAGCCCCGAAAGAAACATTGCCGCCCAGTCGGCGGAATTCTTGGCACACAGAGCCACCTTGTCGCCCGGCTTCACGCCCAGCTCTTTATACAGCAGATGCAGCCGGGCAATTTTCTCGGCCAGCTGGCCGTAAGTATAACTTTTGCCGTGGAAGTCGGCAAGTGCAGGAATATTCCAGTTGGAGATTATGCTTTTCGAGATATGTTCAAGAAGTAGGTCTTTCATAAATTGGAAGTATTTGTAAAAAGTGGCTGAAACGGGCAATTTTTAGCTGATTTGTGCAAAAATAGCGATTTTTTCCGTTACTTTGCAAATAAATACACAATATAACAACTATGAAGCTTAAATTTCTCCCCATTTTGGGGGCAATGATGCTCTCGGCCTGCACATCGCCGGCTGTCGGCAGCGAATACAATCTCACCGCTAAAATCAACCAGAAATACAACAATCAGACAGCCTATCTGGTCAACTACGACAATGGTGAGAAGCTCGACTCCACTACCGTAAAGAACGGCAGTGCGCTCTTTATCGGCAAAATCGACAAACCGCTGATTGCCCGCGTGATTGTCAACGGCAAGCGTTTCGGCAATCTCATTCTCGAAGGAGGCACCCTCACCTTCGACAGCGGCAAAGTCACCGGCAGCGGTCTGAACGACGCGCTCCAGAAAGCGCTCTCAAAAGCCGACCAGATGGAGCAGCAGGCCGCCAAGCTCCCCGCCGACTCCGCCGGCACAGTGGCTATGCAGGCGCTCAAAAAGCGCTACGACGCTTATTGCGACTCGGTCATCGCGACCAACGCCGATAATCCCATCGGCTACTTCTTCTTCCTCAACCGCGCCTACGAGCTTGACCTGCCCGCACTCAAGCAGATGCTCGAAAAACTCCCCTCTATGAAGGGTTACACCCGCACGACCCGCCTGGTAGCCGCCCTCGAGCAGAAGCAGAAAACTCAGCCGGGGTGCAAATTCCTCGATTTCTCCATCCCCACCGACTCGACCGCTGTGCGCCTTAGCGACTATGTAGGCAAAGGGCGCTACACCCTCGTTGACTTTTGGGCCAGCTGGTGCGGTCCCTGCATACGCGAGACCCGCGTGCTCAAGCAAATCCGCGAGGAATTCAAGGAGAAACCGCTCGACATTCTCGGCGTGGCCGTATGGGACGAACCGAAAGACACCGAGGCCGCCATCAAGCGCCTGCAGCTTCCCTGGCCGCAGATTATCAACGCGCAGTCGATGCCCACCGACCTGTATGGCATCTCAGGAATCCCCTGCATCATCCTCTTCGGTCCCGACGGCACCATCCTGTCGCGCGACCTGCAGGGAGAGGAACTGATTGAGTCGGTGCGCTCCCACCTCGAACCGAAAGCCGAGACCCCTGCTGCCGCCGATTCAATCCCTAACTAACAGCGCAGCAGCCGAGCCGCGATGCGCGGCGACACCAGCGCCGAAACCACCGTGCCCGCAGCATCAGAAAGGAAGTCGCTAATCTCGCAACTCCGGCCCAGTTCCATCCATTTCTGGGCAATCTCTATCAATCCGCCAAACAGTGTGACCGCCAGGATTATCCAAAGCGTCGGCCACCCGATGTGTCGCGCTGTTGCGCAGATATCCGCCCCGCGGCGCTGCTGCCACAGCATTCGGTCGAAGACCAGTGCGAACGCCAGTCCGCCGAACATCAGGGCGTGGGCCAGTTTGTCGGCATACGGAAACACCGGCAGACCCTCCTCGCCCAGCGGCTGAGGCGCAAGTGTGAGCCATAGGATAAGAAGCACCACAATTCCGGAGAATACTCCGGCAGGAACAGCAAGCAGATGGGGGCGTGACATATAATCTATTAATCTTAATGAAAATCACATCTGTTATCGGCTGCAAAATTACAGCAAAAAATTTAAACTAAAAACCCTCAAACTATAAAACAATTATTATAAGTAGAAAGGCATAATTGCCCGCTTTTCTACGCCGCAATCAATAATTTTAAGAAATAATTCGCGATATTGGCCGCTATTAAAAAATAAATCAGTATATTTGCGCAAACATAAATACAGTCAACTATGAAGAATTCCGAAATAGATTGGTCAACACTCGGTTTTGGTTACGTTCCCACCGACTATAATGTCCGCTGCTATTACCGCGACGGCAAATGGGGTGAGATTGAAATTTCATCTTCAGAGACAATTGAGATGCACATCGCCGCCACCGCCCTCCACTACGGTCAGGAAATCTTTGAAGGCCTCAAAGCCTTCCGCGGCAAAGATGGCAAAGTGCGCGTTTTCCGGCCCGAAGAAAACGCCCGACGCATCCGCGAATCGGCCCGCGGCATCAAGATGGCAGAAATCCCTGAAGAGCTCTTCATAAAGATGGTAAAGCTGGTGATCAAGCTCAACGAACGGTTCATTCCCCCCTACGGTTCGGGAGCTTCGCTATACATCCGTCCCCTCGAAATCGGCATGACAGCCCAGGTAGGCGTCAAGCCCGCCAAGGAGTACTGCTTCATCATCCTTGTCAGCCCCGTCGGTCCCTACTTCAAGGCCGGATTTAAGCCCACAAACATCTGCATTATGCGCGACTACGACCGCGTGGCCCCCAAAGGCACCGGCCGCTGGAAAGTCGGCGGCAACTATGCAGCAAGCCTCTCGGCCGGCGAACACGCCCACGAACTGGGCTACTCGGCAGTGCTTTACCTCGACCCCAAAGAGAAGAAATACCTCGACGAGTGCGGCCCGGCCAACTTCTACGCCATCAAGGGCAACACCTACATCACCCCCGCTTCCGACTCCATCCTCCCCTCCATCACAAATATGTCGCTGATGGATCTGGCACGCGATTTCGGTATGACGGTGGAGCAGCGCCACATCCCCGTAGAGGAGATTCCCACATTCGACGAAGCTGCCGCCTGCGGCACCGCCGCCGTTTGCTCCCCGGTGGGCGAAATCCACGACCTCGACTCAGGCGAAAAATTCGTCATCGCAAAGGATGGCAAACCCGGCCCCGTCACCACCCGCTTCTACAACACCCTGTCGGCCATCCGTCTGGGCGAAATAGAGGACACCCACGGCTGGAATATGATTCTCGACCTTTAAGCTGCGGCTATAGCAAAATGTACGACTATCAACAAATTATCGACAAATATTATCCCGAGGGCACTCGCCTTCGGGATATTTATATGCGGCATTGCCGTCAGGTAGCCGACAAAGCCCTGAGCATCGCCCGCGCCTGCGGCCTGACCGCAGTCTCCGCACTTTCCGGCAATGACCTCTCCTCCCCTGCCGGGCAAGACATTTCCGAGCCGCTCGACGAAGGGGATATTGAAGCCGCCGCTATGCTCCACGACATCGGCATCTGTCTCTGCGACGCCCCCGGCATAGATTGCCACGGCGCAGACCATTACCTGCGCCACGGCCTGCTCGGCGCCGACCTGCTCCGCCGCGAAGGATGCCCCGAGAAATTTGCCCGCGTGGCCGAACGCCACACCGGCGCCGGTCTCACCCGCGAGGATATCGTGGCCGACGGCCTCCCTCTGCCGCTCGACCACTGCTTTATGCCGCAGACCCGCCTTGAGCGACTCATCTGCTACGCTGATAAATTCTTCTCCAAGTCGGGCGATATGGAGGAAAAACCGATAGGCCGCGTGCTGGCCTCCATAACCAAATTCGGTCCCGAAGCCTTTGCCCGCTTCCGCGCTCTCCAGCAAGAATTCACCCCACCCGCTGAACAATTGGCGCGATTAATTTTTGTTAAAGATTTATAATGTTTATTTATTAGCCAAATTGCGCCGTGTTAAATGCGCCTTTGGTGTAAGGTTTTTTCAGCAGAAATCTGTAATTTTGCAGTGAACTCTCCTGCACCATATACAGCCTTGGAGCACCCTGGCGTGTGCTCTATGGGCTGCACACGGCTTAATGCCACTCTCCCTCCGAGCCTATCGTCCTGAATCTCAGACCATCGGCCCCTTGCCCCGCTAATAAAAAGACAACATAAATGACAGGTAAATGGAATTATTTACCCCTGACACAACAAGAACAGCTGATCGAAACGGAGCTTGCAAAGCGCTACGCTTCGGTCCCCCCTGTGAGCCAGCTGCTGGTCGAGCGAGGGATTACTTCAGTGGAAGAAGCTGACCAATTCTTCCATCCCCAGCTGAAGAATCTGCACGACCCGTTTCTGATGCCCGATATGGACAAAGCTGTCAGAAGGCTTAACAAAGCCATGGGGTCAAAGGAGAAGATTATGGTCTACGGCGACTACGATGTCGACGGCACTACTGCCGTTGCCCTCGTGTATAAGTATCTCCAGAGCTTCTACTCCAACATCGACTACTTCATCCCCACCCGTTATGAGGAGGGGTACGGCATCTCGTCGGAGACGATCGACGAGTTTGCCCGTCAGGAGGTTAAATTAGTTATCATCCTCGACTGCGGCATAAAAGCCAACGAGGAAATCGCGCACGCAAAGGAGCACGGCATCGACTTCATAATCTGCGACCACCACGTGCCCGACACGGAATTGCCGGGAGCCGTGGCCATTCTCAACCCCAAGATGCCGGGGTCGACATATCCCTGCCCGCACCTCTCGGGCTGCGGTGTAGGCTACAAACTTATGCAGGCCTTTGCCCTCAACAACGGTCTGCCGATGTCCGACCTGGAAGCGATGCTCGACCTGGTAGCCGTGTCAATCGCCGCCGACATCGTGCCGATGGTCGACGAAAACCGCGTAATGACCTACTACGGTCTGCGCCGGCTCAACTCCAACCCCAATATGGGTCTGCGAGCCATCATCCGCATCTGCGGTCTCACCGGCAAGG
Organism: Bacteroidales bacterium; assembly: GCA_004557825.1. Taxonomy (GTDB): domain Bacteria; phylum Bacteroidota; class Bacteroidia; order Bacteroidales; family Muribaculaceae; genus UBA7173. The sequence goes on along the minus strand of SFFL01000003.1, from coordinate 121,870 downwards.
AAATCACCATCTCCGATGTAATCTTCAAAATCGGTCCGCGCATCAATGCCTCCGGCCGTATGCAGAGCGGTCGCGAAGCCGTGGATCTGCTCGTGTCGCGCGACATCGCCGACGCCACACGCCACGCCCGCAACATCGACCAGTACAACAAGGACCGCAAGGAGCTTGACAAGCGCATCACCGAGGAAGCCAACGCCATCCTATCGCAGCGCATCAAGGCCGGCAGCGACAAGAAATCAATCGTAATCTTCAACAAAGACTGGCACAAGGGCATCATCGGTATCGTAGCATCGAGATTGACCGAACTGTATTACCGTCCGTCGGTAGTGCTCACGCTCTCCAACGGCTTGGCCACCGGCTCCTCGCGCTCGGTACAGGGCTTCGACATCTATAGCGCCGTCGACTCATGCCGCGACCTGCTGGAGAACTTCGGCGGCCACACCTACGCTGTGGGCCTTTCGCTCAAGGAAGAGAATATCCCGGAATTCACCCGCCGATTCGAGGAGTACGTTGCCGCCAACATCCTCCCCTCGCAGCTGAAACCCACCTTTGAGATTGACGCCATCATCACCTTCGCCGAACTCACTCCGGAATTTGTATCGACCCTCCGTCGGTTCAACCCCTTCGGACCGGGCAACTCCAAACCGGTGTTCTGCGCGCGCAACGTCAGAGACTTCGGCACCTCGCGCTTAGTAGGCCGTGCCAACGAGCACATCAAGCTCGAACTGGTCGACGACGCCTCGGGCAAGGTATTCAACGGCATCGCCTTCAACAAGGCTGAACTTTTCGACGAAATACACGCCGGGCGCCCCTTCGACATCTGCTTCACCATTGAGGACAACAAGCACCAGGGTGCCCACGGTGCCATTCAGCTCCAGGTAAAGGAAATCCAACTCCGTTAAGGCCACACTCCGAAACATCTTTATACAATACAAGGCAAAATGTTTCAAATTCTTGCAAAGAATTTGAAACATTGCTTTGTAATGTCACTTTATATTCTTATCTTTGCCGTAACAAAACAACACAATACTACTATGAAAGATCTCAAAGGCACAAAAACCGAACGCAACCTCCAGGAAGCGTTTGCAGGCGAGTCTATGGCCCGCAACAAATATACCTATTTCGCATCGAAAGCCCGCAAGGACGGCTACGAACAGATGGCTGCCATCTTTGAAGAAACTGCCAACAACGAAAAAGAGCACGCTAAACTCTGGTATAAGCTCCTCAACGGCGGTGAGATTTCCGACACTATGGCCAACCTCGAAGATGCCGCCAATGGCGAAAACTACGAGTGGACAGATATGTACGACCGTATGGCCCGCGAAGCCGACGAAGAAGGCTTTACCGCAATTGCCGCACGTTTCCGCGCTGTAGCTGCTATTGAGCGCCACCACGAAGAGCGCTACCGTCGTCTGCTGGCCAACATCAAGGAAGGCATCGTATTCTCGCGCGACGGCGACACCGTATGGACCTGCCGCAACTGCGGTCACATTGTTGTCGGCAAAAAAGCTCCTGAAGTATGCCCCGTTTGCCTCCACAAGCAGAGCTTCTTCGAAATCAAAGCTGTCAACTACTAATTTTCCCTTCCCTACCAAATACAGTCAGCCCTGCGGGACCTTTCCCGCAGGGCTGACTAATTTCCTCCCCAAACATCTTATTAGACCCATTAGACCAATAAGACAAATTAGGCCAATTAGACTAATAAGACTAATAAGACCAATAAGACTAATAAGGCCAATAAGACTAATAAGGCCAAAGGCTGTGTCAAAACTTAAGATAACACATCTATTTGTAGGGACGCACCCCAGGTGCGTCCGCCAATCACACTGAATATTAGCTATTTAAGCGGACGCACCTGGGGTGCGTCCCTACAGGTTAATACGTCGGTGGCTATTTTGACACAGCCCCTATTATTTTCTTTGCCGAAAACTCGTGGTTCAGGGCTGGAGGGGATCGGTTTCGGCGATGTTGCCGGCAAGCTCCTCATCGGAGATGGAATAGTTTTGCAGGTCGCCGGAGAGGTATTTGTCGTAGGCCGACATATCCACCAGTCCGTGGCCGGAAAGGTTGAAAAGTATCACCTTTTCCTCCCCTGTCTCCTTGGCTTTCAGCGCTTCGCGGATGGTGGCTGCAATGGCGTGAGCCGACTCCGGCGCGGGGATTATGCCCTCGGCACGGGCAAACAGCATACCGGCGTCAAAGCTTTCCAACTGTGGTATGTCAACCGCCTCCATCAGGCCATCCTTGAGCAATTGCGACACAATCACACCGGCGCCATGATAGCGCAGTCCGCCCGCGTGAATATTTGCCGGTGAGAAGTTGTGACCCAGCGTGAACATCGGCAGCAACGGAGTGTAACCGGCTTCATCGCCATAGTCGTAGCGGAACACACCACGTGTGAGTTTCGGGCAGCTCGACGGTTCGGCGGCCACAAAGCGTGTGTGCTCCTTGCCCGGTTCACCGGCAATCTTATGCCGCATAAACGGAAACGAAATGCCGCCGAAGTTGCTGCCGCCGCCGAAGCAGGCGATTACCACGTCGGGGTATTCACCGGCCATCTCCATCTGTTTCTCAGCCTCCAGACCGATCACGGTCTGATGCAGCGCCACATGGTTGAGCACCGACCCGAGGCAATACTTGCAGTTGGGCGTAGTGGTGGCCAGCTCCACAGCCTCCGAGATGGCGGTGCCGAGCGACCCCTGGTAATTTGGATTCCGGGTAATGATATCCTTGCCGGCACGGGTCGACATCGAGGGCGATGCCGTGACGGTAGCGCCGAAAGTCTGCATCATACTCCGGCGGTAAGGCTTCTGCTCATACGACACTTTCACCTGATACACAGCCGCTTCCAGGCCATACATACTTGCGGCATACGACAGCGACGCGCCCCACTGACCGGCGCCCGTCTCGGTGGTGATGTTGGTCACCCCCTCCTGCTTGCAGTAGAACGCCTGAGGGATAGCGGAATTCAGTTTGTGCGACCCCATCGGCGACACGCTCTCGTTCTTGAAGTAGATATGTGCCGGTGTGCCCAGCGCCTTTTCAAGCCCATAGGCGCGGACAAGGGGCGTAGAACGGTAATATTTGTATTTTTCACGCACTTCCTCCGGGATTTCAATCCAGGCATCCGTCTGGTTAAGTTCCTGATTGCTACACTCCTTCGAGAAAATCGGATACAGGTCCTCCGGACTCAGCGGAGCTTTCGTGCGTGGATTCAGCGGCGGCTGAGGCTTGTTGGGCATATCCGCCTGGATGTTATACCAAAAACGGGGAATTTCCTCCTCATCGAGGAGGTAACGTTTACGCTTGTCTGACATAGTTTATTTAAAATATTTATATTTTCACCACTCGATGGTGGCTGAAACGGATTCTACCTGACACACAATCGGCGGAGTGACCTTAGCCACTCGCACCCGGCCGCCAGTAACCTGCGGGAAATGCTCGCACAGCGCCTCGCGGATGCGCCACGCCACATTTTCAAGCAGCGCCGAAGGTATGCTCATTTCGCGCTTGGCAATCTCCACCGCCTCGGCATAATTCACCGCACAGTCGATGGAATCGCTCTGCGCCGCCTGCGACATATCATAGCGGAGCGTTATCCAAAGCTCGAAGCGGTTGCCCACCACGCGCTCCTGAGGGAGCACACCGTGCCTGCCGTTAAGCTGCAGCCGCTCTATTTCAATATATCCGGTCATAGGAATAAAAGTAACGTATGCAAATGTACATATTTTTCCCGGAAAATGCTGAAAATTTTTACACATGCACATTCTTTTCGCCGCAAGAGTGGGAAATCTCGCAATTTATTCGTAATTTTGCTTAGAATCTCAGCTATGTACTTTTCATTTTACAACATATTACCGGCAGTTTGGGTCTGCCTGGCAGTCGCCGTTGCCGCAACGCTCTATCTGATAACATTTTACCGGCTATACATCCGCATCCGGCCAACCGTAAAACCCGGCGCTGACGAAGTGCCCGACGAGGAGTTGCCCCCGGTGTCGGTAATCATCTATGCCCGCGACAACGCCGCCGACCTGCGCCGGATGCTCCCCGAGGTGCTCGGCCAGGAATACCCGGAAGGGAAGATGGAGGTGATTGTGGTGAACGACGGCGGCGTGGAGGATGTGACCGACGTGGTGAACTACCTCGGCGCATCGCACCCCAACCTGCGCATCACCTTTGTGCCCGACGACGCCCACAACCTCAGCCGCAAAAAGTTGGCCATCTCGCTGGGCGTGAAAGCCGCGCGCAACCGCGTGATTGTAATCACCGCCGCCGAATGCCGCCCCGCCACACGCCGCTGGCTGCGGCAGATGGCAGCACCTTTCGCCCCCTCCGGAGGGAGCCACAGTGTGGTAATCGGCTGGGCAAAAGTGGCCGGACTGAAATCCGCCGCGCTCCGCTTCGACCAGGTGTCCCGCGCCGTCACCTGGCTCTCGGCCGCCATCCACCACAAGCCCTACCGAGGCACCGGTTTCAATATCGCCTACACCTCCGACCTCTTCTTCGAAGCCAAAGGATTCTCCCGGTCGCTCAACCTCAATTACGGCGACGACGACCTCTTCATCAATCAGATTTCCAATGGCGACAACACCGCCGTGGTGCTCTCGCCCGAAGCCACCGTATCGGTGCACTATCAGCGCCCCTCCCACGCCTACCGCGACCTGCGGCTGCAGCACGTGTTCACCGGCCGGCGTCTGCCGAAAGGGTCGCGCATAATTATGGGCTCCGGGCAGGCAGCCGCCTGGCTATGGCTCGCCGCCACTGTGGCCGGATGCGTGTTCTCGCTGCCCAACTGGTATCCGAGCTGCATCTTCGCCGCCCTTTTACCGCTTCTGTGGGTGCCCCTGACGTTGGGATGGTGCCGCTCGGCCCGCACCTTAGGCGTGCGCATCGCCCCCGTGCTGGTGTGGTGGCAACTGCTGTGGCGCTGGACCACCGACCTGCGCTGTATGCTTGCCTGCAACCGCTCCCACCGCAAAAATTTCACCTGGTACGTCAAAAAACGCTAAATGCAATTCTCAAGATACTTCCGCCTTTTTGTCTGCTTTCTCCTCACCGCCCTGATGCTCGCCGACCCTTCGGCCGACCTCTCAGCCAAGCGCAAACGCTCGCGCAAGGCACGCACCTCCAAGCAAAAGAAAAAATCGCGCAAGCGCTCCAGGCGCAAATCAAGAGCCGCACGGGTGTCGCGCCTGCCGGTGGTAGTGCTCGGTTCTACCGACCCGATTGACGCCCCCGAACCGTTTGTCACTCTCCCCTCCGACGCCGATGCCCCCGACGGCCTTGACGGACGCACCATCGCCATCTGGCCCAGCCACGGCAAATATTTCTCCGGGAGCTGGAACTGGCAGCGTCCGCGTCTTTTCGGCACCGTCGAGGACCTTTTCTCCCGCTCATTCGTAGACCCGTACATTGTGCCGATGCTTGAGAATGCCGGCGCCTATGTGATGATGCCACGCGAGCGCGACTTCTCCTCCTCAGTCACCATCATCGACAACAACGGCAGCACTACCGGCGGACGATTCGTCACCACCTCCGGTAAATTCAAGTGGGAGCACCAGCCCGACAGCAGCGGCTACGCCCTGCAAGAGCGTGTGACCGGCCGGATGAACCCCTTCCTCACCGGCACCTCCGGCAAAGTAAGCACGGTGGAGCCTGCCGACTCCGCGCTGCAGTCGACCGCGCAATGGTTCGGCACCGCTCCCGAGGGGGGCGAACGCGCCGTATATGTCTCGTATCAGTCATACCCCAACAGCGCCACCGACGCCACATACACCGTCAACCACCTCGGCGGTCCGTCACAGGTGGTTGTGAATCAGCAGATGGGAGGCGGCACCTGGGTATATATCGGCACTTATCCCTTCACCTCCGAGCCTTCCGACCTCCCGCTGGTGATGCTATCCAACATCTCGGAGGACAAGGAAGCCGTAGTGTCGGCCGATGCCGTGCGCATAGGCGGCGGTCGCGGCATAGTGGCCCGTTCGCGCGGCGGAGAGGGGCGCACCTCCGGCTACCCCGCCTATCTTGAGGGCGCGCGATATTATCTACAGGCCGCCGGTTTTCCCGAAAAGGTTTATACCCCCGAGAACGGCTCCAACGATTATATGGACGACTACAAGAGTCGCGCCCATTGGGTGAACTATCTCACCGGCGGTTCGGTGCTTTACCCCGATACCACCGGCCTGAATGTGCCTGTCGACCTGGCCTTAGCCTTCCATACCGATGCCGGACTCACCACCGACTCCACCACCGTGGGCACCCTCGGCCTCTACTCCACCGACGACGGCAACCCGCTGGGCAACGGCACCTCGCGCTACGCCAACCGCGATCTCACCCGCGCCGTCACCTCCCAGGTAGTCGGTGATATACGCAAACTCTACGACCCCCGCTGGTCGAGCCGCAGCTATTCCGATAAGAAATATTTCGAGGTGCGCGAAACCAAGGTGCCCGCGATGATTATCGAAATGCTATCCCACCAGAATTTCGAAGATATGAAGCGCGGACTCGACCCACACTTCCGGTTCATCGTAGGGCGCGCCGTTTACAAAGGCATCCTGAAATTCCTGGCCGGGCGCTACAACCATCCCTATGTGGTGCAGCCGCTGCCTGTCGAGGCGTTCGCCATCCGTGCCAACGGCCACGGTCGCTACACACTGAGCTGGCAGCCGGTGGAAGACCCAATCGAACCAACCGCCACTCCCACCTCCTACATCATCTACGAAGCCACCCCCGACCGCTATTTCCACCCGGTGGCTACCGTGGAGAACCCCTACTGGACCACAACCATCAACGACGATAAAATCCACGCCTACTATGTAGCGGCGGCCAACGACGGCGGCACCTCCTTCCCCTCGGAAGTGCTCACCCTCTACGACCACGGACACCGGATACCCTCTGTCGAGATTGTCAACGGCTATACCCGCGTTGCCGGACCGGAATGGGTCGACGGCGCCGATTACGCCGGCTTCGACTTCTCGCGCAACTACGGCGTGCCCGACGGCCGCGATGTGCACTACATCGGCAGCCAGTTTGACTTCGACCCGAATTCCAGGCAGCACGGCAGCTCGATGGGATTCGGCGAATGCTACGACTCCGAAGCATCCTTTGCCCGGCTTGGCAACGAATTTGACTACACTGTGGTTCACGGTGAGGCCATCAGAAAATCGGGTCACGGATTCATCTCCTCTTCGCTGAAAGCATTCGAGCAGAGCGACTCCGCTCCGGCGGCCGTCGACCTCATCCTGGGATTGCAGAAAACCACACGCCGCGCCGGAAGCCGCGACCGCTATTTCATGCCCTTCACTCCGCAGCTGCAGCAGCGCCTCGCAGAACACCGGCGCCGCGGCGGCGCACTTCTTGTGAGCGGTTCGTATCTCAGTTCCGAAATCCTTGAAGCGGACTCGGTCACCAAAGAAGCCACAGGCCGCTTTGCCTCGGAAGTACTTGGTTATGCGCCGTTTATCGCCAACCCCACCGACTCAATAATCCGCACTCCGGTTGCCACATCCGATTTCCAGATCAGCGGGTCAGAGATAATCAAAGGTATGCCGGTGGTGAAACCCACACGCTTGGCCTCCTTCAAGAACGGCCGCTGGGCAGGCGCCGGGAATCCGCAGGCCATCACCGCCGCCGACACCCATAAAGGGCTGACAATTGCCCGGTACAACGACACCGGTTACCCCGCAGCAATCGCTGTGGAGGGGGATAAGAACAGCGGCGCAGGGCGCACCGTGGTGGCTTCGTTCCCCATCGAGGCGATGGAGGACAATGATTCGCGCGATACTTTCCTGGCCTCGGCAGTGGATTACCTCATCGGACCGGACAAGCCCGCTCCCGAGGAGCAGCAGAAAGCAGCCAAGAAGAAAACGAAGAAGCAGCTCCAGAAAGAGGCCAAAGAGAAGGCCGCACGCGAAAAGGCCGCACGCAAAGCTGCAAAGAAGGCACAGACAGAGGCTGAAAAAGCCCGCAAGAAAGCCGAAAAGGAGGCAAAGCGCCAGGCTGAAATCCAGCGCAAGGGCGAAGAACTTCAGCGCCGCGAAGCAGAAGCCGCCGGCAAGCGCTCTTCCTCTGCAAAAGGCTCCTCCACGGTTAAGAACGCTTCCGCAACCTCCTCAAACAGTGCATCCAAGGCCATAAAAGCGGTGCCGCATCGCCGCAGATAATCAGCAATAAATCTCTTACCGCATATAAAATCATATACCGGATATGAAAAGCGCCATTTATAACCCCATCTATGTCCCGGCAACCGTCGGCACGGATCCTCTGATACAAAGACTACTCGAAGCCTCCGAGGATGGCAACGAATATATACTCATCTGCACCGAAGGTTACAAAATCGATATACCGCAGGAATCGGTGCTCAGAATGATTCAGGTTGCCCGCGACACAGGCGCCCGGATACTCTACAGCGATTACCGCGAACAGCTTCCCGACGGCTCAGTGCGTCCTCACCCGCTGGCTGACTACCAGGCAGGCTCCGTGCGCGATGATTTCGATTTCGGCCCGGCCATCCTTTTTAGAGCCATTCCGGTCATTTTTGACACTACGGAGTATAGCGGCCTATATGCCCTTCGGCTGGCTATCGCAGCAGTATCGCCCGACGCAATAGTGCATCTTCGCGAACCGCTCTACACATCCTCGGTGGCCGACAACCGCGCTTCGGGCGAGAAGCAGTTTGACTATGTCAACCCCCGCAACGCCGCCGTGCAGCGGGAGCGCGAGGAGGTTTTCACCAACTATCTGAAAACCATCGGCGCTTATCTGCCGGAGCGCGAGCTCCTCATCAATCCGCAGGAAGGGAGTTTCCCAGTGGAGGCATCGGTGATTATTCCCGTGCGCGACCGCGCCGTCACCATTGCCGACGCTGTAAACTCCTCGCTGGCTCAGCAGACCGACTTCCCCTTCAACGTTATCGTTATCGACAATCATTCCACCGACGGCACTACCGAAATCCTCAGCGACATCGCCGCCAAGAATCCGAAGGTGGTGCATCTGATTCCCGGCTCCGACACTCTCGGTATCGGCGGGTGCTGGGAGCTTGGCGTCAACAACTCGCAGTGCGGCCGCTATGCCGTGCAGCTCGACAGCGACGACAAATACAAGGATGCCCACACCCTGCAAAAAATCGTCGACTGCTTCCGCCGCGAAAAGTGCGCTATGGTCATAGGTTCCTACGAGCTCACCGACTTCGACGGAAATCCCATTCCTCCCGGACTGATTGACCACAAGGAATGGACCGCCGAAAACGGCCACAACAATGCCCTGCGCATCAACGGTCTGGGCGCCCCGCGAGCCTTCTTCACCCCGGTGCTTCGCGAAATCGGCGTGCCAAACGTGAGCTACGGCGAGGATTATGCCTTAGGTCTGCGTATTTCGCGCCGCTACCGCATCGGGCGCATTTTTGAATCGCTCTACCTCTGCCGCCGCTGGGGAGGCAACTCCGACGCCGCTCTCTCGCAGGAGCGCATCAACGCCAATAACACATACAAGGACCTTATCCGCACCATCGAGATTTCCGCCCGCAAGCAAATCGTGGCTCGGGAGATGCCCGAAGACCTCCGCATGCAGCTTCAGATGTGGGATCTGGCTCGGGATAATTACGCCGCCCTCGACAATGTGCTGAAAAAGAAAATCGTGCTGAAAGGCAAGACCTTCACGGTGCTCTATAATCCTGCCCGAAAGGTTTCCACCGGCGCTAAATTGTCGAAAAAGGATATTGAGGCCCGTCCCTGCTTTCTATGCGAGCAAAACCGCCCAAAGGAGCAAATGCAGGAAGAGATCGTACCCGGCTACGTTAAGCTTATCAACCCCTACCCGGTATTCTCGCCGCACTATACCATAGCATCGGAGGGGCATCAGCCACAGTCGATTGTCGGCTGCGAACCCGATGGCACCCCGCGTATCGTATCGATGATGCGGATCGCTCTGACAATGCCCGATATGACAGTGTTCTACAACGGCCCCAAATCCGGCGCCTCAGCTCCCGACCACATGCACTTTCAGGCAGTGCCGCAGAGTCGGTTCAATCCCTTTGATGGAGAACCGCTTCCCCTTGCCTCCATCTCTTTCACGGCACGTTCCGGAATGGAAGCGATAGGCAAATTCCGAATGATTATGGAGAGTTTGATGAAGCGATCGGAAAATGCCGGGCTCGACGAACCGAGAGTCAATGTTTTTATGCGCGCTATACCGCAGGAGATGCAGTTCTACGACGGCCCCGGTGTACAAGTTCTGATTGTGCCCCGGCGTGCCCACCGTCCTGGCTTCTACGGAGAAGGCGAGGGGCAGATGCTTCTGTCGCCCGGCGCCATCGATGTTGGCGGCACCATCATCACCGTAAGGAAGGAGGATTTCGACAAAATTTCGCCGGAGATTCTCGCCCGACTCCTGAGCCAGACCGTACACTTCTCCAAGGAGAACTGATTCTCTGCGTTCATCTCTCACAAGATATTGTTCTCTCCATCACTATCACATATCAAAAATGAGCTTTAAAACACCGGCATCATCGTCGAGTTTCCCCTGGTGGATTGCCACCCTGTACTTCGCCGAAGGGCTTCCCTATATGGCCGTAATGACCATCTCGGTGATTATGTATAAAAGTCTGGGAATCGGCAACACCGCAATAGCATTCTATACCTCCTGGCTCTATCTCCCCTGGATGATAAAACCGCTCTGGAGCCCCTTTGTCGACATCATCCGCACCAAGCGCTGGTGGATTGTGGCGATGCAGCTCTCCATCGCCATCGGTATGGCTCTGATAGCCTTCACCATCCCCGCCTCGCTCTGGTTTCAGACCACCCTGGCGGTGTTCTGGCTGGTGGCATTCTCGTCGGCCACCCACGACATCGCCGCCGACGGCTATTATATGCTGGCGCTCAACGAGCATGAGCAATCGTTCTTCGTAGGTATCAGGTCGCTTTTCTACCGTATCTCTATGGTCATCGGCCAGGGAGCACTTGTTGTGCTGGCCGACCAGGTAAACCGCAGCACCGGCACCCTCACAGCCGGGTGGATTATTATTTTCGCCCTGCTTTCGGCCTTCTTCCTCATCGTAGCTCTGTTGCATATGTTCAAGCTGCCCGTGCCGCGCTCCGATGTCAACCACGACCCGCGCACGTTCAAAGAGGTAATGCAGGAATTTATCAGCACTTTTATAAGCTTCTTCCGCAAACCGGGGGTAGCCGTAGCGCTGGTGTTCATACTGCTTTACCGTTTGCCGGAAGCGCTGATGGTGAAGATGATACCGCCTTTCCTTCAGGATCCTGTGGCGGCTGGTGGCATCGGCCTGAGTGCCGGAGATGTCGGACTGGTTTATGGCACAGTAGGGGTAATCGGTCTGATGCTGGGCGGCATCATCGGCGGAATCGCCGCCTCGAGCCGCGGTCTCCGCGCTTGGCTCCATCCCATGGCCTGGAGTATGTCGCTCACCTGCCTCACATTCGTCTATCTCGCCTGGGCGCAACCCACGCAGATATGGCAGGTTTACGCCTGCGTCTTCATCGAGCAGTTTGGCTACGGCTTCGGTTTCACCGCCTATATGCTCTACCTGATTTATTTCTCCATCGGGCGCTTCAAGACGGCGCACTACTCCATCTGCACCGGTTTTATGGCGATGGGAATGATGCTCCCCGGACTGGCAGCCGGTTGGCTTGCCGACACGATGGGTTATCTCAACTTCTTCACGCTCACGATTGTGCTCTGCGCCTGCACCATCGGTGTATGCTACCTGATAAAGGTTTCGCCTGAGTTCGGCCGCAAAGAATAACCGTCACCACCTGATTTACTATTCGATTTCCCTGATATGAAAACAGTTATAGCCGACTGCGGCTCCACGAAGGCCGACTGGGCAATTATCGACAACGGCACCGCCGCGCTGCGGTTCACCTCCACAGGCTTCAACGCTGCCGTCACCGACCCGGCCGTCATCCGGCAGATTCTCCGCACGGAAGTTGCCCCGCAACTGTCGGAAAGGATTGATCGAGTATGCTTCTACGGCGCCGGATGTATCGGCGGCGAAGTCGACGAAGCGCTCCGCCGGATTCTGGCCGAAGCGCTCCCCCTCTCGCCGGGCGCCACCGTGGAAGTGGCGAGCGACCTCACCGGCGCCGCCCGCGCACTGTTCGGCGATGCCAGCGGAATTGCCTGCATTCTTGGTACCGGCTCTAATTCAGGTCTTTACGACAGCAAGGAAATCATTGCCAACACACCACCGCTGGGCTTCATCCTCGGCGACGAGGGGTCGGGCGCGGTGCTCGGCCGCCGTCTGGTCAGCGACATTTACAAAGGGCTGATGCCCGATGATGTCACCGAAGCGTTTCACCGCGAATATCCCGATTCGAAGGCCGATGTCATCAGGAAGGTTTACCGCGAAGGGGGTGCAAACCGTTATCTGGCAAGCTTTTGCCCCTTCCTTTCGGCGCATCTTGACTCTCCGGCCATCGTAGCGCTGATTTCCTCGGAATTCACCTCTTTCATCCGCCGCAATCTCACCCCCTACCTTGCCATCACCGGCAAACGGCGCCACTTGCCGGGTTTTATCGGCTCGGTGGCCTATCATTTCCGCGAGATCCTCTCCGATGTTTGCCGCGCCGAGGGCTACGGCACACCGCAAATTTTCCGCGCGCCCATCGACCGGCTGATCGACTATCACATTGCCCACTGAAAGCATTGCTCACTGTCAATCTGCCACGTTTCGCACTGATTACCACTACATTCCAACAACAAGCCTTTATCTCTTATGCCGGTTATCCATATCGACAGCATCTCCGACCCACGCATCACACCCTTCTGCCGACTCACAGAATCGCAGTTGCGCTGCGACCAGGCTGCGCCCCTCTTCATTGCCGAATCGCCAAAAGTAATAAGGGTGGCAATGTCGGCCGGGAATCTGCCCGTGTCGATGCTCTGCGAGGAGCGCCACATCACAGGCGATGCTGCCGACATTATCGCCCGAGTGCCTGATACGCCGGTATATACAGGCCCACGCGAACTGCTGGAATCAATCACCGGCTACCGTCTTACCCGCGGTGTGCTTTGCGCATTTCCGCGCCCCGAGGCACTCACACCGCAACAGGCCTGCCACGGTGCCCGACGTATCGCCGTAATCGACGACGTGTGCGACACCACCAACATCGGTGCCATTTTCCGCAGCGCAGCCGCCCTGGGCATCGACGCCGTACTGCTCGGCCCCACAGCCTGCGACCCGCTCAACCGCCGTGCTATAAGAGTGTCGATGGGCACAGTGTTCCTGCTCCCCTGGGCACGACTTTCATCGGCCGACTATCTGCCCGAACTGCGCTCGCTCGGCTTCAAATCGGTGGCAATGGCTCTACGCCACGACTCCGTGACCTTCGACTCCCCCACACTCGCCGCCGAACCGCATCTGGCCATCATCCTCGGCACCGAAGGGGAAGGCCTCCCCCAACAGATTATCGACAACGCCGACTACGTAGCCCGCATCCCTATGGCCCGCGGTGTCGACTCCCTCAACGTAGCCGCCGCCTCCGCCGTCGCCTTCTGGCAACTCCGCCCACAGCCCAATTAATCCAATTAGACCAATTAGACTAATTAGGCCAATTCTACCAATTAGGCCCTGCGGAATGGCGTGGCGCGAAGGTTCACACGGATGGCCGGCGCCTAAAGCGGAAATAAGGCGGGGCGCCGAGAAGGCGGAGACAGCGAGGCGGATGTTTGAGCGCAGCGAGTTCCGCCGAGCCTCCGCCGACGCGGCAAAGCCCCGCCGTTAAGATTTCCGCAGCGCCCTTGGTCTTTTGGTTCTTTTCGACCTGCGAAAAGAACGAAACAACCTGCTGCGAAAAGAACGAAACAAACTCCTGCGATAGGCGGAGAAGCGAACTATTTCCCTTCCTCCAAAAAAGAAAGCGGGCGAACCGAATTTGCGGTCGCCGCTTCCTATTTCTATTTGATTGCACGGGGCTGAGCGTCGCTTCCAACGCTCCGAGGGAGAGCTGCCGTCTCGCCCCTTACATCACTATCCTTACTTCTAAAACGCACGTTTGCAGCAAATTGTTCAGGCGGCAGTGACCTCCCTCTCTACAGCACTGCCGAAAGATTACCAGCCTCCGCGCGAACCACCGCCGCCGGTCATACCGCCGCCAAACGATCCGCCACCAAAGCCGCCGCCCCCTCCGAAGCCGCCGCCTCCCCCACCTATTATAATAGGAGGAGCCACAACCTTGGGTATGACATACGACTTTCTGGTGTAATGGTCGCAGTTGGAGCAATGGCAGGTAACAACCCGCTCGCCGGTGTGCGACGTACTGGGCTGACGCACAACGCAATCGCTTACCTGCGCCATAGTGCGGGCGCCACAACGGTCGCAAATTCCGAATGAGCTTTGCTTATTGATATAGGGAATAATCTCGGTCTGATGGCAGTTGGGGCAGAGCCACACATCATAGTCGACCGAATTGATTCGTTCCTCGGTATCCTGCGCGGGAGTGAGATAGTTATTGTCGGTCTCCTCGTCGAGCTTATCCATCGGCGTGCCGCAGTTGGAACAAATACGCCGCTTATTGCGGATATGCTTCATCGTGAAGTACCATAGCAACCACGCCGGGAAGGCCACGCCGAGGGTGGCGGCGGTGGCCACAATCGGGGTAATCCGCGAGGATTCAAACTTGAAGTACGCCTCGGTAGGCTGCATCTTCGATGTGGTGGCAAGCAGGTATATATAATATATGAGCAGACACCCCAGCACCACAAGCCCGAAGCAAACGAATGTCACCAGGAAATTTCCCTCGTCATCCTTGCGGTCGGCATTGCGCTCATAGTCCTGCAGGATTTCGGCACGTGCCTGTTCATTAGTCAGAGCGCCGTTGAGCGCAGTGGCTCCGGCAAGTATACCCTCCTCATACTGTTCTTTTTTAAAGAGAGGCGCCATCTTCTGATTGATGATTTCCCAACAAATGGCATCGGGGAGCACCCCTTCCAGCCCGTAGCCGGTACGGATTACCATCTGTCGGTCCTCCTTCGAAATGAGCAGAATCAGACCGCTGTCGGTCTGCTTTTTTCCCGGTTTCCAAAGGTCAAACAGTTCGGTGGCGTAGTCGTCGGCATCCTCGCCGTCGAGATTGTCAACAATCACAATCACCGCCTCGGCACCGGTCTTGTGGCGGATGTCGGCCATCAGCGCATCGGCCTGGCGGAGGCCCTGCGGCGAGAGCATCCCGGCCATATCAGTGACATAGCGCGTGGAGTCCTTCACGAAGACATTCTCCACATCCTTCACGGCCACGGCTCCGGCCTGTCCGGAAGCCGACAGCAGCGCCAGGATGAATATCAGGGGGTATAATACCCGATTGGAAGGGTATAGTATCCGGGATAGGGGGTAAAGTATCCTTTGCATTTTCTATTTGATTTACACCGCCGGCAGACTCATACCGTTGAGTTTGCGGAACAGGTCGAGGGCGTAGACATCGGTCATCGCCGACACGTGGTCGACCACCGCCTGCACCTGCGTGAACAGGTCGGGGGAATTCACATCGTATTGCTCGGGCACCTGCGATAGCAACAGCCGCGAGTAGTTAAGTTCCGGATTGCACACGGCGTGCACCAGTTTTTCCAGGAGGAAACTGATGATGCGATTACCGGCCAACTCCACATCCACCACCTCTTTGGCGCGGTAGATTTTAGCCCACGACAGGCGGTCGCACGCCGCGTAAGCTTCTTTCAGCATTTCGGGAAGATGCCCCAGCAGACGGCCGCTGAACTCGCCACGCAGCAGTGCTTCCTCATTGTCGGCAAACACCTGTGCGCAACCGCTCACGAGGGCGCCGATGACGCCGCTTCGCAGGTAGGCGATTTTCTCGTTGGGGTCGGCCAGACTCTCTAACCGTCGGGCTGTGCGCTCGCGGCGGTCCTCCGGGAGGAAGGCCAGGAAGTGCTCTATCACATCGGATGTGGGTATGATTTTCAGCTTGTGGGCATCCTCGATATCCATCACCTCATAGCAGATGTCGTCGGCCGCCTCCACGATATATACCAGCGGATGGCGCACATAGCGCATCTCCCCCTCCGGCGCATCCAGCGCGGGTATGCCTAATTCGGCAGCGATTTTCCGGTAAGTGTCGCGCTCCGAGGTGAAGAAACCGAATTTGTTTTTCATTCCGCTCAAGCCGGAGCTGTAGGGGTATTTCACAATCGAGGCGAGCATCGAGTAGGTCATGGCGAAGCCTCCGGCACGGCGCCCGTTGAACCGGTGAGTGAGCACGCGCAGGGCATTGGCATTCCCCTCGAAATGAATCAGATCGGCCCACTGTGCCGGGGTGAGCCGCTGCTGGAGGAACGCACCCGGACCTTCGGAAAAGAAGGTGGCAATGGCTTTTTCGCCGCTGTGACCGAAGGGCGGATTGCCCATATCGTGAGCCAGGCAACCTGCCGCCACGATTTCACCTATCGATTCGATGGCTTTCCCCTGCGGGGTGCCCTGATAGCGCGGCAACAGGCGGGATATAATCTCGTCGGAGAGCGACCGTCCCACCGACGCCACTTCCAGGCTGTGGGTCAAACGGTTGTGCACGAAGATACTGCCAGGCAACGGAAATACCTGGGTTTTGTTCTGCAGGCGGCGGAAGGGCGAGGAGAACACCAGACGGTCGAAATCGCGCTGGAAGTCGGTGCGTTTGCCGGGGTGCGGATCGTGGAAATCCTCCATTCCCAGGCGTTTGTCGCAGATAAGTTTGGTCCACTCCATCTTCGGGATAGCGCAATCCATCTTCGGGGAATCAGTTGTCGGCATTTTCTGTGGCATCGGTTGCTGTGGTGGATTCATTGGCTTCAGAGGCGGCGGAGGCGTCGTCGCTGAGGTCGTCATATTTCTGGAAAAGGAAATCGTTGTAGGGGAAACGCTGAGTGTGTATCTCCTTGGCTTTCTGATAAATCCGGTTCTTGAGTTCATCGATGTTCACACCCTGCTTCGCCGAGATGAAAATGCAGTTCTCCGGATCGAGGCGGTTCATCCAGGTCTGTTTAAGCTCGTCGAGCGGGATATTCTCGCGGGTGGCGGGGGTGAGGTCGTCGGCATCCTTGGGGATATGGCTGTAGGCGTCTATCTTGTTGAACACCACAATCATAGGCTTGTTGCCGGAGCCACAGATTTCGGCCAGGGTCTTGTTTACCACCTCAATCTGCTCCTCAAACTGCGGATGCGACACATCCACCACGTGTACCAGCAGGTCGGCATCGCGCACCTCGTCGAGGGTTGATTTAAACGACTCCACAAGGTTGGTCGGCAGTTTTCGGATGAAGCCTACGGTGTCGGTGAGCAGGAAGGGGAGATTGTCAATCACCACCTTGCGCACCGTCGTGTCGAGGGTGGCAAACAGCTTGTTTTCGGCGAACACCTCGCTCTTGCTCAGGAGGTTCATCAGCGTAGATTTCCCCACGTTGGTGTATCCCACGAGCGCCACACGGGTAAGCTTGCCACGATTCTTGCGCTGGATGGTTTTCTGTCGGTCGATGTCGGCCAACTGCTCCTTGAGCCACGATATACGGCGCTGAATGATACGGCGGTCGGTCTCAATCTGCGTCTCGCCGGGACCGCGCATACCGATACCGCCCTTCTGGCGCTCCAGGTGGGTCCACATTCGCGTCAGACGGGGCAACAGATACTGATACTGAGCCAGTTCCACCTGCGTTTTCGCCGTGGCTGTCTGTGCGCGTTTTGCAAATATATCGAGAATCAGACTCGACCGGTCGAGAATCTTCACCTGCAGTTCCTTTTCGATGTTGGCAATCTGCTTGGTGGTGAGATCGTCGTCGAAAATCACCATCCCTATATCGTTTTTTTCGACATACTCCTTGATTTCCTGGAGCTTACCCTTACCCACGAACGTACGCGGATTGGGATTCTCGGCCTTCTGGGTGAAACGGGTCACCACCTCGGCTCCGGCCGTATCGGCCAGGAATTCAAGTTCGTCAAGATATTCGTTCACCTTATTCTCGGGCTGCTCGGGGGTAATCAACCCCACCGTCACAGCCCTCTCGGTGCTTTCCTTTGATATCACTAACTCTTTCATACAACAAAGTTAACGCAAAATTTTGGAATTTTATTGAATACACGGAATATATTTCGTATTTTTGCACTTCAATAAGTACAATTATACCTACTTTTAAGTTTACTTACATCAACCGAAACAAAGCTCAACTGCATATATGGAGAAGAAATTCAAACGCACTCTCGTAACCACAGCACTCCCCTATGCCAACGGCCCCGTGCACATCGGCCACCTCGCCGGCGTGTATGTGCCCGCCGATATTTACACCCGCTATCTGCGCCTCAAGGGCGAGGATGTGAAGATGATAGGCGGCTCCGACGAGCATGGCGTGCCCATCACCATCCGCGCTCGCAAAGAGGGGGTTACGCCCCAGGATGTGGTAGACCGCTATCACAAACTCATCAAGGATTCGTTTGCCGAACTCGGCATTTCGTTTGATGTCTACTCCCGCACTACCTCCGAGGAGCACAGCCGCACCGCCACAGAATTTTTCCGCCATATCTACGAAAAGGGCGGTTTCGTGGAGCGCAAATCCACTCAGCTCTACGACGAGGGCGCCGGCCGATTCGTGGCCGACCGCTACGTAGTGGGCGAGTGCCCCGTATGTCACGCTCAGGGCGCCTACGGCGACCAGTGCGAGAAGTGCGGCTCTTCACTCAGCCCCACCGACCTGATTAATCCCCGCTGCGCCGAGACAGGCAATGTGCCCGTGCTAAAGGAGACCACCCACTGGTATCTCCCCCTGGAGCGCTATCAGGAAGCCCTCGAAAAATGGATTCTCGAAGGACACAAGGAGTGGAAGACCAACGTATACGGCCAGTGCAAATCCTGGCTCGACCTGGGGCTGCAGCCCCGCGCCGTGACCCGCGACCTCGACTGGGGTATCCCCGTGCCCGTGGAAGGCGCCGACGGGAAGGTGCTTTACGTATGGTTCGACGCCCCCATCGGCTACATCTCCAACACCAAGGAGATTCTGCCCGACAGCTGGGAGAAATACTGGAAAGACCCCGAAACACGCATCATCAACTTCATCGGCAAGGACAACATCGTGTTCCACTGCATCATCTTCCCCGCAATGCTGATGGCTTACGGCGACGGATACCAGCTCCCCGACAACGTGCCCGCCAATGAATTCCTCAACCTCGAAGGGGATAAGATTTCCACTTCGCGCAACTGGGCAGTATGGCTCCACGAATATCTGCGCGACTTCCCCGGCAAGCAGGATGTGCTTCGCTATGTCCTGACAGCCAACGCCCCCGAGACTAAGGACAACGACTTCACCTGGACCGACTTCCAGAGCCGCAACAACAATGAACTGGTGGCCGTGCTGGGCAATTTCATCAACCGCGCCGTGGTTCTCACCCACAAATATTTCGGCGGCAAGGCGCCCGCAGCCGGTGAACTTACCGACGTAGACCGCAGCGCCTTCGCAGAAATCAACGATGCCGTGAAGGCTATGTCGGAAGCGCTCGATACTTTCCACTTCCGCGAGGCCCTCAAGCAGGCTATGGAGATTGCCCGCGTGGGCAACCGCTATCTGCAGGAGACCGAGCCGTGGAAACTGGCCAAGACCGACCTCGCCCGCACCGGCACAATCCTCAACCTGGCTCTGCAGATCTGCGCATCGCTGGCCATCGCCTTCGAGCCGTTCCTCCCGTTTATGTCGGAGAAGCTCTGCCGTATGCTCCGCATCTCCTCGCTGAAATGGGCCGACCTGGGCCGCACCGACCTCATCGCCGCCGGCACAGAAATCGGTCAGCCCGAACTGATGTTCGAGAAAATCGACGATGAAGCCATCAACGCCCAGCTTGCTCGCCTGGCCGAAATCAAGGAGAAGAACCGCCTGGCTGCCTGGCAGCCCGAACCGGTGCGCCCCGAGGTGACTTTCGACGACTTCACCAAGCTCGACATCCGCGTAGGCACCGTGCTGGAGTGTGAGCGCGTACCCAAAGCCGACAAGCTGCTCCGCTTCCTCATCGACGACGGTATGCAGAAACGCACCATCGTCAGCGGCATCGCCAAATACTACGAACCGGCCTCACTCGTAGGGAAGCAGGTATGCTTCGTAGCCAACTTCGCCCCGCGCAAACTCAAAGGTGTGGAATCGCAAGGTATGATTCTCTCCGCCGTCAACGCCGACGGGTCGCTGGTAGTGGTAAGTCCCTCGGCTCCCGTAGCTCCAGGCTCCACCGTAGGCTGACATCACCCGCTATTGCCACCGCAGGCCGACAACACCCGCCATATCCAAGCCGATGTACGACAACTCCTCCTATCATAAGCCCAGAATACTCATCATCTATACCGGCGGCACAATCGGTATGATTGAGGATCCTTCGACCCGAACTCTCAGGCCGTTCGACTTCTCACATCTTATCGACAACGTTCCGAAAATCAAAAAGCTCGACTACGAAATCAGCCATATTCAGTTCAATCCGCCGATCGATTCGAGCAATATGAACCCCGCCCACTGGCAGCAGATAGCTGAGGCCATCGGCAAGCATTACGACAAATTCGACGGCTTCGTGGTGCTCCACGGCACCGACACTATGGCCTACACCGCCTCGGCGCTCTCCTTTATGCTGGAGCATCTGCACAAACCGGTAATCATCACCGGCTCGCAGCTCCCCATCGGCGAGGTGCGCACCGACGGCGAGGAAAACCTGATTACCGCCCTGCAGATCGCCGCCCAGACCGACCCCGTCAACGGCGAACCGATGGTGCAGGAGGTGGCCATTCTCTTTGAGAACTATCTGTGGCGCGGCAACCGCTCCACCAAGATGAGTGCCGACAACTTCAACGCCTTCAAGAGCAACAACTATCCCTCGCTGGCGAAAATCGGTCTCAGCATTCAGTTCAACCCCGACGCCCTCTGGCGCGTGCACGACCCGCAGCCGCTGAAAGTGCACACCGGTCTCTGCACCGACATTATTATAATATATGTGACCCCCTGCCTCACCGAAGCATCGCTGCGCCAGCAGCTCGACACTCCCGGCGTAAAGGCGGTGGTACTCAAAACCTACGGTGCCGGCAACGCCCCGGCCGACCAATGGTTCAGCGCCGCCATCCGCGATGCCGTGGACCGCGGAATCGTGATCCTCAACGTCACACAGTGCGTCAACGGCGCCGTGCTGCCCAAACGCTACTACACCGGCGACCTGCTCTCGCGCGCCGGCACAATCTCGGGCCACGACATCACCACCGAGGCCGCGCTCACCAAACTGATGTTTCTCTTCGGGTCAGGCCTCACCCCGCGCCAGGTAATCCGTTGCCTCCACCACCCCATCTGCGGCGAGATGACCATCTGACGCAATTATTTTTTTGCACAGCTCAAAAAAATTTTGTAACTTTGCAGCCGATTGGGCCATTTATGCCCCATCAAGCTATTCAATAACTTAATCATCAACAGTTTATCACCGATGAACCACTACGAAACCGTTTTCATTTTAACTCCCGTTTTGTCTGATGCTCAGATGAAGGAAGCGGTAGAAAAGTTCACCACTGTGCTCACCGAAAACGGTGCCACTATCGTGAACGAAGAACTCTGGGGCCTGCGCAAACTCGCCTACCCCATCGAAAAGAAGTCTACCGGATTCTACGCACTGGTTGAATTCGACGGCGACCCCACACTCGTCAAGAAGCTCGAAACAGCTTTCCGCCGCGACGAACGCGTCATCCGCTTCCTCGTGTTCCGCAACGACAAGTATGCCGCTGAATACGCCGCTAAGCGCCGCTCGCTCCGCGCCGGCAAAGCCGCTGAAGCTCCCGCCGCTCCCGCCGCTGAAGCTCCCGCCGAGGCCTGATCGCTCCGTAATTTATCAACCATTCATTTAGAATCAATCGTCAATATATAAAATGGCACAGACTCAGTCAGAGATTCGTTATCTCACCCCCATGTCGGTCGACGTCAAAAAGAAAAAATATTGCCGCTTCAAACGCGCCGGCATCAAATACATCGACTACAAGGATCCCGAATTCCTCAAGAAATTCCTCAACGAGCAGGGCAAAATCCTTCCCCGCCGCATCACCGGCACCTCGCTGAAATTCCAGCGCCGTGTGGCTCAGGCCGTTAAGCGTGCCCGCCACCTCGCCCTCCTCCCCTACGTAACCGACCTTATGAAATAAGCCAACGGCTCACACTTTCACACATTTACTTCCACCAATTAGAACTCCCCTTATATGAAGATCATATTGAAAGAAGACGTGCGCGGCCTTGGCTACAAGGACGACGTCGTAGAAGTTAAAGACGGTTATGGCCGCAACTACCTCATCCCCCAGATGAAGGCCGTTATCGCCAACCCCTCCAACCTCCGTCAGCTCGAAGAAAACAAACGTCAGCAGGCCCACAAGATTGCTCAGCTCAAAGCCGACGCAGAAGCTCTCGCAGCATCGCTGGCCGATGTTTCCCTCACTATCGCCGCTAAGGCTGCCGCCAACGGCTCGATTTACGGTTCGGTTACCGCTGCTCAGATTGCCGACGCTCTCAAGGCTGCCGGCCACGACATCGACCGCAAGGTAATCGAAATCAAGGGCGCAGTAAAAGAGCTGGGCAAATACACCGCCAAGCTCAACCTCCACAAAGAGGTTGCCTGCGAAATTTCCTTCGAGGTTGTTGCAGAAGAAGCCTAAAGCTTCCACGGGCACTGCAAACATACTCGGCCACTGCAAACCAACAAAGACATTTGCAACCGCCACAGGTATTTTGCAAGCCCCGTAATCAAGAGAATACATCAATTCTCCCAAGATAATTTCCCCTCGTTCCCGCCTAATTCCCCTCTTGGCGGGAACAACATCAATCCCCAATGGAAAGCCGAGATGCGTGAGCACCCCGGCTTTTTTTTTGCCGCCAATCCACCTTCTTAAATTATTGGCAATAAATCTTCTAATTTTCGGCGATAAATCTTCTTTAATTATTGGCAATAAACCTTCCGCCATCGTAGCGACGGAAGATTCTCCGCCCATTTAGAACCTAATGAAAAGGCAGCTATATCCAAATAGCCAACGACGTATCAACCCGTAGGGACGCACCCCAGGTGCGTCCGCTTAAGCAGCTAATATTCAGCGCGTTTGGCGGACGCACCTGGGGTGCGTCCTTACAGATTGATACGTTGATGGCTGTGTTGACACAGCCCCTACAAGTTGATACGTTAATCTAAGATTTGACGCTGCCGGACTATGAAATTGAATTTGCCTCCCGGAGTATATATAATCTCATCCGGCGTGACCGAGGAAAACGCAAAATCGAAATTTTCCTCGCCGAGCAATTCCTGCACCGCGTTCTCCAGTTTCTCCCGGCATTGCTCGGTAAAATTCTTGCCCGGAACGAAATTCAGCTTTACAGCTCCTGGCCGTTCCTGCACAAACTGAGCATAGTCTATGCCATCAATATCCTTTAAAACCCTGGTCAGCAAGGCGCCACTATACTCAGTGCCATCTTTGCCCGTAAGGCAAGTGCTCTTTCTCCCCTCTATCTGTTTCACGACTACCGGAAGCATCTCCTCTGCGGCATCTTCCACAAGTTGCATTATATCATTCCCTTTATACCGAATCAAGGGAAAAGAGACATTGATGAGCGACGTGGTAATCTCTCCGTCAGCCGTATATTCATTGATGGAATACCCCGGATCTTCATAATAACCAGTATGATTCAGAGCCTCGCTGAGCCGGATGGTTCGTTCGGTTGTGCCATAATGGTCATAAATCTTCGTGCCGAACTGCTTTTCGATAACCTCACGCTGATGGTCAAGCAATGTTTCGCTCGATGTAAATGCCACCGGAATTTGCAGCGTCAGCCCCTTGTCGCGCAGCATAAGCGCCAGACTATACAGGGCACTCGGATACCCCTCTATCGCCACAGGCTTGTGCTTTCTGATCTTATCATAATACAATTCCGCCGTCTGCTGATTTATGTTATAGCTCGACAGATACAGCGTATTGCTCACATGAATGTTCAGGGAAAGTTCTTTCTTTTCAAGATTTCCCCGCAATGACACAATCGGTTGCGGATATGTATACCCGCAACGCTTGCGATAGCAATAGAAATACGCCTGTTCTCTCCAGATTGAAGGCCAATCCTCATACACCATCAGCGGAGTACCTGTTGTGCCGCTCGTATGATTCTTTATCAGTTTCCATTTCGGCGCAATTCTTATCTCCTCCGCATTTGCCTTCACCATCTCTTTCGTGACGATTGGCAATTTCCGGATGTCGTCAAGACCTTTGATATCCTCCTTGCATATACCCGCCTCCTTGTAAAGCTTGTTGTAAAAGGGCGATTTATCATACGCCAATCTGAAGAGCTGCAGAAAACATTGCTCATTCCGCGCCCTCAGCTCCTGCGGCGACATAGCATACAGCCCTTCCACCTCGCTGATGTACCGCCGAATCATCCGGCGGCTTCTCAGACAATATTTTACCGTCTCTTTTATATATTTCAGGCTCATATAATGGTCTTATATAATTCGACAAGTTTTGCTATTTCCCTTTTCAGATTGTGATGCGCATTGATATGCTTTATGCATTTTTCTCCCTGTTCACGAAGGTCTTTTTCTGCTATCGACATAACAGCTTTTTTGTATTCCTCTGCATCACTATTCTGCGGCAATACTATGCCGCAATCGGCTACTACCTCTGCGCTAAAGCCCTGATCAGCCACAACAGGTATCAAGCCTTCCGACATTGCCTCTATCAGCGAGTTGCTTTGTCCTTCTCCTATATGCCGTGTAGGGAATATGAAGAAATGCATCTTAGGCATCTGTTCCTTTATCTCATCGCGTGTAAGGATTCCCAAATATGTGATTTTAGGATTTTCTCTGATTTCATTCTCATCAAAGTCGGCGGCAATTCCTCCGGCAAGATATAAGTGAAAACGGTCGTCAAGCCGGTTGATAAGGTCTATTATAATATCTAACCCTTTATTCTGTGTTATTCGTCCAAAATAAAATAGATTATATTTTTCCTGTTCTCTATGTTTATAAACAAGATTAGAACATTCTTCCAGGTTTGGGAAATAAATCATCTTGCCATTATACCCAATAATGTCTTTAATCTCGCGGATATATCTGCGCCCTTCTACGGTTACGACTGTGGCGAAGTTCAACATTTTTTTAAGCATCCATTTATATGCAGTGCCTTTTACCGTATAATAATGAGTAAAAGACCCACCCCTTAAATCCAAAATCCTCTTTATCCCCAATATTTTAGCCACCCACAAAGTAAAAACCGATGGCCAGGCAAGAGCGCGATATAAGGGCGTGATATGCAGAATCACATCCTTTTTCCCGCAGTATTTTATCAGGGCAAAAGGATACAAGAACAACTTAAAATATGCAAGTTTCCCCAATGCTCCCCATTTTCGATTGATCGTGGGATTTCTGAATTCCACGACCTCGATGCCTTGTCTGCGCAATTCATCTATATTCTTCCGATTAGCAGCTTCATACCCTCCTATAGCGGGTTTCCCTTTTTCTGCAATAGGACCGAAATAAAGTATCTTCATAATCGAAACTAAAAAAATTCCTTCTGAATGCTCAAGGATTATCCTTTTGCTGCTTAAACAAGGATTACCGGCAATAAGATAAGCAAAACCACCGGCTATAACTTTACAAAGTAACTGAAAATATTTCATATACACAAATTTTGGATCGAAGCATCGCGCTCGCTCATTCTCGCCTGCCGGCTTACCTGTTGGCTCACCAGCCGGGGCACCTGTTGGCGGTTTTGGCAACAGACCTTTGCGAACAAATCTGGGCGCATTAGCGTTTCTTAATAAAAGCTAATTAAAACTACTAATTATGAACGAACAAGAACGCGAAGCTCGCGAATTTAAGCATATCCGTGAAAATGACCCCGGTTTTGTAGCACCCCGCCGCCCGGCACGCCGCCACCGCGACGCATCTTTCTGGCTCTGGATTGGCGTAGGTTTCGCAATTATCCTGCTGCTGATATGGCTCACCGTGGCTATGTTTACCGGTGACACCGATGTAAACCTCATCACCCCCTTCCCCTGGGCATAACTCTGGCACATCGCAATGCCCCCACTCCGGGCATAATACGGGTTGCATCGCACCGGTTCTCCGTGTGTTGATATAAACCTTATCGACCTTCGCTCCCGGGCGTAATGCGCACTGGGGGCGAAGGTTGCTGTGCGCAAAAAATTTGCATTTCAGAGGCAAATTTTGTAAATTTGCAGCATGACCGATTTTATTGAAAACCCTGAAGAGATTGCTTCTCCCACCCCAGTAGAGGCCACTTATACTGAAGACGAAATCAAAACCCTCGACTGGCGCGAGCACATACGCTTGCGCCCCGGTATGTATATCGGTAAACTGGGCGACGGCTCCAAAAGCGACGACGGTATCTACGTGCTCATCAAAGAAGTGCTCGACAATGCCATCGACGAGTATATGATGGGCTACGGACAGCAGATTCGCATCGATATTACCGACACCACGGTGACAATCCGCGACTATGGCCGCGGCATCCCTCTGGGCAAACTTGTCGACGTGGCTTCGATTATCAACACCGGCGCAAAGTACGACAACAAGGCCTTCAAGAAATCGGTCGGACTCAACGGCGTAGGTATCAAGGCAGTAAACGCCCTGAGCACATCATTTATCATCCAGGCCAACCGCGACGGCGTAGCGCGCCGCGCATCCTTCTCGCGCGCCGTGCTCCTTGAGGAGACGAAAGATTTCCCCACCGACGAGCCTAACGGCACCTACGTGCAGTTCACCCCCGACGCCGAGCTTTTCCGAGGCTACAGCTTCAACATCGACTTTGTGGTGTCGATGGTGAAGAACTACACCTACCTCAACACCGGTCTGGAGATTTTCCTCAACGAGAAGCGCTACTACAGCCGCAACGGCCTGCTCGACCTGCTCCGCTCCAACCTCACCAAAGATCCGCTCTACCCCATCATCCACCTCAAGGGACCCGACATTGAGGTGTCGCTGACCCACGTGAACCAGTACGGCGAGGAGTATTACTCCTTCGTCAACGGTCAGTTCACCACCCAGGGCGGCACCCACCTGGTGGCATTCAAGGAGGCCGTCAGCCGCACAATCAAGGATTTCTTTGCCAAGAACTTCGAGTACTCCGACATCCGAACCGGTATGGTGGCGGCCATCGCCATAAAGGTGGAGAACCCCGAATTCGAGTCGCAGACCAAGACCAAACTCGGCTCGCGCGACATGGGTCCCGACGGCCCCACGGTGGCGAAATTTATCGGCGACTTCCTAAAGAAGGAGCTTGACAATTACCTCCACAAGACCCCCGACACCGCCCAGATTCTCCTGCGCAAGGTGCAGGAGAGCGAACAGGCGCGCAAAGCGATGGCCGGTATCACCAAGCAAGCCCGCGAACGTGCCAAGAAGGTGAACCTCCACAACTCTAAGCTGCGCGACTGCCGCGTACACCTCAACGACGCCCGCGGCGACGAGAAGCAGAAACTCGCCTCGTCGATATTCCTCACCGAGGGCGACTCCGCCTCCGGCTCCATCACCAAAATCCGCGACGTGGAAACCCAGGCCGTGTTCTCGCTCAAAGGCAAACCGCTCAACTCCTTCGGTATGACCCGCAAGGTGGTTTATGAGAATGAGGAATTCAACCTCCTGCAGGCAGCCCTCAACATTGAGGACGGCCTGGAAGGACTGCGCTACAACAATGTGATTATCGCCACCGATGCCGATGACGACGGTATGCACATACGCCTGCTGCTGCTCACATTCTTCCTCCAGTATTTCCCCGACCTGGTGAAGAAAGGGCACCTCTATGTGCTCCAGACGCCGCTGTTCCGTGTGCGCGATGAGCGCGCCGCTCGTCGCAACGGTCAGGGTGCTACCAAGAAGCGCAAAAAGAAAAACGAAGATGAGGCCGACGCACCCAAAGATTCATATTACTGCTACACCGACCAGGAGCGCATCGACGCCATCAACCTTTTCGGCAACCACGCCGAAATCACCCGATTCAAAGGTCTGGGCGAAATCTCGGCCGACGAATTCCGCGACTTTATCGGCCCTGATATGCGTCTCGACCGAGTAACCCTCCGTCAGGAAGATGCTGTGAGCCAGCTACTGGAATTCTATATGGGCAAGAATACCTCTGTGCGCCAGGAATTCATCATCGACAACCTCGTAATCGAGGACGATTCCGACATCTCCTGACACCCCGGCGAATACATCTGCCGGAGGTCCTCCATCTTTTGAATGTTTCCATATTCCGGGCAACCGTTAAATCTCAAGTAATAATTCTCCCGTGGAAAGAATCGCAATATTCCCCGGCTCGTTCGACCCCTTCACAATCGGCCATAAAAACATTGTCGACCGCGCCCTGCCGCTTTTCGACCGCATTATCATTGCCATCGGCGTGAATTCGGCCAAACAGCCCTGGATGCCGCTGCCCGAGCGCATCGACGCAATCCACTTCGTCTTCGCCGACGAACCACAGGTGGAAGTTGACAGTTTCTCGGGGCTCGCCGTTGACTATGCCCGCGAGCGCAACGCCCGCTTCCTTCTGCGCGGCGTGCGCACCTGCGCCGACTTCGATTACGAAAGGAATATGGCCGACGCCAACCGCATGCTCCCCGCCGGAAAAGATATCGAGACTATCCTGCTCCCGGCACTCCCGGAATATGCCGCCGTCAGCTCCTCGCTGGTGCGCGAGCTTGCCCGCTTCGGCGCCCCCTACGCCCACCTCCTTCCCTACACCAACCACCACCCCTACACCAACCTCATTACCTAACCCACACCATCTACTCCAATACGCCCAATTAGCCTAATTAGACCTATTAGACCAATTAGACCAATTAGTCTAATAATACCCGGGCTCGCTCCTTCAGGATGGCAAGCGCCTTAAAGCGGAAATCACCTTCCGCTTTTTATTATTTCTACAATATTTAGGGATGCAATCCGTTATTATGTCAATCTAATTGTTAATATAGATATGAAACGAATATTTACTCTCATTCTCTCCATTGCAGCGCTCTCCGCTACGCTCGGAATGCACGCCGATATCTTCAGTTTTCTCAACGTCGGCGCTCCGCGCGGTCCGGTGAAAATGCCTGCCGCCACCAAAATCGCACAGGTTGAGAAAATCATCGAAAACTGCTACGTCGACACCGTAAACACCGACAAGCTGGCCGAGGAAGCCATCAAAGCTATGCTCAACACCCTCGACCCCCACTCCTCCTATTCCGACCCCGAGGAAACAAAGGAACTCACCGCCCCCCTCGACGGCAATTTCTCCGGTATCGGCATTCAGTTCAATATGCTCAACGACACGCTCTGTGTGATTCAGACCACCTCGGGCGGTCCCTCTGAAAAGGTGGGCATCCTGCCGGGCGACCGCATCCTTATGGCCAACGACTCCGTGATTTCCGGTGCCAAGCGCCCCAACTCCTCCATCATCAAGCTGCTGCGCGGTCCCAAGGGCACACGCGTAAACCTCACCGTGAAGCGCCGCGGCATCAAGGATCCGATTTACTTCTCGCTGCTGCGCGACGACATCCCCGTCTACAGCATCGACGCCGCATATATGGCCGACCCTACCACCGGCTATATCCGTCTGAGCCGTTTCGCCGAATCCACTCCCGACGAAATCAACAAGGCTATGGCCGACCTGCGCCGCCAGGGTATGCGCAACCTCATCCTCGACCTTCAGGACAATGGAGGTGGTCTTCTCGGCTCGGCCATCGACCTGTCGGCACACTTCCTGCGTGCCGGCGACCCGGTAGTCTACACCCTCTCCCCCACGATGGGCGACAACTACTACGGTGCTGAACGCCACGGCGACTTCCTCACCGGCCGCCTCGTGGTGCTGGTTAACCAGTACTCCGCATCCGCCTCAGAGATTACCGCCGGTGCCATCCAGGACAACGACCGCGGTGTAATCGTAGGCCGCCGCACCTTCGGCAAGGGTCTGGTGCAGCGCCCCTTCCCCTTCCCCGACGGCTCGATGGTGCGCCTCACCGTATCGAAATATTACACCCCCGCCGGCCGATGCATCCAGAAACCTTACGAACGCGGCAACGCCGACGAATACCGCAAGGATATGATTCACCGCTACGAATCAGGAGAATTCAATTCGGCCGACTCTGTGCACTTCTCTGAATCGGAGAAATTCTCCACCCGTCGCACCGGCCGCACCGTCTATGGCGGCGGTGGCATTATGCCCGACGTATTCGTACCGGTCGACACCACCGGCTACTCCGACTATTACCGCGACCTCACCGCCAAGGGCGTGATCCTGCGCTACGCCTCCAACTATGTCGACGAGAACCGCAAGCAGCTCAAGAAATCATACCCCACCGAGGAATCATTCCTCAAGAATTTCAAAATCACTCCGGCTATGATTTCCGACATCGTGGCTATGGGCGTCACCGACTCCGTTGCTCCCAATCCCGAGCAACTCGATGTGTCGCGCAGCACCATCGAAGCTATCGTGAAAGGTATCATCGGCCGCGACATATTCGACCAGGCCACCTACTTCAAGGTGGTTAACCCAGTGCTCAACCCCATCTACACCCGCGCCTTAGGCATCATCAACGACCCCGAGGAATACGACCGCCTGCTCCATCCCTGACGGGGCTTATAGCTCCGGCTTTACAGGCTGCCGCTCTGCCCGGCGCCCCCGGCTCGGGCAAGCTCCCCGACGGGACTGACTCCACATCGATTTTTTCTGAACTTTTTGAATGTCTTAAGCATTATTAAGACAGGTCGCATTGTTTGCTGTAACCTGTATTAAATGACAAGTATAATGTTTAAGACATCCATTTTTCCTAACGGCGCAGCATCGCTGCATAAGCGGCTGTTTTCGTTTGCACTGGCCGCTTCCTTCGCGGCCTTTGCTGCTTTAGCTCAATCCGCAGCCTCAGGCTCTGAGGATAGCACATCTCCCGACGACGACGGCGTGATTTACGAAGCCGGCGTGCTCGAAGTGGTCAACACACAGGCCAATCCCGAAGTACAGGCCATCATCGAAAAAGCCCGTCCTATCGAGCCGGGGGCGATACCCACGCCCAAATTCACCGTGCGCACCCGCAACAACAAGTTTATGCTCACCATCGGCGGCAAGATTCTACCTATCTTCGGCTACGATATAGGCAACAATCTCTACGACACCCAGGCCGGACTGAACTTTCTCCCCGATGCCATCCCTGTGCCGGCGCTTACCGGCCATAAGAGCGACTTCTTCTTCAACGCCCTCAACAGCAACATCGACTTCACCGTGGTAGGCTTCGCGGGCACCGCCAACCAGGTCACCGGCTACGTAAAACTCGGCACCAGCGGCAATTCCAAGCAGGTGCTTTTCAAGCGTCTGTATCTTACCTGGCGCAACGTCACGGCCGGTCTGCGCGTATCCAACGCCACCGACGAATACGCCGTGCAGCCCCCGACAATCGACACGCAGGGACCTGCCGGTGCGCTCAACACCGTTTCCTATCAGATTGCATATAAATCCCCGTCGTACAATGGTTTCCGCTTTGCCGTCAGCGCCGAACTTCCCTCGTTCTACAGTTCCAGCGGCATCTACCGCGGCAAAGACTACCGCAGCTGGGTAGGCCACAAAGTCAACTCGGAGGTTGACCAGCTTGTGCCCGACATACCTATGTGGGTGGAATATCAGAAATCGCCGCAGAACCGTATCCGCGTCACAGCCATCCTGCGCCACTTCTTCTATCAGGACATGCTCCGCCGGGAAAGGAATTACGTATTCGCCTGGGGCACAATGCTATCCGGTAATTTCTCATTCTGGAAACCGCTTACATTCTACTGCCAGGCCGCCTTCGGCAAAGGCATCGGCAACTACATCCAGGACCTGGCCGGTCTGCCGCTGTCGTTTACCCCCAAGAGCGACGAGCCGGGCCGTATGGAAGCCAACCCGATGATGGGACTAATGTTCGGCGCATCCTACAACGCCACCTCTCGCCTGCAGTTCAATGCTATGTGGTCGATGGCCCGCATATGGAATGTGGGCGACTACGCCACCCATCTCGACGGTATGAAGACCGACGCCAACGGCGATGCCATCTTCAGCGCCGGAGCATCCAACTATCGCTACGGCACCTATATCGCCGCCAACTGCTTCTACAATATCACGAGCTATCTGCAGGTCGGGCTTGAATACATCTACGGCCGCCGCAATACCTATTTTATGGGCAACGCGACCGACTCCCGCATCCAGACCCAGCTCGCTCTCACCTTCTGACCTGCCGAAGAACTACTCCGCCGGCCATTATTTACCGGACTCCAGCATCCGCGCTACAGCGGCGATATCGCTGGCTGATGCATTCTGCAACGCCTGACAGGGCACACAGGTGGCATAGTTGCGGTCGAGCCAGTAAAGGTCGGTCTCCTCATTCCCTTCCTCCTCATTCACCTGCCTGCCGGTGAGCCAGTAAAACGGTTTGCCGTGCGGGTCGGTGTATTGTTTATACTCCTCTGTCCAGTGGCTGCGGGCAGCGCGCACCGTCTTCAGCCCTTGAATTTTCACCTTCGCAGGGAAATTCACATTCAGGCATACCCCTTCGGGAAGCCCCTGCTCAAGCACGGTGGCCGTAATCTTCCTGATATAAGGCACGCACTCCGAGAAGTCGGCCTGCATTGAATGGTGAAGCAGCGAATAGCCCACCGACGGTATTCCGTCCATACATCCCTCGAACACTGCGCCCATCGTGCCGGAGTAAATCACCGAGTTGCCCGAATTGGAGCCGTGATTGATGCCGGCCAGCACCAGGTCGGGCTTGCGCGGCACAATGTTGTGCATCGCCAGTTTCACGCAATCCACCGGAGTGCCCGACACCGAAAAGAGCCGGGCATTTTCATATCCTTCGTGCTCGGTGATGCGCAGGGCGGCATTGAAGGTGAGCGACGACGACTGACCGCTTTTAGGTTCGTCGGGCGCCACCACCCAGATTTCGCCCATATCTTTTATGGTATCGACAAGGAAATGCAGACCCGGAGCGTTGACCGAGTCATCGTTGGAGATCAGTATCAGTTTCTTTTCCATTCAGATTACGTGTTATTTAGCGGCTGCGTCAATTGCCCGAAGACATTGATATATAGGTACGCAGCCCGTTGTTTCAGTACTGCAAAGTTACAGTTTTTCCGCCAAATGCGCCAAAATGGAGCATAGTTATTAACATCAAGGGCGAGTTATCAACATCCGCGGCGTTTTAACTCTTTATTAATGAGCATCTACGCCTGAAATTTATTTACTTTGCATTGCAAATTAGAACTTATGGGCAAAATCATAGCTATCGCAAACCAAAAAGGTGGCGTGGGCAAAACCACCACCACCATCAACCTGGCAGCATCGCTGGCCACCGAAGGTAAGAAAGTGCTTATCATCGACGCCGACCCGCAGGCCAACGCCACTTCGGGCTACGGCATCGACCCGCGCACTATGGAATCTTCCATATATGAATGTCTGGTCGACGAATATCCTATGAACGGCTCGCAAGTGCACACTTGCGTCGACGGCCTCGACCTCGTAGGCTCGCGCATCGACCTGGCCGGTGCCGAGCTGGAGCTTATCAGCAAACCGGGCCGCGAACGTGTGCTGCAGCATGCTCTCGAATCGGTGCGCGACCTTTACGACTTCATCCTCATCGACTGCTCGCCGTCGTTGGGACTGATTACGGTGAACGCTCTCACTGCCGCTCACTCGGTCATCATCCCCGTGCAGGCCGAATACTTCGCTCTGGAGGGCATCAGCAAGCTGCTCAACACCATCCGCATCATCAAGTCGAAGCTCAATCCCGGCCTTGAAATCGAAGGCTTCCTGCTTACGATGTACGACGCGCGTCTGCGTCTGGCCAACCAGATTTACGAAGAACTCAAAAACCACTTCGGCGATATGGTGTTCAACTCCGTCATTCCCCGCAACATCCGCCTGAGCGAGGCGCCCTCCCACGGTCTGCCCGCGCTGCTCTACGACCCAGAAAGCCGCGGCGCCACAGCCCACGTGATGCTGGCCAAAGAGCTTATCGCCAAAAACCGCTAATCTCCCATCTAAGAACTAAAATCTACTCCTCCCTTGACTCCCCATCATAGAAAAGCCCTCGGCAGAGGCCTCGACTCACTGATTTCGATGGACGACACGCCCGCCCGCGGCTCGTCGGCCATCAACGATATTCCCCTCGACCGGATTACCCCCAATCCCGATCAGCCCCGTACCACATTCGACGAGAAAGCCCTTGAAGAGCTTGCCTCCTCAATCCGCGAACTCGGCATCATCCAGCCGTTGTCGCTGCGCAAAACCGGCCCCGACACATACCAGATTATCGCCGGCGAAAGGCGCTACCGTGCCGCACAGTTGGCCGGTCTGCAGTCGGTTCCCGCATACATCCGCACCGCCAACGATTCGGAACTGACCGAGATGGCCCTCATCGAAAACATTCAGCGTGAGGACCTCAACGCCATAGAGATCGCGCTCACTTTCAAGAAGCTCATCGACCAGTACAACCTCACTCAGGAACGTCTGTCGGAACGTATCGGCAAGAAACGCGCCACCATCGCCAACTTCCTGCGTCTGCTCAAACTCCCCTCGGAGGTGCAGCTCGGTCTGCGCGACAAGCTTGTGGATATGGGCCACGCCCGCGCTCTGCTCGGCATCGAGGATCCGCGTGTGCAGCTGAAAATCTACAAGGAAATCCTGCGCGACGGCCTTTCGGTGCGCCGTGTCGAGGAACTTGCGAAGGCTTGGCAGAATGGCGAACCGGTCGACAACGACAAGAAAGCGCGGAAGGCCAACCCCTACAGCGCGTCACACGACTTCGATCTGCTGAAAAATCATCTGTCGGCAGCATTCCATACCCCGGTCAACTTCTCCTGCGACCGCCAGGGCAAAGGGAAAATCACCTTCCAGTTTGCCGACGCCGACGAGCTGTCTCGCCTGATCGCCCTCTTCGACTCCCTCAAAAAGTAATCCCCCAATCGCGGTGCGGCTTCTCTCGGAGGCGCTCCATCCCGGAGGCGCTTCCCCCCAAAAGTAGGGGCGCGATATATCGCGGCCGCGCTATTCGTGGGAACTTTTCCCGAGGTACGAGCATATCGTGGGGGCCGACGTAGCTGCACCCCTGGCTAAACTGACGGCTAGCTACGCCAGCCCCCATCCTGCAATGGAATTGTGCTGAATTATAAATGGGCTACAATGGAATTGCGCTGAAATTTAAATGGGCGGCAATGGATTGCGCTCTATTTGCCGGTGATGATTTCGCGGAGGGTAGAGAGCTTATTG
This sequence comes from Bacteroidales bacterium, assembly GCA_004557825.1. Classification (GTDB taxonomy): domain Bacteria; phylum Bacteroidota; class Bacteroidia; order Bacteroidales; family Muribaculaceae; genus UBA7173. The sequence continues at coordinate 86,618 of SFFL01000003.1, read as the reverse complement.
AGCGCCTGAAGCGGGGAGAGATTGTTGATGTCGAGGCCGAGCAATTCGTCGCGAATCTGGCTCAGCACAGGATCGTCGAGCTGGAAGAAACTGAGCTGCATTCCGGGCTCGTCGGAGGGTGCGGGCAGCGGCGTGATGCCGGTGGCGGCATTGGCGGGAACCGATTTTACTCCCTTGCCTTTCTTTCCCCCTTCGGCTGTAGCGCTATCGCCGCCTGAGCGGTCGCGGTTGGCCTCCTCAAGCTGGGAGAGCACCTGCGTGGCGCGCTTTACGATGCTGCGAGGCATACCGGCCAAACTGGCCACATGTATACCGAAGCTATGCTCCGAGCCCCCCTCTTTGAGTTTGCGCAGGAATACCACCTTGCCGTCGATTTCCTTGACAGAGACATTGAAATTTTTCACGCCCGGATAGCTGCGCTCCATCTCATTAAGCTCGTGATAGTGAGTAGCGAAAAGCGTTTTCGGTTTTTCGGCCGAACGGTTGAGATACTCCACGATGGCCCAGGCGATGGAGATACCGTCGTAGGTGGATGTGCCGCGACCAAGCTCGTCGAAGAGAATCAGCGAACGGCGCGAGATATTGTTGAGAATCGATGCCGATTCATTCATCTCCACCATAAACGTGGATTCACCCAGCGAAATATTGTCGGATGCACCCACGCGGGTGAAGATTTTGTCGACCACGCCGATGCGAGCGCTTTCGGCGGCCACAAACGACCCGATTTGCGCCATAAGCACATTGAGCGCGGTCTGACGGAGCAACGCCGACTTACCGGCCATATTCGGACCGGTAATCATCATTATCTGAGTGCCGTCGTTGTCGAGCGACACGGAGTTGGAGATATAGGGAGTGCCCGGAGGCAACTCGCGTTCAATCACCGGATGACGGCCGGCGGTGATGTCGATTACCAGCGAATCATCAACCACCGGACGGTTGTAGCGGTTCTCCTGTGCCACACGGGTAAATGACAGCAGACAATCGAGCCGGGCCACGATGCGGGCATCGTTCTGAATGGTGGCCACATACTCATTGAGGGCCTCCACCATCTCGCGGTAAAGCTGAGTTTCGAGGACTTCGATACGCTCCTGTGCGGTGAGTATCTTCTCCTCGTATTCCTTTAATTCGTCGGTGATGTATCGCTCAGCATTTACAAGCGTCTGCTTGCGTATCCACTCAGGAGGCACTTTATCGCGGTGCGTGTTGGTCACCTCGATGTAGTAGCCGAACACATTATTGTAGCCGATTTTGAGGCTGGTGATACCGGTGCGCTCCACCTCGCGCTCCTGCACGTGGCGCAGATAGTCCTTCCCCTGGAAAGCCATATCGCGCAACTGGTCAAGCTCCTCATTGACGCCCCGCTGAATCACATTCCCCTTTCCGGGCGACGCGGGAGCATCCTCGGCGATTTCGCGGTCGATGCGGTCGCGGATGAGTTCGCAGGGATTCAGCCCCTCGCCCATACGGCGAAGCGACTCCTGCGGCGCTCCGGTGCAGAGCTTCGCGGCCGGACCGATGGCACGGAGCGCATTGCGCAGCTGCAGCATCTCGCGGGGAGATATACGCCCCACGGCCACCTTCGACACCAGTCGTTCCAGGTCGCCCACCTGCTCCAACAGCTCGGTGAGGGTGTCGCGCCGGTCAGGCTCGCGGAAGAAAAACTCTACCACGTCGAGACGCCGGTTGATTTCTGCCGGGTCTTTCAGCGGGAAGCAAATCCAGCGGCGCAGCATACGCGCACCCATCGGGGAGACGGTGCGGTCGAGCACATCGAGCAGACTCTTTCCATCCTCATTGAGCGGAGAAATCAGCTCGAGGTTGCGCACAGTGAATTTGTCGAGACGCACAAACTGCTCCTCCTCCACGCGGGCAATGCGGGTGATATGACCCGTATGGGTGTGGCAGGTGATGTCGAGATAGTGAAGGATGGCCCCGGCGGCGATTATGCCCAGAGGCATACGCCCCAGGCCGAAACCTTTGAGCGAAGAGGTGCCGAACTGCCGCAGCAGACGGTCGTTGGCGGCCTGAGCGGTAAACACCCAGTCATCAAGTTCGAAGACCGGCCACTTTCCGGCGAAGTCGGCCTGCACACGCGGTTTGTTGCCACGCTCCACAAGCACCTCCTTCGGAGCAAAATTAGCTATAATTTTCGCAGCATAGTCGGCATTGCCCTGAGCCACAAGGAATTCACCCGTAGAGATATCGAGGAAAGCCACACCTATGCGGTCCTTATGATAGTGTGCACAGCAAAGGAAATTGTTCTCCTTGTGCTCCAGCACATTATCATTGAGAGCAACTCCCGGAGTGACAAGCTCGGTGATATCGCGCTTCACGAGCCGGTTTTTCACCGTGCGGGGGTCTTCAAGCTGTTCACAGATAGCCACACGCTTGCCGGCCCTGACGAGTTTCGGCAGATAAGCGTCGAGGGCGTGATGCGGGAATCCGGCCAGCTCCACCGAGGAGGCGGCTCCGTTGGCGCGGCGCGTGAGGGTGATTCCGAGGATTTCCGAGGCCGCAATAGCATCGTCGGAGAATGTTTCGTAGAAGTCGCCAACACGAAAGAGAAGCACCGCGTCGGGGTGCTTCGCCTTCATCTGGACATATTGTTTCATCAGAGGAGTTTCTACGAACTTCTGTGCCATACTGCGGTATTAGGGAATTGAGCGATTTCGAGACTATGCAAAACGCCATCTGAGTAGGGACGCACCCCTGGTGCGTCCCTACAAATTGATACGTCGATGGCTATCTTGACACAGCCCCCTACAAAATGGTGTGGGATTGTGAAGCGTTTGCGACAGCTCCTGTTTCAGGGGATTTTATTCCTTGCCGGCGAGGGGAGCGGGGGTCACGTAGGTACGGGCAGCCAGCTCCTTGTCGAACATATACAGGCCGTAGCCGTTGTCGCCAATCTTCTCGAGAGTGTCGATGTAGGTGCGGGCGTTCTCCTCCTCTTCAACCTGCTCGGAGATGAACCACTGGAGAGCGTTCTGAGTGGCGTAGTCCTTGTGTTCAACAGCCAGAGCGTTGAGGTCGTTGATGAGGGCGGTCACTTTCTGCTCGTGAGCGAGAGTGGCAGCGAAAGCAGCGGCGGGAGTTTCCCACTCAGTGTCGACAGCAGCGATAGGAGCCAGAAGCACCTTGCCGTCGCGGCTGTTGAGATAGTTCATAAAGATAGTGGCGTGGGCCTGCTCTTCCTTAAACTGGACAGCATACCAGTTGGCGATGCCGGCAAAGCCTTTATTGGCGAAGTGCATCGACATTGAGAGATAAAGATAGGCCGACCAGAATTCGGCATTGATCTGGGCATTGATAGCCTTTTCAAGTTCTTTGCAAATCATTTCTGAGTTGATATTTAAAAAGTTGTGATATGTTGTAGCGTTGGCGGGTTCAGAAGCGGTAATGTATACCAACTTCGGCCACAACTCCGTGAAATTCCTTGATAAATGTATAGTGCGCACCGGCCGACAGACGCAGCGATCCGCTGATATTCACATCGATTCCGGCGCCGAGGTTGATGCCTGCACGCGACACACGCGACGATACATCGTTGGTGCCCGGCACGGTGACCACGGGGTGATAATTCCAGCTGGAATAATTGAGACCCACAAGCGGATATAGGGCGCAGCGGTTCTGAGCCAGCGGGAACATAAAGTTTACATCTATATCGAAGAGCAGCGCATCGCGCCCTTTGTCGCGGAATGTATACTCTACGGCGGGAGCCAGTCGGATCAGGCGGCTGAATCGGTAGGTGAAGCGACCGCCCACCTGCGGCATACGGTTATAGCCGTTGTAGCCCACCTCAATGCCGAGCGACTTTTCGCCACGTAAGGCGTCGGTGGCGCGGGATACAGGCTCGGCCGCCTGCACCGTGAGGGCGCCGGAAATAGCCAGCAGGGCAACTGCAATCCGGGATTTTAATGTCATCTTTGCGATGGAATTTGGCAAAAATTTGTGTCGACGTAGCCGGGGGAGAGGCGCGAGGAAGCCTGCAGTGTGTGGGATGGGAGCAGAGAGGAAGGCTGCCGGGCGTCGCGGCGGGGTGAAAAACTTTGCAACAAAGTTAAGGATTCTTTGGGTTACACACAAAAATTACGGCGATTTTTTCGTAACTTCGCATCGAATTTTTTCGAATCTCTCAGGAAGCGGACAGATGAAATGGAGCTATCGCATAATACGCATTTTGCTCATCACAGTCATCCTATTGGTGGCTGTGGTGCCGGCGGTGCTGTATGTGGCTCTTTCATTGGGCAGTGTGCAGCGCCGTGTGGCCGACCGGCTCGAAACTGAGCTGAGCACCCTGCTCGGAGCTGAGGTGAGCATCGGGTCGCTCAACATCATCCCCTTCAGCCGGGCCACACTGCGGCATGTGGCGGTGGTGACCGCTCCGGGCGACACGGCTATGACGGTCGACCGGCTCGGCGCCGGCATTTCCCTGCGCGAGGCCATCTTCTCGCGGCGCATCTGCGTGGACTATGTGGAACTGGTGGGAATGGACGGGCGTCTGCGCCGCGATTCAATCGGCGCCCCGCTGAATATCCAGCCTATCATCTACGCTCTCAGCCCGAAGGATAAGAAAAAGCCCCCCACGCGCTTCGACCTGAAAATTTCCACCGTCATCATCCGCGCATCGTCGGTAAGCTACGATGTGCTCTCCGCTCCGCGCCTGCCGGAAGGGGTGCTCGACCCCAACCATCTGCAGGTGAGCCGTTTCCGCGCCGATGTATCGTTGCCGCGTCTGGCCAACGATGACTTTACGGTGAACATCCGGCGTATGGCTATGCAGGAGCGGTCGGGTCTGACGCTGCGCAAACTCGCCGGTGATTTCCATATCGCCGCCAATGAGCTGAAGGCCGAGAATCTTGACATAGAGCTGCCGGCCTCGCGTCTGCAGTTTGAACCGTTGCGGCTCCCGCTTACCGGACTGAAATCCATTCGCAAAAGTCTTGAAGACAACAAGATAAACATCACCTTGAAGGATGCGGCGCACCTGTGGCTCCCCGATGCCGGTGCGCTTTATCCGCCGTTGCGCCAGGTGCAGAATATGCTGTCGGTAGAGCGTATGCGGCTCACCGGCAATCTGCGCGAATGCAAGGCCGACGTGACCCTGCAGCTCGACGACCTCCTGGCCATCGACATCGATGGGGAGGGTTTCGATCTCACCGATGCCACCCCCGGATTCCTGCTCAGTAAGCTGGAGGCAAATGCCTCTTCCGAGCTTGCGCCTCGACTGCGCGATGCCGGCATTTTGCCGGAGAAGGTTTGCTCGGCGCTGATGCCACTGGGCACTGTGGCGGTAGACGCATCGGGCCGCGGCACTCTGCGCAGCTTCGACGGCGACATTGCCCTGCGCACTCTTCCCGGAGCTGTCAGTGCCGCCGTGACCGGGGAATACAACGATGCCCGCAATTATTCTCTTTCGGCCGACGTAGCCACCGATGGATATGTCGACCTCTCTTTCCTGACCGCCGGCGAACCGGCAGGCGTGGAGGGTGAGGCCGTGGTGGATTTTTCCGACAAGGGAGGCCACCGGCAAGGCACCGCCGACATCCTGCTTGGCCGCGCTATGTTCCGCGGCCACGCACTTACCGATGTAGGCGCGCGGCTCTCGCTCGACGGCGACCTGGCCACAGTGAACGCCGATGTGAACAATTCCGACGCCGCCCTCACCATCGACGGCGAGGCGGTGATTTCCCGTCAGTCCCCGGCGCTGCAACTCAGAGTGCAGCTCGACCGCCTGCTGCCCGACCGTTTCGGCCTCTGGCAGAAATATCCCGGCGCAGCCCTTTCGGGCAACGCCGACGTGAACTTAGCGGTAGAGAACGGCGGTTTCCCCACGGGGTATGTCACTCTGTCCGACTTGGCGCTAAAGCCTGTCGACTCAGAAGGAATCGCATTGAAGCGGCTGCACATCGACTCGCAGAATCTCGACAACGGCACTTCGCGCGTAGGCATCGCCAGCGACTGGCTCGACGGCACCCTACAGGGACGGTTTGATTTCCGTACCCTCAGGCGCGACGCCCGGCAGATACTGGCCGGAGCATTCCCGTCGCTCTTGCCGCAGTCGCCGCAGATTCTCGCCGCAGGAAAGAGAGTACGCGGCAAAAGCACGGCACGCCGCCGGAGCCGGAAGGGCACACCAATCGAAGTAGAGGCACCGGAGAATGATTTCCAGTTCGACTTCACCATTAAGGAAACAGAAAATATAGCCGAATTTTTCCACCTGCCGGTGAGCGTGATTTACCCCGTGAGCATCCGCGGCGGTATGTCGCAGGCCGATGGTGATCTCGACCTCGATATCTCGGCGCCGTTCCTGCGGCAGGGAGGCAAACTGGTTGAGAATACTGCTCTTATGGCATTTGTCAGCGGCAAAAAGGGTGATGGACGGCTGCAGTTCCACACCACATCCCCCACCAAGGGCGGCCCGATGACGCTGAACCTGGATATGGATGCCCGCACCGACACGGTTGACACAAAAGTGAAGTGGAAAATCGACCGTGACCGCGACTACAGCGGCGACATTCGCCTCAACACCGGTTTTTCGCGCGATGCCGACGGACTGCTGGCCTCGCTGCGGCTGCTCCCCTCGCGGGCGTCGTTCAACGACTCTACCTGGACGATAGCTCCGGCCACGGTGAACATCCGCGGCAAGCAGGTGGATGTCAATGACATAAATGTATTTCACGGCCACCAGTTCATAAAAATAAACGGGCAGGTGTCGCCCGACCCCTCTTCCCTGCTGACGCTCGACCTGAGCGATTTCAGCCTCGACTATCTGTTTGAATCGCTGGGCATCGACGCCGCTATGCTGGGCGGACGCGCTTCCGGCACATTCTACGCCTCCGATATCTACACAGGCAACCCGCGTCTGGAGACCCCCGGTCTGCATGTGAAGGATATCAGCTACAACCACACGGTGTTGGGCGATGCGGTGGTGAAGTCGTGGTTCCGCACATCCGACAAGTCGGTGCAGCTTGCCGCCGACATCGACAACCAGGGCCGCAAGTCGACGGTCGACGGCGGCATCTACGCTACCCGCGATTCGCTCGACCTCACCTTCCGCGTCGACCGCGAACCGGTAGGATTCCTGGCGCCATATATGTCGGCATTCGCATCCGACATCTCCGGCTATGCCTCGGGATGGGCACGTGTCTACGGCAACTTCAAATACATCGACCTGGAGGGTGATGTAAAGGCCGATTCGGTGCAGATGCGCGTGAATTTCACCAACACCACCTACTGGGCCACCGACTCGGTGCATCTGCGTCCGGGCTACATCGACCTCAACGGCATCACCGTGCACGATTTCCACGGCCACACGGCGAAGCTCAACGGTTGGGTGCGCCACAAATATTTCAAAGAACCTACATTTGAATTCGCCATTACCGGCGCGAAGAATCTGCTGAGTTACAACGAGACGCAGAAAAACAACAACCGCTGGTATGGCACGGTGTATGGCGATGGGTCGGCGTTCGTGAAAGGTGTGCCCGGCCGGGTGGATATCAGCATCGATATGCAGACGGCGCCCGGGTCGACTTTCACTTTCGTGCTCAGCGACCAGGTGGAGGCCGAGGCTTACTCGTTCCTCACGTTCCGCGACAAGGACCGGATGGCGGCGGAGATGACCGACACACTGCATCTGCGCGACACGTCGATGGAACTGGTGAACAAGCTGCGCGAGCAGGCCGCGCACCACGATGACACTGCGTCGTCCGACTACAATATCACCATCCAAATGGGGGTTACACCCGACGCGCGTCTGATTTTGGTAATGGACCCCGTGGGCGGCGACCGCATCCGCGCTTACGGCAGCGGCCACCTGCGTATGGATTACGGCTCGGCCAACAACGAGCTGAAAATGTATGGTAACTACACGCTGGACCGCGGCGACTACAATTTCACCCTCCAGGACATCATCATCAAGGATTTCACCATCAAGCCGGGAAGCCAGATAGCATTCCGGGGCGACCCATACGCGGCGCAGCTCGACATCAACGCGGCTTACTCGCTCAACGCCAACCTGTCTGACCTCGACGAGTCGTTCCTAAACGATTCCGAGCTTAACCGCACCAATGTGCCGGTAAACGCGCTGATGCAAATCACCGGCGACATTCAGCAGCCGGAAATTGCTTTCGACCTGGAATTCCCCACCCTTACATCCGACATCTACCGGAAGGTGCGCTCGATTATCTCCACCAACGAGATGATGAACCGTCAGATTCTTTACCTGCTGGCGCTCAACCGTTTCTACACCCCCGACTATATGGCCGGCGCCACACGTGGCAACGAGCTGGTGTCGGTGGCTTCGTCGACGCTCTCCTCGCAGCTCGGCAATATCCTCGGCCAGATTTCCGACAACTGGAACATCGCTCCGCAACTGCGCTCCTCGCGCGGCGACTTCTCTGATGTGGAGGTCGACGTGGCCCTGTCGTCGCGCCTGCTCAACAACCGTCTGCTCTTCAACGGCAACTTCGGATACCGCGACAAGAGCCTGAACACCAACCAGTTTGTGGGCGACTTCGACCTGGAATACCTGCTGAACCGCTCAGGCAACTTCCGCCTCAAAGCCTATAACCGCTACAACGACCAGAACTACTACCTGCGCTCAGCACTCACAACCCAGGGAGTCGGCGTAATCCTCCGCAAAGACTTCGACTCCCTCACCTCCTTCCTCCGCCCCCTATTCCGCCGCCGCAAATCCCCCGCCTCCCCCGCCCCCGCTCCCACCCCCACACCCTCATCCACACCCTCATCCACACCCGCTCCAAGTTCTACAAATTCTTCACCCGCACCCAATTCCAATCCCGCTCCGGAAAAGCCATAAACTTCCAACACGACCTATAAATCAGCCATTTCGGGCAAACGCCCTCAACACAGTGCTGAGGGCGAATGCCCGAAGTAGGGCAGCCCCGCCTCCACGTTTCCTTCCGAGGAATAGCAGCCTTAGCTATTTTCGCGACCAATCCACGCCAGGCCTGTAACTAATTTTCCCGAGAAATTGTTGTTATCATAGAGGCAGTTTGTTGCTGCTATTCCGAAGAAATTGTGTAACTTTGCAGATGAATCTATGATAGAAAGGATTGTTATTATCGACCAGGCCGACCCCGTGAGCTTTTATGGCGTGAACAACGCCAATATGCAGCTCTTGCGCAACCTCTTCCCCAAGTTGAGGATAACGGCGCGTGGCTCTTTGATCAGAGTGATGGGCGACGAAAACGAGACGGCCGAGTTTGAAAAGAAAGTAAAGCAGCTTGAAGCGTACTGCGCCCGGTACAACAAGCTCAACGAGGAGGTGATTCTCGACATTCTCAAGGGTGAGCAGCCCTCTCAGATGAAGGCCGACGACGTGATTATCTATGGCGTCAACGGCAAACCTATCTCCGCCCGCACTCCCAATCAGCAGAAACTTGTGGATACATTTCTCCACAACGACCTCACTTTTGCCCTCGGGCCGGCCGGTACCGGCAAGACCTATGTGGCAATAGCCCTGGCTGTGAGAGCGCTGAAAAACCGCGAGGTGAAGAAAATCATCCTGTCGCGTCCGGCAGTAGAAGCCGGCGAAAAACTCGGTTTCCTCCCCGGCGATATGAAGGATAAAATCGACCCCTATCTCCAACCCCTCTACGATGCGCTGGAGGATATGATTCCGGCCATCAAGCTCAAGGAGTATATGGAGACGAAGGTGATACAGATAGCGCCGCTGGCCTTTATGCGCGGCCGCACCCTCAACGACGCCGTAATTGTGCTCGACGAGGCGCAGAACACCACGACCCACCAGATAAAGATGTTTCTGACCCGTATGGGTATGAATGCCAAGATGATAATCACCGGCGACGCCACGCAGATCGACCTTCCCCGCTCCACCAAGTCGGGTCTTATCCAGGCGCTGCAGATTCTGCGCGACATCCCCGGCATCGGCAAGGTAGAGTTCGGCAAGAAAGACATCGTGCGCCACGCCCTGGTGCAGCGCATCGTCGAGGCATACGCCCGCGCCGACGAGGAAGCCGCCCGCCAGGAGCAATCCGGCCACGACCCCTCTTGCCAGGATAGCCACCATCAGGATAACTCCCTCCACGACCCCTCCCCCAACTAATCATTCCGCATTACACAATCCGCATTCCGCATTGATAATCGATTAACTTTCACATATGCAAACTCTTCTGAAAACCAACTTCAATCTGCCGGGACAGACCGGTGTGTATCACGGCAAAGTTCGCGACGTTTATAACATCAGCGACAATCTGCTGGCAATGGTTGCTACCGACCGCATCTCGGCCTTCGACGTGATTCTCCCCAAAGGCATTCCCTTCAAGGGTCAGGTAATCAACCAGATTGCCTCCTACTTCCTGCAGTCGACTGCCGACATCGTGCCCAACTGGCGCCTGGCCGACCCCGACCCGATGGCTACCGTGGGCTATCTCTGCAAGGGATTCCCCGTGGAAATGATTATCCGCGGCTACCTCACCGGTTCCGCCTGGCGCGAATATGCCGCCGGCAAGCGCGAACTTTGCGGCGTGAAGCTCCCCGAAGGAATGAAGGAAAATCAGAAATTCCCCGAACCCATCATCACCCCCACCACAAAGGCTGCCGCCGGGCACGACGAGAACATCTCGCGTGAGGAAATCATCGCCCAGGGCCTCGTCAGCGAGGAAGACTACGCTCAGATGGAGGCTTACACCCGTGCGCTCTTCACCCGTGGCAGCGAGATGGCCGCAGAAAAAGGGCTGATCCTTGTCGACACCAAATATGAATTCGGCAAACGCGACGGCAAGGTGATTCTCATCGACGAAATCCACACCCCCGACTCCTCGCGCTACTTCTACGCCGACGGCTACGAAGAACGCTTCGCCAAAGGTGAACCGCAGCGCCAGCTCTCGAAAGAGTTTGTACGCCAGTGGCTTATCGACCACAACTTTATGGGCCGCGAAGGGCAGACCGTACCTGAGATGACCGATGAATTCTGCAACGAAGTATCGCAGCGCTACATCGAGCTGTATGAGCACATCACCGGCCGCAAATTCGTGCCCGCACCCAGCAACGACCTGGAGCACCGCATAGAACTCAACCTTGTAGACTGCCTCGACACCCTGGCACGTTGATAGTCCCCGGCGCGCTGATGGAGATAAAAGCCGAGAAAGTCATCCCGTATGCCGACAGCCGTCAGGCAAAAGCAGAGCAGGTGGAGGAAATGTTCGACAACATCGCACATTCCTACGACCTGCTCAACCGCGCTATGACCCTGGGCATCGACCGCTCATGGCGCCGCAAGGTTGTGGCGCAAGTGGCCGAGTGCTCTCCGGCCCGCATCCTCGATGTAGCCACCGGCACCGGCGACCTTGCCATCCAGCTCGCCCGCGCCATCCCCGGCGCAGAAATTACCGGTGTAGACCTCTCGGAAGGGATGCTGGATGTAGGGCGCAAAAAGGTGGAGGATGCCGGTCTTGCCGCGCGCATCACACTGGAGAAAGCCGATTGCCTCAGCCTCCCCTTCCCCGACAACAATTTCGACGCCATCACCGTGGCCTTCGGGGTGCGCAATTTCGAGCACCTGGAGCAGGGGTACGCCGAAATGGCCCGCGTGCTCCGTCCGGGAGGGCGCCTGGTGGTGCTGGAACTGTCGGTTCCGCCATCGCCGGTGGTGCGTCCTTTCTATAATATATATACGCGCGCGGTAATACCGCTGATGGGACGTATCGTTTCGGCCGACAATTCGGCCTACACATATCTGCCCCGGTCAATCGCCGCTATGCCTCAGGGCGACGCCATGCTCCGTCTTATGGAAAATGCCTCGCTGAGTGCTCCCCGTCTGCACCGACTCACACTCGGTGTGGCCACAATTTACACCGCAGAAAAGCGCTGACGGCCCCATCCTCAGCGCCCAAGCTTTGAAGATAACCAAAAGCTGAAAAGCTATGAAGATATTTAAAGGCCTTTGTGCCATAGCCTTAACCTGCACCACCGCAGCCTCGGCCGCCGATCTCCTGCCGGCGCTCACCTCGGCTGAATCGGGTGGCGCCACGGTAAATTCGCCGGTATCACAGGGTTTTGCCGAACGCGGCCGTCTGATGATTGCCGACGCCAACTATCGCGGCGCCGCCGACCAGCTGCGCCAGGCCCTGCTGCTGAATCCCGCCCCCGGTGCCCAGCGCGAAGCGGCCGAGTATTATCTGGCCATAGCCTGCGCACATATCCCCGGCGAGGATGCCGCAGGGATGTTCACCGCGTTTCTGGAGAAATACCCCGCCTCCCCTTATCGCGAGCGCGCTATGCTCGGTCTGGCCGGAGCGCTGATGGACAATGCCGACTACACTGCCGCCCTGGAGATTTACAATTCCATCAATCCCGATGCGCTCTCCTCGGCCGATGCCGACGCGCGAAACTATTACCGCGCATACTGCCTGCTGCAGTTTGGTCGCTACGGCGAGGCACGAGATGTGTATGAACATCTGTTAGGCACATCGCTGAGCAATCAAGCTATGTTCTATCTCGGCTATACCGACTATGTGCAGGGCAATTACCGCAGCGCACTCAACAGGTTTGAGCAAGTGCGCGTCGACGGCACCGACCCGGCCGGCCGCACACCTTATTATCTGGCTCAGCTGTATTACAGTCAGGGCGATTACCGTAAGGCGCTGAAGGAGGCCAATGCCCTGTTGGCCGAAGGATGCCCGAAGGAATATCTCGCCGAGACACAGCGCATTGCCGGTGAATCTTACTACGCCACCGGCGACAAGGCTCGTGCCCTGCCGCTGCTGCGTGTATATGAGGAGAATGTGGAGCAGCCACGTCCCTCGGCGATGTACATTTTAGGTCTGACCGACTACGACGAAGGGCGCTACCGCGATGCCATACGCCGCCTCTCGGCAGCTGTCGGCGAGGACAACGCCATGGGGCAGACCGCCTGCCTTGTGATGGGTCAGAGCTATATGCAGCTTGCCGACTACGATGCCGCGATGATGGCGTTTGACCGTGCCGTCAAGAAGAATTTCGAAGCGGAAACCACCCAGCTCGCCTCCTACAATTATGCCGTGGCCGCCTCCAAGGGTGGCAAGATGCCTTTCGGCAGCTCGGTATCGCTCTTTGAAAGCTTCCTGCGCAACTATCCCGACTCTCCGATGGCGCCGCAGGTGGCCGACTACATCATCAACGGCTACATTACCGACAACAACTACGCCGCAGCTCTGCGGGCTATCAACAATATCAAGAACCCCTCCGACCGTGTGCTGGCCGCCAAGCAGCAGGTGCTCTATATGCACGGCGCGCGTCAGCTGCGCTCAGGCCACACCGACGATGCCGTAAAGGCGCTCACCGAGGCCCGCAGCCTGGGCCGCTTCTCCGGCGAGACCGCTTCGGCCGCTACGCTCTGGCTCGGCGAGGCGCTCTACAAGAAATCCGACTACAAGGGCGCCGAAAAGCAGTACGCCGCGTTCCTGCGCGAGACCCCCTCGAAGGATAAGAACCACGCACTGGCCCTCTACGATATGGCCTACGCAAAGTTCGCCCTGAAAGATTTCTCGGGCGCCGCCGACTATTTCGGCCGTTACCTGAAGGCGCTCACCCCGTCGACCGCCGCAGATGTCGCCGCACTGAAAACCGACGCGCTCAACCGTCTGGGCGACAGCTTCTACTATCGTTCCGACTTTGCCACTGCCGCCACGCACTATGAGCAGGCCATCACCCAAGACCCCTCTTCGGCCGACTACCCGATGTTCCAGAAGGCCATTATGAAGGGTCTGCAGCGCGACCACGCCGCCAAAATCTCCGGGCTGGCGCAGATGATGGAGCGCTTCCCCAACTCCGCACTCATCCCCTCGGCGCTGCTCGAAACCGGCGAAAGCTACACCGAACTTTCTGACAATCCTTCGGCCATCAAGGCTTACACACAGCTGGCCGAGCGCTTCCCCTCCACCGCACAGGGGCGTCAGGGTGCGCTGCTGCTGGCCATCGCCGAGTTGAATTCCGGTCAGACCGACCGCGCAATCACCGCATACAAGAATGTAATCACGAAATATCCCACCTCCGACGAAGCCCGCGCCGCAGCCGAGGACCTCAAGCATATCTATGCCGACCGCGGCGACATCGCCGGTTACACCTCGTTCCTGGCCACTGTGCCCGATGCGCCCAAAATGGATCGTTCGGAACTTGTGGCGCTCCAGCTTGAGGGTGTGGAGAAAGCCGCCGAAAGCGGTCGCGATGCCGACGCACTGCGTATGGGCCGCGAACTTGTCGAGGCATATCCCGACGCATCCGAGGCGGTGGAGGCGCTGGCAATCATCGCCCCCATCGAGGAGCGCAACGGCCGCCCCGAGCAGGCGCTCCAGGCCTACCGCGACCTCGCCGCCAAAGCCTCCGGCGAAATCCGAATCAATCAGGCCCGTATGGGCATTCTGCGCGTGAGCCGCGACCTGGGCAACGACGCCGACGTGATGACTGTGGCCGCGCAGCTGCTTCAGTCGTCATCGCTGGGTGCCAACGACCGCAAGGAGGTGATGCTGGCCCGCGCCAACGCCCTGCTCAACACCGGCAAGCGCGACGAGGCCCGCTCCCTGCTCACCGACCTGGCCGACGACCCGCAGAGCCTCCCCGGCGCCAAGGCTGCCTACTATCTGGCACAGAATTATTTCGACGCCGGTGATACTGCCAAGGCCGAAGAGACCGTAAACAAACTTATCGACTCCAATACTCCTCACGACTATTGGCTTGCTCGCGGATTCATACTTATGAGCGACATCAAGCGCCGCAACGGCGACACCTTCGGGGCCGACGAGTATCTCCGCTCTCTGCGCGAGAACTATCCCGGCAACGAACCCGACATTTTCCAGCTTATTGACTCCCGCAAATGAAAAGATATATCATTCTCGCATTTCCGCTCCTTGCAGCCGGGCTTTGCGCTCAGGCGCAGGACCTCAATAAGGAGATTACGATAGACCGCGACATCATCCCCACCGAGCGTGCTGCCGCCCGACCGGTGGTTTTCCCCTCGCTGCTTCCTCCGGTAGTGTCGCCGGTGACGCTGACGATGCAGCCCGACCTGCATCCGTCGGCTATTTCTCCCGCGCTCACCTATTACGCTCCGGCCTCCACCGGCGGCGCCTTCCCCGCCACACCCTTCCGGGGCTATGTCGACCTTGGCTACTTCCCCACCCTCGATGCAGGGCTGTCGGCCGGTTATGCCATCCTCGACCGCAAGGACACCAAACTCAATGTGGCCGTGCAGCTCGATAACCGCGACTACAAAGGGCTTTCCGGCACTTCCACCGCCGACTTCCGCTTCAAGACATTCGATGTAGGCGGCAAGGTAGACTTTATGCAGCGTTTCGGATCATTCAACACCCTGCGGGTTGGCACCGACGGCGCCTATTCGCGCACCACGCTCCCCGACTACACCGCCGGGAATGTGCGCTGGCACCTCAATGCCGCCTTCGACGGCCGTGCCGGAAGCGTCACCTACGGCGTATCGGCCGGCGGTGGCATCTTCAACCACACCAACTCGGACGCTCTGCATCAGACGTCGATGGATTTCGGCGCATATCTTCGCGGCAATGTCACCGCCAACGCCCTGCTCGGAGTGCGTGTGGAGGGTAAATTCCTGCATTTCAACCATTACTACACCTCCGACTCGCTGCTTCTGCGCAGCGTTTTCGCCGGGGATAAGAACACCAAACCTTTCGACATTCAGCCCGGCGGCAAAACCGTGGGGCAGGTTGATGTAATTCCCGCAGCCGAATATAACAGCGGCGCCTTCTATGGTCGTGCCGGGGTGCGTCTGGGTTTCTCTGTCAATGGCGACAAGAGCTTCCACGCAGCTCCCGACGTGATGCTGGCGCTGAATCCGGCTTCGGCATTCGGTGCCTGGGTGCAGCTCGGCGGTGGCGTGCAGACCAATTCTCTGGAAGATATGTGGCAGCTCAGCCGCTACGCCGACCCACGCCTGGCCACCTCCCTCTCCAATGTGGCCTTCACCGGGCAGCTCGGAGTGCGCGTAGGTCCCTTCTATGGCGCATCGCTCACACTCACCTGCGACTATGCCGCTGCCAATCACTGGCTTATGCCCACGGTACTCTCCGCCGACAATACCACTTACAATGTCTGGACTCCCTCGCGCATCCGCGCCTGGAAAGCCGGAGCAAGATTTGAGTGGCAGTTCCGCAAGCTGCTCAACGTAGCCCTGAGCTATGACGCCAACCTTGGCGGCGGTCAGGAGCGCCACTGGCTCTACTGGCGCGACGGCGCCCGTCAGGTGATAGGAGCGTCGCTGGCCGTTACCCCCATCCGGCCGCTCGAAATCAACGCCGGATTCACCGTAAGGCTTGACCGAGGCGAGCGCTCAATCAACGGCACCGAGATTATCTACACCGAATGGCGCGGCGATGAGCACGGCCAGGACTACATCCTGGGCGCCACTGCCGGATGCCGCCACACCTCGCTGGGCGACCTGAGCAACCTCTACGCAGGAGCTTCCTACCGCATCACCGAAGCCTTTACAGCCTTCGCGCGATTCGACAACATCCTCAACAAGCGCACCCAGCTGATGTTCGGCGTGCCTTCGCAAGGCTTCACCGGCCTCTTCGGCGTCGGCTACAAATTCTGAACCGGGAAAGCCACCAATTTTCAACCGCCCGTCGGCTACGAAATCTGAGTCCCCTCCCCGACATTATCTCTAACCTAAAATAACTGCGGCTATGTTTAAGCCACGACTGCTGCGTGAGACAGCCGAAATAGCGTTCACCGAAATCAAGCGCCACCTCGAACCGAAGATGGCGGAGGCTTTCTCGCTCCGCCGAGTCTCCACCCCGCTATATCTTCCGGCCGGGTCGCCGCTGCTCGACCCGGGCAAGTGCGTGGAGTTCACCCTACCTCATTCGGGCGAACGGATGGCGATAGTGCGCGGCCTCGACCGCTGGATGGCCCGGCAACTGCTCCGCTACGACATAGCCTCGGGCTTCGGCGTGTTCGCCGTGATGAACGGCATACGCCCCGAGACGGAGGAATCCACCATATCTTCTCCGCAGGTCGATGCCTGGGTGCTCCGCCAGACCATCGACGAGGCCGACAGCGCCGAAGAGCTGCTCGAGAACGCCGCACGAAAGATGTTTTCGCTGTTTCAGGGCGCTGAAGAGCGCATCCTGGAGCTGTTTCCGCATCTCGACGCCACGCTCCCTTCAAAAACCAAAGTGACCACCCCGGCCGATATGCAGGCCGCCAACCCCGAGGCCTCGCCCGAGCGCGCGGAATATCTCTATAACCACACGCACACCGACCGCGCCGTTGTAGTCGTAGAGGGCGACCGCGCATCCCTGTCGGTATGGAATTCCACCGTAGGGCGACCGCTGCTGCTGGCCGACTTCTCAGTGCTCCCGGCATTTGCCATCCCCGGCAGCAGTGCGCCTGTACCACGGTCTATCGGTGCCACGGTCTATCGCGACCGCCTGGCCATGCAATTGCTCCATCAGTCTTCTCTTCTTGACAAAATATGAGAATAGATATCCTCACAGTACTCCCTGAAATGTTCGACTCCCCCTTCGGCTGCTCCATTCTGAAACGCGCGCAGACCAAAGGGCTGGCCGAATTTCACGTGCACAATCTCCGCGACTACACCACCAACAAGCACCGCAAGGTCGACGACTACCCCTTCGGCGGCGAGGCCGGAATGGTGATGCAGGTGGAGCCGGTCGACCGCTGTATCGCAGCCCTGAAGGCCGAACGCGACTACGACGAGGTGATTTTCACTTCGCCCGACGGCGAACTCTTTGACCAGCCTATGGCCAACAGTATGTCGCTGCTCAATAATATCATCATCCTCTGCGGCCACTACAAGGGGGTGGATTACCGCATACGCGAGCATCTGATCACCCGCGAGATTTCCATCGGCGACTATGTGCTCACCGGCGGCGAGCTCCCCGCCATCATCATCTCCGACGCCATTGTCCGCCTTATCCCCGGCGTACTGGGCGACGAGCAGTCGGCGCTGAGCGACTCCTTCCAGGATTCACTCCTGGCCGCCCCGGATTACACACGTCCGGCCGACTACAAGGGGTGGAAGGTGCCCGACATCCTCCTCTCGGGTCACGAGGCCAAAATCGCCGAATGGCGCCACGAGAAGTCGCTGGAGCGCACCCGTCGCCTCCGTCCGCGCCTCCTCGACAATCTCTGAGCCGCCGGCGCAAAAGATTTTTGCATTAATTTTGCTCTTTTGCGCAAGGATGCGTAACTTTGCGTTCTGATTTACATCAATTTAATAAATACTCACTATAATGAATCTCTTCGACCAAGTTTCGGAGGACATCAAAAAGGCAATGCTCGCACGCGATGCCGCCCGTCTGGAAGCCCTCCGCGGTATCAAAAAGGAATTCCTGGAAGCTAAAACCGCCAAAGGTGCCGACGGCGAACTGCCCGACGATAAGGCTATGGCCATCCTTGCCAAAATGATCAAACAGCGCAAAGAAAGCGCCGAAATATACACTCAGCAGAACCGCCCCGAGCTGGCCAAGGTTGAACTTGACCAGGCTCAGGTGATTGCCGAATATCTCCCCGCCACTCTCTCCGAGGAGGAGCTCACCGCCAAGCTGCGCGAGATTATCGCCCGCGTCGGAGCCACATCCCCCAAGGAAATGGGCAAGGTGATGGGCGTGGCCTCGAAAGAGCTTGCCGGACGTGCCGAAGGAAAGGCTATCTCGGCCAAGGTGCGCGAGCTGCTCAATAATTAATAATGATTACCATCAGTATCGTATAATATGCTTACCATTCAGCAAATCAAAGCCGACCCCGAAAAGGCTATCGCCAAGTTGGCTATAAAGGGTTTCGACGGAAAGGAACCCATCCATCAGGTGCTTGCGCTCGACGACCGTCGCCGTCAGCTCCAGCTCGACAACGACACAAAGGCTGCCGAGCTTAATAAGCTTGCCGCCTCGATCGGCACTCTTATGAAAGAGAAAAAAGTCGACGAAGCCAATGCCGCCAAGGCTCAGGTGGGCGCGCTCAAAGATGCTCAGAAGCAGATTGCCGACCAGCTTGCCGCCACCGAGAAGGAGCTGCACGAGCTGCTCTGCACTATTCCTAACCTTCCCTGCGATATGGTGCCCGAAGGCAAAACCGCAGCCGACAACGTTGTGGAGAAGGTGGGCGGACGCCTCCCTGACCTCCCCGAGGATGCACTTCCCCACTGGGACCTCTGCAAGAAATACAACCTCATCGACTTCGACCTGGGTGTGAAAATCACCGGCGCCGGATTCCCCGTATACATCGGCAAAGGCGCTCGCCTGCAGCGCGCCCTCATCCAGTTCTTCCTCGACAGCGCCAATGAGGCCGGCTACACCGAGGTGGAGCCTCCCTATGTAGTGAACGAGGCTTCGGCATACGGCACAGGCCAGCTCCCCGACAAGGAAGCGCAGATGTATCACTGCGAGCTGGACAATCTTTACTTGATTCCCACAGCCGAAGTGCCCGTGACCAACATCTACCGCGACGTCATCATCCCCGAATCGGAGCTGCCCAAGATGAACTGCGCATATTCGGCCTGCTTCCGCCGCGAAGCCGGCAGCTACGGCAAAGATGTACGCGGCCTCAACCGCCTGCACCAGTTCGACAAGGTGGAAATCGTGCGCATCGAGCGCCCCGAAGACTCCTACGCCGCGCTTGAGAAAATGAAAGACCACGTGCAGAGCCTCCTCGACCGCCTGGAACTTCCCTGGCACATCCTGCGCCTCTGCGGCGGCGATATGAGCTTCACCTCCGCCATCACCTTCGACTTTGAAGTATGGTCGGCAGCCCAGAAGCGCTGGCTGGAAGTATCCTCGGTCAGCAACTTCGAGACCTATCAGGCCAACCGTCTGAAATGCCGTTACCGCGGCGAGGACAAGAAGACACGCCTCTGCCACACCCTCAACGGCTCCGCGCTCGCACTGCCCCGCATCGTGGCAGCCCTGCTTGAGAACAATCAGACCCCCGAAGGCATCATCATCCCCGAATGCCTCCGCAAATACACCGGCTTCGACATCATCAACTGATCCCCAGCCGCATCCCACCATCACGGCGTAGCTGCTCGTCAGGCCCCACCGGCCCCAGACCCGCAGCTACGCCGCGCTTTTCCCCCGCCCACCCCGCCCACCCCGCCCAGCCTCTCCCCCAGCCCTCCCCGGCCTTTCCCCTGCCTTTCTCCATTTCGGGCATGCGCCCTCAACACTGTGCTGAGGGCATATGCCCGAAGTGAAGCCCCAAAGCCAAGCCCCGAAGTGAAGCCCCGAAGCCAGGCTCCACAGCCGAGCCCTACAGCCTGAACCGGGAGGAAGCGCCGCGCAGCCTCCTGTCCTCCTGTTCTCCTGTCTTGCGCATTCCACATTCTGCATTCTGCATTTTTTGCGGGAGAATTTGTGGAAAATTTACATTCTTTTGCAGATAAAAACGTTATATAATTGTTGGAATTAATAAAAAGTTTGTTGGAATGAATAAAAAGATGTAACTTTGGGGCGGATTTTACGTCGCTCAATATTTCCTTTATTTCCAATACACTACAACCTAAATTCCTGCAATTTACGTAACAACTGTTTTTATTTTTCTTCCTTATTATGGAATCCAACGAAGCTAAGAAACCAAAACGTCCTCGCATTGGCCAGATTCCCGGCGCTGCCGACAACGCCCAAGGCCATTCAGAAAAGAATTACGAGAAACCGGCATTCGACTCTGCTGCTCAGGCCGACGGCTCCGAGCACCAGTCTTACGGTGAGCGTCCGGCGCAGAACGGCTACCAGCCGCGCCCCTATCAGCCGCGCCCCTATGGTCAGCAGAATGGCTATCAGCCCCGTCGCAACAACTACAACCGTCAGGATGGCGGTTACAACGGCCGTCAGGGCGGATATAACCGCCAGGGTGGCTACAACCGTCAGCAGGGTGGCTACAACCGCTACAACAATCAGCAGGGCGGCTATCAGCCCCGCCCGTACGTGCCCCGCACCGAAGGCACTCCCGCCGATGGTGCCGACAACGCAGCTGTAAGCGCTGAAGGCGAGCAGCAGGCTCCCCAGCAGAACGGCTATCAGCCCCGCCGTAACAACTACAACCGTCAGGGCGGTTACAACAACAATCGCCAGGGCGGATACAACCGCCAGGGTGGCTATAACCGCCAGCAGGGTGGCTACAACAACCGTCAGGGCGGATATAACAACCGTCAGCAGGGTGGCTACAACCGCCAGGAAAGCGGTTACAACAACCGTCAGGGCGGTTACAACCGCCAGCAGGGTGGCTACAACAACCGTCAGGGCGGATATAACAACCGCCAGCAGGGTGGCTACAACCGCCAGGGCAACCGTATGGCTCCCGGCAAGAGCTTCGTTCCGCGTCCGAAACGCATCGAATACGAGCTGCCGGTACCCGATCCCAACGAACAGATCCGTCTGAACAAGTTCCTGGCCAACGCCGGCCTTTGCTCTCGCCGCGAAGCCGACGAATTCATCCAGCAGGGCCTGGTGAAAGTCAACGGCGAAGTAGTCACCGAACTCGGCACCAAGATCGGCCACAACGATACTGTAGAATTCAAGGACCAGGCTGTGGCACTGGAAAGCAAGTGCTACATCCTGCTCAATAAGCCCAAAGACTGCGTCACCACCTCCGACGACCCCAACGGCCGCACCACCGTGCTCGACCTCGTGAAGGGTGCCTGCCAGGAACGCATCTATCCTGTGGGCCGTCTCGACCGCAACACCACCGGCGTGCTCCTGCTCACCAACGACGGCGACCTTGCCTCGAAGCTCACTCACCCCAAATACGTGAAGAAAAAAATCTACCACGTATGGACCGACAAGGACATCGCTGAGGAAGATATGCAGCACATCGC
Source organism: Bacteroidales bacterium (assembly GCA_004557825.1). GTDB lineage: Bacteria > Bacteroidota > Bacteroidia > Bacteroidales > Muribaculaceae > UBA7173. The sequence goes on along the minus strand of SFFL01000003.1, from coordinate 64,792 downwards.
CGACGGCATAGAGCTTGAGGATGGCGAAATCCACGCCGATGCCATCAGCTACGTCACCGAAAACGACCGCAACCAGGCCGGCATCGAAATCCACTCGGGCCGCAACCGCATCGTGCGCCGCATCTTCGAGTCGCTGGGCTATCATGTCACCAAGCTCGACCGCGTATACTTCGCCGGTCTCACCAAAAAGAACCTTCCCCGCGGACGCTGGCGCTACCTCACACAGGAGGAAGTCAACTTCCTGAAGATGGGTTCATTTGAATAATATTTTCTAAAGAATGAAAAGAACAAGAGTCTCAGATATTTACGCCGACTCCGCAGCCCTCGTGGGCAAGGAAGTCTGCGTCAAAGGATGGGTGCGCACCCGCCGCGGCAACAAGCACGTGCAGTTTGTAGCCCTCAACGACGGTTCCACCATCCGCAACCTGCAGATTGTGCTTGACATGCAGGCCTTTACCGACGAGCAGCTCAAGCCCGTCACCACCGGTTCGGCCATCTGCGTCACCGGTCTGCTTGTCGAGTCGATGGGCAAAGGACAGTCGGTTGAGGTTCAGGCCAAAACCCTCGAAGTCTACGGCACCGCCGACCCCGAGGCATACCCCCTGCAGAAAAAAGGCCACACGCTGGAATTTCTCCGCGAGATAGCCCACCTGCGCCCCCGCACCAACACCTTCTCGGCAGTGCTGCGCGTGCGCTCGGCCCTGGCTTTCGCCATCCACAAATACTTCCAGGAACGCGGATTCTACTACCTGAACACCCCGCTCATCACCGCCAGCGACTGCGAAGGCGCCGGCGCTATGTTCCAGGTGACCACCCTCAACCTCGACGAGCTTCCCCGCACCGAGGAAGGGAAAGTCGACTACTCGCAGGACTTCTTCGGCAAGCCCACCGCACTGACCGTGAGCGGCCAGCTCGAAGGTGAGCTTGGCGCCACAGCCCTGGGTGCCATCTACACCTTCGGCCCCACATTCCGCGCCGAAAACTCCAACACCGCCCGACACCTTGCCGAGTTCTGGATGGTAGAGCCGGAGGTAGCCTTCATCGACATCAACGAGAATATGGACCTGGCCGAGGACTTCCTGAAATATTGCATCCGCTATGCCCTCGACAAGTGCCGCGACGATATCGAATTCCTCTCCGAGCACTACGACAAGGAGCTGATTCAGCGCCTCGAATCGGTTGTCAGCCAGGATTTTGTGCGTCTCACCTACACCGAAGGCGTAAAACTCCTCAAAGAGAGCGGCCACAAATTTGAATACCCCGTCGACTGGGGCGTAGACCTCCAGAGCGAGCACGAACGCTACCTCGTGGAGCACTACTTCAAGCGCCCGGTTATCCTCACCGGTTACCCCAAGGAGATCAAGGCCTTCTACATGAAGCTCAACGACGACGACAAGACCGTCCGCGCTATGGACGTGCTCTTCCCCACCATCGGCGAAATCATCGGCGGCTCAGAGCGCGAAGAGAACTACGACAAGCTCCTCAAGCGCATCGAAGAACTTAACATCCCGATGAAAGATATGTGGTGGTACCTCGACACTCGCCGCTTCGGCACCGTGCCCCACTCGGGCTTCGGCCTCGGCTTCGAGCGCCTCGTGCTCTTCGTCACCGGTATGGCCAACATCCGCGACGTCATCCCCTTCCCCCGCTACCCGAAATCCGCCGATTTCTAATCCCTCCCCCCATTTCATTCATCCCCTGCGGGATGGTTCCCTACGGTTGTAGTGGCGCGATACCGCAGCATTATGAGAGGGTACTATGGGGGTCGGTATAGCCGACCAAATATCTCAATTGCAGCACTATGAGAAGGCCCTATGGGGGTCGGCATAGCCGACCAAGAGTGTAGCCAGGGGTGCAGCTGCGCGGAGCGCTGCAAACCCCTGGTATTTGCAGCTCACACCACCCAAAAAGCGCTTCGTAGATGCGCGTCAGTGATTTTTGACGCGCATCTACGAAGCGCTAATATTTTAAAATATCGATAATACCAGGGGTTTGCAGCGCTCCGCGCAGCTGCACCCCTGGCTACCCTGCCAGCTGGCTACGCCAGCCCCCCCCCACTACGTCTGTTATTCCCAAAATCACGCTCCCGTCTTCTGTTCCTCCTGTCCTCCTGTCTGATGCCCCATCCGGGCGCGGATGTGTCATCGAATGTAATATCTCAAGCCTTTTGGCGAGGTTAAATAATGTTAAATAACAAGGTTATGGGAGGGGAGGCAAGCGCCTGGGGCATTGCAAAGGGGCATTTTTGTTAAAGAATATAATCGGAGGCATAGTGCAGGATAATTTCTTTAACAAATATTCGGGAAATAATTCGTATCTTTGCGAATCATAGTAACTTCTTGCAATCACAATACGTCAAAATAAATTCATTACACTATGAGACAAACGAAACTTCTACTTCTATCGTTTCTTTCGGTGGTATTGTGCCCGCTGGCTCTGAAAGCACAGGACGGTCAGACAATCAACAACTACACTGTTGATTTCAACACCTCCATCAACACCGCCAAAGGCAACACCTCGCTGAAAGCTTGCCGCGCATACTTCGTGCCCACCGACCCGCAGGCCAACTACAACTACGAATTCGACACTCAGGCCTATATCGAGACCGGCATCGAAAATGTTGATGCTGAAGCCGAAAAGAGCGAATATGTAATCTACAACCTGCAGGGCATCCGCGTAAGCTAGCCTATCAAGAGCCAGATTTACATCATCAACGGCAAGAAGACAGTAGTGAAATAACGTTCCCTGAAATCCCTATCCAAAATAAGGTTGTGTCAAATTATAAAGTAACGTATCCAATTGTAGGGACATTTTGACACAACCGCATAATATATCAAGCAAGAAACTCTCACACAGGAATAATAGATTACATAGATAACACAAGATAATTCACATAGATACTATCTGTTAAACATCAGTATTAAAATGAAGAAAATCCTACTCTCAGCAATGCTTTGCCTGGCGGCAGCCGGCGGCATGAGTGCCCAGACAATCCTGGAGGAAAACTTTGAGACTGGCAACACCGGCGACAAGCCGCTGCCCGTCGTTGCAGGAGAAGGCTGGACAGTGGTTAACAGCTACACAGGTGCTACCACAAAGTACAACTGGCACAACTATTATGCCAACCCCGACGACAAGGGCGGTGCCACTCTATCGGGAGCCTGCTGCGCAGCCTGCGACGGCCCGTTTATGGTCACCAACGACGACACCGACGGTATCGGCCCGCGCGAGGAAATCCTCCTCTCGCCTGAGCTGAACCTCAACGACAACTACCAGCTGCAGTTCCAGTTCAAGGTTGGCCCCACCAACTCTGTGGCCAGCTCGAAGTACGACCTGGAGGTGCGCGTGGTTATCGGCGACAACCTCAAGAATGCCGAAACCGTGTTCAGCATCCAGAACGAGAAGATGCTCCGCGAGAGCGGCGTGCTCGACTTCCCCATCACCACCTGGACCCCCTACACCGCACAGGTCGACCTGAGCGACTACAAGGGTGAGAAGGTGAAACTCGCTTTCGTGTACAAGATGTACACCGAGGTATCCAACATCGCCTACCTCGACGAAATCAGCGTGAAGAAATTCACCCCCGCCACCACTCCCGTGGCAGCGCTGTCGACCACACGCTACCAGTTCACTCCCGACCTCTACATCGGCGAGAAGCGCTACTCCGAGGTAATCACCCTCACCAACAAGGGTACCGACGGACTTACCGTAAACAGCGTTGACCTCCCCGCAGGATTTTCCATCAACGGCGACCTGACCAATCTGAACCTGGCCCGCTACAAGACCGCCTCTTTCCAGATTGTATGCACATCGTCGCTCACCTCGGCAGCCTCCGGCAATGTGGTGCTCCACACCAACGGCGGCGACGTGACCGTAGCTGTCACCGCCAACAAGCTCGCCGTGCCCGAGGGCTACTCGCTCGAAACATTTGAGACTTTCAACACTCCCGCCGGATGGAAGAACACCGGCTGGACCTGGACCACCTCCGCTTTTGAGGGCGACCACTCTATGTCGGCCTCCGGCGATGTAAGCAACACCATCCTCCGCTCGCCCCGCCTCGACCTCACACAGGGCGGCTCGGTAATGTTCTCGTATTACAACTCCTACTTCAGCGACGACGATGTCGCTCCCACCTACGACATACAGATGCAGCTCTCCACCGACGGCGGCGACAACTGGACCACCAAGTGGACAAGCTCCTCCTCCGACCTCAACGCCCTGAAGAGCGCTACCATCGACCTGGGTACATTCCCCTCCGACGACTGCTACGTGCGCTGGTATTATCCCGCAGTTGAGATCGACGACTACGGCGCAGTCCCCCACTCGATCTTCACTCTCGACCGTGTGCTCCTGCCCCATGTATTCGGCAGCGACGATGTGCCTCTGACCGCCACCATCGTATCTCCCGCCAACGGCGCCAAGGATATCTACCCCCGCGACATCAAGCTCGAATGGGCACCCGCCCAGTTCGCAAAGGGCTACAAGGTATATGTAGGTACCAACAGCGACGCCAACGACCTGGTTAACGGCCAGGATGTAGGCTCGGCTCTGACCTATACCGTAGCCTCCTGCAAATATGAGACAACTTACTACTGGAAGGTTGTTCCCTACAACGACAAGGGCGACGCATCGCGTGTGTCGAAATGGTCGTTCACCACACAGCCCGACGTGACCGTATCGCAGTTCCCCTACGAGCAGGACTTCACCACCTCCGGCACCCCCGAAGGCTGGACACAGACCCCCAGCGCCACCTACGGCCGCACCTGGGATCTCAACTCTCGCTATCCCTATGAGGTAGGCGGCAAGAAATATGGCGTATTCTCCACAACGTGGCTTGCTGCCGGCGACTGGAATGCCTGCACTACTCAGGAATTCCAGCTTCCTGCCGACAAGATGATGAGCATCACCTTCGCCTGGGGCGACGGACATCCCTCCGACCTCGTTTCCGATGAAACCGGCCTGGCCAAGAAGAACAATGTTGAGCCTAACAACGGCGTGAGCGAGCTTCGCTTCCAAGTTCTCGCCGACGGCGAATGGACCACTCTGGCCACCCTCTCCGAGAATCCTTTCAAAGACGACAAGAAGTACTGGATTCCCGAGAAGATCGACCTCGACGCCTACAAGGGCAAGAAGGTACAGTTCCGCTGGTGCCACTACAGCTACAGCGGCAAAGACGACGGCGGTGCAATCGCCCGCATCCGTCTCTACGAGAACGAAGACAGCAAGGGTGCCTTCAACAAGGAAAGCTGGAATGCAGGCAAGGTCAACTACAACAAGGCAGTTGAATCGGGCAACCAGCTCACCATCATCAACGAAGGCAAGTCTACCCTCAAAGTCAGCAGCGTAGAATTCACCAACCCCAACTTCTCCGCCACTCTCAAGGCCGGCGACGAAATCCCCGCCAACGACACCAAGGCCTTCTCCATCCGCTTCGACGCTCTCCAGCAGGCCGGTGAGCTCACCGACAATATGACCGTGAAATTTGAGGGCGGCTACTCGATGACCTTCCCCGTTTCCGGCGAAGCTCTTCCCGAAGGCACTTACTACTACTCCTTCGAGCCTAACGAACTCGACTACAAATGGACCGACGACTTCACAATGATTGATGTGGATGGCGGCGTCAACTACAACTTTTCCTCCTACTGGGTTCACTACAGCGCCGGTGGCGCCAAGGGCGCATTCAGCGTTGAAAGCGACTCTTATGAAGATGGTATGTACGGAATGATGAAACCTGTTTCCGGCATGTATGCTCTCGTAGGTGCATCGCCCACATCAACCGGTGCCGACAACTGGATCATCTGGAAGAAGATGAGAGCAACCGCCAACTCCAGCTTCGAGTTCTATGCCCGCAACTGGCAGACCGCCTCATCGGTTATGCCCGACCCGCGCCACAATGTGACCGTGCTTGTCAGCACCGCAGGCAACACCGACACCTCCGACTTCACCACCGTGATGCGCCGCACCGAGATGCCGCTGCTCGAGGGCGACAACTGGAACCACTACACCGTGCCTCTGTCGGAATATGCCGGTCAGGACATCTACGTGGCTGTCCAGCACTCCACCATCTCCGCCAGCAACCTGGCCTTCTTCGATGACTTCTGCTTCCACAACTTCGCAGCTGCAGGCTCCGGCATCACCGGCGTTAAAGCCGATATCGCCGACGACGCCCGTGTAGAAGTTTACACCACCAGCGGTATCCTTGCTGCCGAGGGTGAAGGCAAAGCCGCACTCGAAGGTCTTGCCCACGGATTCTATATTGTGAAAGTAACTGCTGCCGACGGCACAGTCAACGCCTTCTCGATTGCCCGATAAGCATCGAAGACCCATACATAAGTCAGGGAGCCGAAAAGTTAGTTTTTAACTTTTTGGCTTCTTGGCGCTTTAAAGCCGACTCGACAATTTATATGAAAAAGAAAGCTATCTACCTGCTCACGGCCCTGATGATGACCCTCTCCGCCGCCTTCGCTTCGGCTCAGGAGCGCAGCGTCAGCCTCACCATCACCGTCGGCACCGAAATCTCCGACAATCTGGAGGGACAGCCGGTAAGCCTTATGCAGACCGACTACTCGCTCAGCTATCCGTCGCTCACCCTCAACGCCGAGGGCACCTGCACGGTGAAGGTTTATCCCGGCAACCACCGCCTCACGGTGGAGCGCTCCGGCTATGACACTGCCGTAAAGGAATTCAGCGTGGAACAGGGCGCCACCACCGCCTCGGTATCTCTCGTGCTCAAAGAGAAGACCCGCGCGCCCTTCGCCCTGAAGACAAAGCTCAATCACGACCCGGCCACCGGACTCAACGACCTCACCCTCAGCTGGAATGTGGAGGAGCCGGTGTTTACCGACGATTTCGAGAGCTACTCCCCCTTCGCCATCAACTTCGGCGACTGGACCGGCATTGATGCCGACGGCCTGGCCACCGCCGCCCTTGTGGGCAGCTACCCCAACCGCGGCGTGATGCAGTATGCCCAGATTATCAACCCGCTCACCGTAAGCCCCGCCTGGTGGTATGAATACCCCATCCTGCGCCCCTACGACGGCAAGCAGTATCTCGGATTCATCCGCACCGAATCGGGCCGCGCCAACGACGACTGGCTCATCTCCCCGGTTATCACCCCCGGCACCGAGAACATTCTCAGCTTTATGGCGAAGGCCGCCGACCGCTACGACGAGCGGTTTATGGTCTACGTCACCACAAAGACCGAAGCCCCCGGGGTCAACGACTTCGTGCGCATCGACCCGGGCAACTATGAGAGCGTCGACTACAAGGGATGGAAAGAGTTCAGCTACGACCTCACCGAGTATACCGGCACCCCCATCCGCTTTGCCATCCGCTATGTGGGCTGCGCCAACACCTACGGCGCATTTATGCTGATGATCGACGATGTATTCGTGGGTCAGCCCGCCGCCAACACCGCCTCGGCTGCGAAAGCGCGCCGCATCTCCCGTTCTCCGGCCAACCCCTACGAGAAATTCAACATCTATCTCGACGGCACCAAGGTGGGAAATGTTGAAGATTACACCTTCACCTTCGACAACATTTCCGCCGGCAGCCATACCTTGGGTGTGGAAGCCGTGTACCGCAACGCCGTAAGCGAGCTGGTGACTCTCCCCGTGGAAGTGCCCGCCGGCCCCTATGCCAAGGTTATATTCAAGGCGCAGGCTCAGTCGGCCCTCGCCGCCGATCATCTGCAGATCACACTGCTCAATCCCGAAAGCGGCGAGCAGATCACCGTCTTTACCGACAAGGGGGAGGCTGTGCTCAATTCGCTGCCCCACGGCAAATACAACCTGCACATCGACAAGGGCGCATACAATGAGTATGACCGCGAAATCGACATCACCGGCGACGCCACTATCGATATCGCCCTCACCGACTGCATCATCGATCCCTACAACATCACGGCCGATGTGGATGCCGATGCAGCCACCGCCACCCTGCGCTGGAACCGCGAGCTGGGGCTGAAAGACAGTTTCGAGGGTTACGATGACTTCGCCACCGGCAGCTTCGGCCAGTGGATTTCCATCGACCGCGACCAGATGCCCGTCTACCCCATCTCGCTGAACAATCAGGTTATCTCCTTCCCCGGCTCGGGCACAGCCACCTCCGCCACAGCCATCGCCCCGATGGTGTTCAACCCCTGGCAGACCAAGCCCGCGATGCTCCCCACCGACCCGGCCGTCACCGCCACCGATGGCGAGAAATCCATCATCTTCTTCTCGCCGCAGCAGGCCAAAGCCGACAAGTGGCTCATCTCCCCGCAGGTAACCATCCGCGAGGGCTATCAGCTGCTCTTCAATGCCAAGGCCTACTCCTCGCAGTATGCCGAGTCGATGGAAATCTGCATCAGCACCGAAGGGAGCACCAACCCCGACGACTTCACCGTGCTCGACAGCTTTGAATCGCTCACTGCCGAAAGCTGGATGCGCATAAGCCTCCCGCTCGACGCCTACGCAGGCCAGAGCGTGCGTCTGGGTCTGCACTACACCTCCACCGACGCCTTCTTCGCGCAGGTCGACGAGGTGGAAATCTGCAACCCCGACAGCAGCGGCGACTATATAGACTACGGCAACATCGTGGCCTTTGAAATCTACATCGACGGCGAAAAAGCGGGCGAGAGCAAAACCGCCGAGTTCGTAGTGAAGAATCTCGCTCCCGGCGAGCATATGGCCGGCATCAAGGCCCGCTACCTCAACGGCAGCTCCAAGCTCGTGGAATACCGCTTCGCCGTGAGCGCCGGCATCGAAGGCATCGGCGCCGACGCCACCGACAGCACCCCCGTCGAGATGTTCGACCTGCAGGGCCGTCGCGTCAGCCGCACGGATGCTCCCGGCATCTACATCATCCGCCAGGGCAACAAGGTAGCGAAAATCTGCCGATAAAATCTCTTTCATCAATCGCTTAATCACGATTCCAAAATGAAAAAATCAATCATACTGTTTCTTACATCGCTGATGACCCTCTGCGCCTCCGCGCAAGGAGGGCTCAGCGAGAATCAGCGCTTAATCGGCTACACCGTCACCGACGATATTGATGTCAACGGTGCGATGGTGGGCCAAGCCGACACCTACACCATCGGCGCCCTGCTCGGCCCGGAATCACTGGCCGATTACAAGGGATGCAAGGTGGTGGGTATCCGTATGGCCGCCGCCGTAGACCTGGGGCGCACCCGAGTGTTTCTCGACGGCATCTCCGGCTCCACTATGTCGACTCTGCAGGAGAAAACCCAGCGCGTATACGAAGGGTGGAACGAAGTGTTCTTCAACGGCGACGGCTACACCATCACCGGCGATGAAACGCTCTTCTACGGCTTCGACTACAACGAAACGCAGGCTATGCTCGACAATGATAAAGGTGGCATCTGCGGCGTAGGCGAAGACACCACCAACGCATTTATCATCTACCTGGAGAATGCGCTCAACCCCGTGAGCAAGGTGGGCAAGCTCTGCGTGCAGCTCATCGTCGATGTGACAAACCTGCCCGCCGTGAATATGGCATTCGGATTCTTCGACACCGGCTTCAAATACAAGAAAGCCGATGAAGCGCTTACCGTCTTCACCACCCTCAACAATACCGGCCGCGACGCCATCACATCCTACCGTATCGGCGCGCGCCTCGACGATGGCCAGCCGCAATATTTCGACAAGACCGAGTCGATAGCTTCAGGCGCTTCCTCTACCTGGAAGCAGGACATCGCCGTTCCGGAGAACATCGCCGTAGGCTCCCACACTCTCACCACCTGGGTGGAGGCCATTAACTCCACCACTCTGGGCTACAACGAGGCCAAGGCCGTAGTGACAAAGTTTGCCATCTACGAGAACACTCTGCCGCGCAACGCTGTGTATGTGGAAATCTACAACGACCAGAATTCCCCCTACTCTGACCTGCTCAACCCGCTGATGAAGTTTGAGAACGATGCCACGGTAATCCCGGTGAATGTCCATGCTCCCGGCACTTCGCTGGGTGTGGATGAAGCCGCCGACCTGCACAATTTCTACGCCTACACCACTCCGTCGTTCACCATCAACCGCGCTTACTTCCCCTGCGAGGCGCATATCGCCTACGATATGAATGATTATCTGCTCGCGTTTAACAGCTCGATGCTGCAGGCGCTCATCTCAGATATGGTCACACAGGATCTCACTTCGCCCTGTTTCGCCGGGCTGACCCTCACCAACAGCTACGACGCCACCTCGCGCAAGCTCACCGTGCAGGCCACCGGCAAAGTCCTCCCCGAGGCTGAAGCTATCTTCGGCAAACTGGCGCTGACGCTTATGGCCGTTGAGGATAATGTCACCGCCATCCAGCAGGCTGTGATAAATGGCAACGAGGTGACAACCAATCGCCGCTATAAACACGACAATGTGCTCCGTGGCTATCTCTCTCCCTACCCGGGCAAGATTCTCACCATCGCCGACGGCAAATTCACCGCATCGGTTGAGTACACCATCCCCGACGCCTGGGATGCATCGAATCTGAAAATCACCGGCATCCTCACCAAGGCCGATGAAAACGGCGAAGCATTCACCAATGCCCACGCCAAGGAGTATGATGTAATCAACGTGGCCTCCGCCAAGGTAATCGACGGAGCCGGTGTGGCCGATGTCGACGCCGACGCAGCCACCGCCGAGGTTGAAGGCATCTACAATCTGCAGGGCCTGCGTGTGGCCGATAATTACACTCCCGGCCAGGGCAACCTCACTCCCGGCATCTACCTGCGCCGCTACACCGATGGCCGCGCCGACAAGATTGCCGTGCGCTAATCCGCAATGCCCCTTAATCTCCCGGAATTTCCGGGCGTTATAGGCCGGTTTACCCCTCGCTGTTTTTCAAGCGAGCCAAGTAATAAAGACCTGTTTCTCCCCTCTCCCGGGAGCCTCTGATACAGCTTCCCCGCCGACTGCTTCTGCCGACGGGGAAGTTTTTTTCTTGCACCGTAAGGGCTTTTTGCGTAACTTTGCACCCGAAATCAACACTTGCGTGGTATCCGGTGTTTAAATTTCATACACACGCACGTACATAAAATAGCTCAATTTATGGTCAACGTACTTACTTCTCTCCTCCAACGACAGACCGCAAAATACGACGCCGACCGCCCTGCATTGTGGCAGCGCACAGGCACCGACTGCTGGGAACCAGTCACCTGGCACCAATTCTCCGACCGCGCCGCGCGCGTGGCCTGCGCCCTGGAAATCCTCGGCGTGAAGCCCGAAGATCGCGTAGCCATTTTCGCCCCCAACGACCCCAAGACTCTCTACACCGATATGGGTTGCTTCGCCAACCGCGCCGTGCCCGTATCGATCTACGCCACCTCCTCGCCCGAGCAGGTGGAATATATCGCCCGCGACAGTCAGGCCCGCGTGCTCTTTGCCGGCACCCGCGAGCAATATGAAATCTGCCGCCAAGTAGCCTTCAACCTCCCCGACCTGCGCCAGATAGTAGTGTTCGACGACATCGAGCTTGCCCCCGGCGACACCACAACGATGCTCTTCGACAGCCTGCTCAAGCTTGGCGAAAGCGCCACCGAGGCCTGCCGCAAGGAAGTGGCCGCCCGCACCGCCGCCGCTACTCCCGACGACATCGCCACCCTGCTCTACACTTCCGGCACCACCGGCGAACCTAAGGGGGCAATCCTCACCCATTCCAATTTCAACGCCTGCATGGATGTGCATCATCGGGTGCTCACCTCCATCTCCGACGCCGACACCTCGCTCTGCTTCCTTCCGCTGAGCCACATCTTTGAGAAGGCGTGGACCTACCTCTGCCTCGACACCGGCATCCAGGTCTACATCAACCGCGACCCGCACATCATCGTCGACACCATCCGCGAGGTTAAGCCTACCTGTATGTGCTCCGTGCCCCGTTTCTGGGAAAAGGCCTACACCGCCATTCAGGAAAAGATGGCCGCAATGCCCCGCCTGCAGCGCGCGCTCTGCCGCCGCGCCCTGAAGATCGGCTCCCGCCGCAACCTTCACTATCGCCGCCAGGGACTGAAAGTGCCCGCCTGGCTGGAGATGCGCTACCGCTTCTACGACAAGCACGTCTTCACAATGGTGCGCAAGGCTATGGGCATCAACCGGGGCAACATCTTCCCCACGGCCGGTGCTCCGCTGAGCGCGTCGATTGTGGAATTTTTCCGGTCGATAGGGGTCGACATCGTCATCGGTTACGGCCTGTCGGAAACCACCGCCACCGTCAGCTTCTACCCCTATACCGGCTACCAGATCGGCTCCATCGGCCAGGTGCTTCCCGGCCTGGAGGTGAAAATCGGTGCCGAAAACGAAATCCTCGTAAAAGGCCCCACCGTGATGCGCGGCTACTTCAACAAGCCCGCCGAAACCGCCGAGGCATTCACCGACGACGGATGGCTCCGCACCGGCGACGCCGGCTGCTTCGATGAAAAGGGTCAGCTCGTGCTCACCGACCGACTGAAAGACCTCTTCAAGACCTCCAACGGCAAATATATCGCCCCGCAGGCTATCGAAAGCCGTCTGGGCGAAGACAAATACATCGACCAGGTGGCCGTAATCGGCGACAAACGCAAATATGTCACCGCCATCATCGTGCCCGCCATCGAAGCCATCAAGGAATATGCCCGCCGCAAACAGATACAGTACCGCTCGCTGGAAGAGCTGCTGAAAAACAGCCAGATAATCGAGCTGATCAGCCAGCGCATCGAAGCGCTGCAGAAAGGCCTCGCCTCCTTCGAGAAAATCAAGAAATTCACCCTGCTTCCACGCGAATTCACGATGGAGAACGGCGAACTCACCAACACGCTGAAAATCCGCCGCCCGGTCATCAACCGCCACTACGCCTCCGTCATCGAGGCTATGTACGCCTGACCGCACATCTGACCTAATAACTCTGACCTACAACCTCACAACTCTGCCCTCTGCCTCATATTTTCTGTTCTCCAACATAATTACTTAACATATCAGCTCAATCCCTGCGATTGAGCTTATTTTTTATTGCAAAATCTGCAATTAAAATTTGGAAATCTTCTGAATAAGTCGTATTTTCGTAGGCAGAAACAAATCTATACCATAAATCTTTTATAAAAGTCCAACACCTTTTAGTCATCAGCCGTTTATGGCTGTTCCTTCCTCCCCCTCCTGAATGCATATCATTGAAAATAATATACACTAACTTCATAAAACGCTACTGACCTAATGAGTTATCTCAAGTTCGACAAGAGCCTGATGATTAATCTTGAGCAATCCCTCCCAAAGGAAATGCTCCGGACCAATCAGTCGGGGGCCTATCACTGCACCTCGATTGTCGACTGCAACACCCGCAAGCAGCACGGCTTGCTTGTGGTGCCTCTTGGCGACGGCGACTACAACCCGCACGTGTTGCTCTCTTCGCTCGACGAAACAGTAATCCAGCACGGAGCCCCCTTCAATCTGGGGCTGCACCGCTATCAGGGCGGCGTCTATAACCCCAACGGACACAAATATATCCGCGAATTCGACTGCGAGAGTGTGCCCCGCACCACCTACCGCGTGGGCGGCGTGATTCTCACCAAAGAGAAAATCTTCATCCAGCACGAGAACCGCATCCTCATCCGCTACACGCTGGTCGACGCCCACTCCCACACCACCCTGCAGTTCCGCCCCTTCCTCGCCTTCCGCGAGAGCAACGCCCTCTGTATGGCCAACGACACCCTCAACAAGGAGTGCACTCCGGTCAACAACGGCATCAGCTGCTGTCTCTATCCCGGCTACCCCACCCTCTATATGCAGCTGTCGCGCAAACCCGAGTTTGTCTACGATCCACACTGGTATCACAACATCGAGTATGTGAAAGACCTCGACCGAGGCGTACCCTACTGTGAGGACCTCTGGGTGCCCGGCTACTTCCAGGTCGACATCAAGAAGGGCGAGTCGATCATCTTCTCGGCAGGCCTGTCGGAAGTGAATGTGCGCTCGCTGAGCAAGATGTATGAAAAAGAGATTGCATCGCGCACAGCCCGCTCATCGTTCTTCAACTGCCTGAAGAACTCAGCCAAGCAGCTCTATCTCAAGCAGGATGGCAAGGAATATATGCTCTCGGGCTACCCCTGGGGCAAGATTCTCGCCCGCAACACATTTATGTCGCTGCCAGGCAACACCATCGCCATCAATCACCGCGACGATTTCGAGACTATTATGGCCACCGCCGGTGAAGCCCTCGAAAAATATATGAACACCCTTGAGGACGATGTGCGCATCCACGGCATCGGCCTCCCCGACATACCCCTGTGGGCCATCTGGGCCGTGCAGCAGTACGCCCGCGCCTACGGAAAGGAGGAAACCTTCCGCCGCTACGCCATCTTCGTGCGCCGCTTGCTCGACTTCATTCTCCAGGGCAAGCACCCCGGCCTGCACGTAGAAGCCGACGGCATACTCTCGACCGACGGCACCACCACTCCGGCATCCTGGATGAACTCCGTATGGGATGGTCGCCCCGTAGTGCCCCGCACCGGCCGCCTCGTGGAAATCAACGCACTGTGGTACAACGCGCTGATGTTTGCCGCCGACCTCGTGGGCGACGATTCGGAATACATCTCTGACAAGGCCGACTGGCTCGCTGCCGCCGCGAAAGCAGGCGAGGCATTTGTGCCCACCTTCCTCAACGACTACGGCTACCTCTACGACTTCGTCAACGGCAACTACGCCGACCCATCCGTGCGTCCCAATATGGCCATCGCCATCGGGCTTGACTACTCGCCGCTCGACCGTCGCCAGCGCAAAGGAGTGCTCGACGTTGTCACCCGCGAGCTGCTCACCCCCAAGGGTCTGCGCACACTCTCGCCCAAGAGCTACGGCTACCGCCCCAACTACCTCGGCTCGCCCGAGGAGCGTGAGCGCGCTCTCCACAACGGCCCCGTGCGCCCCTGGCTGATGGGCTTCTACGCCGACGCCTACCTTAAAGTGTTCGGCCACAGCGGCGTAAGCTACATCGAGCGTATGCTCATCGGCTTTGAGGACGATATGTCGAACGGCTGCATCGGCTCCCTGTCGCAGCTCTACGACGGCAACCCGCCCTACACCAACCGCGGCGCCATCTCCCACGCCACGAACATCGCCGAGGTGCTCCGCACACTCTCCACTCTGAAAAAATTCAATTCCTGAACATCTAAGCCCCGAAAACACACTGAGACATGAAAGCACTTATGTTCGGATGGGAATTCCCTCCTCATATCCTCGGCGGCTTAGGCACCGCCAGCTACGGACTCACCAAAGGTATGTGGGAATGCGGCGATATGGACATCACATTCGTCATCCCAAAGCCTTTCGGCGATGAAGACAAGCACTTCGCCAAAATCATCGGCGCCTCGCAGACTCCCGTGGCTTGGCGCGATGTCAGCCGCGAATACGTAGAAAGCCGCATCGGCAAGGTGATGGACCCCGACCTCTACTTCCGCCTGCGCGACCATATCTACGCCGACTTCAACTATATGCGCACCAACGACCTGGGCTGCATCGAGTTCTCCGGCCGTTATCCCGACAACCTTCTGGAGGAGATCAACAACTACTCCATCGTGGCCGGTGTAATCGCCCGCACCGTCGACTGCGACGTAATCCACTCGCACGACTGGCTCACTTATCCCGCCGGCATCCACGCCAAGCAGGTCACCGGCAAGCCCCTGGTTATCCACGTACACGCCACCGACTACGACCGCTCCCGCGGCAATGTCAACCCCACCGTCTTCGGCATCGAGCGCGACGGTATGCTCAACGCCGACCACATCATCACCGTGTCGAACCTTACCCGCAACACCGTCATCGAGAAGTATGGCATCGACCCGGCGAAAGTCACCACCGTACACAACGCCGTAACCCCGCTGAGCGAGGAGTACCTCAACGTGCAGGTGCAGAAGCCCAAGGAAAAGGTTGTCACCTTCCTGGGCCGTATCACTATGCAGAAAGGTCCCGAATACTTTGTGGAGACTGCCGCCAAAGTGCTCAAGAACAACCACAACGTGCGCTTCGTGATGGCCGGTTCGGGCGATATGATGGACAAGATGATCAACCTCGCCGCAGAGCGCGGCATCGCCGACCGCTTCCACTTCCCCGGATTCCAGAAAGGAAAGCAGGTGTATGAAATGCTCAAGGCATCGGATGTGTATGTAATGCCCTCCGTGTCAGAACCTTTCGGCATCTCTCCGCTTGAAGCTATGCAGATGGGCGTGCCATCCATCATCTCCAAGCAGAGCGGCTGCGCCGAAATCCTCAACAACGTAATCAAGACCGACTACTGGGATGTCGACGCTATGGCCGACGCCATCTACTCAATCGTTACCTACCCGGCTATGCACCGCCAGCTCTCGGAAGATGGTCTGGCCGAAGTGAACCAAATTACCTGGGACAAGGCCGGAAAGAAGGTCATAGATATTTACAATCAAGTACTCAACAACAAACACTAACCCTCCTCACACCTCACGATAATGAAAGCAGTTTGCTTCTATTTCCAGATTCATCAGCCGTTTCGCCTGAAAAGATACCGCTTCTTCGACATCGGTAACGACCACTACTATTATGATGATTTCGCCAACGACGACATCATCTCGCGTATCGCCCACAACAGCTACATCCCCGCTGCCGAAAGCCTCCTGAAGATGATTGAGGACTCCAAGGGAGCCTTCCGCTGCGCCATCTCACTCACCGGCGTGGCCCTGGAGCAGATCGAGCAGTATGTACCCGAATTCCTTGACCTTCTGAAGAAACTCGCCGCCACCGGCAAGGTGGAATTCCTGGCCGAAACCTACGACCACTCCCTGGCTTCGCTGGCCGACCCGGAAGAATTCCGCGTGCAGGTGAAGCTCCATACCGACAAAATCCAGGAACTCTTCGGCCAGACACCGAAGGTATTCCGCAACACCGAGCTGATTTACTCCGATGAAATTGCCCCGCAGATTCTGGCTATGGGCTTCAAGGGGTGCATCACCGAAGGTGCAAAGCACATCCTCGGATGGAAGTCGCCCAACTATGTCTACTGCGCAGCCTCCGCTCCTAAGCTCAAACTCCTGCTGAAGAACGACAAGCTCTCCGACGATATCTCCAGCCGTTTCTCCGACACTTCCTGGAACGAATACCCCCTCACCGCCGACAAATATATGAGCTGGATTGCCAACACCCCGCAGGAGGAGCAGGTGTTCAACCTGTTTATGAACCTGGAGACCTTCGGCGAATTCCAGCGCCGCGACACCGGCATCTTCCAATTCCTCGAAGCTCTGCCCCGCTTCGCAGCTGAAAAGGGTGTGCAGTTTATGACCCCCTCGGAGGTTGTCAAGACCTTCAAGCCGATCGACCAGATTTCCGTGCCCTTCCCGATGTCGTGGGCCGATGAAGCACGCGACACCTCCGCATGGCTCGGCAACAAGCTCCAGAACGAAGCTTTCAACAAGCTCTACTCCGTAGCTGAGCGCGTACGCCTCTGCGACAACCGTCAGCTCAAACAGGACTGGGGTCGCCTCCAGGCTTCCGACCACCTCTTCTATATGTCGACGAAGCACTTCGCCGACGGCTCATCGCACGCCGCATTCTCGCCCTACGAGACTCCCTTCCAGGCCTTTACCAACTACATGAACGTGCTGGCCGACTTCATCGTGCGCGTCGAGGATCAGTATCCTATGGCTATCGAAGATGAGGAACTCAACTCGCTGCTGACCACCATCCGCAACCAGGCCCGCGAAATCGAGACCCTCAACAAGGAAGTAGCCACCTACCGCCTCAACGAGGAGCACCTCAACGAAGAACACCTTCTGCGCAAACCCGCCGAAAAGGCCGCCAAGCCCGCCGCAAAAGCCGAGGCCAAACCCGCCGAAAAGGCCGCCAAGCCCGCCGCAAAAGCAGAGGCCAAGCCTGCTGCCAAGGTTGCCAAGCCTGCCGCAAAGGCCGAGGCCAAACCCGCTGCAAAGGCTGCCAAGCCTGCCGCAAAAGCAAAGAAATAATCCCTCGAATTAGTTATAGCATAGGCGCTGCCCCTGGTGGGGCAGCGCCTATGCTGTTTTCAGCCCGGCTAAATTAGCTACCTTAGCTAAAGTAGCTAAGGTAGAGCCTGCTAAAGTAGCTAAGGTAGCTAAGGTAGCTAAGGTAGCTAAGGTAGCTAATTTAGCTAAGATAGCTAATTTAGGCGGTTTGCGGCAGTTTGCGCCGGTTTGCGCTGAAAAAATCGCAGCGAAAATGCGGTAAGTTCAAAAAAAAATTGTACTTTTGTGAAAAATTGCAGAAATAGTGCTTATGGCCGCCGATCTCCAACAGACACTCCGACGCCTTCAGGCGAAAATGTTGGTCGTCAACGACCGATTTGCACTGGTTTGCAACCAGCGCGACACAGCTCTCGAGCGTGTAGCCGCCCTCGAACAGGAGCTGCACACCGAACGCGCAAGGGCCGACAGGCTGGCCGGCGAAGTGGAGTTTCTTCGTATGGCCACTACCATCGCTCCCGAGCGCAAAGATGTGGAGCGCACCCGCGCATTGCTTGCATCGCTGGTGCGGGAAATCGACAAGTGTATTGCCGACCTTAAAGAATGACAGAAGATAAACTCAATATAACGATACGCATCGCCGGACAAAGCCCGGTGGCGTTGAGAATCAACCGCGCCGACGAGGAGCGAGTGCGCAACGCCGAGTATCAGGTTAACCACCTTTGGGGTAGCTGGACCAAGCGTTTCCCCGAAAAAAGCTCGATGGAGGTCCTGGCTATGGTAGCGTATCAGTTTGCCGAACTTTATTATAAGGAGCTAAAGATCTCAGAGGAGACAGACAGCTCCCTCCTGAAATTTGAGGAAGAACTCGACAATATGCTCCACGGATTCGATGCCGCCGACTCTCTGCCGCCGCAGCCCGGAAGCTAAGCCAAAGCAGAAGCCACAAAGCAGCTCGAAATACGTAGCACAAAGATTTCCACGCACTTTCGCGGGTCGACAAGACCCCGCGGCAGTGCGTTTCGCTTTTCTCGGCGTAGCCTACCGACTATCCGCTTATAAATCTATAACCTAAACTTATACAACCAAAAGAACTAATCATCCCGAATTAACCCAATAAACTATAACACTCATTATCCCGAAACAACCCAATAAAATATGGCACCCACATTACAAATATTAGTCTACGTGCTCATCGCACTGGTGGCTATTGCCATCGGCGTGGCAGGTACAATACTGATTCAGAACCGTGTAGCCCGTTCGCGCGCCCGTCAGATCATCGACGATGCCAACCGCAACGGCGAAGTTATACGTCAGCAGCAGCTCCTCAAAAGCAAGGAGGAAGGGCTGAAAATCACACAGGAAGCCGAGCGCAACGCCAACCAGCGCCTGCAGAAAGTGCAGGCTGTGGAGGCTAAGATGAAGAAGCGCGAAATGGAGCTTAACCAATTCCAGCAGGACAACCAGCGCAACCGTCAGGAGCTGGAGACCCGCCGTCAGAAACTCGACGCCGAGGAGACAGTAATCGCCTCTCGCAAAGAGGAACTTGACAAGCTCCGCCGCTCGGCCCAGGAATCGCTGGAACACATCTCCGGCCTTACCGCCGAAGAAGCCAAGGAGAAACTGGTGCAGTCGATGAAGGATGAAGCCAAGACTGCCGCCGCTTCCTACATCAACGATATTATGGACGAGGCCAAGATGACCGCCAACAAGGAGGCCAAGCGCATCGTCATCCAGACCATACAGCGAGTGGCCACCGAAGCCGCCATCGAGAACTCCGTAACCGTGTTCCACATCGACAGCGACGAAATCAAGGGCCGCATCATCGGTCGCGAAGGCCGCAACATCCGCGCCCTCGAAGCTGCCACCGGCATTGAAATCATCGTCGACGACACCCCCGAGGCCATCGTGCTCTCGGGCTTCGACCCCGTGCGCCGCGAAATAGCCCGTCTGGCCCTGCATCAGCTCGTGGCCGACGGCCGCATCCACCCCGCCCGCATCGAGGAAGTAGTGGCAAAGGTGCGCAAGCAGATTGAAGAGGAAATCGTAGAGACCGGCAAGCGCACCGCCATCGATCTGGGCATCCACGGTCTGCACCCCGACCTTATCCGCCTGATAGGCAAGATGAAATACCGCTCAAGCTACGGTCAGAACCTGCTGCAGCACGCCCGCGAAACCGCCAACCTCTGCGCCATTATGGCATCGGAGCTGGGTCTCAACCCCAAGAAGGCTCGTCGCGCCGGTCTGCTTCACGATATAGGCAAGGTGCCCGACGAAGAGCCGGAGCTGCCCCACGCAATTCTCGGCATGAAGCTCGCCGAAAAATATAAGGAGAAACCTGAAATCTGCAACGCCATCGGCGCCCACCACGACGAGGTTGAGCAGACCACTCTGCTGGCACCCATCGTGCAGGTGTGCGACGCCATCTCCGGTGCCCGTCCCGGCGCCCGCCGCGAAATCGTGGAAGCCTACATCAAGCGCCTCAACGACCTGGAGCAGCTCGCGCTGAGCTATCCCGGCGTACTCAAGACCTACGCCATCCAGGCCGGCCGCGAGCTGCGCGTGATTGTCGGCGCCGACAAGATCGACGACGTGCAGACCGAAAGCCTCTCCAACGAAATAGCCAAGCGCATCCAGGACGAGATGACCTACCCCGGACAGGTGAAAATCACCGTCATCCGCGAAACCCGTGCCGTAAGCTTCGCCAAGTAAGCCCCCGCTGATTCTTTGTTACCTCTATGGAAAAAGAGAAAGAAAAGGAAATAAACGGCAACCAGGGCCAGCACCCCTCCGGCAATCCGCACCAGCATAGCACCGGCAGCGACCTCAAGAAAGCTGACGGCTGTGCTTCCTGCGGCCGGAAGGAGGCAGGCGGCTGCGCCGGATGCTCCCGGCAGCAGGAGGGTGACTGCGACGGCTGCGACCGGAAGGGCGTCGACGCCTACGAGGCCGAGGCCGAAGGGTGCGCCGGATGCGCCTCGGGCGGTTGCTGCCGCTCCGACGCCGTTCCCGACATCCGCGGCAAGCTTCACAGCTTCAACTACTTCGACGACATCCCCGGCGGCTACGCCGACGACGATATGGTGGAGGTGAACTTCAAAAATACCCGCAAGGGATATTATCTCAACTCCACCCACATCCCCCTGGAAGTGGGCGATATGGTGGCTGTGGAGGCACAGCCCGGCCACGACATCGGCCGAGTCACCCTCACCGGCGCACTGGTGCGCCTGCAGATGCGCAAAGCCAACATCAAGCCCGACGCCGAGACCCGCCGAGTGTTCCGCAAGGCCAAACCCGCCGACATCGAGCGCTATCAGCAGGCCCGCGCCCGCGAGAACGACACGATGATCCGTTCCCGCAAAATCGCCGCCAGCCTCAACCTGAATATGAAAATCGGCGACGTGGAATATCAGGGCGACGGCAACAAAGCCATCTTCTACTACATCGCCGACGAGCGCGTCGACTTCCGTCAGCTCATCAAGGTGCTGGCCGAAACATTCAAGGTGCGCATCGAGATGAAGCAGATTGGCGCGCGCCAGGAGGCAGGCCGCATCGGCGGAATCGGTCCCTGCGGCCGTCCGCTCTGCTGCACCACCTGGATGACCAACTTCGTGAGCGTCAGCACCGGAGCTGCCCGTTATCAGGACATCTCCCTCAATCCGCAGAAGCTCGCCGGGCAGTGCGCCAAGCTCAAATGCTGCCTCAACTTCGAGGTAGACGCCTATGTGGAAGCCTCCAAGAAGCTCCCGCCGAAAGAGATTCGTCTCGAAACTGCCGACAGCACATATTTCTACTTCAAGGCCGACATCTTCAAGCGCGAAATCACTTACTCTACCGACAAAAACATCCCGGCCAACCTCGTCACCATTCCGGCCTCACGTGCCTTCGAGGTGATTGCCCTGAATAAAGCCGGTGAGAAGCCTCTCGCGCTCAAGGAGGAGACCGACGAAGAAAAGCCAGCAGAATACGCCGACATCCTCGGTCAGGATTCGCTCACCCGTTTCGACAAAAAGAAAAAGAAGAAAAAGCCGCAGCGCCCCGGTGGCAACCCCAACGGCAACGGCGGCAATCAAAACGGTAATGGCAACGGCGGAAACGGCGGCAACCCCAACGCTAACGGCGGAAACGGCGGCAATCCCAACGGCGGCGGCAAGAAGCCGGGCCAGCAGCCCAAACCTCAGCAACGCGACCGCCAGCAAAAACCGCAGAATGGTCAGCAACGGCCGCAAAATGGTCAGCAACGGCCACAGAACGGCAGGCAGCCGCACCCGCAGAACCAGCAGCAACGCCAGCAAAACGGCAAGCAGCAACAGCAAAAACCGAAGCATCCTCAACCACAAGCTCCAAAAGAGTAATGCTACGCAGAGCCATCGATTCGTTAATACATACAGCTACGCAAATATTTTGCGTAGCTGTTGCAGCTTCATTCCTATATAGTTGCTCTCTCTCCTCCAACGAATACGCTGCTTATTGCGACTTCGGCTCTGACGGTTGGCGCTACAACCGCACAATCCATTTCCGCCCCGAGCATCCCGACTCCATCTGCCGCGGCCGGCTGGCCGTAGCGCTGCGCCACGACGGCGATTTCCCCTACAAATCTGTGTGGGTGGAGACCACCGTCAGCGATGCCGGCACCAGCCGCACCGACACCCTGGAAATTCCCCTGGCCGACCGCTTCGGCGCCTGGCAGGGGCACGGCATAGGTTCCTCCTATCAGGTAATCGACACCGTGCCGCGCTCCTTCACCCACGTCAGCGGCCAGCTCATAGGCGTCAGGCAGATAATGCGCGCCGACACCCTGCACGGAATCACTCAGCTCGGGATCTTCTTCATCCCCGACAAGCCATAAAGGCCGATTCCGCTCCCAACATCTCCGGCCAAAAGCCGATGCCGCTCCGATTCTCTCCGAAAATCTTTTTCTCTCCGGATTTGTTGTAAACTGTATACAACCGATTTACAATGGAACACCTGATTCTTCTCCCGAATGACGAACTGCAGTTGCGCCTCAACCGTCTGCGCACCGCCGCACGGCGCCTCTGCGTCACTGCCGGTGACCCCGCTCCGGCCGCACTGCTTATCAGCGACAACGCCACAATATATTATCTCACCGGCCGAGTGTTCAGCGGCTGGGCATACGTGCCGCTTACCGACGAATCCGACCAGGAGGCCTCCAGCCCCGTCTGGTTTGTGCGCCGCCCCGTGGAAATGCAGGGCGAAAATGTAGTGGAACTGCGCAAGCCGGAGGAAATCCCCGACAAACTCGCAGCGCTTCACCGCGCTCCTGTGGCCTCTATCGGCTTGGAGATGGACATTCTCCCCTACACCACCGTGCTCCGGCTGATGAAAGGTTTCCCCTCGGCCAAACCCTTCAACGCCTCGCCGGTGATAGCACTGGCACGTTCGGTGAAAACGCCGATGGAAATCGGGCTTATGGCCCAGTCGGGCGTAATCCACGAAGCCGTCTACAGCCACATTCCCGCGCTCTACAGCCCCGGCATGAACGACTTTGAGCTTGAGGTGGCCATCGAGAACCTCGCCCGCCAGGAAGGGTGCCTCGGCATCTTCCGCATCTCCGGCCAGTCGATGGAATTCTTTATGGGCAACGTGCTCACCGGCAACAATGCCGATGTGCCCACTCCCTACGACTTCGCCCTTGGCGGCGCCGGAAAAGACCCCTCCCTACCCGTAGGTGCCTGCGGTGAGGAAATCAAACCCGGAAGCACCGTGTCGGTGGATGTCAACGGCGACTACACCGGCTATATGACCGATATGACCCGCGTCTACTCCTGCGGCAAAATCTCCGACAAAGCTATGAAGGCGCACCAGTGCTCAATCGACATCCACAACGAATTCCGCCGTATGGCCGTGCCCGGTTGCGCCGCCGCCGATCTCTACAAGATGGCTTTCGAGAAAGCCAAAGCCGCCGGCCTGGAGCCATACTTTATGGGGCACCGTCAGCACGCCTCGTTCTGCGGCCACGGTCTGGGCATCGAAATCAACGAAATGCCCGTAATCTCACCCCGCAGCAAGGACATCCTGGAGGAAGGCAACGCCATAGCCTTCGAGCCGAAGTTTGTCATCCCCGGCACCGGTGCTGTAGGTATCGAGAACACCTACATCATCACCTCCTCGGCACCCCGCTGCCTCACCAACTCCCCCGAGGAGATTATCTCCCTGCTTTAGCAGCCGCCTGCCTTGGCTAAGCAGCTAAAGTTGCTATCTTAGCTAAGTTAGCTAAATTAGCTAAAATAGCTATTTTTGCCAAGTTAGCTACCCCCAATAAATCACCGCATAATCCAATTCCGCTTGCAATGAATCTTGCCGACCGACTTAAAAGTCCTGTTTTCGCCCTGGTGGGCAACGCCGCCGACTCGCTCTCCCGCGAATGTTACGTCGTGGGTGGCTATGTGCGCGACCTGCTGCTGCACCGCCCGTCGAGCGACATCGACTTCGTCACCGTAGGCAGCGGCATCGAAGTGGCGCGCGCCGTGGCCAAAACCTTGAAGCGCTCACATCTGAGCGTGTTCAAAACCTACGGCACCGCGCAGGTGAAAACCCGCTCGCTGGAACTGGAATTTGTGGGCGCCCGCAAGGAATCGTACCGCCGCGACTCGCGCAACCCCATCGTGGAGGATGGCACCCTCGACGACGATCTGGCGCGCCGCGACTTCACCATCAACGCTATGGCCGCCTGCGTCAACGCCGACCGGTTCGGCGAGGTGATCGACCGCTATAACGGCATCGACGACCTGGAGAAAAAACTCATACGCACCCCGCTCGACCCCGACATAACTTTCACCGACGACCCTCTGCGTATGATGCGCGCAATCCGGTTCGCCACTCAGCTTGGTTTTACCATCGTCGACAAAACCTTCAGCGCTATCACCCGCAATGCCCCACGCATAAAAATCATCACCCGCGAACGCATTATGGACGAGCTGATGAAGATTATGCGGTCGGCCAAGCCCTCCACCGGCTGGCTGCTACTCTATCGCAGCGGTCTGCTGAAATACATTTTCCCTGAGCTGCAGGCGCTCAAAGGGGTGGAAGTAGTGGATGGCATCGGCCATAAAGACAACTTCTTCCACACCCTGGCTGTCCTCGACAATGTGGCGGAGAAATCCGACAACGTATGGCTCCGCTGGGCCGCGCTGCTCCACGACATAGCCAAACCGGTGACCAAGCGCTTCGACGAGAAGCTCGGCTGGACCTTCCACGGCCACAACGCTGTGGGAGCCAAGATGATTCCGCGCATCTTCCGTCAGATGAAATTCCCGCTGAACGACAAGATGAAGTATGTGCAGAAACTTGTGGAGCTGCACATGCGCCCCATCGCGCTGGTAGAGGATGAAGTCACCGACTCGGCCGTGCGCCGCCTGCTCTTCGACGCCGGCGATGATGTCGACGACCTGATGATTCTCTGTTCGGCCGACATAACCTCGAAGAACTCCGACAAAGTGGCCCGTTTCCGCGAAAACTACGAATTAGTGAAGCGGAAGATGGTGGAACTGGAAGAGCGCGACCGCATACGCAACTTCCAGCCGCCGGTCGACGGCGTGGAGATTATGGCCACATTCGGATTAGGGCAATGCCGCGAAGTGGGAATCATAAAAGAGCGCATCAAAAACGCAATCCTCGACGGCGAGATTCCCAACGAGCACGGCCCAGCCCGCGAACTGATGATTTCCTTCGCCGCAACAATCGGACTTACCCCGCAACTATGAAAAAGCTATTCCTACTCGACGCCTACGCACTGATTTACAGAGCTTATTATGCTCTGATACGTGCGCCGCGCATCACATCGAAGGGGTTCAACACCTCGGCAATCTTCGGTTTCTGCAACACCCTCGACGAGATTCTCCAGAAGGAGAAGCCAACTCACATAGCCGTGTGCTTCGACCCTCACGGCCCCACTTTCCGCCACGAGATGTACCCCGAGTACAAGGCGCAGCGCGAGGCACAGCCCGAAGATATCGGTGCATCCGTGCCCATCATCAAGGAGATTGTAAAAGCCTATAACATACCTGTTTTCGAGGTGCAGGGCTACGAAGCCGACGACGTGATTGGCACCCTTTCGCGCATGGCCTCCGAGCAGGGGTTCACCACCTATATGATGACCCCAGACAAAGACTACGGCCAGCTCGTGACCGACAACGTGCTTATGTACCGCCCCTCGCTGCGCGGCCAGGGCTTTGAAATCAGAGGCCCGAAAGAGGTGTGCGAGAAATACGGCATCTCCTCACCACTGCAAGTAATTGACCTGCTGGCGCTTGAAGGCGACAGCATCGACAACATTCCCGGGTGCCCGGGCGTGGGACCGAAAACCGCCTCAAAGCTTATCGGCGAATACGGTTCGGTAGAGAATATGCTCGACCACGCCGCAGAAATCAAGGGCGCGCTGGGCGACAAAGTGCGCGGCAACGCCGACAAGATTCTCTTTTCCAAGCAGTTGGCCACCATCAAGACCGACGTGCCGATGGATGTTGACCTCGACACCCTCTGCCGGGGCAGCGTGGATGTCGACGCCCTCCGCGAGATATTCACAAGGATGGAGTTCAAGACCGTCCTGGCCCGCCTCGACCGTCGCTACGGTTCCTCGCTAGCCTCGAACGTAAGCATTTCGCCCGACGCACCGCAGTCGGCTGCCTCACCGGTGCAATCCGCCAAGGCTAAGACGAAAAACGGCGCCGCCGACAGCGACCTCCAGCCATCGCTCTTCGACTTCATCGAAGGTGAGGGCGACACTGCCTCCGCACCGGAAGCCGCTCCCGCATCCTACACCACCATCTCTTCAGCCGAGGAAATCTCGCTGCTGAAGCAGCAGGCCATTGAGGCCGGCCAAATGGGTATCTGTCTCTACGCCGTCGGTGCCGAAGCAATGACGGCCCAACTGTGCGGCGTGGCTTTCAGCACCGCACCGGGTCAAGCCGTCTACGTGGCAATTCCTACCGACGAGAAAGCCTCCGCCGTGATGATGACGCTGCTAAAGCCGCTCTTCTCCCTGCCTGAGGTGGTGCTGGTAAGCCACGACATCAAGCGCGATATGGTGCTTCTGCATCGCTACGGCATAGCTATCACTTCGCCATATTTCGACACCCAGCTCGCCCATTATATTCTCCAGCCCGAGATGCGCCACCGGCTTGCCGAAGTTGCGTTCAATGTATTAGGTATCAGCGCACAATTTCCCGACAGCACCGACCCTCGCAAACCTTACGCGGCCTGCCCGGCAGGGAAAGAGGTCGACACAGTGTGCCGTCAGGCCGACGTGTGCCTCCAGCTGCGAGCACCGCTCTCCGACCTGCTGGAGAAAAACGGTCAGAAAAACCTTCTCGACGATATTGAGCTACCCCTGGCCGCAGTGCTGGCCGATATGGAGTGGACCGGCGTGCGCATCGACGTGGCCGAGCTGAACCGTATGTCGGCCAACCTCACCGCACGGCTCCACGAGGTGGAGCAGCAGGCCTACGACCTCGCCGGCGAGAAATTCAACATCGCATCCCCGATGCAGGTGGGCGAGATTCTCTTCGGCAAAATGCAGCTCGACCCGAAGGCCAAGCGCACCAAAACCGGCTCATACTCCACCACCGAGGAGATTCTGATGAAGCACCGCGCTCACCCCATCGTCGACACCATTCTCCGGGCCCGCTCGTTGCGCAAGCTGCTCACCACCTACGTCGACGCCCTCCCCGGGCTGGTAAACCCCACTACCGGCAAGGTGCACACCACATTCAACCAGACGGTTACGGCCACCGGCCGCATCTCCTCGGCTAACCCCAACCTGCAGAACATCCCCATCCGCACCGACGATGGCCGCGAAGTAAGGCGCGCCTTTATCCCCGACCCGGGCTGCGTGCTCCTCTCGGCCGACTATTCGCAGATAGAGCTGCGTCTGTTGGCCAATCTCTCGCACGACCCCGAACTGACCGAGGCGTTCAACTCCGGCCTTGACATCCACCGCGCCACCGCCGCCAAGATTTACCACCTCCCCTACGACCAGGTCGACGACAACCAGCGGCGCAAGGCCAAGACTGCCAACTTCGGCACAATCTACGGCATCTCGGCCTTCGGGCTGTCGGAACGTCTGGGCATCCCCCGCGCCGAGGCTAAAGAACTGATTGAAGGCTATTTCGCCACATATCCCCACATACGCCAGTATATCGACCGGGCTGTAGAACGCGCCCGCGAGGATGGCTACGTGGCCACCATTATGGGACGTAAACGCTATCTGCCCGACATTACCTCGCGCAACGCCACCGTGCGCTCCTTTGCCGAGCGCAACGCCGTAAACGCCCCCCTGCAGGGGTCGGCCGCCGACATCATCAAGCTGGCGATGATTCACGTATTCCGCGAAATCGGACGCCTCGGACTGAAATCGCGTATGATCCTCCAGGTACACGACGAACTCGTGCTCAACGTACCGGCCGAAGAACTGCCTCAGGTACAAGAACTTGTGGTGCGCTGTATGAGCGGCGCCTTCTCGGGCGACGTACCCCTGGACGTTTCTGCCGGCACCGGCGCCAACTGGCTCGAAGCCCACTAATCTCTCATATCTGAGCACTAAGAACTAAGATCTAAAATCTACCATCTAAGAACTTAGAACTAAAATCTACCATCTAAGAACTACAAACTATCTATGCCTACCGACCCCCATCACGGCCATTACGACCACCCCGAAAACGCTGCCGAATACTCCGGACTCACCGTCAACTCCGGTGTGGCGCAGCCCCCTTGCGTCAACCCCTATCTGAAACGCCCCAAACGCCGCGTTTACACCCCCGGCGAACTCGTCGAGGGCATCCTCAAGGGGGATGTGATGATGCTCTCGCGAGCCGTAACCCTTGTGGAAAGCGTAGCTCCCGAGCACCAGGCCCAAGCCCGTGAAGTGATTGAGAAATGCCTCCCCTACAGCGGTAACTCGCGCCGCATCGGCATAACCGGTGTGCCCGGCGCCGGGAAGTCGACATCCATCGACGTTTTCGGTTTTCACGCCCTCAAACACGGCGGCAAACTGGCCGTGCTCGCCATCGACCCCTCCTCCGAACGCACCAAAGGGAGTATCCTCGGCGACAAGACCCGTATGGAGAAGCTCTCGCAGCACCCCGACGCCTTCATCCGCCCTTCCCCATCGGCTGGCAGCCTGGGCGGTGTGGCGCGCAAAACCCGCGAAACTATCGTGCTGTGTGAAGCCGCCGGCTTCAACAATATCTTCGTCGAAACCGTGGGCGTAGGGCAAAGCGAAACAGCCGTACACTCGATGTGCGACTTCTTTATGCTCATACAGATAGCAGGTGCCGGCGACGAGTTGCAGGGCATCAAGCGCGGCATTATGGAGATGGCCGACGGAATCGTCATCAACAAAGCCGATGGCGACAACATCGACCGCGCCAACCTGGCTAAAGCGCAATATAAGTCGGCGCTCCAGTTGCTCCCCTCGCCTCCCTCCGGATGGAAGCCGGAAGTACACTGCTATTCAGGCTATTACGAATTAGGCATCGATGAAGTGTGGGATATGATCGACCGCTATTTCGCCTTCATCGAGAAGAACGGCTACTTCGAGCGCCAGCGCCGCGAGCAGGCCCGCTACTGGATGTATGAGACCATCGATTCCGAGTTGCGCCGCCGCTTCTACGATGACCCCGAACGTGCCCGCGCCATCGCCGAAGCCGAGCGTCTTGTGCTCTCCAACCGCCTCTCCCCCTTCACCGCTGCCTACAACCTCCTCGGCGAAAACCGTTAACCCCGGAAAAATTTTTCAGGAGCAGGCATAAAAACAAATAAAACCCGCATCAATATCAGGGGGCAGTTTGCAAATGCAAACTGCCCCCTGAGGCATTTATTTGCCGAATTTTGGGCAAAATCGGGGGGTGTTGATAACTTTTTCAGGCTTCTGCGAATTTTTCTATTTGTATTTGTAAATTCTTTGCTACAATTTTTGTAATTTTACGCTCGAAAATGGAAGATACCACGCTGACATCCACGCCCTACCACGTTCCGGCCCTGCTGGAGCAATCGCTCGACGCCCTCGACATAAAGCCCGGAGGCGTCTACGTCGACTGCACCTTAGGCGGCGGAGGACATTCGCGTGCCATTCTCAAGCGCCTCGACGCTGCCCGCAGAGGGCGTCTGCTCAGCTTCGACCAGGATATGGCGGCAATCCTGCGCGCCGGAGAAGACCCTGATTTCAAGGATAATACAGCCTTCACCGCCGTGCACGGCAACTTCCGCTACCTCTCCAATTTCCTCCGCTACTACCACGCCGACGAAGTCGACGGCATCCTGGCCGACTTAGGTGTGTCGTTTCACCACTTCGACGATCCCTCGCGCGGCTTCTCCTTCCGCTGGGACGGCCCGCTGGATATGCGCATGAACACCCGCGCCACCCTCACGGCTGCCACCCTGCTCAACGACTCCACTGAAGAGACCCTCGCCGACATCTTCCACCTCTACGGCGAACTGCGGCAGGCGCGCCGCCTGGCACAGGCCATCGTCAAGGCCCGTCAGCAGGCACCGGTCGACACCGTGGAGCGCCTGCTCGAGGTGGTGAAACCCTTTATCTCTCCACGCCAGGAGAAAAAAGAACTTGCCCAGCTTTTCCAGGCTCTACGCATTGTGGTCAACGACGAAATCGGCGCTCTGCGCTCGCTGCTGACTCAGGCACTGAAAGTGCTCCGTCCCGGCGGCCGCCTGGCCGTAATCACATATCACTCCCTCGAAGACCGCCTCGTAAAGAACTTTATGAAGGCCGGCAACCTCGAAGGGCGCATCGAGAAGGATTTCTACGGACGCATCAGCACCCCGTTTAAGATTCTCACCCCGAAACCGATCGTGCCCGACGCCGACGAGCAGGAGCGCAACCCCCGAAGCCGCTCCGCCAAGCTCCGGGTAGCCGAGAAAATATAATTTCATCCGCTATGCAACCCCAGGAGAACAACCCACAGGAACAGATCGACCCTCGGCCATACGCCGGGAGCGACTCCTTTATGCTCAAGGCTCTGCACGGAAGGATGCTCTCAATCGACTTCTTCCGCCGCCACTGGATTGCCGTGCTCGGAGTGGTGATTATGCTGATGATTTACATAACCAACCGCTACACCTGCCAGACACAGATGGAAACCATCCAGCGCCTGCAGCACGACCTGGAAGTGGCCAAGACCGAGCGCATCCGCGAAAAGTCGGCCTATATGAGCCAGATTCGCGAATCGCAGATGCAGCACCGCGTCGACTCGCTCGGCCTGGGGCTGACCGTGCAGGAGCGCCCTCCTTTCCGCATCACTCAAGACAAATAGCATCTCTATCCGCATCCCTCAAGACAAATAGCATCTCTATCCGCCTCACTCAAGTCAAATAGCAACTCTATCCATATCACCACAAACAAATAACCTCCTTTCTCCAAACGTATGGCCGCAGCTCACAACGATAACCGACGTCACATTCTCGTACGCTATTCAGTGATTACCATCCTGATAGTGGGCTTTTCTATTGCCATATCATACAAACTCTTCTCCACCACGGTAATCCACGCCGACGACTGGAACCGCAAAGCTATGGTGGAGATGCAGCATGTCGACACCATTCTGCCCGAGCGAGGCGAAATCCTCGCCTGCGACGGCTCAATCCTGGCCACGAACCTCCGCTTCTACACCGTGCGCCTCGACTTCCGCGCCGAGAAATTTATGGAGAACCGCTACCGCGTAGCCCTCGACTCCATCGCCGATTCGCTGGCCTTGCACTTCCCCCGCCGCACCCGCGACGAATGGTTTGCCTATATGCAGAAACCGCTCAACACCGCCCCCGACAAGCGCGCGCGGTCGTTCCCGGTGGTCAGCAACATCTCCTACGCCGACCTGCAGATTCTCCGCACATTCCCCTTCTTCTGCATCGGCAATCCCAACCGCAACGGTATGACCGTGGAATCGACACTGCGCCGCCGCAAGCCTTACGGCGATATGGCATCCCGTTCGATCGGCGGTGTGGGTCAGACCGCCTCCTGCAAAGAGGTTCACGGCATCTCCGGCCTGGAGAAAGCGCTCGACTCGCTGCTCTACGGCTCCCCCGGCATCGCCAAGAAAATTCCTCTCACCAAGAATATCGTAAACTGGACCGACGTACCGGCCAAGCCCGGCTTCTCCATCCGCACCACCATCGACATCAACCTCCAGGACATCGTGGAGCACGAGCTCGAACGTGTGCTCGACTCCTGCTCGGCCGACTGGGGCTGCGCCATACTGATGGAGGTGGCCACCGGCGACATCAAAGCCATCTCCAACCTGGAGCGCAACAAGGCCGGCACAGACTATATCGAAGCCCTCAACTATGCCGTAGTGGGCTTTGAGCCTGGTTCGGTGGTGAAACCCATCTCGATGATGATAGCCCTGGAGGATGGTCTGGTGAGCAACCTTGAGGAGATGATTCCCATCGGCGCCAGCTGGGCCTACGCCGGAGGCCGCCCCATCAC
This sequence comes from Bacteroidales bacterium, assembly GCA_004557825.1. GTDB lineage: Bacteria > Bacteroidota > Bacteroidia > Bacteroidales > Muribaculaceae > UBA7173. Next base: position 32,426 of record SFFL01000003.1, on the reverse strand, counting down.
CGACTCGCACTTCAACGCCTCGCTGCGCGTGCGCGAAGTCATCGAGCAATCCTCCAACATCGGTATGGCCCGCATCATCACCCGTGGCTACGACAAGAACCCCAAAGCGTTCGTGGAACGTCTGCGCGGCATCGGGTTCCTCGACCCGATGAATACCGGTATCGCCGGTGAGCGCACCCCCTACTTCAACCCCAACCCCGGCCGCGTCGACCTCTCCCGCATGTGCTACGGCTACGCATCGCAGATACCCCCCATCTACACACTCTCGATCTACAACGCCATCGCCAACAACGGTCGTTACGTGCGTCCGCGCCTCGTCGGTTCGCTGCTGAGCGAGGGCATTGACTCGGCCATTCCGGTAAGCTACATCCGCGACCGCATCTGCTCCGAAGCCAATGCCCGCAAGATGCAGTATATGCTCAAGCAGGTGGTGTGGGGACCTCACGGCACCGGCCGCTCGCTCAAGAACGATAAAGTGGCCCTGGCCGGAAAGACAGGTACCTGCTACTCGGTCGACCCCGCCACACGCCAGTACAACACCGCCCGCAAGCGTCTGGCTTTCTGCGGCTTCTTCCCCGCCGATGCGCCGAAATACTCCTGTATGGTGCTCACCTTCTATCCCAAGCGCAATATGTTCGGCGCAGCCTCCACCTCCGGTCAGGTGATGCGCAACATAGCTCTGAAGATGTATTCGCGCGGTATGCTCGACAACGCCTCCGACTATGCCGAGGGCGCCTCGGCCACAGGGCGCGCAATGCTCTACGGCTCATACGACACCAAGCGCCACGGCGCCATCCGCCAGGCCACCGGCATCCGCCAGGAAGTGCACCCGGCCCGTCCGCGCCGTATGCCCAAAGGCACCGTGCCCTCGGTGCGCGGCTTGGGTGCCCGTGAAGCTGTTGTAGCCCTTGAGGCCGCCGGATTCAATGTGAATATGCGCGGCTCGGGGTATGTGCGCAGCCAGCTTCCTGCCGAAGGGTCGCAGGCAGCCCGCGGCACCACCGTCACCCTGGCCATGGCGCCCTGATCTCCGGCGCCTTGACAGCTCCGGTGCCACGCCCCACCTGCCCCGGAAGTTTTCCGGGCAAACTAAAATCGACACTCTACTATAAATCAGAATATTATCTTTTATAAATCAGATTTTATAAAGTGAAACTCCAGCAACTGATTGAGAATCTCGACACGCTCCGCGTGGATGGTTCGCTTGATAAAGAAATCACCGCCCTCACCTCCGACTCCCGTCAGGTATCGGAGGGCGCGATGTTTGTGGCCGTGCGCGGCGTTACCGTCGATGGCCATACCTTCATCCCCTCGCTCGTCGACAAGAAGCCGGCGGCCATCGTGGTGGAGGAAGCCCCCGCCACAGTGCCCGAAGGTGCCACCGTCATCACCGTCAAAAACAGCGCGATTGCCCTGGGTCTGCTTGCCTCCACCTGGTATGGCAACCCCTCCTCGAAGCTGCGTCTGGTGGGCGTGACCGGCACCAACGGCAAAACCACCAGCGCCACACTCATCTACGAGATGTCGCGCCTGATGGGCTACAAAGCCGGTCTGCTCTCCACCGTGGTAAACTATGTCGACACCGAGGCCGTACACGCCTCGCAGACCACCCCCGACCCGCTCACCATCAACCGTCTGCTGGCCAAAATGGTGGAAGCCGGCTGCAGCTATGCCGCTATGGAGGTCAGCTCCCACGCCGCCGACCAGCACCGCATAGCCGGGCTCACCTTCGCCGGAGGTATCTTCACCAACCTCACCCGCGACCACCTCGACTATCACAAGACATTCCAGAACTACCTCAACGCCAAGAAGAGTTTCTTCGACGCTCTCCCCGCCTCAGCATTCGCCCTGACCAACATCGACGACCGTAACGGCGAGGTGATGCTCCAGAACACCGCCGCCCGCAAGCTCACCTATTCGCTGCGCTCTATGGCCGACTTCCGGGGCAAAATCATCGAGAGCCATCTCGACGGCACCCTGCTGGAAATCAACGGCAAAGAGGTAGAGACAGCCTTCACCGGTCGCTTCAACGCCTACAATCTCACCGCCGTCTACGGCGCGTCGGTATCGTTGGGCTGGGACCCCGAGAAGGTGCTTGTGGCTATGAGCCGACTGGTGCCCGTGGCCGGTCGATTCCAGGCATTCCACTCACCCAAAGGGTGCACTGCCATCGTTGACTATGCCCACACCCCCGACGCTGTGGTGAACGTGCTCACCGCCATCCGCGAAGTTGTCGGCGACAACGGCCGGATTATCACCGTGGTAGGTGCAGGCGGCAACCGCGACAAGGGCAAGCGCCCCATTATGGCCCGCGAAGCCTCGCGCCTCTCCGACGAACTTATCCTCACCTCCGATAATCCCCGTTTCGAGAACCCTGCCGACATCCTTCACGATATGGAGGCCGGCCTGGACACCGATGAACTCCGCGCCAACGCCACCAGCGTGGTCGACCGCCGCGAAGCCATCGCGCTGGCCGTAAGCCGCGCCGGAAAGGGCGATGTGATTCTCATCGCCGGAAAAGGGCACGAAGATTACCAGGAAATCCGCGGTGTGAAGCACCACTTCGACGATGCCGAAGAAGTGCGCGCCGCCTTCGCCCGCTAATCCCCGGCTATCCACCCCCGGCTCAGCTTCCACGGCCTTCTCTCTCGGTGCTGCCCTCTCCCCGGCTCCCCCTCCTCGCATCTGTCAGCAAGCAGCACTGTGCCGAGGGCGCCTGCCCGAGGTTTCCCAGGCTCCTCCCTTCCCTCCTCGCCTCTCCTCCCGCCGATTCATTAAAAAAATAAATCAAAATCGATTATAAGCGATGTTTTACTATCTGTTCCGCTGGCTCGAAGAATTCGGATTTCCCGGTGCGCGTCTGATGGATTATATCACCTTCCGCTCCGGAGCTGCCCTGCTGCTCTCGCTCTTCATAGCTATGGTGTTCGGCCGCAAGATTATCGACCGACTGCAGAAGATGCAGGTGGGCGAAATCATCCGCGACCTCAATCTTGAAGGCCAGATGCAGAAAACCGGCACCCCCACGATGGGCGGTATCATCATCATCATAGCCACCGTGGTGCCCTGCCTGCTCATAGGCAAGCTCGGCAATGTGTATATGCTGCTGATGCTCATAGCCACCATATGGCTCGGAGCACTCGGATTCGCCGACGACTATCTGAAAATCAAGCGCCACAACAAAGACGGCATGAGCGGCAAGTTCAAGATCGTAGGCCAGGTGGGCCTCGGCCTGATGGTGGGTATCACTATGATGCTCTCGCCTGATATGGTCATCCGCCAGAACCACGAAATCATCAACGCCAGCTCGCAGGAAGTGGAGCAGGTGGTTTACGAAACCGAAAACATCAAAAGCACCGCCACCACCATCCCGTTTGTAAAGGAGAACAACTTCGACTACGCCTACCTCACCCAATGGATGGGCGACCACGCCGCCACCGGCGGATGGATTCTCTTCATCCTCGTGGCCATCTTCATCGTCACCGCCACCTCCAACGGTGCCAACCTCACCGACGGCCTCGACGGCCTGGCGGCCGGGTGCTCAGCCATCATAGCGGTGGCTCTGGCCATTATGGCCTACCTGGGTGGCTCGGTCATCTACTCCTCCTACCTCAATATTATGTATATACCGGGCAGCGAGGAACTTTCGGTCTACTGCGCGGCGTTTATAGGGGCGCTCATCGGCTTCCTGTGGTACAACGCCTACCCCGCGCAAGTATTTATGGGCGACACCGGTTCGCTCACCCTCGGCGGCATCATAGCCGTGCTGGCCATCCTCACCCATAAGGAGCTGCTCCTGCCGCTTCTCTGCGCCATCTTCTATGTGGAGGACCTCTCGGTGATGCTGCAGGTGGGCTATTTCAAGTACACCAAACGCCGCTACGGCGAGGGCCGGCGCATCTTCAAGATGACCCCGCTGCACCACCACTTCCAGAAACCGGGCAACTCCGGCATCGTGGCCCTGCTGCAAAAGCCATATACGGCCATACCCGAATCGAAAATCGTCACACGATTCTGGATTGTAGGCATCTTCCTGGCCGTAATCACCTTCGTGACTCTGAAAATCAGATAATCCCACAGCCTCAAGGAAGCTCAATTATACAATAATTTCCGTTACAGCAATTTCAATCCATCAACAGATTATGGAAAACAATAAAAACAATGCCGCATACACCTTCTCCGAAGCTCCGGGCAAGCGCCTGGTGGTGCTCGGCGGTGGCGAAAGCGGCGTAGGAGCAGCCATCCTGGGCAAGAAGCTCGGTATGGATGTATTCCTTTCGGATATGGGCAACATCGCCCCGAAATATACCGAAGAACTCACCCGCCGCAATATTCCCTTCGAGCAGGGCGGCCATACCGAAGCACTCATCCTCAACGCCGACGAGGTGGTGAAGTCGCCCGGTATTCCCCCCACGGCTCCGCTTATAGAGAAACTCACCCAGAAGGGCACCCCCGTAATTTCGGAAATCGAGCTGGCAGGGCGCCACACCACTGCCCGGATGGTCTGCATCACCGGTTCCAACGGCAAGACCACTACCACAATGCTCATCTACCACATTCTGCGCACCGCCGGACTCAACGTCGGGCTGGCCGGAAATGTGGGCAAATCGCTGGCATGGCAGGTGGCCGAGGCCGACCACGACATATATGTAGTGGAGCTGTCGAGCTTCCAGCTTGAGAATATGTATCGCTTCCACGCCAACATAGCCGTGATTCTCAACATCACCCCCGACCATCTCGACCGCTACGACTACAAGATGCAGAATTATGTCAACGCTAAATTCCGCATTCTCAACAACCTCACCCCCCAGGATGCCTTCATCTATTGGGAGGACGACCCCGTGATAGCCTCGCAGCTCGAAAAAATCAGCACCGAGGCCAAGATGTATCCCTTCGCCGAACAGCAGGACCAGCATACCGCCGCTTGGGTCAACCGCAACGGTATGATCGTGTTCGACACTCCGGTCGAGGATATGGAAATGGCCAAAACCGAGCTTTCGCTCCACGGTCTGCACAACCTCTTCAACTCTATGGCCGCCGGCCTGAGCGCTTGCCTGCTCGACATCCGCAAGGAGGATATCCGCAAGGCACTCAGCGACTTCGAGGGTGTGGAGCACCGTCTGGAATATGTAGCCGACATCGACGGTGTGCGCTGGATCAACGACTCCAAGGCCACCAACGTAAATTCCTGCTGGTATGCTCTCGAAGCCATGCCCTCCACCAAATCCACCGTGCTCATTCTCGGCGGCAAGGACAAGGGCAACGACTACTCCGAGATTCTGCCGCTGGTAAAGAAAAAGGTGAAAGCCATCGTGGCTATGGGTCTGCACAACGAAAAGATTCTCGACTTCTTCTCAAAAGAGGTGCCCGAGATTGTCTCCACCGACTCGCTGGCCGACGCCGTGGATGCCTGCCGCCGGCTCAGCTCGGAAGGCGACACCGTGCTGCTGTCGCCCTGCTGCGCGTCGTTCGACCTCTTCCACAGCTACGAGGACCGCGGCCGCCGCTTCAAGGATGCCGTGCGCGCCCTCAAGCCTGCCACCGACAAAGCCTGATACATTCACCTCTCGCCATATCCCGCCATCCACCCCATCTACCGCCATTCACTCCATCTCCATAACTCACGCCATCACTGCATAATATGACCTCTCCTCAGACTCCCCTGCCCGAAGAAAGCCGCAAAGCCGACAAATATATCTGGGCTATCTACATAGCGCTCCTCGCCATATCCATCGTGGAGCTTTACAGCGCCTCCTCGCGCGAGGTGCAGGCATCCAACATTTTCGGGCCTGTGCTCCGCCACGGCATTATGCTACTGATGGGCCTGGGCATTGCCATCGGTCTGAGCCGCATCAAATTCAAGTGGCTCATCCCCATCACCCCTGCGGTGGTGATATTCGCCGTGTGCATTGCCTTCTATGTGCTGTTTAAAGGACAGATTATCAACGGTGCGCGCCGCTCCATGAACTTCTTCGGCATAGGCCTGCAGTCGGCCGAGCTGCTAAAGCTCGCGGTGGTGCTCTTCATAGCCTATGTGGTGGCCTTCAACCAGGAGCGCAAGGGCGTCACCACCAAAGGGGTGATCTACTGCGCGGCCTTCGTGCTGCTCTGCAGCGGTCTGCTCTTCTCGCAAGGACTCACCAACACACTGCTGCTGATGTCGATTTCCGGCGCGATGATGCTGATTGGCGGCATACAGTTCAAAAAACTCGGTTATGTGCTGCTGGCCTACCTCCTTATCGGCGGTGCCGGTGTGCTATACAAAACCTCCCACTCCACCCAGAGCGCCGAAGAGGTGCAGCTTATTGCCGAAACCGGTATGAATGCCGCCGGCGAAAAAGCCACCTTCGACCGTTCGGGCACACAGATGAGCCGCATCAAGCGCTGGCTCGGTATTGGCGACAGCCTGCCCAAATATCAGCAAAAAATCACCGCCTCCAACCGCCAGGAGATGTACTCCTATATGGCGCAGGCCAACGGCTCGTGGCACGGCGTGCTCCCCGGCAACTCCCGCGAGACAGCCCGTCTGCCCCTGGCATTCTCCGACTACATCTACGCCATCATCGTGGAAGACTGGGGATTTCTCGGCGGATTCCTGCTGCTGGCGCTCTATCTCTGCCTGCTGGGGAGGGCGGGCGTCATCGCCGCCAAGTGCCGAAGCGCCTTCCCGGCCCTGCTGATTCTGGGTATGGCCGTGATGGTGGTGCTCCAGGCGCTGTTCCATATGGCCATCGTCACCGGGCTTGCGCCGGTATCGGGGCAACCCCTGCCGCTCATCTCCAAGGGTGGTTCGTCGATACTCGTCACCTCCGTAGCCTTCGGCATCATGCTCTCGGTGAGCCGCACCGCCGCCTACAAAGACGACGACACCCAAGAAATCAACGCCGAAATTGCCTCCCTCCCCTCTCAGCTCACCGCCGAAAACCCCCTCTCCTGACCTCTTAACTCTGACCTCGTACCTCTTAACTCTACCCTCAAATGAAAGTTCTCATTTCTGGTGGAGGCACCGGTGGACATATCTTCCCCGCCCTCTCGATAGCTAACGCAATAAAGCGCCGTCACGCCGACGCCGACATCCTCTTTGTCGGCGCCCTGGGCCGTATGGAAATGGAGCGCGTGCCCGCTGCCGGCTATGAAATCATCGGTCTGCCCGTGGCCGGATTCGACCGCAAACGCCTCTGGCGCAACTTCAGCGTGCTGCTGAAGCTATGGCGCAGTATGCGTCTGGCACGCAAGGTGCTCCGCAATTTCCGCCCCGACATCTGCGTGGGCGTAGGCGGCTACGCCTCCGGCCCGATGCTGAAGGCCGCACAGAAAAAAGGGATCCCCACACTGCTGCAGGAACAGAACTCCTACGCCGGTGTCACCAATAAACTCCTGGCCAAGAAAGCCAAAGCCATCTGCGTGGCCTACGAAGGGATGGAGCGTTTCTTCCCCGCCGAGAGCATCACCATCACCGGCAACCCCGTGCGCCACGAGATAGTAAGCTGCACCACGGAGCCAGCCGAAGCGCGCCGGCAGCTCGGCTTCGACCCCGACCGCCAGCTGGTGGCCGTGGTGGGCGGAAGCCTCGGCGCCCGCACCATCAACGATGCTATGAAGCTCGCGCTCTCCGACATACTCGAAGCCGGAGCATCGGTGCTCTGGCAGACCGGCAAACTCTACGATAAGGAGTGCCAGGCCTTCGCCGCCGACCTGCTCAAGAAGTGGGGACCGGAGCGCCTGCAGGTGGTGCCCTTCATCGCGCGTATGGACCTGGTTTACCGTGCGGCATCGCTGTTGGTTTCCCGCGCGGGAGCATCCACCATCAGCGAGATACAGCTCACCGGCCTCCCGTCGGTGCTGGTGCCCTCGCCCAACGTGGCTGAAGACCATCAGCGCAAAAATGCCCAGGCACTCGCCTCGAAGGGCGCAGCCGTGATGATTCTCGATAAAGACTGCGCCACAGAACTATCCGGCGAGGTAATGCGTTTGTTAAACGACGGAGATTTGCGCAGCCGCATCTCCGCAGCTGCTCTGGCTATGGCGCTGCCCGATGCCGACGAGCACATCGTAGACCGCATGGAGCAGATTATCAATCACTGAACTAAGACCCGGTTCTGCATAAGAGCCGACTGAAACTATATCATTTTTGCTTGCACAAATGAAACAGAACATCTACTTCGTCGGAGCCGGCGGCATAGGTATGGCCGCTCTCGAGCGCTACTTCCTTGCCAAAGGATGTAAAGTAGCCGGCTACGACCGTACTCCTTCCGAACTCACCGACAGCCTCATCGCCGAGGGTGCCGAGATTGTTTTCACCGACGATACCGCTACCATTCCCGCCGACTGCCGCGACCCGGCCACCACACTGGTAGTGTACACCCCCGCCATCCCCGCCGACAACCATATCCTCACCTTCTTCCGCAAGGGAGGCTTTGAAGTGGTGAAGCGCGCCGTAGTCCTGGGCAAAATCACCCGCTCGTCGAAAGCACTCTGCTTCTCGGGCACACACGGCAAGACCACAACCTCCTCGATGGCCGCACACATTCTCACCGTGCAGGGCACCGGATGCAACGCCTTCCTCGGCGGTGTGCTCCGCAACTACGGCTCGAACTTCCTGCTCTCCCCCGCCAGTATGTACTCGGTAGTGGAGGCCGACGAATACGACCGCTCCTTCCATCAGCTCACCCCATACGTGGCCGTGGTCACCGCCACCGACCCCGACCATCTCGACATATACGGCACCGAAGAGGCTTACCTCGAAAGCTTCGCCCACTTCACCGAACTGGTGCAGCCGGGCGGTGCGCTGCTGATCCACACCGGGCTGAAGCTGAAACCGCGCCCTGCCGAGGGTGTGAAGGTCTACACCTACTCGCGCGACGAGGGTGACTTCCACGCCGCCTACATCCGCCGCGGCCTTGGCGTAATCACCTTCGACTTCGTTTATCCCGACGGAATCATCCGCAATATTTCGCTGGGTGTGCCTGTGGAAATCAACATCGAGAATGCCGTAGCCGCCCTGGCCGCCGTGTATCTCGCCGGCGATTTCGACCCGGTGCGCGCCCGCGAGGCCATCGGCACATTTATGGGCGCCGAACGCCGTTTCCAGAAGCTCTATGAGGGCGAAGGCGCCAACGGCAAGCGCGTGGTCATCGACGATTACGCACACCATCCCGACGAACTGAAAGCCTCCATCCGGTCAGTGCGCGAGCTGTATCCGGGGCACCGCCTTACCGTAGCCTTCCAACCTCATCTCTACACCCGCACCCGCGATTTCGCCGACGGTTTCGCCGAGGCTCTTTCGATGGCCGACGAGGTGATTCTGCTCGACATTTACCCCGCCCGCGAGGAACCTATTCCCGGAGTGACATCGCAAATCATTTTCGACCGAATCAAAAATGTTGAAAAAAAGCAGCTGATTATGCTAAAAGACTTGATTCCCACGATAAAAAGCTGTAACTTTGACATTCTCTTAACCGCCGGAGCCGGCAGTATCGGCGTGGAAGCAGCCAAAATACCCGCTGCCCTCGCCAAATAACCCGATTCCGCGACCCTCCCTCCTCCGGATGCCGCAAACGCATCCGGCCAATTCCAACCCGCCCAACCGCATCTCTCGCAAAAACAGATGACTAAAAAAGGAGTAATTCGCTGTGTGCTGGCCATTCTGCTGGTGATTTACATCAGTGTGGCCGTCACCGCTGCCAACAACAACCAGCGGCGGCAGCAGTGCCGTGGCTTCGACATCCGCGTCGAGGCCGCCGACAGCGCACCCTCCTTTGTCACTGCCGACGAGGTGCGCCGTCTGTTGGGCGAATGGCATATGGCCGACACCAAGCGCCCCACCTCCTCCATAAATCTCCAGCGCATCGAAGATCGCCTCAACTCGGTGGTGAACATCGAGCGCGCCACCGTGGAGCGGATGCCCGACAATATTATCCGCATCGTCGTGGAACCGATGGTGCCCGTGGCCCGCGTGTTCGACCCCTCAGGCCGCTCCTACTACATCAACCGGCAGGGGAAGCGCCTCACGGCCAACGCCCGCTACCGCCTCGACGTGCCTGTAATCACCGGCACTTTCGACTCCAAGCACTCGCCCGCCGCCCTGGTGCCGCTGATCGATTACATCTCCTCCGACGAGAAATGGAATGCCATCGTAGGCCAGATTATGGTGGAGCCGGGCACTCGCGACGTAATCCTGGTGCCTATGATTCGCGGCCATGTAATCAACCTGGGCGACACCGCCGACATTCCCGGCAAGCTTGCCAGGGTGATGACGATGTACCGCAAGGTGATGCCCCTGAAGGGTTGGGAATACTACGACACCCTCTCGGTGAAATGGGGCGGCCAGGTGGTGGCCTCGCGCCGCGTGAAATCGATTCCCGAACCGGCCATCCGCTTCGACCAGGAGGGCGACGTGGAGGAGGAGAATATCGACGCTATGCTCACGACCAACACTGCCGTCGACACCGTCAGCGCCGACGTGCCCAACTCTCCCCGACCCAAAGATCTATCGAATCAATAAACCCGACTAACTCTATATATAGCAATGCCTGAAAGATATATCGTAGCCTTCGAAATCGGCAGCTCGAAAATCCGCGGAGCTGTCGCCATCACCGACGACGCCGGGATGACCGACGTAGTGGCTGTGGAGGAGGACAAGCTCATCGACCTTGTGCGCTATGGCTGTGTGCAGAATATGGGCGTGGCCACCACCATCGACAATGTGATACAGCGCCTGGAATCTTATCCGCGCCTCAACAACGGCACCATCACCGGATGCTATGTCAGCCTGGGCGGAAAATCGCTCAAAAGCCACACCGAGGAGGTGTCGATCACCCTTCCCGCCGAAATGGAAATCACTCCCCAGCTGGTGGCCGACCTCAAAGCCAAGGCGCAGGCCAGCGTAGGCGACTCGCGCGACGTGGTCGACGTGGTGCCGGTGCGCTTCACCGTCGACAATAAGGAGCAGATCAATCCCATCGGCACATACGGCCAGCAGCTTGGCGCCACAATGACCGTGATTACCTGCTCGCCGCAAATCAAGCGCATGCTCCGCCGCGTTTTCTGCGAGAAGCTCGGCCTCGACATCAACGGCTACATAGTAAGGCCGCTGGCCGAGGGCGCTATGGCTCTCACCGACGACGAGCGCCGTCTGGGCTGTATGTTTGTCGACTTCGGTGCCGAAACCACCACTGTAGCCATCTACCGCAAGGGCGCGTTGGTGTATCTGGCCACCATCCCTCTGGGTTCACGAAATATCACCAAAGACCTCACCACCCTCAACTATATCGAGGAGCGCGCCGAGGAAATCAAGCGTCTGTCGGGCAACGCCATCCCCGCCGAGGGTGTGCACCGCCCCGGCACCGACGGCATCGACTACACCGAGGTGAACAATTATGTTCACGCCCGCGCTGCCGAGATTCTGCAGAACATTCTGGCGCAGGTGGGTTACGCCGGGCTGAAGCTCTCCGACCTCCCCGGCGGCATCATCATTGCAGGCGGCGGCGCAAAGCTGCGCGGATTCACCGACCTGCTGGCGCAGCACAGCAAGCTGAAAGTGCGGATGGGTTCTGTGCAGGGCGGTGTGCGCATCTCCGACGGTGCCGTGCATCCGGCCGACAATCTCGATGTGATTTCGCTGCTTGTGGCTGCTTCCCGTCTGCCGCAGGAGCAGTGCGTGGAATTCCCCGCTGAGGAGGCACCCGAATCCGATCCCGACATCTCTTCATACGAGGACATGAACGACGACGAGGACGCTTCAGGCTCGCGCATCGGCCATCTTGACGACGATGAAGACGACGATGAAAACGACGGCCGAAAGGGCAAGAACGCCGGCAAGGATAAAGACCACAAAAAAGGGAAGAAGCCAATAAAAGGCGACGACGACGATGATGACGACAACAAAAAAGATCACGACGCCGGCGGCTTACTCGCCACTCTGTCCAGGCGGCTTTCCGGCATCTGGACTCCGGGCGACGATACTTTCAAATAATCCCGCACTCCCCCGGTCAACCTCACTCTTTGTTTTAAACTCCTGAAAGATTGCAAAATATATGACAAGCGAAGATATCGAACGCACCTCAAGCTTCATAGATACTCCCCACGACGATGTAATCATAAAAGTGATTGGTGTGGGCGGAGGCGGTTCAAACGCCATCAGCCACATGTATGAGCAGGGCATCAAGCATGTGTCCTTCGTAATCATCAACACCGACCGCCAGGCGCTCAACAATTCCCCCGTGCCCAACCGTGTGCTTATCGGCAAGGGGCTTGGAGCAGGCAACGATCCCAATGTAGCCCGCGAGGCTGCCGAGGAAGCTGCCGACGAGATTGCCAAGCTCTTTGAAGATGAGACGAAGATGGTGTTCATCACCGCAGGTATGGGCGGCGGCACAGGCACTGGCGCCGCTCCCGTGGTAGCCCGCATCGCCCACGAAAAGGGGATGCTTACAATCGGCATCGTCACCATCCCGTTCCTCTTCGAGGGGCAGAAGAAAATCCTCAAGGCCCTCGACGGCGCCGAGGAAATGAGCAAATATGTCGACGCCATCCTCGTGGTCAACAATGAGCAGCTCACCGAAATATACTCCGACCTTACCTGGATGAACGCTTTCGGCAAGGCCGACGACACTCTCACCGACGCCGCACGCTCCATCTCGGAACTTATCACCTCGGAAGGGTATATGAACCTCGACTTCAACGATGTCAACACCACCCTTAAGGATGGTGGTGCCGCTATCATCTCCACCGGCTACGGCGAAGGCGAGAAGCGTGTGACAAAGGCCATCAACGATGCCCTGCACTCGCCGCTGCTGCGCAACCGCGACATCTTCGGGTCGAAGCGTCTGCTTTTCAATCTCTACTACTCGCGCAACGCCGATCCCGAGTTTGCTATGGGTGAGGCTTCGGAGCTTACTTCGTTCATCAACAATCTCGATCCCAACGTAGATGTGATATACGGTATCTGCTTCGACGATTCGCTCGGCAACAAAATCAAAATCACCATCCTTGCCGCCGGATTCGAGCTGGTGATCAAGGGGAGCTCAAACCCCGTCGACGAGAAAATCTTCAACGGCAGAGATCATAAAAAAGTTCCGGGCGGCAAACTCCCGGGCGCCGAAGACGTCAAGCCCAAGACCGACGGTTCGCAAGAAATCGGCAACGCTTACGGCAATGACAAATGGGATCAGCTCAACCGCGAACGCGAGGCTTCGCGATACATCGTGCTCACCCCTGAGCAGCTCGACGATGATGCCGCTATTGAGGCTATCGAAAGCACTCCTGCCTACAACCGCGACAAGCGTCAGGTCGACGCTATGCGTACAGAGATGGCGATTCCCACGCAGGATGCCGCTGCGCAACCCGCTCCGGCCGCAAAGCCTGAGGGCAACGTCGGCTCCGCATCCACGGAGACACCCACGCCCGGAAGTTCGTCGAAGGTTATCAACTTTGAGTAACCGCCAAAAGCTATTAATTCAGAATAACCGCCGGAGGTTATAATCTTTGGAATCATAGTGCAGCTCCCCTCTCTCGAGATAATGATTGCCACTTGCGGCCCCGACGGAGCCGACAAGGCTGCCGCTATGCTGCTGCCCGAAACGCCGGGAATCAGTTACTCCATATCCTGGCAGGACAGCGGCAATGCCCCCGCGCCGGTGCAACTGCTTGGCCGACGGGATGTAGCGTTGCTGCGCCTGGAGGGCCGCGGCCTGAGCCGCAACCGAAACAATCTGCTGCGCCACGCCTCGGCCGACCTGCTGATGGTGGCCGACGACGACCTGCGGCTGCTCCCCGACGGGCTGCAACAGGCACGCCGGATATTTGCCGAAAACCCGGAGCTGGATTTCGGTATTTTTCAATACGCCTCCGACATCCCGAAGGAGTATCCCGCCGAGACTTGCACGCTGGCGCGTCTGCCCAAGCATTTCTTCCCATCCAGCATAGAGATGATTCTGCGGCGCGAACCGCGAGCCGGCCGCCTCAGATTCAATGAGGATTTCGGGCTGGGCGCACCGCGCATCACCGCCGGAGAGGAGGATCTTCTGCTCAAGCGTGCTCGAAAGGCCGGCCTCGACTGCCGGTTCTTCCCCGTCACCCTATCCTATCATCCGGGCTACACCACCGGCGTGCAGCCGAAGTTATCCCGCGGATCCATCATCAGTCGCGGCGTTATCGCTGCGGTGGAAACACCCCTGACAGCGCCCCTGCGCGTGCCGCTATGCGCCTGGCGCATCGCCCGCAAAGGGCAATGCAATTTCTTCCGCGCGCTGCTCCTCTGCTGCGAGGGCGCCTTGCGCGGATACTTCTCCCCATCCCTGCGCCGTTACCTCAAAGGGAAACAGCCGGCAGAGTCGGGGCCAACTAAAATCAATTGAAGCAGCGAATCAGATAGCCGAAATCCGGGCTATATACTTCCCGATAATATCAAATTCGAGATTCACACGCGAGCCAACCTTAATCTTGCAGAAATTGGTGTGCTCCATTGTGTAGGGAATGATGGCAACGCGGAACGATGCCTCCTGCGAGTCGCAAACCGTAAGACTAACACCGTTTACGGTCACCGAGCCCTTCTCCACCGTCACATACCCCTGGCGCATCATCTCGCGGGGCACCGAGTATTCAAATTTGAAGTAGGCCGAACCATCGACCTGCTCGATAGCCGTGCACACAGCCGTGCAATCAACGTGCCCCTGCACGATATGCCCGTCGAGCCGGCCATTCATCACCATACAGCGCTCCACATTCACCAGATCGCCCACGGCCAGGTCGCCGAGATTCGACCGCCGGAGCGTCTCCTCGATGGCCGTCACGCGGTACGTGCCATCCTCATTAGCCTCGGTCACCGTCAGGCACACACCGTTGTGGGCCACCGACTGATCCACGCCCAGCTCACGGGCAAACGAACAACTCAGCGTAAGGTGGAGATTGCCACCCTCGCGCTCAAGAGCCACCACCCGGGCAGCCTCCTCAACGATTCCTGAAAACATAGTCTCTCTATAATTAATAAACATCATTAGCGCAATCGCGCCCACAAAATTACGCAATTTGCCACACCTCGCGAAAAAAACTCCGCAAAATCTTTCCGTATTCAAAAAAAAATCGTAACTTTGCCCTGCATTTAGGAAATACCCGCCGCGAGGTGGCATTCTGTGGCTCGCACTTTGTACGAGTCTTAGAAATAAGAAATTTGTATATTACTGAATTTAAACAAAATAGCGCCGTGAGGCGCTTTTTGCGAAACAACCGGCCGCCAGCCCCCCAAAGCTCCCGCCGCGCCGTTGCAAAGCAAGCCACGCACATCTATTGGAAAGATGCCGGAGCGGTCGATCGGGACGGTCTCGAAAACCGTTGTACCCTTACGGGTACCCAGGGTTCGAATCCCTGTCTTTCCGCAACCTAAGGCGACAAAATTCAGCCTTTAAGCAACAAACCGCAGACTATCAGATAGTTCTGCGGTTTTTCGTGTCTTATCCTTTCAACTCAGGGCTGAAATATAGCAAGGGGTTGTGCCAATATTTCTGGTTCTATAATTCTAACGCATTATCTTTCAGTAGGAAATCATATATTCCCATTGTGGTGATTCCTGCTTCATTACGGCGAATGATAATGTCGCTACCGACAACTATTATTTTTTTGAATGAATCATCCACGTTTCTTAAAGATGATTCTTCTTGTCGTATTTTATTCTCATCAAGCATTTGGTATGCCGATTGAATATAATACTTTCGGCTGCCTTTGTTGCATACAAAATCTATCTCAAGTCTTACACGCTCTTGTTTGCCTTCTTCATTGCGCTTTACAATCGGGACAACGCCGACATCGACATTGAAGCCCCGAATACGCAATTCATTATAGATAATATTTTCCATCATGTGTGATGGCTCCAATTGTCGGAAATTCAGGCGGGCATTTCTCAATCCGAGATCTGCAAAATAATATTTGTATGGTGTTTCAAGATATTTCTTGCCTTTGACGTCATAGCGCGAGGCTTTTTCGGCAAGGAACGCCTCGCAAATATAATCAAGATAACTACAAACCGTGTTACGGCTAATTTTTTCTTTCTTTGCAGTCGTAAACGTGTTTGCAAGTTTTGTAGGATTGGTAAGGCTCCCTATTGATGATGAGATGAAGTCCAACAGGTTCTCCATATCTTCATCATTTTTTATCTGGTATCGTTCCTTGATATCCCTTAAATAAGTTTCAGTATATAAGCTTTTAAGATATTCGCCCTTCAGCTCATCATTATTGAACTCCATTATCTGAGGCATTCCTCCATAGGTCATATATGAATCAAGAGCATTTTCCTTTGTGCCATCATAAACTGAAAAGAATTCGCTAAAACTCAACGGATATACCTTTATTTCAAAACTACGTCCCCGGAATGTGGTTATGACATCTTTAGCGAGAAACTTGGCATTGCTTCCCGTCGCATAGACATCCACATTCGGAACCTTCAGATAGCTGTTCAGAACATCCTCAAACTCAGCCACAAGCTGCACCTCGTCTATCATCACATAGTGCATGCCATCGTCTTTAACAAGCGAGTCGATATGTGCTAAAAGAGCATCCGGATCACGCAGAGCCTTGTTTCGTCTATTTTCCAAATCAATCTTTATGATATGGTCTTCTGAAACGCCCTGTCCCTTAAGCCATGTGGAATACAACTGAAAAAGCAGATAAGATTTACCACACCGCCGTATTCCGGTTATGATTTTAATCAAACCATTATGTCGGCAATCAATGAGCTTTTGTAGATAATGAGGCCTTTGTATAATCATATATTGACAGTGAGTGTCATTTGTGACACTGATTGTCAATGCAAAGATAGCTCTTTATTTTTGAATGCGCAAATTTTTGAAAAAATGAAGGTGACGGAGGTTTGATGCTCCGCCACCTTCATCGCTGATATGGCTATGGTTGCATTTTTGTTTGGCACACTCGTCACGTTTCTGACGACACTCTTTGAGAGTAGCAACTTCATAAAAGTAACGCGCATATATTTATTCCCCCGGGATTCGCGTGCCGGATACTGCCTCGAAATTATCAAGAGCCCAAACTATAAGACTTTCGATGTGAGGCATAAGCGATTTTCCCAGTTCTGTAAGGGAATATTCAACCTTCGGGGGAATCTCGGAATACATTTTTCGTGAAATCAGACCGTCTGCTTCAAGGCTTTTCAACGTGTCGGTAAGCACCTTGGGAGAAATATCCGGAATAGCCTTGCCGATTTCATTGAATCTGGTGGCATCGTTCTCAGACAGCACACAGAGTATCAGCATAGACCATTTACCCGAAAACCGTGCAACTACGTTCCGGACCGGGCATGATGATATGCCGGTATATTTTTTAAGATTTTCTTTGAGCGGTAATCTGTTCATAATCAGATAATGGTTACTTTGACGTAAGTGTCTTACTCAAATGTAACGTCTTGTTTAGGTGAATTATATCCATTAACTTTGCGCTATTAAAACAATAGCGGCTTTCCGCTGCAAAGTTAATCATAAAATTCAAATCATAAAAATATGAGCGAAATCAAGACTCTCAATTCGGGCGAAAAATTCGTCCATGCCTCGGTTGGTTCACTCCACGGTTTCGAGGGAAAACAGTTTGTAAAGGAAGCCACAGGTGCAACATCGTGTGAAATATCATTTGGCACACTCCCCACAGGAGCAGCCGTACCGTTCTTCCACAGCCACAAGGTCAACGAAGAAAACTACATCATCCTATCCGGAGCCGGCAAGTTTCAGGTTGATGGAGACGTGTTTGACATTACCGAAGGTTCTGTGATTCGCGTCTCCACCAACTGTGACCGCAACATCAAATGCACTTCTGCCGAGCCTATGACCTACATCTGCATTCAGGCAAAAGAAGGCAGTCTTGAGGGTTACACAATGACCGATGCGGAAATCACGGAACGCGAGAATCTGCTGTAACGCCATGAAGATAACTCAAATACGCAATGCCACAGTCATTATCGAATACGGAGGCAAACGGTTTCTTGTCGATCCCATGTTGGGAGCCAAGGGGACGTTTGCCCCGTTCCCAATGACAGGAAACAAACTTCGCAACCCACTGGTGGAGCTTCCTATGCCAGTAGCAGAAATCTTGCAGGGCATAGATGCTGTGATAATCACTCATACTCACCTTGACCATATTGACCCGACAGCACTGGAAATCATGGATAAGAGACTTCCGGTGTTCGTCCAAGACAACAAGGATGCCGGTTTCATGAGGAAGCATTGCTTCACCAATGTCAGCATTTTGGGAGAAGATACCCGCTTCGGTGATGTTCAGATGACAAAGACTCCCGGAAAACACGGCACATTCCCCATGATTCTTCTTGCAGGTCACACCTGCGGCATCATATTCCGTAACGATAAAGAGCAAACTCTTTATCTCGCAGGCGATACCATTTGGTATCACGGTGTCGAGACAACCTTGGACAAATACTCTCCCGAAGTGATTCTCATCAACGCCGGCGGTAATAAATTCAAAGGTTTCCGTCCGGTTATCATGCACGAAAAGGATGTGCTTGAAGTGCATAGGCACATGCCGAAATCAATACTTGTAGCCACGCACTTGGAAGGTGTTAACCATAACACTGTCACACGCAAGGAACTTTGCAAGTTTGCGGAAACCAATGACTTTTCTGATAAACTGCTTATTCCGGATGACGGTCAAACAATATCGTTATGATAAAAAACCTTATTAAAGAAGAAGATATTCGCGATGTGGATGTCAAGAGCGTGATGACCAAATCGACGCTGCCTGTTGGCGGTTATTCCGTCAATCCATACGTCGGCTGTCCCCACGCCTGTAAATATTGCTACGCTTCATTCATGAAACGCTTCACCGGACACACCGAACCGTGGGGGACGTTTCTTGATGTGAAGCATTGGAAGCCTATCTCCAATCCTCACAAATATGATGGACAGCGCATTGTAATCGGTTCGGTCACTGACGGCTACAATCCATATGAAGAGCGTTTCGGACGAACACGCGAAATACTGAAAGAATTACAGGGCGCGGATGCCGAAATTATGATCTGTACTAAATCTGACCTCGTATTGCGCGATCTCGATTTGCTAAAGACCTTCAAAAAGGTTACAGTCTCGTGGTCGGTTAACACTCTCGATGACAATTTCCGAGCCGACATGGACTGCGCATCGAGTATAGTGGCCCGGTTGAAGGCAATGAAAGAGGTGTATGAGGCAGGAATAAGCTTGACTTGTGGACGTGCATCCCATCCAAGATTAGCCAGAATGCACATTACATTACCACAGGTACCGCCTACTTCTTCAATCAAAGTTTTCTCCACATAAGGATTTCTCTTGCCTACAACGAAGCCATTGGGGTATTCACGCAGTTTGATGATGTCATAGTTATACTGACCACTGCCTATGATGATTGGTTTCCTGTTCATAATGATACCTTCTTTTCAGAACCGGGGATTAACTGTTGTTTGTTGTCAAGCTCAACCTGATGGACATGCAATATCCTTACCTTGCTGTCATCAAGAACAGCAATGTTCAACCCCAAGTCCGGATTTTTCCAACTGTAAGGCCAAGTGATGAACTCCACACCTATACTATTAAGAAACTCTGACGCCAGCTTTTCTGACCGGACATCTGAACCTCCACCCAATATCTTTGCGATATACTTACGAAAGTCCTTGCCATCCAAGGTAAACTTCTGCGGTATGGTATGACCAAGTTTCTGTTCGGCTTTCTTTACTATATCTGGATGAACTGGCTTCTTGAAATCAATATGGTTATCTTCCGTAAGTTCAGGCACTTCAACAGTATATACAAAGTGAGTGGTGGCACTCTTGTTTGCACCACTGTAATGAGCTGCTGACTTGAAACTGCTGGTTAGATATACACCATATCCAAATTTGACTTTCCCGTCTCCTTCAAGAACGTGGGAGAGGTCAAATCTGTCGAACAGGACTGATGAGCCGTGATAGAAGATTTCCATAATGAATGTGCTATTTGGTTGAGCAATACAAATATATGAAAAATATTCCAGATAGCAGTGGTTTCAAGGAAGAATTCTTCTGCTATCCATTCCGCTACCCCACGATTGTATAGGTATTGGTTTTGCAGTTGAATTTGAGTGATGTTGTTGAATAACAACAAGTTAACCGCTCGCTATCCCAAAACGTGATTTGCAGTTGTTAAGGAATGTAAAATTTGAGGATTTTGAGGTCTGAAATCTGATTATACAATTTTAGGGTAAGTATTTTGTTATCAAAAAGTTCTGCGAAAAATTTTCGCAGGTTTTGACAACACTTACTATTCCTTTTATGTGGAGGATTTTTTGATGTCTTGGGGTAGCGAATGGGTAGCGTGTATCACTTTATAAAAGGTTAAAATGATACTTTTGGGGGTATTTAGCCAAGAAAAAACCACCCCAAAGCCGAGGTGGTTTCTATTGTAAGTTTCTTGTTTTCAATTAGTTGACCAACTAATTCTCAGTTAGTACTCGTCCTCGTTGAAGAAGAAGTCTTCTTTGGAGGGGTAGTCGGGCCAGATGTCTTCGATGCTTTCGTAGGTCTCGCCTTCGTCTTCTATTTCCTGTAAGTTCTCTATCACTTCCATTGGAGCACCGCTGCGCATCGCGAAGTCGATGAGCTCTTCTTTTGTAGCGGGCCATGGCGCGTCTTCAAGTTTCGACGCAAGTTCAAGTGTCCAGTACATAATCTATCGTTGTAAGTATTTTTGTTTTTGTCTGTGGTCGCGAAGCCGGTGCGCTTCGCTGTATGTTGTCAAAATCGCTTAAGCCCTTCGCGGGGCGGCTCAGGGTTTTTGCCATGTGAGCTCGTCGACTCCGGCTCTGACATTGTAGCTGCGGGCCAGGATGAAGAGGAAGTCGCTCAGACGGTTGAAATAGCGCACGACGAGCGGTGAGACGTAAGCCTCGCGGCTCAGGGCTATGATGCGTCGCTCTGCGCGTCGGCATACGGTGCGTGTCACATGGGCCTGGGCTGAAGCCTCGCAACCTCCGGGGAGCACGAACCCGCGGATCTTGGGTACGGAAGCGTCGAGTGCATCGATGGCTTCCTCTATCTCGCGGATGTCGTCGTCGGACAGGCCGTAAGGCTCGGGATGCGTGTCTTTCTCGGGTTCCGTGGCCAGATATGCACCTATGTTGAAAAGCCGGTTCTGAATGTTGCGGAAGAGTGACTTCACCGCCGCTTCGTTGTGGGGCAGGGCGTCGAGCACACCGATGTGGGCAGAGAACTCATCCACAGTGCCGTAGGCTTCAAGGCGCACGCTGTCTTTGCCTACGCGCTGGCCGCCGACCAGGGAGGTGTCGCCCTTGTCGCCGGTACCGGTATATAGTCTGCTTTTTTCCATATCTACATATTAACGAGCCCCGCGCCGATTTTGTTGCATGGGGCTTGGGCTTTACCGATTTTTTTTGTAATTTCGCAATAAAGAAGCGCCGGCCTGCGGGTCTGCGCCTGCAAATATCCGAATCCCATGGACCAACCCTACATAGTCTCGGCACGCAAGTACCGCCCCTCGACATTCCACTCTGTGGTAGGCCAGAAGGCCCTCACCGCCACGCTCAAAAACGCCATCGACACCAACCGTCTGGCGCAGGCTTACCTTTTCTGCGGTCCCCGCGGTGTGGGCAAGACGTCGTGTGCGCGCATTTTCGCCAAGACTATCAACTGTACGGCCAAGACGCCCGAGGGGGAGGCGTGCAACAGCTGCGAGTCGTGCCGCGCCTTCAATGAAGGGCGTTCGCTTAACATAGTGGAGCTTGACGCGGCTTCCAACAATTCTGTGGACGATATCCGCAAGCTCACCGAACAGGTCCATATCCCGCCTCAGACGGGCGATTACAAGGTCTTCATCATTGATGAGGTGCACATGCTCTCCACAGCCGCCTTCAACGCCTTCCTCAAGACGCTTGAGGAGCCCCCGGCCTATGTGGTGTTCATTCTCGCCACCACGGAGAAACACAAGGTGATTCCCACCATCCTGAGCCGCTGCCAGATCTACGATTTCAACCGTATCACTGTGGCTGACATGGTGGAGCATCTTCAGTATGTGGCCGGTCAGGAGGGTATCCAGGCCGACCCCGCGGCGCTCAACGTGATAGCGCAGAAGGCCGACGGCGCCATGCGCGACGCGCTCTCCATCTTCGATCAGGTGGCCGCTTCGTCCATGGGCAATATCACCTACCGCAGCGCCATCGACAATCTCAATGTGCTCGACTACGAGTATTACTTCCGTCTCGTGGAAGCCTTTCTCGCAGGCGATGTGCAGCAGTCGCTACTCATCTACAAGGAGGTGCGCGACAGCGGTTTCGACTCGCTCTTCTTCGTCAACGGCCTCGGAGCGCATATCCGCGACCTGCTTGTTGCCGCCAATCCGCCCACAGCCTCGCTGCTCGAGGTGAGCCCCGATGTGGCGCGCCGATATGTGGATCAGGCCTCGAAGATTCCGCCTCAATGGTACTACGCCGCCATGGAGTATGTGAATTTCTGCGACCTCAACTACCGCGTTTCCACAAGCAAACAGTTCCTGGTGGAGCTCACGCTGATACGTATCTGCAATATCCTTGCTCCCGGCATAAGGCCCGTAGACCCGTCGAAGTCGCAGATCCAGACGCCGCTCTCAACCCCGCAGTCTCAGCCCGCTCCTGAGGCTCCCGCCTCGGCGGCTCCTGCAGCCGCTCCAGCCTCGTCTTCAACTGCTCCTCAAGCTGCTCCTTCTGCTGCTCAGGCCCCGGCCGCGCAAGCTGCTCCCAAGCCGACACAAGCTTCCCAGGCGCCTCAGGCTCAATCTCAGGCTCAGGCACCTCATGCGCCTCAGTCCGCTCCGGTTCCCGCACCCAAACCGAAGCCGCCGGTACGTCTGCGTCCGGCCGGCACGGTGCGCCACACGGTACGTATTTCGGAAGCCGGCGACAGCCCGGAAGCCGCGTCAGAGAGCGCCGATGATCCCGGCCATGCCGACGGCGGCAAACGCACGTCGTTCACCGCCGATCAGCTGCTCGAAGCGTGGGAGAAATTCCGGCAGCAGCATACCGACAAGCCGATACTCTACAACACCATGCGTTCGGCGCGTCCCGTTCCGGCCCACGATTTCGTTTACTGTGTCACAGTGCAGAACCCGGCGCAACGCGACGAACTCGCCGACAATGCCGACCTGCTTGAGTTTCTCAAGAACGAAGTTGGCAACGATTCCCTGAGGCTTGAGTATAAGCTTGCCGATCCCGACGCGCGTCCGCAAGTGCTCACCAAACCTGAGCTTCTCAAAGAGATAGTGGAGAAGAACCCCTCCATCAGCGAACTGCTCGCCGAATTCGACTGCCGCCTTGAGCGCTGAGTAACGCGTTAGGGCGCTCTACTTGCCCGGCGGTTACTCTTCTGCCGTAATATGACGATGTCGATCCCGGCTGCTTAAATTGAACGGTCAGGCCGGGGGATTAGTCGAAGACGGCGTCCCAGTCTTTCCACACGGGCTCATAGCCGGCGCGGCGTATGGCTTCGGTCACGGCTTTGGGCGTGCGCTGGTCGGAAACCTCGAACTGTTCGAGGGCTTCGGGTGTGGAGCAGTAGCCGCCGGGCTCTGTCTGGCTGCCGGCACTTACGGAGGTCACTCCGAGGGCAAGCATGGCGTCGCGCATCTCGGGAGCTTCGCGTGTAGAGTAGGATATGTCGGCGTCGTGGTCGAAGATGCGGAAGGCTGTGGTGAGCTGCACGAGTTCGCGGTCCGAGAGCACCACATTGGGCTGATATCCGCTCTCCGAGGGGCGCATGCGGGGGAAGTTCACACTGTAGCGTGTGCGCCAGTATTTCTTCTGCAGGTAGCGGAGATGCCGGGCGAGCATGGCCATGTCGGCTCTCCAGTCGGATGCGAGGCCTATGAGCACACCCATGCCTATCTTGTGGACCCCCGCCTGTCCCATGCGGTCGTAGCCGTTGAGGCGCCAGGCGTAGTGGCTTTTCATGCCGCGGGGGTGGAAGATGCGGTATTCAGGCTCGTGGTATGTCTCCTGAAAGCAGACCACACCGTTGAGGCCGTGCTCGGTGAGCATACGGTATTTCTCCATGCGCATGGGCTGTACTTCTATGGTCATGTTGTTGAAGTAGGGGCGGCATATGTCGAGGGCGCGGGCCAGATAGTCGACGCCGCAGAGGGCGGGGAACTCGCCGCTCACGATCAGGATATTGTCGAAGGGACCGAGCTTCTTTATGGCCTCACATTCGGCCTTGATCTGTTCGCCGGTAAGAGTAGTGCGGGCGAAGGGGTTGTCGTGGTTGAAGCCGCAGTATACGCATTTGTTGGTGCAGGCGTTGCTCACATACATGGGGATATAGAGCGAGATCGTCTTGCCGAAGCGTTCGAGTGTGAAGTGGCGGGCGAGCTGCGCCATCTCTTCGAGGAAGGGTGCGGCGGCCGGCGATATGAGCGCCATGAAGTCGTCGGGCGTGAGCTGTTTCTGATTGCGGCGGGCCTTGGCGAGCACACGGCGGACGTCGGCTTCGGTGGTGGCCAGGATCTGACGGCCTGTCTCATCCCAGTCCCATTGACCTATCACATCGGCGAAACCGTGGCCGAAAACGGGCTCCGGAACAGTGCCGGAGCCCTTGTGAGCATTATATGTTATTTCTTGCATTCGTCCATTATATTTTGGGATATGCGCATGGCGCAGAAGTTTGGTCCGCACATGGTGCAGAATTTATCGTCGGTGTCGGGAGCGTTGCGGCGTGATTCCACATAGTACTGTTTTGCGCGGGCCGGGTCGAGCGAGAGGTTGAACTGGTCCTTCCAGCGGAATTCGAAGCGGGCCTTGCTGAGGGCGTCGTCGCGCACCGAGGCGCCGGGGAACCCTTTGGCCAGGTCGGCTGCGTGGGCGGCTATCTTATAGGCTATCACACCTTCGCGCACATCTTCGAGGGTGGGGAGGGAGAGGTGTTCCTTGGGGGTCACGTAGCAGATCATGGCTGTGCCCATACTGCTTATGTTGGCCGCGCCTATGGCCGAGGTGATATGGTCGTAGCCGGGGGCTATGTCGGTGGTAAGCGGGCCGAGTGTGTAGAAGGGAGCGCCGTGGCAGGCGGTGATCTGCTTCTCCATGTTCTCGCGTATCTTGTGCATGGGGATATGTCCGGGACCCTCTATGATCACCTGCACATCGTGTTCCCAGGCCTTGAGGGTGAGTTCGCCGAGCACTTCGAGCTCGAGGAACTGAGCCTCGTCATTGGCGTCGTGGGTGCTTCCGGGACGCATGCCGTCGCCCAGCGATATAGCTACGTCGTATTTGTTGAGGATCTCGCAGATGTCGTCGAAGTGAGTGTAGAGGAAGCTCTCCTGATTGTGGAGCACGCACCACTGGGTCATGATGCTGCCGCCGCGCGAGACGCAGCCTGTGAGACGTTTGCCCACAAGGTCGGCGTGGCGGCGGAGCACACCGGCGTGGATGGTGAAATAGTCCACACCCTGTTCGCACTGCTCTATGAGGGTGTCGCGGTAGATCTCCCAGGTGAGCTTGTTCACATCGCCGCGGACCTTTTCGAGCGCCTGATAGATAGGCACAGTGCCCATCGGGGTGGGGCAGTTGCGGATGATCCATTCGCGGGTCTCGTGGATATTGTCGCCTGTGGAGAGGTCCATGAGGGTGTCGCCGCCCCAGTAGCAGCTCCACACTGCTTTGGCCACCTCCTCCTCGATGCCGGAAGAGAGAGCCGAGTTGCCTATGTTGGTGTTGAGCTTCACCGAGAAAGCCGGACCTATGATCATGGGCTCAGCCTCGGGGTGGTTTATGTTGGCGGCTATGATGGCGCGGCCCGAGGCCACTTCCTCCCTCACGAATTCGGGAGTGATGTTGCTCTTGATGCCGCGGGCCTCGTTGTCGAGGTTCTCGCGGATAGCCACATATTCCATCTCGGGAGTGATGATACCCTTGCGGGCAT
This sequence comes from Bacteroidales bacterium, assembly GCA_004557825.1. Lineage (GTDB taxonomy): Bacteria > Bacteroidota > Bacteroidia > Bacteroidales > Muribaculaceae > UBA7173. Next base: position 6,508 of record SFFL01000003.1, on the reverse strand, counting down.
AGTGCATCTGAGTGACACGCTTGCCCTCTTTGGCGCGGCGCGGGGCGTGACGCACCGGGAAACGTATCTCGTCGAGGCTGCGGTCTGCGAGTCGCATGCGGCCGTATTCGCTTGTGATCTCCGGGAGCTGTTCGGTGTCGCCGCGGCGCTCCACCCAGGCCTCGCGGTCGCGCGGCAGGCCCTTGTAGAGGTCTGTGGTGACGGCCGGGTCGGTGTAGGGGCCCGACGTGTCGTAGATCGTGATATCTTCGTTGGGATGCTCGATCCGTTTGCCGTCTTTGATCTCCACGGTGGGGTACTGATGCACACGGCGCATGGCCACCCGGATGTCGGGAAAGATCTTTCCGGGCATATATATCTTCTCGGAGTTGGGGTAGGAGGAGAGGTCTATGTTAGAAATCTTCATTACAGGTTGTAGGTGAATGAGTTTTTTCTGGGAAAACTTGTGTGAAAAAAGGTCGGTTAAGTAACTCGCAAAAATTAGATGATACATAATTGCGAAGGCTTTTTGTGTGATTTGGCCGGTTGAGCGAAGGAGTGTAGCGGGATACATGACTGAGCTCCAACGGACAAAGCGCAAAAAAAGACGAGCAAGGATGTATCAGAATCCTGAGTTACAAAATTTGTTTTACCATTAACTAATTTTTAAGAGTTACTTACTTGTTGAGGAAAGCTGTGAGGGGACTTGTGGCCTGAGCCGAGCGGCTCACGGCGCCGAGTCCGGCCAGGTAAGCCTTGCGGCCCGCGATCACGGCGAGACGGAAAGCGTCGGCCATCTCCACAGGATCGTCGGCCACTGCTATGGCGGTGTTCACGAGCACGGCGTCGGCACCGAGCTCCATGGCTTCGGCGGCGTGGGACGGGGCCCCCAGACCGGCGTCGACAACCACGGGAAGGTTGCTTTGCTCTATGATGATCTCGAGCAGGTCGCGGGTGCGGAGGCCCTTGTTGGTGCCGATCGGGGCGGCGAGCGGCATCACAGCGGCCGCGCCGGCCTCCTCAAGGCGTTTGCAGAGCACAGGGTCGGCCTGTATGTAGGGGAGCACCGTGAAGCCTTCGGCGGCGAGCTGCTCCGTGGCTTTGAGAGTCTCTATGGGGTCGGGCATGAGATACTTGGGGTCGGGGTGGATCTCCAGTTTTATGAAGTCGGTGCCGAAGATCTCGCGGCTCATCTGGGCGGCGAGCACGGCCTCGGCGGCGTCGCGCACACCCGAGGTGTTGGGGAGCAGCTGCACGTGGTCGCGGTTTATGTGAGTGAGCATCTCGTCGGTAGCCTCGTTGAGCATGTTGACACGCTTCATGGCTACAGTGATCATCTCCGAGCGGGAGGCGACCACAGCCTTGAGCATGAGGTCGGGAGAAGAGAATTTGCCTGTGCCCACAAATAGACGCGATGCGAACTGCCTGGGGCCTATGGTCAAAATGTCTTTGCTTTCCATTTTCTTGTCTTATATTTTTTTATCGTGGCTCCCGGCGGCCGGGAGCCTGATGAGTGTGTTTTCGCTTACAGCTGCATGAGGAAGGCGCGGGTGGCCTGCACCGGATCATCGGCGTGGTTTATGGCACCGCTCACAGCCACACCGTCGGCGCCGGCATCGAGGACGGCTTTCACGTCGGAGGGCTCAATGCCGCCTATGGCGGTCACCGGCAGGTTCATGCCGGCCTCTCTTGCCCCGGCGAGGAGCGCGGTCAGACCTTCGGCACCGAGCAGCGAGGCGAGCTTCTCCTTGGTGCGGGTGAAGCGGTAGGGGCCCACACCGAGATAGTCGGCTTCGCGGGCTTCGGGTATCAGCGCCTCCTGCAGGTTGTGGGCCGTGCGTCCGATCAGCGGCGCGGGGCCGAGGATACGGCGCGCTTCAGCTGTGGGCATATCGCCGACTCCGAGATGCACCCCGTCGGCACCGGCGAGGCGGGCGGCCTCCGTGTCGTCGTCGACCATTATCAGGGCGTCGTCGCCTAACTCGCGGCGGAGACGGCGGAGCGTTTCGGCGCGGACGGCCGTGTCGGCATTCTTCATGCGGAGCTGGAACCAGCGGCAGCCGCCCCGGTAAGCTGCGCAGGCCTGACTCACAGCCTCGTCGGGGATGTCGGAGCCGGTGACGAGCAGCAGCGGGAAGTTCTCAATGAGCATGCGGCGCAGACGGAGAGCCTTGAGCCGCTCCTCGAAGTCACCGGCTCCCTGCCAGATATATCCCAGCATGGCAGCCCCGGCGAAACCTGTGCGGCGCAGCAGGGCGAACTTGTCGGGCGCTACACCGGCCAGGGCTATCACCTTCCCTTTTGGAAGCTTGCCGCGGAGACCGGCGAGAGTGAACGCCGCGTGGTGCTCGGCTTTGGATATGGAGTCGAACACCGGAGAGAGGGTCACATAGTTGATAGCCGGCTTGGCGGCCCACTCGCAGGCCTCCTCCAGAGAGTGACAGCTGCGAGAGAGACGGCCGTTCCACTGCGGCGGCTCGGCGTTGTAGCGGCTGTTGAGGTGGACGCCGCCCACACCGAGCGGTCCGGCCAGATTGAGATGGTCGTGGAGCGTGAGGCGGCAGTGAAGATCCGCCGGCACGCTCTCGATAAGGTCGCGCAGATACTGCTCCGGGACACCCGGTTTGCGTATATGCACAAATTCCACTGCGTCAGAGCGCAGCAGCTCGGCTATCTTGCCGGCTTCTTTTTCCGGACCTGAAGCGCACGCCTCAGGAGCGGTGATGGCTATTGATATCCATTTCATGTGTTTTCAGGTTTGGAGCTTGTCCTTATTAAACAAACTATTAGATTTATGGAGTCAGTATTGCTTAAGTTTATTTATTCGGTATCTCATTTTTGCCGGAGACGCTTGGTCTGAAGGCTTTCACAGGGAGGCTTAGCCTGAGGTTTTTGCCCGGGACTTTCGGAACTTTCGGGGCAGCGCTGCCGGGAACGGAGAGGGGAGAAGGGGCTGAGACGGCGGCGGCGGTGAGAGGGAAGAAGGGGCATCGGTGTCAGCCGCCGTAGGCAGCGAACACCACCGTGACATCGTCGCCGGGGCAGAGAGTGCGTCCTTCCCATTCGGGTTTGCGCACGATGCGGCCGTTGACAGCCACAGCCATGCCCCCTTTCTGCAGAAGCTTCTCCTGCCTGAGAAGGTCGAGCACGCTGCAATGGTCGGGGCAATTTATGAGTCGGGAGTTGAAAGTTATGTTCATAGCAGTCGGTTCTGATCAGGGTGGTTTTTATAGAGATGATTCACAGGTCCGCGCCCCCGGCCGAGCGAGAAATCCTTGCCGGCGTCGATAGCGCCGGAGAGCCAGAGGGTAGCGCGGCGCACAGCCGTTTCGAGGCGTTCTCCCGAGGCGAGGCCGCAGGCTATGGCAGAGGAGAGCGAACAGCCGGTGCCGTGGGTGTTGCGCGTGTTGACGCGGGCATGAGTGATCTGCACGGGCTGGGCCCCTTTGCGCGACAGTATGTCGGTGATCTCCGCTCCGGGCGAAGGGAGGTCGCCCCCTTTCACGAGCACCGCGCGGGCTCCGAAGCAGTCGAGGATACTCATGGCGGCGAGCATCATCTGCAGCGTCGAGTCTACCTTTATGCCGGCGAGCCGCGAGGCTTCGCTCACATTGGGAGTGACGAGCGAGGCCATGGGGAAGAGGAGTTCCGTCATGGCTTTCACGGCGTCGTCGGAGCTGAGGTCCGAACCCGAGGTGGAGACCATAACCGGGTCGAGCACTATATTCTTCAGCTTGTGGAGGGCGAGACGGGCGGCTATGATGCGGGCCGACTCACCGTCGGGTATCATGCCTATCTTCACGGCATCGGGGCGCACGTCGGAGAGCACAGCCTGCAGCTGCGCGTCGAGAAGCTCCGGACGCACGGCATCGTAGGTGAGCACCCCGCGGGTGTTTTGCGCCGTGACAGCCGTAATCACAGTCATGGCGTAGACACCTTGGGCGCAGGCCGTCTTGATGTCGGCCTGAATCCCGGCTCCACCTATGCTGTCGCTCCCCGCTATGGAGAGTATTGTGGTGTATTTACGGCTCATGTCGCAAAGATAATGATTTTTTCAGATATCATAGCCATAATTGCGGTTTTTTATTTAGTCGGCACACGGGCCGGAGCGGTCAGAGACGGGAAGGGGCTGCCGGAGCGGAAAATTTCAGCGGAAGAGCCGAAAAAGTGGCGCATCGGGAAAATTTTATACCGACCCGTTGCGTTTCTTCATTAAGAGCTTGTCTACCGTAAAAACAAGCTCTAAACCGCCGCGGCCGCGCATCAGCGAGAACGCCGCGCCCTCAAGTGTACCCGCCCTATGACACACAGCAGATTCAAGCTCCTCATATTCACGATTATACCGGCGCTGGCCGGCCTCATAGCCCTGCAGGCCTGCCGCGGCGCCAAGCTCTCCGTGGCCGACCAACAGCTCGACCGCGGCGAGTTCTTCGACGCAGCCAACACCTACCGCAAGGTCTACAACAAACTCCGCTCCAAGGGGGAGCGTCCGCTGCGCGGCGAGGTGGCCTACAAGATGGGCACCTGCTACCGGCGTCTGAATATGTTTGCGCGTGCTTCGGCCGCGTACCAGAACGCCATACGCTATGAGTATCCCGACTCGATGGCTTACTACTACCTTGGCCGTTCGCTGCAGGCAGAAGGCAAGTATGCGGCCGCAATCACGGCCTACGATCAGTATCTCGACTTCAAACCGAAGAACGAGGCGCTCGCCTTGGAAGGTAAGCGCGGCTGCGAGAAGGCACTGCGCGATCGCGAGAACGGCATCCAGACGCGCTATATAGTGAAGGAGGCCAAGATCTTCAACTCGCGCCGCGCCGATTTCGCGCCTATGTATCAGGACAAGGAGCTCAATGTGCTCTATTTCACTTCCTCCAACGAGAAGGCGGCCGGCACACTGAAATCCGGAATCACCGGCATGAAGAACTCCGACGTGTTCGTGAGCCGCAAGAATGAGCGCGGCGAGTGGCAGCGTCCCGAGCTTGTGGAGGGTGAGCTCAACACCGAGATGGACGAGGGCATCACCGCCTTCACGCCCGACGGCCAGACCATGTACTACACCAAGGCGCGCCGCGACCCGGCCGCCAACACAACCGTGGAGATATACACCTCGCACCGCAGCGACGCCAGCTGGGGAGCAGGTCAGAAATATGAGATAACGGCCGACACTCTCTCGGCTGTGGGCCATCCGTCGGTCTCGCCCGACGGGCGCTACCTCTATTTCAGCTCCGATATGCCGGGCGGCTACGGCGGCAAGGATATCTGGCGCGTGAACCTTCAGGACAAGGTCGGTTCGCTCGAGAACCTCGGTCCGCAGATCAACACGTCGGGCGACGAGATGTTCCCTTACTCGCGCGCCGACACGCTGCTCTATTTCGCCTCCGACGGGCATCCGGGCTTCGGCGGCCTCGACATATTCAAGGCGCATCTGAACGCCACGGGCGACCGATGGAGTGTTGAGAACATGGGTAAGCCGGTCAACTCGCAGGGCGACGACTTCGGTATCACGTTCGGCGAAGGGGAGTCGGGCTTCCTGAGCTCTAACCGCGCCGACGCCCGAGGCTACGATCATATCTACTCGTTCACGCTTCCCGAGCTCAACATATCCATAAGCGGATGGGTCGTGGACCACGACGACGAGCCGGTGCCCAACGCCGTGATACGTATCGTGGGCGACGACGGTTCCAACCAGAAAGAGGTGGCCCGCGACGACGGCTCGTTCCGCTTCAAGCTCTCCAGGGGCGTGAAATATGTGATGATGGCCGGAGCGCGCGGGTATCTCAATCAGAAACAGGAGTTTGTGAGCGACGATGCCGAGGAGGACGCCGAGTATGGCGTCGACTTCGTGCTCTCGAGTATCTCGAAGCCTAATGTGGTGGAGAATATCTTCTACGACTTCGACAAGGCAACACTGCGTCCCGAGTCGAAGAGTGCCCTCGACGAGCTCGCCGAGATGCTCCGCGACAATCCCAACATAACCATAGAGATGGGCTCGCACACCGACCGTATGGGCACCGACGCCTACAATGAGGACCTGAGCAACCGCCGCGCCAAGAGTGTGGTCGACTATCTGATAGCGGCCGGCATACAGCAGGACCGCCTCACATACGCCGGCTACGGCGAGTCGCGCCCCAAGACAGTGACCAAGCGCGTGAACAAGGAGTATCCGCAATTCCCTGAGGGCACGGTACTTACCGAGGAATTCATACTGACGCTCTCTCCCGAGGACCAGGAGGCGGCCGACCAGATCAACCGCCGCACCGAGTTCCTCGTCAAGGCGATAGACTACGGCCTCTATTAAGCGCGTTGCGGCTGCTTTCGGGCTGATTTGAGGTTGCCTGTTGGGCTTCTCGTGGCTGCTTTCGGTGGCTTTCGGGCTGCTTCCGGCGGTGGCTTTGTGGGGCGATTTTGTGCGCGAAGGAACGGAGGTGCCTAAAGTCAAAGTCGAAACGCAATTTTCACCTGCATAGCCCCATATATTTTGAGGCCGCAGGGTTGAAACGGCTATCGGTGGGGATGGGGCTTCACA